>QHYK01000044.1 GCA_003224085.1 Acidobacteriota bacterium | reverse complement strand
ATCTTGGAAAGGCGTAGGACGCCATTTTTGAAACGGAAAGAGTTTCTGGTGAAACGAGCAGACTGACGGTTTGATTTCTTCTTAAACCTCGGTGGTTTTACTTTATCCGGACGCTTACCCATCAAGGAGTCGAACCAATTCCTGTACGCGGTATCTAAAGCACGCCCGGTCTGCTGTAACGATGGGGCGCTGACTTCGCGGAGCCAAGGCAACGCGGTCTTCATTCTGGTTAGTTCCAGACTGCGTTGTGCTGGAGAAGTCTTGGTTTTGTTGTGGGAGTATCTGGTTTGCGAAAAGTTCAAAAGATGATTAAACTCAACAAAGAGGCTAGCGAGGCTAGCGTCCGTATATCCGAACGCTGGAATGTGACGAGATTCCTCACCTTAACGGTACTTGGGACACGCTTAGAAATTGGCGGATACCGGAAACAGAAACCGTGACCCGGTCCCGGCAGGTTTGCCAGTCCTTGGGAGCACCCTGCTTTTCGCATAGAACACTTTGCGCAGCGAGATTTGGGACATACGGAGAGCAGCATGCCACGAGGAGCAGAGCACCGATGCGAGTGCATTCTTTGTTGTCATTGCTTGGGGTAATTTGACAGGTTCGTTGTGCAAGGCCGGAAGGGAACTACACGCCCCAGCCGTATCGTTCGGCGTGTTCGAACGTTCGCTGCATCTCTTCTCTCAGGACTTCCGTGAAGACCGATCCGCCCACGACGCGAGCATTCGGCTCCGCGATATCTGGAGTGCGGTAGCCCGCGGACAGAACGCGCGTCAGGGATTGCTCCAC
This sequence comes from Acidobacteriota bacterium, assembly GCA_003224085.1. GTDB lineage: Bacteria > Acidobacteriota > Terriglobia > Acidiferrales > UBA7541 > Acidiferrum. The sequence continues at coordinate 86,772 of QHYK01000044.1, read as the reverse complement.
CCAATCCGCCTCAAGGGTCAAACCAAACGCGTCCCGCAGCATCATTGTCGCGCTGAGAATCGATCCAATGGGATTCGCACTATCCGTCCCCACTAGAGTGGGCGCAGAGCCGTGAATCGGTTCGAACAGCGGCACCGCATCCCCAAAACTCGCCGACGGGATTAACCCGATGGAGCCGACTAGCGCTGCCGCCGCGTCGCTCAAAATGTCACCGAACATGTTGCTGCACAGCATCACGTCAAACTGCGATGGCTTCAGTGTCAGCTGCATCGCCGCGTTGTCCACGTACATGTGCTCCAGCTTGACGGAGGGATAGACCGCGGTCATGGCTGTCACAGTTCGCCGCCAAAGCTGCGAACTAGTCAGTACATTGGCCTTGTCCACCGAGCACAGCCGCCGCGTACGGTTTTCCGCCCGCGTGTAAGCAAACGTGGCGATGCGCTCGATCTCCGGCGTTGAATAGGACTCGGTGTCCCACGCCCGCTCCACACCGTTTTCTGCCACGTTCCCGCGCTCTCCAAAGTACATTCCACCGGAGAGTTCACGCACTATCTCCAGATCCAAATCACCCAGCCGCTCTGGCTTCAGCGGCGAAAGCTTGCGCAGCGGCTCAATCAACTTCACCGGCCGCACGTTAACGAAAAGCCCCATGCCCTTGCGCAGACCGAGTAACCCGCTCTCCGGTCGCTTCCCGACCGGCAGCGCATCCCACTTCGGCCCGCCCACTGCGCCCAAAAACACTGCGTCCGCCATCCGGCAAAGATCCAGCGTCTCATTGGGAAGGGGCGTCCCCGTGGCGTCAACAGCCGCGCCACCCAGCGGAAGCTCCACGAATTCGAATTCGTGATTAAACTCGTGAGCCGTTTCTCGCAAGATGGCCGCCGCAGCCCGCGTTACTTCCGGGCCGATGCCGTCTCCCGGGAGCAAGACAATCTTCTTCTTCATGGTGTGCCTCGAACCAACACAATCGGGCTTGCCGCAAGCCCTCCGAAAACTCCGGTCTCGCGTAACCAAATGAGTCCAACAAAAAACAGAGGCTTAAGCCTAGACTTTCAAAAAACAGTTCTCCACTTATGACTTACAACTTAGGACTTAAAACTGATCCCGCTAGTCGTATCAGGCAACGGGCGACTCCGCCGGCATCGCTGCTGGGCGCCGGCGGATCACTTCGTGCGCGATGCCCACGATGTCGCGCGCGCAGATTTGCTTGGATTCGTCCGCGAGCGTGGTCACGCGCCGGTAGATTTCCGCCAGTTCCGCATCATTGGCCTCATACCCCAGATCCTTTAGCGTGGTCCGCAAGGCGTGCCGGCCCGAATGCTTGCCTACGACCAGCGACCTGCTGGGCACCCCCACCGTTTGTGGCGAGATGATTTCATACGTCAGCGGGTTCTTGATGATTCCATCCTGATGGATACCCGCTTCATGCGCAAACGCGTTCGCCCCTACCACGGCCTTGTTCGGCGCCACGTGCGCTCCGGTAATCTCTGTAAGCAGGCGGCTGGCAGGGAAGAGCTGGTCCAGCCGAATCCCAGTCGTCACGCCAAAGCTTTCTTTGCGCACCGCAAGCGCTACCACCACTTCTTCCAGCGAGGCGTTTCCCGCACGTTCGCCGATCCCGTTGATCGTGCACTCAATCTGCCGCACGCCAGCCCGCACCGCCGCAAGCGAATTAGCCACCGCCAGGCCCAAATCGTCGTGACAGTGCGCGCTCAGAGTAACCCCGTCCGGATCGCCCAAATGTTCGCGCACTTGCGTAAACATCGCTCCGTACTCTTCTGGTACCGCGTACCCCACCGTATCCGGCAGGTTCAAAACAGTCGCCCCGGCGTCTACCGCCGCGCGGCACACCTGGCACAAGAAATCGATATCAGTCCGCCCGGCGTCTTCCGCCGAAAATTCGACTATTTCCACGTGCTGACGACCGTACCGGATCATCGCTCCGATGGCTTCCAGGGCCTTCTCGCGCGTCATATTCAGCTTCACGCGCAGGTGCAAATCCGACGTGGCCAGGAAAACGTGCAGTCTTGGCGCTGCCGCCGGCTTCAAGGCTTCCAGCGCCGCATCCACGTCTTCTTTCTTAGCTCGCGCCAGCGCCGCAATCGGCACGTCGCGCACTTCCTTGGCCACCATCTGCACTGCTTCCAGGTCGCCTCGCGAGGAGATTGGGAAGCCGGCTTCGATCACGTCCACGTGCAGCGCGGCAAGCTGCTTGGCCATGCGCAGCTTTTCGCTCGTGTTCATGGAAAAGCCCGGTGATTGCTCCCCGTCACGGAGCGTAGTGTCAAAGATGCGTACCGTTTCCATAATGGGTCCCCCAGCCTATAGAGTTTCCCAGAGTCCTAGTAACGCACGTGCCCGCCCTCCCAGTCCAATTTATCTTTGTTCTGCTTTTGATAATTCTGCCTTATACTAGCCTGCCAGAGACTTCTTTAGGAGCGTGCTTTTCGCTCTTGCGTTCCAGTGGGCTCTACCAGGAAGCGCCCCGCGTAGCTAATGGGCCATTGCCACGGAAGATTGGATTGCCAGGGGGACGTGTGGATCTGGGTGAGCTACAAGTTTTTCTGACCGTTGCAAAGGAGGGCAGCTTTTCGCGTGCGGCTGAACGCCTTTATCGTACGCAGCCGGCCATTAGTCTGGCGATTCGCAAGCTTGAGGACTCTCTCGGCCAGCCTCTTTTTGTCCGTGGCGCTCGCCCTGTCCGCTTAACTGATGCGGGCACGCTTCTCAGAGACTACGCCGAGCGTCTCATCAATCTCCGCGACGAAGTCAAGAAAGGTCTCACCGAACTCGAGGGCCTTACTCGCGGCGAACTTTCCCTCGGCGTAAACGAAAGTTCCATTCACGCTCTCCTTCCTGCTCTCGCAAAATTTCGCGAACTTCATTCTGGTGTCCAGATCCGTGTTCACCGCATGTTGTCCCGCGAGATTCCACACGAAGTCCTGAACTACCGCCTCGATCTCGGCGCTATCTCCTTTGTCCCCCGCGATCCGCAGCTCCAGGCCACAGTAATTCTCAAAGACGAGTTGACCTTGGTCGTGCAGCCGAGACACGCCTTGGCTAAAAAACGCGAAGTCGACGTTGCTGACCTCGCTGCCGAAACCTTCATCGCCCACAGTGTCGAATCGCCCTTTCGCCGCCGCGTCATTGAACTCTTCGCCCGCCACCGTGCTGCCCTCAACATGCCCATCGAAATGCCCACCATCGAAAGCATCAAACGCTTCGTGCAAATGGGCATGGGCGTGGCCATCGTCCCGCGCATGTGCGTGCGCTGGGAAATCGAGCACGGCTGGATGAAGGAAGTGAAGATCCGCCAGCTCAACATTCCGCGTCACGTCTATCTCGTTTCGCGCCGTGGCGCCCGCCTCCCCCATGCCGCCGCCGAACTCGTCCGCATCCTCCTCGGCGAATGAATCCCTCTCGCCGACTCCGTCTGCACCTTTTCTTGCGCGCGTGCGAAATCATTGTCTTGTAAGGTATGCTTTTTGACGGAATCGGCCCTCGCTCAATGGCCATGTATTCGTCTCTCAGCACCGGACTCGCCATTCTCGCCATCGGCTTTCTTCTCGGGATGCGCCACGCCACCGATCCCGATCATGTCATCGCCGTTTCCACCATCGTCAGCCGCGAGCGTTCCATTCCCAAAGCCGGTCTCATCGGCATCCTCTGGGGCTGCGGCCACACGCTGACCATCGCCATCGTCGGCAGCGCCGTCATTTTCTTCGGCATGGCTATTCCGCCTCGCACGGGCCTCGCGATGGAATTCTCTGTTGGCCTCATGCTCATCTTGCTCGGCTTTCTCAACCTCTCCGGCGCCATGAAATGGCTCAGCGAAAAATTTTCTCCCAGCCATCCGGCCCTGATCGGAACGCATGCCCACCTCCACCAACACGACCACCACTTGCATTTTCATTGGCATTCCCACTCAGCCAGTCAAGAGCACCACGGCGACAGTCTCACCGCACCGAATTGGCTGCGCAAACCCTTCGCTCGCCTCGGCCTCTTCCACGCCTTGCGTCCCTTGCTCGTCGGAATCATCCACGGCCTCGCAGGCTCCGCCGCCGTCGCACTTCTGGTCTTAAGCACGATCCGCCAGCCCAAGTGGGCGCTCCTCTATTTGCTCATCTTTGGCTTCGGCACCATCGTCGGCATGATGCTGATCACCGTTGCTCTGGCCTTGCCTTTTTCTTTTGCGGGTCGCCGTTTCGCATGGCTCAACCGCAGCCTCGTTTTCGGTTCGGGTCTCGTCAGTCTCTGTTTCGGGATTTTTGTCTGTTACGACGTCGGCTTTGTCAACGGCCTCTTCACCGCTCGTCCTCACTGGACCCCTAGCCGCTAAGCTAGCCCGCGAAAGTTTTATTTAGCGCCAGCATCCTGCCGGTTGTTTTGACCCACGTTCAACGTTGGTCGCCTAGCTGCCACCCCGGCAAAAACATACCAGTTTTTACTCTCTCTCAGGCCCCTACACGCTTTCCGTTGGCCTTTCCGTCAACTCTACGTCCGGCCAGCCCCTCCAATGGCAGCCAATTCAGCTCGCCCAGACCGTGAAGTAGCGCTCGCCGTCCCAATACGAGTTTCCTTTTCCTCCGTCTAAGCCGGGGGGGCGTGGATCTGCTCTTCGCATGTCGTTGTTAATCAGAAAGAGGAATGCACGATGAAGCGGCATCCGCTTGCGCTTGGCATCACTCTGTTCGTCGGGACGCCACTCCTGAATCGTCCGGAAATATTCCTTGTGCGAACTTGCTTGAAGATCGATCAGGCGGACTCGATACCCATTCTTCCGGCAAGCGGCAGCCACGAGTTCTAGTCCGAGGGGCTCGAGCCGGAGGTATACTTCCGAGTACATCAGCCCGCTCGGGTGCACGAGGAGAACTCGGCGGATTTCTCGAGGTGAGCTCATCCTGCCTCCGGCTGGGAGCGGATCATCTTGGGACTTCTAGGCAAAGATTACCCTGAACCTCGGCCGTCCAGCAGTCCTCGGTCATGGCTCCGACATGGCTCCGGCCATACGCGAGCCATGAGCACGGAACGGAAGGATGCATTTTTCGTTGCTGGTTGTCGTCCTGTCGTCCCTTCAACAAGTAAACTGGCCTGTTCAGCACAGCGAATTTGAATCTAGCCACTTTTCTCACGAACCGCGAATCGCTAAGATGCTTGCCCATGACACACCAACTCGATCGTCGCAGTTTCATCGTCGCTACCGGTCTGACCGCTCTCGCGTCCACTCGCGTCCTCGGCGCCAACGACACCATCCGCGTCGGCGTCATTGGCGCTGGCGGCCGCATGAACGGTCTCATTGAGGCCGCCGACAAGTCCGGCGCCAACTACCAGATCGCCGCCGTCAGCGACGTCTATGCTCCGCGCCGGGATGCCATCAAAGAACGTTCGAAAGGTCTCGCGACCGTCCACGACGATTATCGCCAGCTCCTCGAGCAAAAACTCGACGCTGTCATCATCGCTTCTCCCGACCATTGGCACGTGCGCATGGCCGTGGACGCCATCGCCGCCGGCAAAGATGTCTATCTGGAAAAGCCTGTGACTCATACTGTTGAGGAAGGCGCGACCCTCACTCGTGCCGTCCGTTCCAGCAAACAAATCCTCCAATGCGGCATGCAGCAGCGCAGTTGGAGCCACTTCCGCGATGCCGTAGACCTCATTCAGGGCGGCAGCCTCGGCCGCGTTCCGCAGGTTCGCACGTATTGGTGGCAGAACTATCTCGGGTGGCGCGAACACAGAACCGTTGACGTCCAGTCGCTCGATTGGAAGCAGTGGCTCGGCGGCGCTCCCGATCAGCCCTTCAGCGAAGAAAAGTTCTACCGTTGGCGCTGGTTTTGGAACTTTGGCGGCGGCGCGATGACCGATCTCTTCACCCATTGGATCGACGTCGCTCACTGGGCCATGAAAGCCGATCAGCCCTCGCACGCGCAACTCCTCGCCGACAAATCCATCTTCGAACAATGGGAATGCCCCGACACCGTGCAGGCGGCCTTCCGCTATCCCGGATTCGACGTCGTCTACGAAGGAATGATGGCCTCCTCCATCGACGATGGAGGCCTCGAGTTCCGAGGCACCGACGCCACCTTGAAGATCAACCGCAGCGGCTTCGCCGTTTATCACGAAGGCTTGTCCGGAAGGGAAAATCCTGTAGTAAGGGCCGACAGCTTCCGCGACGGCACCATCGACCACCTGCAAAACTTCTTCGATTGCGTCCGTTCGCGCAAAGAGCCAAACGCTCCTGCCGAAACTGGTGTCGCCGCCGCGCGCGCCGGCCACATCGCCAACCTGGCCTATCACGGCACCGGCCAGATTTCGTGGCCGCCAAAGCCCTCTCGCTGAGGCGGCTGCTTCGTAATCAGGTGGAAGGGAGGAATTGCGATGAAATCCTCTTTTGCCTTATTCGTGGTTGTCCTCCTGCTAGCAGCTAGGGAACATTCTGGCTGGATGTGCAGCGGGTCCTGACCCGTCCAAAGCAAGGGCTAGCGAACACGGTGGAGTCGCGGGCTTCTGGCTTGGCCTCTGGCACGGCTTTATTGCTCCCTTTGTCTTTGTGGTCTCACTGTTCAAAAGCGGCTTCGGTATCTACGAGGTTCACAATAACGGAGCTTGGTACAACTTCGGCTACCTTTTTGGTCTGGTCTGCTTCTTCGGCGGAAGCGGCAACCGGGCAGCGCGCCGAAAGGGAACACCAGCAGGCGGCCGATCAATCAGCTCGGCTTATGAAACAAGGTGGCGCGGGGAGTGCCTTTTTCCCGGCGCTACCAATTGGTGATTGATCCATCTGGGCGAAAGTATGTTTGCGCGCGGTTCGTATCGTATTTCGTCACTTCGAAAATTTGCGTCAGTTTGCCCATGTCCAGCTCGACGCCGAGCCCCGGCCGATCGTTGGGATAGAGCTTTCCATTCTTAAAATCCAGGCAGACCTTCACATGCGGAAGCTCCCGGCCCTCAAAGTTGTACTCCATCAGCAGCGGACCTGAGAATGTCCCTAACGAATTCACCAGTGCCGCGGTGGCGACGGGGCCGGTGAAGTGCGGCACAATGCCCACGAAATGCGTCTCGCAGATTGCCGCAATCTTCATCATCTCGGTAATGCCGCCCACGTTCGGCAGCGTGGCGCGCACGTAATCAATATCGTGGTTCTCCACCAGCGGATGGAAATCCCAGCGATTCCCCCATTCCTCGCCCGCCGCGATGGGAACCTTTACCAACTTTCGCAGACGCGGCAGGTCTTCGCCGAAGGCCTCCGCGCGCACGGGGTCCTCGACGAAGAAGGGCGCAAGCGGTTCGATCAAGTCGCATCCGCGAATGGCGTCCGACAAATCGAATCGCTGATGAAAATCAACGCACCAGTCGCCGTCTTTGCCCACGCCTTCGCGCGCCTGCAGGCATTCCTCGTAAAGTTGATTCAGTTTCTGTCGCGTATTGAACGTGGTATTCGCCGGCGTGTCCGCCGCGCCCATACGGAAAGCGCGGTAACCGGCGGCAATGGTAGCCGCCGCGCGCTCTCTCACGCTCATTCCCGGCTTGATCCCGGGAATGATGCCGGCGGTGTTGTAGCATTCGCAATAATTCCGCACCATGCCGCCCAGGATTTCGTGAACCGGCAGCTTCAGCACTTTGCCTTTGATGTCCCACAGCGCCAGATCGAGCGCGCCGAGCGCATGTTCTTTTTCCCGCCCAGGAGGGTAAAAAAACGACCGCGACATGTCCTGCCACAACCGTTCGATATGCTGCGGGTCCTGGCCGATCAGGCGTCCGGCGCACTGCTTCAGCGCATCCGGAAAACCGCCTTCACCAATGCCCGTTATTCCCGCGTCGGTCTCGACCGTCACCACGGTGTCGGCCTGATTGAACAGCGGATTCGGATTCGGCGGCGCATAAGCCCGCACCCGCGTAATCTTCATCTTCGGCAACGCCGAGTGCAGCAGCGGAAGATCCGCAAACGCACACACTCCCGCCACCATTGTTTGCAGAAAGGTTCGCCTGTCCATCCCGTCTCTCCTTCACCAGCCACTCGAGAGCACGCTTTCAAACTGAATCCAGCTTCTAACACGCGTGATGCGGATTCACAACGGGAGTTTCTGCGTGAGCTGACCAATGCGCGCCGAAGGAGTGCTCCCCCTTTTAGCACTTCGACATCGGCGAGTGGAATCCGCTGAAAGCGCCCGCTGAATCGTTGGATACTTCACCTAGGCACGCCCAGCGCCCGGATCCGCGCGCATCCTCTTGCCGCGCAAACAACTATAATCACAGACCGGAGAGTTTCATGACCCTCGGGACGGCCCTGTTCGCCTCAATCCTCTCTTCCGTGGTTGTTGTGCTCGCGGTCTACCACAAGCAATTCCGCATCGTTTTCTTTTGGGTTGCCGGGATTTCGGCCGTGGCCGCGGGAATCTTCTTCCTCAGCGTCCACCTCTACCGCAAACATGTGGCCAAGCAGCGCGCGGAAACCGAACGGAAAATCCAGGCATGCATCGCCCGTTTCCCGGTTCCCTATGTTTTTGATGGCCAGCGCATGTCCGCGTCGGCCATCGCTTCGGCGTGTATGCGGAATCCTGATTTTTCTCCGGCCCCGAATTCCTCGTATCTCGCGAACGTTGTCCAGATCCGCGGTGGAGGCACGCTGCAAATCACTCCGCCGCAGCACTTTTCTCCCGACGGCGAACCGGATGCGATTCCGATTATCTATCTCGGTCATCACCAAACGTTCGTGCTGATGTGCGGCAATTACGGCGAGCAGGGGACCAGCGTTTCAGTCAATCAGGGCCTCGTCTCCTGCCCGGAGTCCTCCGAGATGACCCATGACTGCGCGCAATGGGACGACAAAGCCGATAAATGGGCCAAGTATATCGGGCTTTCCCTCGGCGATTGCACCCCAAACGGCTGCGTGGTTTACCGCGGAAAGAAAATCATGGGCGGCATCTCCCGCAACGAAATCACCAACGCCCAATGGAACGCCTGCGGGAACAAGGGCCCCAACGAGCCGGCCGCGAGAAATCTCGTCAACGGAAAAGAAGCTCGCTAGTTTTCGGCTACTGAAATCAAGGCCAACTCAACTAAAGTTTTTCTCCGTCCCTGTGAGCTTGAGGAGCAATACGGCAAGCTAGCCGAAACACCAGCCGGTCATCTGCAGTTCCGATTAGAAGCTTGCCATCATGGGTGAGGATCGTTGCCGCGACGAGTGTGAAGGGTTAGCTTCCCACGGGCTGCTATATTCGCGGACACAACGGTGCTTTGCGTTTGTACATTGGGCACATGGGTACAGTCGTGCTATTGACAATCGTCACGTCGAATATAGTATTCCAACACGCAGCTAAGTCCGCCCTATTTTTAGTTTTCGTCCCGTTCCGAGGCGCTTTTCTCCTGGCCAACACCGCGGAATCGGTGGGAAGTTGCGCATTTTCATCGGATTGGGTCTTCTGACCCAGGAGGAAGGCATCATGGAAATTGTTCTGGACAGGTCGTCTCTCCGTCCAACCCGGTACATCTACTTTTTCTGCTGCTTTCTGTGCTCTCTTGCCTTGGGAAGTCTCTCGCTGGGACAGTCCACCGCCGTTCTCAAAGGGACAATAACGGATGCCCTTGGTGCGGCCGTTCCGCATGCCAAAGTAGTCGCGAAAAATCAAGTCACGGGCGTCGAGTGGAACACGGAGTCCGATAACGTGGGAAGTTATCTGGTTCCCTCGCTCCCGATTGGGCCTTATCAAATTAGCGTAAGCGCCAACGGTTTTGAGACCTCCGTGTTGCGCAATATCACGCTAAACGCGGCCGTAACGGTGACGCAAAACGTTCAGCTGCAGGTTGGCCAAGTCAGCGAAGAGATCAGCATCGAGGCGGACCCTCCCGTAATCGATGCCAGCACCATCGCCATGGGCCAGGTCATCGACCAGAAAACGACACAAGAAATCCCGCTCAACGGGCGCCACTTTGTGGATTTGAGCCTGCTTACCCCGGGAACAGTGACTCCTCCCCAAAACGGGTTCTTGACAGCTCCCCTGCGCGGCCAGGGATCATTCGCTTTCAATACCGCCGGACAGCGAGAAGACACCGTCAACTTCCTGGTGAACGGCATCAACCTCAGTGATATGGTCCAGAATCAAATCACTTTCCAGCCGTCTATTAACACGGTAGCCGAGTTCAAAGTCGACAATTCCACCTACAGCGCCGAATACGGCCGAAACTCCGGAGCCATCGTCAACATCGCCACGCGCTCGGGCACCAACGATTTCCACGGTGAGCTTTTTGATTTCCTCCGCAATAGCGCGATGGATGCCAGGAACTTTTTCAACACCACCGCTGTGCCCCAGTCGCCATTCAGACGGAACAATTTTGGGTCGGCCCTCGGCGGACCGATTCGCAGGGATCGCGCGCATTTCTTTGCCAGCTATGAAGGATTGCGGCAGCGCCAGGGCCTCACCATCAACAGCCTGGTCCTTTCTGCGGCGCAGCAGGCTCAAGCACAAGCGAGCACCGATCCCGCTGTCAAAGCTCTCGCGGCCCTGATCCCCGCAACGAATGCCACCGTAAACGGGTCTCCTTTCTTCGTAGGTTCGGCACTCGCTCCTGTCAATATTGACCAAGGTACCGGCGACATCGACGTGAAGCTGGGTGAGAAAGACCGTGTGCACGGATACGTCGCCATTCAACAAGACTTGCGGCAGGAACCCACGCTCCAGGGCAATACACTGCCCGGATGGGGTGATACACGTTCGTCCCGCCGTCAGATCGCAACGGTAGGCGAAGATCACATTTTCGGGCCGGCCCTGACCAACTCACTTCGCGTGGGCTACAATCGAATTCATATCATCTTTAATCCCAATCAGCTCCTGAATTCGGCGAACTTTGGCATCAACAATGGAATCAACGCCCCGATCGGCCTGGCGCAGATTGACATTGGTTCGGGCGCTCTTAACTTCGGCGGCCCCGCGGTGTTTCCCCAGGGCCGCGGCGACACCAACGCCGTGCTGAACGACACGTTAAGTTGGCTGAAGGGGCGCCATAACTTCAGCATCGGTGGCGAAGTTCGCCGCTTTTACAACAATAACTTCGTGCTTGATGCCACCATCTTTCGATTCTCGGGCGTCGCCAACTTCCTGAACGACACGGCATCAAGCTTCAACTTCGCCGGAACGGCCGCTAACCGCATTCTCTCCCCGGCCTACGATGGCTTTGCCGAAGACAGCTTCAAATGGATGCCCAACCTCACCTTGCAGCTTGGCCTCCGCTATAGTTGGTATGCGACTCCAACCGAAGCGGCCAATCGCTTTACTGTTTTCGAGCCCGCCACCGTTTCCCTGGTACAAATGGGCACGAACGGAATCAACCAGCTGTTCTACACCAACAACAAGAATTTCCAGCCCCGGGTGGGCATCGTGTGGAGTCCCTTCAAAAACCAAAAAACAGTTGTCCGGGCCGGGTACGCCATCTTCACCGACGAGCCCGTCACTGGCATCGTCACGGGCCTGAACAGCAATCCGCCGTTCAGTTCGCCGCTCGCGGCCACCGGCACGACAACGAACCCGGTCAAGCTCACTAACGCTTCTTCTTTCAGCGCGAGTAGCCTTTCTCCCACGACGATTGATTCGAATTTCAAAAATCCGTACATTCAGTCGTACAACTTCAACATCGAGGAGCAGCTCACGCCTTCGACAGGTTTATTAGTCGGCTACCTCGGTTCGAAAGGGACGCACCTCAGAATTGCTCGCAACATCAACCAGTTCGAGTTAGTCAGTGGCACGCTCGTGCGGCCGTTCTCGACCTTATCAGCCTCAAGTTCGATTGACCCGAACGCGGCTCTCGGAAACATCACCGAAATTACCAGTGGCGCGGGTTCGCATTACAACGCGCTGGTTGTGGAATTGAACCGCCGCCTGTCACATGGATTGCAGATCATTTCCTCTTACACCTATTCCAAGTCAATCGATGAAAATTCACTCAACACGCAAGGCGTCATTTTGCAGAACAGTCTGGATCTCGCCGGTAATCGTGGCCTGTCCGACTTCGATGTCAGGCATCGCGGCGTGGTTAGCGGGTTCTACGAACTGCCGTTCCACGGGAACCGCCTGATCTCCGGATGGGAAGTAGGAACCATTATTCAGGTACAGACCGGCAATCCTTTGAACCTAACCACCTCCATCGCCAACTTCACTGGCACGACCCCTCTGACCGCAGGCGGTGGCCTGCGGCCTGATCTCCTTTCGCCGGTAACGGTCACGGGAAATCCCGCCCAGTGGTTCAGCAATGCTACAGTTTGTGCGCCGTTTGGTCCGCCGGGCCAGCCGACCATACTCGCTAGCTTTCCACTTTGCTCAGCCACGCCTAATGCGGCATTCGCGCTGCCGCTCGGACCGACCCCCGCAGGGGATCACTTCGGCAATCTTGGTCGAAATGCGTTCACTGGACCCCGCTTCGTCAACGCGGACTTGTCCTTAGTCAAAAACACGAAGCTCTCCGAGCGCATGAACCTGCAGTTCCGCACCGAAGCTTTTGACGTGCTCAATCATCCCAATTTTGGGAACCCCAATCTGAATGCCCAAAACTCCATCTTCGGAAAGATCACCACCACACGCTTTCCAACCGGGGACTTTGGCTCGGCGCGGCAGCTGCAGGTGTCGTTGAAACTCCAGTTCTAGGGGCAGGGCCTCGGAAAAGGCGCCGTCGTCACGGCGCCTTTCCGTAGAAGTAATCGAAGACGAAAACAAACCTAAGCTCAATGCACGTGTTTGTCGCCGACCTCCGGAAGATTCAGTCCATGTTAGAGGTCAGGAGACAAAATAGAGTTCGTTGGCATTTAACAGTCTTTCTTTCTGAAACCGTGAGCTGACCCGAATTCACGATTAACTCTGATAAACGGGCAAACGGACAAGCAGATTTCAGCTACAAGCGTCTTTGTGCACCGCTGGTGCTGCGAAGTTCGCGAACCGGGCGAACCTCGATACTGCCCACTTGGGCGGGCGGAATTTGCGAGGCGATTTGGATTGCAGCGTTCATGTCGGCGGCCTCAATCAAATAGAACCCCGCTAAACACTCCTTCGTTTCCGTGAAAGGGCCATCCGTGACGGAGACTTTCCCGTTGCGGACCCGCACGGTGGCAGCGGTGCGAACGGGCTGAAGGGCCTCCGAGGCAAGGCACTGACCTGTGTTTCGGAGTTCCTGGTCGTAAGCCATGCACTTATCGTCGGTCATGGCTCCAATTTTCTTCTCTTCCCCGTAGACAAGGCATACGAATTTCAATCGCGATCTCCTTGGCGTCATATCGATTTATCGCTTCCATACTGCAACGACGGCGCGTGGTTTATTAGGCGATACACCCAATTCCGATTCCTCACAGGACGCAAGAATGATATGTAGCCGAGCAAAATGAACCTGTCATCCCGAGCGAAGCGAAGGATCTCAACGAAGGCATAGGTTGTCCTTTTGATCGGTTGCGATTCTTTGCGCATCCTTCGAATGCGCTCAGAATGACAAGCTTTCTAACCGCAGGGCTTTTGTCGGAGCTAAAGCTAACTCTCCTTGAAGTTCCTGCATATTTCCCGGAAGTTTGTAGAATAGAATTGACCGCTTCCCGTCCGTCATTAAGGATAGGCGGCAACTGGGAAACGGAGCCGTGCCGCACTTCAACGCGGCCGAGTTCGATCCAGTGCGCGTTCGTTCTCTCTTGGTTGCGGCGACGCTCTCTTCGGAATAATCCACGCCGTAGACTTTTCCCTGCGTGGCCATTGCTGCTAATTTGCTCACGGTTCTGCCGCCACCGCAGCCGACATCGAGAATGGTGTAGTGGTTCGCGATTGAGACGTGCTGCAAGCCCCAGTCGGTCAGGTTGGAGTGGCTTGCATTCATGCGCCACAAAGTGGAGCGGCCCAGCCATCCCGAGGGCTTGCTGCATTGATTTACCCTGCTGCTCACAAGTGGTCACCCCGCCAGACAGTCAGCAACGACGAGACAAGAATTATTCCGGTTTTGAGGCTTGCCGATAGAAAGTATAGAAAATTCCCGCTCTCGCTGGACGCGGCGCGTCTTTCCGGGCATTCAGGTATAGAAGGTATTCCCAAGCGGAGCCCGCGGTAGTATGGTATTTGCCGGTTGCGCAACGCAATCGGTGAGGAGTTCTTGATCCGAGTGGTCATCTGCCGATGGTTGCCGGCTGCTGTGGTGCTGGGTCTTTCTTCCCTGTGCTCAGGACAAGCGCCGCCCGCCCCTCTAGAAAAGCCGGTCGACTTTAACCGCGACATTCGTCCCATCCTTTCGGATGCCTGCTTTACCTGCCACGGTCCGGAAGAAGACAGCCGCCGGGGCAAATTGCGGCTCGACACCAAAGATGATGTATTTGCGGACCGCGGCGGCTACCGCCTCATCGTGCCGGGCAACAGCGCCGCCAGCAAGTTGTACCAGAGGCTGATTTCGAAGCAGAGGCCGATGCCGCCCGTGTCGTACGGAAGACCTCTGACTCCCAGGCAGATCGAACTGTTCCGCGTATGGATTGGTCAGGGCGCGAATTGGCAATCGCACTGGGCGTTTGATCCGCCAAAGCGCCCGGCCGTCCCCGAGGTCAAAGACAAAACCTGGCCGAAGAATCCGATCGACAATTTCGTTCTTGCGCACCTGGAAGCGGAAGGTCTGAAGCCTTCGCCCGAAGCCGACAAAGCCACTCTGCTGCGGCGCGTCTCCCTGGATCTGACCGGCCTGCCGCCGACCCCCGCCGAAGTGGATTCGTTTTTGACCGATCATTCTCCTGACGCTTACGAAAAGCGCGTGGACGAGTTGCTGAAGTCGCCCCACTACGGCGAGCGCATGGCCATGCCGTGGCTCGATCTGGCGCGCTACGCCGATACGCACGGCTATCACATTGACAGTTTGCGCGAGATGTGGCCGTGGCGCGATTGGGTAATTGACGCCTTCAACCGCAACATGCGATTCGATGAGTTCACCATCGAGCAGATTGCCGGGGACCTGCTACCGAACGCGACGGTGAAGCAGAAAATCGCCAGCGGGTTCAACCGCAACAACATGATTAATTTCGAAGGCGGCGCGATCCCGGAGGAGTACCACGTCGAGTATGTCGTGGACCGCGCAAGCACTACGGCAACGACGTGGCTGGGACTCACAATGGGCTGCGCGCGCTGCCACGACCACAAGTACGATCCCATCAAGCAGAAGGATTTTTACCGGTTCTTTGCGTTCTTCAATACCGTGCCCGAGCGCGGGCTGGATGGCTACGAAGGGAATGCCGATCCGGTGCTGAAGTTGCCCACTCCGGAACAAAAGAAGCAGCTCGAGGATTTCAATCAGCAAATCGCCGACGTTTTGACGGCCATGCCGGAGAAAGACGTTTTGGCCCTGCGGAATGAGTGGCAAAAGACGAGGCTCGCGACATTGCCGGAGCCGCCGGCGGAAGGCTTGGCGGCGCACTACGCATTCAACGATAACTTGTCCGACGCCTTGTCAAGACACGATGGAAAAGTCGTGCGCGGAGAAGTCATTTACGAGGATGGGCCAACGGGCAAGGCCGCGGAATTCAGCGGCGAAACGGAAGTTAACTTCGGCCAGGCCGGGGATTTCGGCGCGCATGAGCCGTTTGCTCTCGGCTTGTGGGTGAATGTCTACGGGTTGAAGGGCAGCGTGGTTCTGCAGAAAAGAGACCCCTCATTGAACTGGGCCGGCTACGAACTTGGCTTTGACGACGTCGCGTACACGGGGAGGCACCTGAGGAATCTTCGCCTCTTTGTACGATTGGCGGCGCGCTGGCCGGATTCCGCAATGGAAGTGCGAACCAAAGACCGCGTGCCCATGGATGGATCGCATCACGTGCTCCTCAACTACGACGGGTCGGGCAAAGCCGCGGGCTTGCAGCTCTATGTGGATGGCAAGATGTGGCCAACGGAAATAGCAAAGGATGCGCTCGGCGGGGACTTTCGTACATCCGCGGGGTTGCAGATGGGGAACAAGAACACGGGCGGGCTGTTTCAAGGGCAGATTGACGACTTGCGTATTTATGCGCGCACGCTGACGGAGACGGAGGCCGAAAATCTCGCGGTGCATTTGCCGGCGCGCGTGCTGCTCACGGAGCTTGGAGGCGCGCCCGCGAAACAGATTGCGGCGCTCCAGCCGGACAAGCCGCCGGAAGAGGCCGACATCGGGGAATTGGCCAAAGCGGAAAGCAAAGAGAAAAAACAAGAGCGGCTCGAAAAGCAGCACCAAACCGCGCTGACGGAATATTTTCTGAAGCACGACGCGCCTAGTAATTACATCCAGCTTTATTCGCGGCTCAAAGAGCTAAGAAAAGAGCTCGCGAAGCTCGAGAAATCCTTGACCACCACGATGGTGATGGCGGAAATTTCGAAGCCACGCGACACGTTCGTGTTGGGACGGGGCGAGTACGATATGAAGGGCGAAAAGGTCACGCCGGGGGTGCCTTCGTTTTTGCCTCCGATGTCGCGCGACATGCCTCCTAACCGTTTGGGACTTGCGAAGTGGATTGTTGATCCCGCGAACCCGCTCACCGCGCGCGTTGCGGTGAATCAATATTGGAACCAGTATTTCGGCATGGGGATCGTCAAGACGGCCGAAGATTTTGGCTCGCAGGGCGAGCCGCCGAGCCATCCGGAATTGCTCGATTGGCTTGCCACCGAGTTTGTCCGCAGCGGCTGGGACATCAAAGCGATCCAGCGGCTGATTGTGACTTCCGCGACGTACCGCCAGTCTTCGCATGCATTGC
Source organism: Acidobacteriota bacterium (assembly GCA_003224085.1). Classification (GTDB taxonomy): domain Bacteria; phylum Acidobacteriota; class Terriglobia; order Acidiferrales; family UBA7541; genus Acidiferrum. The sequence continues at coordinate 70,058 of QHYK01000044.1, read as the reverse complement.
CGGAACTCGTGGAGCGCGATCCCGAAAACCGGCTGCTCGCGCGTGGACCGCGATTCCGACTCCCGGCTGAAATCGTGCGCGATAATGCGCTCGCCATCAGCGGATTGCTTAACGACAAAATCGGCGGGCCCAGCGTGTATCCATATCAGCCAAAAGGATTGTGGGAAGAGATGGCCTTCGGAGAAGGCTATTCCGGCCAGAGTTACACGCTGTCTTCTGGTTCCGACTTGTACCGGCGCGGCATGTACACCGTGTGGAAGCGCACCGTGCCGCCGCCTTCGCTGAGTCTCTTCGACGCGCCCGACCGCGAAAAATGTACAGCGCGGCGAGCGGTGACCAATACGCCGCTACAAGCGCTGGTGCTTATGAACGACCCGACTTACGTGGAAGCTTCGCGCGCACTGGCCCAGCGCGCGTTGCGCAATGGCGGCAAGTCGGACCGGGCGCGGATTGATTTTGCCTTCAAGCTGGCCACCGCGCGCACTCCGGAAGCTAAGGAACGCGCCGTACTTCTCAGCTCGCTCAAGGAATTTCGTTCCACGTACCGCCAGGACCGCGAGGACGCGGGCAAATTGTTGTCGGTTGGCGAGGCAAAGACAGATGCGAATCTCGATCCGCGCGAACTTGCAGCGTGGACGGACGTAGCGAGCATGATTCTTAATTTGGATGAGACGATTACGAACCAATAGCAGAAGGCGAGGCTGAGTATGGGTGAGACGTTGACTCCGCAACTTCGCGCGGCGATGACGCGCCGGCAGTTCTTCCGGCGAAGCACAGCCGGAATCGCCATCGGCATTCCCGCATTGGCAACGCTGCTCACCGGCGACGGTTTTGCTGCCGATGCCGCAACGGACCCCCAAACCGGCGGACTCGTGGGCCTGCCGCACTTCCCGCCAAAGGCGAAGCGAGTCATTTTCTTGCATCAGTCCGGCGCGCCCTCGCAGATAGAGTTATTCGATTACAAGCCGAACCTGGTGAAATTGCAGGGGACGGAGTTGCCCGATTCCGTGCGGCAGGGGCAGCGCATCACCGGCATGACGTCCGGCCAATCGTCGTTCCCCGTCGCGCCGTCGATTTTCAAGTTCGACCAATACGGAAAGTCCGGCACCTGGATCAGCGAGCTGCTTCCCTACCACACGAAAATTGTGGACGACATCACCGTCATCAAGACCGTCTACTCCGAGGCCATCAATCATGATCCGGCCATCACCTTCTTCCAGACTGGCTTCCAGCAGCCGGGGCGCCCGAGCATGGGCTCATGGGCCAGCTACGGGCTGGGCAGCGAAAATCAGAATTTGCCTGCCTTCGTGGTTATGCTTTCGCAGGCCAACGCGTTGAATCCGGACCAGCCGCTTTTTTCGCGCCTCTGGGGAAGCGGGTTCCTTCCGTCGCGCTATCAGGGAGTGAAATTCCGCGCGAGCGGCGACCCGGTGTTGTATCTGTCGAATCCTCCGGGCGTCACCGCCACCACGCGACGCCGCATGCTGGATGGCATTGCCAAATTGAATCGTTTGCTGGCCGAGAAATACGCGGATCCGGAGATTGACACGCGGGTCGCGCAATACGAAATGGCGTATCGCATGCAGACCTCCGTGCCTGACCTGATGGATCTTTCGAAAGAACGCGAGTCTACGTTCGAATTGTATGGTCCGGAATCGCGGAAGCCGGGAACATATGCGGCCAATTGCCTCCTCGCGCGAAGGCTTGCCGAGCGCGGCGTGCGCTTCATTCAGCTCTATCATCGCGGCTGGGATCAGCACAACGATTTGCCGCGCGACATTGCGTTGCAGTGCAAGGGCGTCGACCAGCCCTCCGCGGGCCTGGTCCTCGATCTCAAACAGCGCGGCATGTTGGACGACACACTGGTCATCTGGGCCGGCGAATTTGGGCGAACCGTCTACTGCCAGGGCAAACTCACAGCAACGAATTATGGCCGCGACCATCATCCGCGCTGTTTTGCGATTTGGATGGCCGGCGGCGGAGTCCAGCGCGGCCTCACCATCGGTAAGACCGACGATTATTGCTACAACATCCTCGAAGACCCCGTTCACATCCACGACTTGCAGGCGACCATCCTGCATTGCCTCGGAATCGATCACACGAAGCTGACGTACAAATTCCAGGGCAGATATTTCCGTTTAACGGACGTCGGCGGGTTCGTCGTGAAGAAAGCCCTCGCTGGAGCGTGAGCGGTACGGTCTCTACTTGCTCGGACCTACTTCATCACCTTGCCCGGTCCTGATCGCTTTGCCGGCCCGGCCCCATGAGCTGGCTTGAACTCATGCAATCATGCGAATACTCACCACCAGGCGAGGGCGTCCGCAGGCAAGTACCGCAGATCGGCACCAGCCAGGGGGCGCTCTCATAGCATGACGGCGGAGCCATGACCTCTTGAAGCCTAAGCCATCTTCATCGCGCCCTTGGGAACAGGGTCGAGTTAATCGGCTCCTGGAATCCGTTTGCTTCTGCCCCTCACAAGATGCGGCTAAGACGATGCGCCAATGACTCTTTCTTCGTTCGTGCGAGTCGAGCCGCATTGAGGGCACTTCCAGAGCCGAAAACTCCTCTTCTGTGGATTGGTTTCCGCAAGATACATCGGTCGACCGTCGACCGAACATTTCACGCGCGGCGTGGAATCCAATTCTATCTGTCCTTTGCCCGCAACGAGAAAGTATCCTTTTGAAGGGTTGTAATGTACGACGCAATCCGGCCGCGGACACGTGTAGGTGGCCGTCTGACCCGGCGCAATCTGGGTCTTTCCAGATTCTTTCACTGTCATTTCAATGTGATGTTCGTGGCAAAGCGCGCGAAGGTATTTGCCAGTCTGTCCAGCAAGCATAAGGCCTCCTCGGAAACTGCTCAGGGGGTTCCTCTCAGAGCTTGTACGCCAAGGCGGCATGGTTGGGATGTGTGCGTTTTGCCCCCGGTTGCCATTCTTGTATAGCATCCGTCGTTCGGCTGTCAAGAGTCCATCCTGATTCAATTCTCTAATTTTTGAATATCCCTTTTGCTCTATAACGGAGATGCGATAGACGACTCCGGCTCCGTCGTCAGAGACGAGAAGCGAACCGTCCGGCGCGACCGTCACTCCCACCGGCCGCCCGTACACGTCCGGGCCGGCAGGATTCGGCACCAGGCCGGTAAGGAAGGGCAGGGGATCCGCGGATGGTTTGCCATCCTTGAACGCCACAAACGCCACTTGGTAACCCGAACGCGTCGAGCGGTTCCATGATCCATGTTCCGCAACAAACGCTCCGCCCCAATACTTTTCTGGAAATTGTTTGCCGGTGTAAAACGCGAATTGCAGCGGCGCGACGTGCGCTCCTAGCAACACATCGGGAATAATGGCGCGCCTCACCAGTTCCGGATGCTCCTGCTTCACGCGGGAATCCACGTTGTCGCCAATGTAGCCGTACGGCCAGCCGTAGAATCCGCCGTCTTTGAGCGAGGTGAAATAATCCGGCGGAAGATCGTCGCCGAGTTCGTCGCGTTCGTTCACGCTGGTCCAGAGTTCACCGGTCACCGGTTCGATCGCTAGTCCAACGGGATTTCGCAGTCCCGTCGCATACTGCCGCGCATTTTTTCCGTCGAGATCGCAAATCGTGACTGCGGCACGGATGGGCGGCTCGCCGGTGTTAATGTTCGAGTCCGAGCCGACGGCGATGAACAAATGCTTCCCATCAGGAGCAACAACCACCGTGCGGGTGTCGTGCCCGCCCGAAGGCAAGCCCATCAGATGTTCTTTTTCACCCAGGCGCTTGGAGGTTTTGGGATCGTACTTGAAGCGCACCAGCTCGTTCATGTTCCCGACGTACACGTAGTCTTCGTGAAACGCGATGCCGAACGGACGATTCATTCCGTCTACAAACACTTCGCGTTCCCGCGCGCCGCCCGTGTTTTTCGGGTCACGAAGGATGAGGATTTGGCCTCGTCCTGTTGTATCGGCGAGGAAGATGTCTTTGTTCGGCGCGACCGTCAGGAAGCGGGGCCGCTTGAAATTAGTCGCGAAGATATTGACGCCAAATCCTTCAGGAACGGTGGGGAGAAAACCCGCTGGTGGCTTCTCGCCACGCGGCCCGTTGCCTGCCGACCTCGTGGCGAACGGCGCCGGCAGCTTCGGCGGCTGGCCGTGCGTGACTTGCGCAGGCAAACTGGCCGCCAGCACTAAGCTCGATGCAAAACAGAAAATGATTTTGCGATTTGTCAATTTTGTCCTCTCGCCTTGAGCATGTTTTATTACTTGAGTAGGATGCCCGCAGCGTCCCGCGGTTCCATTTCCTGTCTTCCATCCTACCCGATAAGCGGCTGCGCCGCTCTTAGGCCAGTTCACTCGCCACCTTCCCTGGTGCAGTCGCATTCAGCACAGGCTTCTGGAGAAACGTACTCACCGCCAACCCTCTTTCGCTAGAATCCTCCCAGGTCCCCTCATCGTGATTTGGTAATCGGTTCGACAATTTCGGAAAGTTTTGATCTTATTGTGATTGGCTTGCGGCCCCGCAGGCGAAAAGGCGGGCGCACAAGCCGGACAAGGGCCTCACCATCGACGAATTCATCGAAAAGTTTTTGATTACCCGACGCTCAGCGAGACGTACAAATACGCCGCGTACGACGGTCTCGGCAATCTTGCCGGCCACAAAGTGCGCGAAGGATAGCGTCTGCAGGCGGCCTTCGCGCGGGAATTGTGCTATTGAGGCAATCCAGTTGCCGGGTTTTTGATGCAAAGGGTTGGCAACAATTCGATGATCAAATTCATCCCAAAGTCGGCTTCCACAGCGCTCTTTTCCCTGATATTGGCCGCAATTGCGCTGCTCTTTGCTCTTGGCGCGCAGAGCAGTCCCTCCGCTGATTTCCCCGGATCTGAAAAAAGCTACTTGGGCTTCGACCGCAACATTTATCCGGGTGACGGGGCGCTGCCGATTCTCCGTAAAACCTTTGCGTTTTCGGGCTACTGGCTCAGCCCTCCACCTGGTGAAAAAAACAACACCTGGTCTGGCAAGCGGGAACTGCTCCGCTCGCAGGGGTTTGGTTTTGTGGTTCTCTATCGCGGGCCTGATAGCAGTGAACTTAAAACGCAGGCCGTTGCAAAATCCAAAGGACCTCGCGACGGAGACGACGCCGCGGCCTCCGCGAAAGCAGAAGGTTTCTCCTCAGGGACGGTCGTTTTCCTGGATATTGAGGAAGGTGGGCGTCTACCGGAGACCTATCACACCTATCTTGCCGCCTGGTCGGAGGCACTCGTCCGCGGCGGATTTCATCCTGGCGTCTATTGCTCCGGAATCCCCGTCAAAGAAGGGCCCAAAATCAGCATCACGACGGCCGATGACATTCGCCATCACTCGCCGACACGCGATATCGCCGTCTGGGTTTATAACGATGCCTGTCCACCTTCTCCGGGCTGTGCCTTTCCACACGATCCGCCACTGCCCGGAAAAAGCGGAATCCACTACGCGTCGATCTGGCAATTTGCGCAGTCGCCCCGGCGAAAAGGATTCACATCTCGCTGCGCCCGGACTTATTTGCGAGACGGAAATTGCTATGCGCCCGGCGATACCGTTCATTCCTGGTTTCTCGATGTGAATATCGCGACTTCGCCCGATCCTTCGGGAGGGACGAAGTGAGCGGACAGGAGTGACTTCGCAAAACTAGAGAGGCGGCCACGCGCAAGGCTGCGGCCGCCTTTTCTACTCCAACGTTAAACTTCGAACTTCAAATTTGTCCCAGTCCGCCGTCCACGTTGATTTCTTCGCCCGTGATGTACGAGGCGTCTTGCGAAGCCAGGAACGCAACGACGCCGGCAACTTCTTCCGGTTGCCCGAACCGCTTCATCGGCACTTTTCCAAGAATGTCCTTGGCGAATTCATCCACGGCTTCTTTGGAAAGCCCGGTTCTTCCGAAGATGGGGGTGACAATCGGACCCGGCGCCACGGAGTTCACGCGGATGCCGCGCCCCGCGAGTTCCGCCGCTGCGGTTCTGGCCAGTGAACGCAAAGCCGCTTTCGTGGCGGCGTAGGCGCTTGCCCCCGCTGTGCCTTTCTGGTCGGCAACGCTGGTATTCAGGATGATCGATGCCCCGTCATTCAGGAAAGGAATCGCTTTCTGGACGGTGAAGTAAGCTCCCTTGATGTTGGTGTCGAATTGTTCGTCGAACAGGGTTTCGGGAGTTTCAGCAAGCGGAGCAAACTTCGCGACCCCCGCGTTCACGAACAGAACGTCAATTTTTCCAAGCTTCTTCGAAACTTCCGAATACAACTTGTCCACATCCGAGAGCTTGGACACGTCGGCCTGGACGGCCACAACGCCGTTGCTGATGGTCTTCACGGCCTCGTCGAGCGTCTTCTTGTTGCGTCCCGAGATGGCCACCCGGGCGCCCTCTTCCTGCAGGCGCTTCGCCGAAGCCAGCCCGATGCCGCTGTTACCGCCCGTTACGACTGCTACTTTCCCTTGCAATCTCTTTGTGCTGCTCATGTTGGTCTCCGTTGTTCCGTTTTTAGAGGCCAGCTTCCCCGGATGTCCGCCCGGCCTCCGAGCTTTTGATAATTAGATGGCTATCGAAGTATACGGTTACAGCCAGTTTGAACTTTTTCGATGCGGGAATATTCCGGCTGGCGGTGGAGGCTGCAATTGGTTAGACTCCGGCCAGGCTCGGGGGCTGTTCTTATATGGACCGCTCGCAAATCGAGAAAATCTCCAAAGCCCTGGCCGGCGAGACGCGCCTGCGAATCTTTGAGTCCATTTGCCGTGGCAAGCAAATGAATTGCGGAGAAATTGTCTCGATGCGCGGGATTACCCCGGCCACGGTTTCGCACCATTTGAAAATCCTGAGCGAAGCAGGATTGATTACCTGCCGACGCAACGGACAGTTTGTCTACAGCGAGCCCGTGCCGGAGACCCTGAAAGAATTTACTCGAACGCTGGCGAAGATGGCGCGAAGCAAGAAAGGGCCGCGCCGTTGATTCCGAGCGCGACTGGAAGTGTTTTGCGGATAAGAAAAAGGGTTCAGTTGGTGGGATTTCGGAGAAACTTGAAATACGACAAGCGCTGCCTTGTTTTTCTGTTCGCTTTTGCTACCTCTTTTGTGCCAGGTAATTTCTACGGTTCCGTGTCTTTTTTGCATACGCATCTCCTTTCTTTCTAACCTCTTATCGCCACGTCGCATCTAAGCTGAGGTATAATGAATGGTTCACATTTTTATCGCATCGCGCCCATCAAAATAATTCGTGCGGGATTCTGGGGATAACTCAGTTAAGGTGTTCGTAGAGGGGTGCGGGCTTCCCAGAGTCAATCAAACCCTAGCAGGAAGGGAACAAAGGAGTCCTACTACATGGTGAAACACTACTTGCTGGCCAGCGATTTCGACCAGACACTTAGTTTCAACGACTCTGGTGTGGTGCTGAGCGAGCTCATCGGTTTTCACGGGTTTCACGACAAAGTCAAAGGCTTGGCGGAGATCAACCTGGTTCAACAGGGCGCGGAGCTGAGCTATCTCATACTGCATGATCCGGATTTTCGCCACGTGCGGCGGGAGCATCTCGTCGAGACCGGAAAGCGCATTCGCCTGAAGCACGACGTGGCGCTATTCGCGCGCGCACTCGACACCCTTGGCGAAGGCTGCAAATTTCATTTCAACGTGATCTCCGCCGCGCCTCAAGAGATTATTCAATCGGCGCTCGAAGGGATCGTTGCGCCGGATCATATCTTCGGCACGCGGTTCCGGTACAACGAAGCCGGCGAAGTGCATTCCATCATTCGAGCTTCGGCGGGCTGGGGAAAGATCACTGTGCTCGAAGAGCTTCGCGCGAGCCTCGGCATCAGCCACGACCAGATTATTTACATGGGCGACGGTAGTTCCGACTTGCCGGTGATGATGCACGTCAATCAATACGACGGCTTGACCATCGCGGTGAGTGAGGCCAGGTTCATCACGCGCGTCGCGAAGCGCACGGTGCTCAGCGACAATGCGATGAGCGTGCTTGTCCCGGTGATGGAAAAAGTCTTGAATTGGGATTCCGCCAAAATCCGGAAGTTCTTCGCTTCGCAAGGGCTCACATTGCTCGAATGGGAAAAAGTGCGCACCGACATGCTGACGATTCAGGAATCGGCGGAGCCCATGGCGGCTACGCCGGCGTCCTAAAACACCAGTTTATAGTTCTTAATGTTGGGGTCGGAGAGGGCGGACTGCGATCCGCCCTTTACCTTTCGGTACGCCGAGCATGTCCGATTGCCTGGAAGTGCAAGTCCTCTTCACAACCTGATAGAGGTGAAGTGACAGCGAAGCGCAAGGGCCTCGCCGTGAGGTGGGGTCTGAAGCAGCTGGGCGACTATTGTCTAAACAGCGGACACCTACGAGGGCGACGCAAAGCTCGTGTATTCGCGGCCGTTCTTGCAATCACTGCGCAAAACGCACAAATTCTGCGAAAGGCCTTGGTTCAGGCCGCTATACAACTTGACGCCATCCCAAGCCATCGCGACCATCGCGATGCCTATGGACGCTAGGTGATAGACTTTGAATTAGAAGGCCCTTTAGGGAAAGCCCTGGTCCGAAGTTCTTGGATTGTTTTGTCGGGGGAAGGGTTCCCCCGGCTGATCAGTTGTTATGTGCTGTAAGGAGTAGAGATATGTCAGCGAAGCTGCTTGATGTGGTCGGGTTGCTGGAGGACCAGCCAGCCTCTAAGCTTATTCGTGGCCAAGTCGGCACAGTTGTAGAGTCCCTGGCCTCAGGCGTATTTGAGGGTCGAGTTTAGCGACGACAATGGTCGCACTTACGCGAGTCTTGCCTTGCGCTCTGAACAATTGCTGGTTCTTCACCGCCAAATTGCCGCTGCCTGAGGAGTTTCGCATTCTTTCCTAAGGCAAGCACGAATACCCAAACCTGGCTCTGATCGAATTTCTGGATTCCTCTCTGTTGAGAAACGAATCGTTCCTCCAGCCCTTTCTAAATTTCGCGGCAAAGTGGATAATTCTCTGTTCCGCATCTCACGAAAAGGCGTTTTAGCGATTCATGGCACACGTGAAGACCAAGAAGGGAGTCATCGGCATCCTCACCGGGGGCGGCGACGTTCCCGGCCTCAATCCGGCCATTCGCGCCGTCACTCTCCGAGCGCTTCGCGAAGGCTATCAGGTCATTGGCATTCGCCACGGATGGGCGGGCCTGGTCGATATGGTCCGCGAGAAGGACTACGACAACTCCGACAACTTCTTCCTGCTTGATGAAGAAACTGTGGATCGCGTGGGGCGCACGGGCGGCACTTTCCTTCATTCCTCGCGGACGAATCCGGCGCGCGTGGGCAAGTCCACGGTGCCGGAGCAGTTGAAAAGCAAATACACCGCCGAAAAGAACGATCTCACCTCGGAAGTTCTAAAAAACCTTGCCTGGCTGGGCATTGATACGGTAATTCCTATCGGCGGCGATGACACGCTGAGCTACGGAGTCCGCCTGCATAAAGAAGGATTCCGCGTCATCGGCATCCCCAAGACGATGGACAACGACGTGCCCGGCACGGACTATTGCATCGGCTTCAGCACCTGCGTGTCGCGCACGATTCAGATGGTCAACAGCCTGCGCACTTCAGCCGGCTCTCACGAGCGATTCATGGTGCTGGAAGTTTTTGGCCGCTACGCCGGCTTCACCGCCATGCTCCCTACCATGGCGGGCGCGGCGAACCGCTGCGTCATTCCCGAATTCAAGTTCAACATCGAACGCCTTACGGAACTGTTGGTGGAAGACCGCCGCAAAAATCCCAGCCGGTATTCGATTGTGCTTGTCTCGGAAGGGGCGATGTTTGAAGGCGGCGAAATGGTCTTCGAAGGCGCGGAGACCGACGCTTACGGCCACAAGAAGCTGGGCGGCATCGGCGACATCGTCGCGGAAAAGGTGCGCGATCTCTCGGCGAAGTTCAATAACGGCAAGAAAATTGACGTCATCAACCAGAAGCTCGGCTACCTTGTACGCTGCGGGTATCCGGACGCGATTGACTGCATTGCTCCCATGGCTTACGGCAATCTGGCTCTTGATCTGCTTTTAAAAAATGTGAGCGGCCGCCTGGTGGTGCTGAAGAACGGTCACTACGACAATATTCCTCTCGAAACTGTCACTGCTACCAAGAAGGTCGTCAACGTCAAAGAGCAATACAACATCGACCGCCTTCGGCCGCACTATGCCAGTTTCGACAAGCATCCTCTCTTCCTTGTGACCGACGCCGTGGCCTAGCTCGTTCTTTTCACACTGTTCAGAACGGCCTCTTCTCGCAACGATGGCGTTGGGAAGAACCCGTCTCTTGCCATCCCCGCGTGAATGAATATGATGATGATTCCCGCAATTCTATCCCGAAGTCCTTGAGGGGGCTTTATTCACGTCCTGGGGATTGACGTCGGAACGGGCGGCACGCGCGCGATTGTCATCGATCAAAACGGTCGTCTCGTTTCTTCCGCTACAGAAGACCATCAGCCGTTTGCTTCTCCGCAGATTGGCTGGGCTGAGCAGCAGCCCGAAGATTGGTGGCGCGCCACTTGCATCGCGGTGCGCAAGGCGCTAGGGGACGCGAAACTCACGGGGAAAGACATCGCGTGCGTGGGTTTCTCCGGCCAAATGCATGGCGCAGTCCTTCTCGATGAGAAGGGAAACATCGTTCGTCCCGCGCTGATCTGGTGCGACGTGCGCACCGAAAAGCAAGGCCACGACCTTACCAAGGCTCTTGGCTTGCAGCGTCTGATTCAGCTCACCTGCAACCCCGCGCTCCCCAACTTCACGCTCACGAAAATTCTTTGGGTCCGCGAAAACGAACCGGAGAACTGGAAGCGCGTGCGGTACCTTCTGCTTCCCAAGGACTATGTGCGCTTTTGCCTCACCGGTGAACGCGCCACGGACATGGCCGATGCTTCTGGCACTTTGCTGCTCGATGTATCTCATCGGCGGTGGTCCTCGGAAATGCTGGATGCGGCAGCGCTTGACGAAAGCCTCTTGCCAACGGCTTACGAATCACCCGATGTTTGCGCGAAAGTTTCTGCGGAGGGCGCGGCGGCAAGTGGGCTCGCAGCCGGCACACCGGTAGTGGCTGGTGCAGGCGATCAAGCCGCTGGCGCGGTCGGCATGGGCATAGTCTCTCCCGGGACTGTCAGCGCCACCATTGGCACGTCTGGAGTGGTTTTTGCAGCCACGGATCGCCCTGCGCTCGATTCTCGCGGCCGCGTGCACACGTTTTGCCACGCGATTCCCGGCCGCTGGCACGTCATGGGCGTGACGCAAGCTGCCGGTCTGTCATTGCGCTGGTTTCGCGACACGTTCACTGGCAGATCCAACGGCACGGCGGCATCCTATGACCAACTCACCGCGGAAGCTGGCAAGATCCCTCCTGGCTCCGATGGTCTTCTCTGGACGCCGTATTTGATGGGCGAGCGCACGCCGCATCTCGACGGCAGTGCCCGCGGCGCGCTCGTAGGCCTCACCGCTTCGCACACTCGTGGCCACATCGTGCGCGCCATCCTCGAGGGCGTGGCGTTCAGCCTCCGCGATACTTTTACGCTATTTCAGGAGATGAATGTTCCGGTAAACAGCGTGCGCCTTGGTGGGGGCGGCGCGCGCTCGCCTCTTTGGCGGCAGATACAGGCGGATGTCTATGGCCATTCGGTCGAAATCGTGGAAGCCGAAGAGGGGGCGGCTTACGGCGCAGCGCTTCTCGCTGCCGTTGGCGCGGGCATCTGGCCTTCCGCAGATGCCGCTTGCGCGGCGGCGGTGCGCGTTGCCTCGCGCATCGAACCGCAACCCGCGGCGGTCGCTATTCTCAAGGCTAGCTACGCCGCATTCCGGCGCGTCTATCCAGCCACGCGCCAAATCCTTAATCCATCCTGACGTCATTTTGAGCAGTTCCTTGCGATTTGGGCGGTAAGGGCACCCCGCTTTTCCATGACTTCATCTGGTATAATTTGCGTGCGTTCATCTGGTACAAAATGTGGCAGTTCTCAGCCCGCTCTCATCTAACTATTGTCAAATTTCGCGTTTTGAGGAACGACATGAAGTTTTTTCGCCCTTGGATTCTTTTCGTTTTTATCTCCTTGTGCAGGACTGCCTATGCGAGTCCTCAGCAAGCGCCGCCCGACCCGAATCCTTCCCCGCCGCCGTCAGCAACTGCCGCGCCTGCCGGAGCAATGACCGTTTATGTTAGCGATTTCGATTTGGACGTGGTTCACCGCGAGTCGCCACCTAAGCCCGCAACGCGCACGTCCCCGCCTTCCCGCACTAGAAGCGCTTCACGGTCTCCTTCCGGAGTCCCAAGAACAACACCCTCGGTCCCGGCTTCCGGCTCAGCAACGCAAACGCCTGATTCCTCGGGCACTTCCACGGAAGATAGTCCCGCCGATCAGGCCAACGCGCTGGTCAACGCGGTATCGGAGAATATTATTCGGGCTCTCACGCAGGCGGGCTACAACGCGCGGCGTCTTCCTTCTAGCGCGGTCCTTCCGGAACAGGGTGTGCGGATTCGCGGCGTTTTTGCCGAGGCTGATGAGCAGAATCGCGCGCGCCGTCTGCTGGTCGGTGGGGAACCTGTAGGTCCCAATCTGATTCTCTATGTCGGCGTCAACAGTCTCGCCCGGCCAGAGCAGCCCCTCTACGCATTGGCCGATCCCCCCGCCCCTGACCCACGCCACGGCCCCGTCATCACGGTGACTTCTTACGCACCGGCGGAGCGCTTCGAGGTGTCTCGCGATCCCGGTGAAGAAGAACTCAAGAAAGTGGCCGCGAAAATTGCCGCCGACTTCACCGCGCTCGTGAACGCCAGTCGCCTCTTCCTCACGCAGTAGCTTCATCCGTCAGTTGCAGCATTTTTGTTTGTTGCCCACATTTTCAAAGCAATCTCAAACTAGTTAGAGTCAAGCGCGGGTTCGAGAGCGAAGGATTCACGCCGGGCGATGTCGGAAGCAATGGTCCGGGAGCCCATGTAGAGCACCCCGGCCAGCGCGGCGGAAAGAATCGGAATAACCAGCATGGCTTGCTGCAGTCCGACCGCCCGAAAAGCTTCGGTCACGACCGGCGAACCCGCCAAAGCCGCCGCGCGGTGCGCCAGCCGGTCGCTCAGATGCCCCGTCAGGAGCGGGCCAAAGGAGGCTCCGCACAGGTACATGGCCATGAAGTAGATGGCCATGGCGATTCCACGCTGATTAGGCGCCACGATGTCCTGGATGGCGGAGTACACAAACCCGTAGTACGTGGTTAGCGCCCCATAAGTGAGCACGAAGAAAACAATCGCGGTGGGCAATGATCCGGCAGGCCGCAGGATGGCGAGACTGGAGAGCGGCACAGCGATTAAAGCCGCCGCCGCCGCGCAAAGCATACGCCCATCCTTCCTCCGCTGGACGATGGCATCGCCCAAGTATCCCGCGCTCAGGCCTCCGCCCAACCCTCCGATTAAATACACCACACCTGTTGCAGTGCCGGACGATGCCAGTGACAAGCCGTGCACGCGGCTCAGGAACGCCTGCAAGAATGTGGCGATGGCGTACAAATTAAAATTGAGAAAAACGCCGGATGCGATGATCCACCAAAGTGTTTTTAGGCGGAGAAGGGTCCACACCGATGTGCGCGGCCCTGCGCCGCGCAGCGCTTCACTGGCCCCGCGCTGCGGTTCCTGCATCATGAGCAACGCCGGAACCAGCAGCACTGCCGGCGCTCCGGCCAGCGCCATTGCAGCCCGCCATCCGTAGGCCTGGGCCATCACTCCGCTGAAAAAGGCAGCCATCGCACTGCCGATGGGCACGCCGAGCATGAACAGGGCCAGGACGCGCGAACGCTTTGCTGGCGGATAAAGATCACCCAGCCAGCTCGTCGCCGCCGGCGCGCACGTCGCTTCTCCCAGGCCCACGCCCAGGCGTGAAAACAGCACCATCGAATAATTGGCAGCCATCGCGGCGCAGGCGGTCAGGGATGCCCACACGGCCAATCCCCATGCCAGCAGTTTCTTGCGGCTCCCCGAATCCGCCAGGCGCCCCATCAGCATCCCAATGACCGCGTACGGCCAAATAAATATGCTTCCCAACAGGCCGATTTGCGTGTCGCTCAGGTGAAATTCTTTGCGGATCGGCTCGACCAGCGCTCCCGGAACCAGCCGGTCGTAGAAGTTCAGGATGTTTACAGCAAATAAAACGAGAACCGGGAAAAGCGCGGCATCCTTCTTGGCGTTAGGCGTCAAACTTCCGAAATGCTACCACACCGGGCTTCCTTGCGCCCGAAGCAAAGGCAGGAGCCGGATGGAGGTCCACCATTGTCATCCCGGAGGGATCTGCTTTTGACTTCCGAATTCAAGCCCGCAAGGTAGAATGCTCTCCGTTCGAAAGGGGACGCGCACGATGGCTGTTCAGAAACGAGATTCCGTTCGCATTGGCGTGGATCTTGGGGGAACAAAAATCGAGTTCGTCGCCCTCGAACGTGACGGCGTCGAATTGCACCGGCACCGTATCCCCACCCCGCGATTCGATTACGAGGCCACCGTGCGCGCCATTGCGGATGGCGTGAAGGAAATGGAGAAGCAACTTGGCCGCGTCGGAAGCGTGGGTGTGGGAATCCCAGGAACCGTTTCCACGCGAACCGGTCTCGTTAAGAATGCGAATTCCACCTGGCTTAACGGAAAGCCCTTTGACAAAGATTTAAGCCGGGCCCTCAGCCGTGAAGTTCGTTGCGCGAACGATGCGAATTGCCTCGCGGTTTCCGAAGCCACAGACGGAGCGGGAGCCGGCAAACATATCGTCTTGGGGGTGATTCTTGGCACGGGCTGCGGCGGCGGAATCGCCGTGGATGGCCGCGTCCACGGCGGTTCGAATGGCGTTGCCGGCGAATGGGGGCACAACACTCTCCCTTGGATGCGCGCGGAGGAATTTCCCGGGCCCCCCTGCTACTGCGGGAAAAACGGCTGCATCGAAACGTGGATTTCCGGGACCGGCCTTGAGAAAGACTACGAGCGCGCAACAACCATTTCTCTTCACGGGCCCGAGATTCTCGCGAGAAGCGAAGCTGGAGAACCCGCGGCCCTGGCGGCGTTGGAGCGCTTCGAAGACCGGCTGACGCGCGGGCTGTCCGGGGTCATCAATCTGCTCGACCCCGACGTGATCGTGATGGGCGGAGGCGCTTCGCAAATGTCGCGCATCTACAAAAATGTTCCGGGACGGCTGGCAAAATATGTTTTTGGAAAAGAAGCGGACACGCCTCTGGTTCCCGCAAAACACGGAGATTCCAGCGGCGTGCGCGGTGCTGCCTGGCTCTGGCCGCTGGAGTGAGTCGCGCGCACCTTGCTAGAACTTTTTCCCGCCCAACTTCACGCGGTTGCGTCAGACTAACGACGAGCCCAGAGAGGCAAGTGCCTGTCATTTCCTGAGGAACAAGACTCATGGCCAAAACACAAACTGCGCAGCCTCAAGTAGCGCGCAACATTTCCGATACAGCGCGGTGGGCGGCATACTTTCGCGCGCGAGAAACAGAGCGGCCGGACGCGATCTTCCGCGATCGGTATGCTCGGCGTTTGTGCGGACAACACGGCGTAGACATTGCCAATACCCTCCCCGATGGCAACAAGCACGCCTGGGCCTGGGTCACGCGAACGTACCTCTTCGACCGTTTTATCGAACAAGAGCTGAAGCAAGGCGTGGACCTGGTCTTAAATCTCGCAGCAGGCTTGGATGCGCGTCCCTATCGCATGAAGCTGGCCGCATCGTTGCAATGGCTGGAAGTCGATTTGCCGGAAATCCTCGCGTACAAAGAAGAGATTCTTGCGAACGAGACGCCGACCTGCACGCTCCAAAGAATTCGACTGGATTTGGCCGACGGCAACGCGCGGCGAACGCTCTTTGAGGAACTCAACCGCCGCGCGCAGAAAATCTTAGTGTTGACCGAAGGATTGCTCATTTATTTGAGCGCGGACGAAGTTGGCGTTCTCGCCAACGATCTAGCCGGCGGCACGAATTTTCACGGTTGGATTTTGGACATAGCCTCACCCGGACTTCTCAGAATGATGCAGAAAACCACGGGCAAGCACTTGAGCGAAATCGGGGCGCCTTTCAAATTCGCCCCTGCGGAAGGACCTGATTTCTTCAAAGCCCATGGCTGGGAGCCGACGGAAGTGAAAGGAATCCTGAAGACCGCTACTCAATTCAAGCGGCCGCCGTTCTTCTTGCGGCTGCTTGGCCATTGGCCTGAAAGTAAGCAGCCAGCAGGAAACCGGCCCTGGTCCGGCGTTTGTCTCTTTCGAAAGAAGTGAAGATTTCTTCCGGGCTTGCGGCCTTTTGGCTAGGACTGTTAAGCAATTCCGCGCACACCGCGTTTTACAAGTGAATTCTGCCCCGGCAAGCTTTCTCACCCACCGTTCCCGTGACTTGCGTCGCGCGCACGCGTGACTCTAATTATGATTACTGGTGCCCTTCCGCATTAACCACACAAAACGTCAAACATCGGGACCCTTATCACGTTACCCCCTCGCGTTGTGAGGTCCTAAGCCCGATTTTCGCCGCGCGCCCATAATGCGGACGCGTAATCGCATGCCGCGCGATCATCATTCGGCGCCTGGGCGCACGCCGCCCGCAAATGGTCGATGGTCACTCTCATATGGACCGAACGAATCGGTAATAATGGGCGCGCAGGCCGTGAACGGCTACTCTTCAGCAACACGGTTGTGGGATCGACGCGCGCAGCTCTGCGCGCGGGAACATATGCCGCGCCGAGCGTGACTCCGAATAACAGCAGCGCTGGCAGCGTGGACGTCGCGACATCTATGGCCCCGACTCCGTACGGCAGGCTGCGCGCCAGCCGTAGCAGAGCGCCCGCGCCGATGAGCCCGATGATCGCGGTCGCGGCCACGATTCCCGCCTGCCGCAAAACGAGCCGCGTCAGCACGCCCGGGTCCGCGCCTAGCGCGGCTCGCAGTCCGAGCATGCGGCTCCCGACCCCATATGTCATTACGCCGTAAATGCCGATCGAGGCCGAAATCACTGCGATAATGGCAAATCCGCTAAGCAGCAGAGCGCGAGATCGGGGCTCGCCGATTGATATCGTAAACCGGTTGATCGGGGTTGATGGATTGGACCGCGCTGCGAATCGCTGAAGATAATGCGAGCGGTGCGATGGCCGTCCGAACGGTCAAGGTCATGTCCAACCCCGAAAACGGAATTTGCGAATCCGGCAAGTAGGTTTCCGGGTTAGCCCCGCTATCCTGGCCGTCGTGGCGCACATCCCCGATCACCCCGACAATCGTCCGCCATTCCATGGTCGGGTCCAATAGCCGCAGCCTGCGGCCATGGGCGACTCGATCAGCCCCAGGACGGTCGGCCACGAATACGTGGTGGCAATCATGCAGTTCTCTCCACTCTGAGGTTAGCGCTTCCCAAACCCGATTCCGCTAATGCAAATCTCACTCATTGCCGTCCGGTCAAATTTCAGCCTCACGGCGGTGAGCTTTCCCGGATCAAACCGTTTCGCCCCATTCGGCGTCTGAACCGCTGTCAACGGTATGCGCACCGTCTGAAACACTGGCTCCCAATCTTTTTCATATCCTTTCTCATCGATGACATCGAGTTTCGCGAATTTTTCTTTAAAGGGCGGCTCGATCACCATGAATCTGCTGACTGGCGCACTGGCCGTCGTCCCATCGCTGGACACTAGTTCTATTGTGAAATCCGGCGACTCTCGTTCTTTCTTTGACTTGTCTTCCTGTTCGTTTTTCTTTTTCTCTTCTTCCGTCTTCTTCCCCGGAAGGGGAGCGTCTTCATCCAACGCCGCTACCGAAAGCTCGATCGTCGAGCTTTCACCCAACTGCCATTTCGCCGCAGCTCCTGTGGGCAAGGTCAATGTGTACGTCGCTGCCGGAGCGTCCTTGGCGCGATTCCATCCGAGAAACACGCCGTTGTAGTCGCGATCGCCTTGGCGCCACGGGATGTGGCCTTCATGCCATACCGACAAGTTTTCTCCCTGGATGCTTCCGCCGGGTGCTGTCGTCGTAGTTAGGTCCGCATCTTCCTGAAAAGACGCCAGCGACACGTACGACGCATCCTGATATCGGTTCACATAAAGAGTCTCCGGCAGCCACTCCCGCCCCACGCGCCAGTCTTGGAACAAAGGAAGATACTCGCGCCGTTCCAGTAGCGTGGCTTCCAAGAACGCCGAAATGTACGTCTTTAAGATGAGCCGCTGCTCCTCACCCGGCATCAAGGGCTTGAAATTCCACAGCCAGCTAAGCGGTTTGCCCACATCATCCCGGCCCCACACGGTGTTGAACTGTCCGTGATTTGCGCGGTAGGCGTAAACCTCGGCCTTGAACCACGGCCTCGGTTCCGTGTACTTCACGTGGTCCCACTGCCGGCTGCCCATGAACGACGAAACGTCGGCGTCGTGCGCGCCCTGCAACGTAAGGTAGCTTACGTCCTGAATCCAGCGGTGCTGCTCGGCGGGTTTGTACTGGCCATCCGCCGGCGCAATCGCCACCACCGCCTTGATCGCGAATCCATAATCGAACTTGATATTCGCGTCGTCGGGATAGTATTTCATTCGATTAAACGCCGCCGCCGTCGCCGCGGCTTCTCCCCCTCGCGAATGTCCCATCAACGCGATCCGCGTCAAGTCGACTTTGCCCTGAAACGGAATGCCCGCCGTTTGGTTCCACTCCTTCCACAATTTCAGGTGCTCGAGCAGCAACCAGCCCCGCACCGCGCTGCCCGGTTTCAACGGCGGATCGTGAAACAAGCCAGCGTTCACGAAATTCTCGTCAATCGAGACAAGAATGAATCCGCGGCTCGCTAACAATTCACCCAGATATTCGTAACCGGGATCGGAAAATTCGCTCATACGGTGATTTCCGTGCACAATCAAGGCCAGCGGAAAAGGCCCTGCTCCCTCGGGGTAGCACACGCGCGCATTCAATGGCAGCTTATCTACGTCAAATCCCCAATACTTTTTCCGCGCCCAGCGCTTCCACCCTTTGAAATCCTTGAAAAACCCCGAAGCATCCACTGTGTGCGTCTTGACCGCCACGGAACTTCCATATTCCGGCCGCCGAATGTCGTTCCCCACTCCATAGAAGAGTTTCTGCACGCGATACGGTCCATTCACGCCGGGATTCTCCACCGCCAATTTTGCCGGCATGGATTCCGCTGGCGGCTTCCACTCCGTGAGCTTATCCATCGAGCCAGGATGTACGAAAAGCCAAACGAAATACACATTGCCCGCAACCCCACCGGCAAAGAGCAGCGAAACGAGAATCTTCTTTCGTAGTGCCGCTTGCCCAAGCCCTCCCGCCACGAACGTCGCAATCGTCGCGCCCAGGACCCCCTCCACCAACCCCACCACAATGGCCATAGGAATTCCGAGCTCCAGAGGCCCCCACAGCATCCGGACCACCACGCAGGATCCGATGACCCATCCCGCGGCCCACCTGGGCAGCTTGCCCAGAATCGTCAGCAGCAAGGCCACGCCCAGCGCAGTCAACGGAATGCAAAGAGCCGCAAACAAGATCGCAAACGCAAAGTCGAACGCGCGGCCGAATCCCGTGCACAGATACATCCCGCCGATCAACACGCACGCTGCCGCCGCAGCAAGCGTTCCCCACACCGCTCCGCGCCGGACCTCCGGCCCCGGACGAATTAGCGTCCAGTTTTTCGACCACCAAGCTTTGATCCTCAGCCAAATGTCCTTCCCGCGCGTCCAGAGAGACATCTTGTTGCCCTCCATCCCGACCTCGGTTCCGAAATTATTCTTGGTCTAAGAGTGGTCCCACTTCGCCGAGTCCACCGATGGGATGGACGATACCCAAGTCCCAAAGTCATTCCCGCAGCTTCAAATTTCTCCAAAAAAGAAGCCTCCCGGCCAGAGCCGGGAGGCTTCTTTCGTAGCTCAATGAATTGCAAACAGTTAGCTTTTGCCCGCGGCGGCCGCTTTGGCCATTTTCGCTTGCCATTCTTTAGAGCGCCGTTCCATTTCGGCGGGCGCAACGTCCTCTATATGCTGTGACAGTCCCCACTGATGGCCGAAGGGATCGGTGATTTTTCCGTACCGGTCGCCCCAAAACTGATTCTCGAGCGGCATATCCACCTTGGCGCCCGCCGCGACCGCGCGATTGAAAGCAGCATCCACATTCTCCAAATAAAGGAAGATTCCGCAAGCATTCTTGACGCCCGGTGTCGGCGCGCTGTTCATGCCGGGGAATTCGTCCGAGAGAAAAACGTGAGAATCGCCGATCTTAAGTTCGGCATGGCCGATTTTGCCGTCGGGACCCATCATTCGCATGACTTCCGTAGCCCCGAAAACAGATTTGTAAAAATCAATGGCCTTCGCGGTGTTCTTGCAGGTCAGATAGGGAACGACAGAGTGATACCCCTCAGGAATTGGACGGACGGGACTCATAATTGCCTCCTAGAAGATTTTTTGACATGCGCGCACAGAAACGGGAGGGAGCTCGGGCTCGGTAGAGCCATGCGCAATGACGGTAATACTCCTGTGGGCCAGCGGTGTCAACAGGGATGAAATAAACTAGCGATCCGGACAAATCCATGTGATGCTCGCTTGCGCGCGGCATCGCCAGAAGGGAAAGGTCTCCTCACCCTTCTGATTCACCGCGTGGCGACGGCCTTGAAGAACGTGTAGCAGAAGGTTCCGTCCCTTTTTGTTGCCCGGTGCAGGTCAGCAATCCCTTTGTACCAGGTTCGTTCATCGATGAGCCCGAGCGAAAGAGCCTGATCGCGGACGCCCTCGACCATCGCAATGAACGTGTTCTTGAAAACGCTCTCCACCAGTCCGGGACGGCTGCTGTCCACATAAACGGTTCGCGGGCTCACCCGCACTTCGCGGAAGCCCGTCTCCAAGAGCAGCGGATAGAGACGGCGCCCTATCAGCGAGTCGCCGCCTAGCTTGGCTTGAACTTCGACCAGGCACTGGACCGCGCGAGACGCCTCCGCCGTCTGCGGGTAGCAGAACCAGGAGCCATGATCTCCTTCGATCACTGTAATGCTTCCCTCACGCCGCAGGACTCGCTGGACAGCCTTAAGAGCCGTGGCAGGCTCCGCGAGGTGCTCGAGCACAAAACACAGGAAAGCATGGTCAAAGTGCGCGTCGTCAAAGGGCAGCTCGAAGATACTCGCCTGGTGAAATTCGACATTGCGCTGTCCGGCAGCTTGTATACGCCGGCGCGCCTGTTCGAGGGACGCCGCCGAAACGTCAACCGACACAATGCGCGCCTCAGGGTTCCGCGAAGCGAGGAAAACCGTCTGCGCCCCCGTGCCGCAGCCGCACTCCAGAACCACGCTCCCCGCCGGGCACGTGGTGTCCTGGTGGAGCAATTCGCTTAGAGCGTTTGCCTGGTCGGTGAGCCGCTCCCATTCGCGAGTGGAGTATCCGTGCACGTAGCGCGTGTTGGTCATCGAGTCTCGCAATCGTATTTAGATATCAACGCCTTGCTCGCGAAGAAAAACGATCAACGGGCTGACAGGCAGGGCCGTGACAAAGTTATAGCCGCCCGAAATCCGGTCTGCGAAAAACAGCACGGCGTCGCTCTCAAAAGCGCCCGCATAACTCAATACCGGGTATTTGCGAATGTATTCCTGGATTTCACGTTCGATGAGCGGCCGAAAAGAGATATTGGAAGTTTCAACGGCCGACAGCATCTTCCGGATCCGGGAGTGAAACACCGCAAGCGCCGTGACAAACTGGAATTCACTGGCGGAAAGCTCTCTGAGAAATTCTGCCGCTTCCTCCGCGCTGCCCGGCTTCTCATAAATCCTGCCGTTCTTCGCCGCCACGGCGTCCCCGGAAACGACCACGGCATCCCGATGCTCGCTCGCGACCAATAGTGCCTTTGCCTCCGCCAGCCTGCGTGTCAAGCGAGCGGGATCGTTGTCTCTTATAGCTTTTTCATTAATTCTGCTTGGACGCACTTCATACGCGAGACCAAGCATGTCCAACGCCCGCTGGCGAAACGGCGACTCCGAAGCCAGAACTATTCTCATTTAGCAGACCTCTCGAAAGTGCAAAATGGGCCGTGAGACTCGCGAGTCCGCTATCGCGTCAGGCGGACTTCCTCGAAGGTTGCGTCGAAGCCCGTGTCCTCGGGCGAACAGCACGCGATTCCGGCATCGACAGAAGCTTGCACGGAAAGATAGCCGAGGCGTGTCGAGATGAAGTGCTTGCCGTCGAGAGAATAAAGAACTTCAAGCGAAGAGCCTTTTCGAACCATGCGCCACCACAGCGGTTCCTTCGTGGTGATCCCGCGAACCGTGGACCAATCGGAAAATTCGCGCGTCACGACCACGCTGGCATGGCCGATGCCGTCTACGAGTTCGAGCCCGCACTTCACCCAATTACCGGCGTCGATGCGCACCATTAAGCCCGCCTGGTCGTACAGCGCGGCATATTTTCCCGCGACGCGGCTCTCCAAAGTGAAATCGCCATTCACGGCCAGATAGAAGAAGTGCCCGTTATCGGTGACGTATTCGTAGAAAGTCTTCTGCCAATAGTCCGTTTTGGGTTTCGTGGTGACGATGAACTGATCACCAGAGTGTTTGGCGGAGGCCGGTTCATTGAGCCATTTCATCTTGGCAAGCAGCGCTCTGCCGGAAAGTTCCGAGTTGGCGGCTAGGCTTATGGCCGGTGAGACAAGCGAACCTACGTCATTGGCGAGAGCCACATCTCGGCAAAGGGCGGCACAACTGAGCACGGACGCGGAAGTCAGGAATTGGCGGCGATTGGAGTTCATGGCCTTCTCCGGCAAAAGTTTCTCAACTTAGACGCGCATGATAACAGTTTGGCTCATCTCTCACGACGGAGATTCCCGGTATGTTCACGGGCTTCGCCGAGGATCTTAAAGGTTTCCCGCCATCTCTTCGTTTAGGCGCTTGTGTGGCCAGACAGTTCCTAATTTTCGGACTGAAAGTGAATTTTTGGCGATTTTCGTAGTGGCCGCGTTTTTCGCTGAGTCGTATTAATATGATTTGATTTCTTGTTTCTATCCGTATTATTGTGTGCACCCTGAGCATTTGACGCAAAACAAACGGCACGGCTTCCGCCAGCGAGGCTTCTCGCGCCAAGGGGGAAAACATGATCATTGGCCGCAATAGCTTCCTGTTGCTCCTGGCCGTTGTTTCACTCGCAGTTCCTTCCCAGCCACAAAGCACCACGAACCCGAGCGCTGGAAGCGATTCGGGATTTTTCGACAATTGGTTTCGCCGGGTCGACCAAACCCAGGCCGAGCAGCCGCGTTGGGTCACCCCGTTGGCCACCACAACCCCGCGTCTCGAAGAAGAATTTCGCTACGATATCTTCTGGCAAACCAACAATGCCGGCGTTGCCACGGAGAACTACGGCGGCGCAAAGGGCCTCGAGCTGATCCCCAGGGAGCGCGTGGAAGTCATTCTTGTCGCTCCGCCCGCCTACATCGTCCACAACAATCCTCTAGTGAAAGATGGATTTGGCGATTGGGGCTTACTGGTGAAATACCGGATTCTCTCGGGGAACCAAGAGCGCGGGAACTATATCCTGGCAGCTTTCTTCCAAATGACCGCCCCCACAGGGCAGTACAAGAACGGCGCGACTAACGCTATCATCACGCCCACCATTGCTTATGGAAAGGGCTTGGGAGCGTTCGACGTCCAAGGCACGTTCGGCGCAACGCTGCCGACGGGTAACGAAGCAAGGATTGGGCACACCTATCCCTGGAACAATGCCTTTCAATATCGCCTCTACCGCAGGTTTTGGCCCGAAGTGGAAGTAAACTACACGCATTTCCAGGACGGTACGAACGATGGGAAGACGCAAGTCTTCATGACCCCGGGCCTGGTCATCGGCAGAATGCACCTCTGGAAGAGGCTGGCATTCACTGTCGGCGGAGGTTTCCAAATCGCCACCACGCATTTCCACGCGAACAATCACAACGGAATCTTCTCCGTGCGCTTCCCGTTTTGAAGCTAGGCTGAATTCTAGGATAAGGCCACGCGACAAAGTAGCCTCTCCTTTTGGTGTTGTGCGCGTCCTGCGTGGAAAATCCAACTTCGCTAAAGCAGGAGCAGGATTTTGTCCTGCTTGGAGACCACCCAACCGGTCATCCCGGCGGAGGGATGTCTCTTCAACTTCGGAATTCAGGTGAAATTGACTGGCGCGTTTGTGCCAGGGAAAATGCACCTCGAATTCGCTCCACGAACAAGGAGGCGCGCATGCGTTACGACTTTCTGGTCGGGACTTACGAGACAGAACGCATCAAAGTGCTGAGCGTGTGGAGCGAGTTCCGCGACGAAGATTTGCCCGTGCGGCCGCGCCAAGGCGATCCGCGGGGGCGCAGTGTGCGCGAGCAGATGGTGCATCAGTGCGTGAGCGAAAACCTCTGGTTCATGAACATCCTCGGAATCGACGTAGGTGCGCCGCCGCTGCCAAAAACGGAATCGCGCATGGAATTCATCTCTCGTTACGCGGAAGACAGCGCCAAGCGCTTGGCCGCGGTCAAAGGAAAAGAAGAGTCATGGTGGGAATCGCAAACGAGATTCTTCGACGTCCCGCGTTCCCGCGCCTGGGTCATGGTGCGGAGAGTCGCTCATACCGCGCACCACCGCGGGCAGCAGATGGCCATGCTGCGAATGCTTGGGCGCGACTTGCACAGCAACTACGGCCCGACCGCCGATACCGGCGGCCTGATGCAAAACCACGCGCCCACGATTTACGCCTACGACAGCGTCGAGGCGCTCCTCACCGCCGAACCAGCCGGAGGAGCGAAGAGAGCATTACCTGGCGCCGGCGGAAAATCTGTCACCGAGCGCCCCGACCGCTGACAAAACCAGAACACGATTCCAGCTTCTTTTGCGTGTTAACAAACTTAAGATGGCTCAAGACAGTTTTACTGCTTGCGTTGAGTCATCCGCTGTTTGCGGAGGATTTCGATTTGCAAGAAAGACTTAGTAATTGCGGCGACGGGGACAGGGACGGGGAGGGGGAAAATCTTTAGGTGGATTTCTTCGTAAATCTAGGGTAGATTGCCGGTCACGGTACTAGAACCCCTTTTGCTGCATCTAAAAAATAGGAGAGCCGGAGGCACAATGGGCCATGACAGCACAGGCTAAGCGGCGTACGTTGATAGCGTTGTGCGGGCTCCCGGTCCTCGTCCTCGCTTTCCAGTCTTTTTACTTCCAAGAACTGTTTTTTGCATTCCTGCTGTTTGCCATGGCGTTTCTCGTTCTGTTGGTGATGGCAGGCATTGCTGTGGCAGCGTGGATCCTTTACGCGCGCGCCGTGGTTTACGTTGCGACCCGGACGGCGCAGCAGGGCAGGCGCGCCATGCCCATCGTGCGGGCGATGGTTCTGTGGTTGGCCCCAACGGTCACGAAGACAGCAGGGACAGTTTCTGCGGCGCAGCAAGTCCTGCTTTTCCCCTTTGGAGGCAGGCTGCGTGTTTGGCTGAAGTCATTCCAGTTCGACGCCTTGCACTTCCGCGAGGACGCGGAGCGCGCCGTCAAACATTTGCGCCTTCTGCTCAAGCAGAGCTAAACGTTGGGAGCCTGCGTTCTTCGTGTAGCGGCCGCCTTCTGAAGCGGGCTTTTTAAAGCGCGGACCGTATTTGTCTCGTCAGAACTGCTTGGACAAATATGGCCTCGAAGGTTCTTGCCAGAGTCCTATCGAATGTTGGCGTGGAAGAACCTCATCCACTTGGCAAAGGCCCATCGCTTGGCTGGCAATGGAAGGCGATCATCCCGCTCGTGGGAGCGGAAAATCGTGCGGAGATAGAGCGGCCGCAATCGATTCGAAATGGCGCTGCCGCAGTCGCACGGGAATCAGATCAAAGCAACCAAGCTGCTGGACATCAGCCGCGACGCGCTGCGCTACAAGATGAAGAAGTTTGGGCTGGTGCACGGAGAAGAAGAACAGCCGGCCTCGCCGACGCGCTCGTGAAGACATCCTCGGGCACTTGCGAAAACGTTCGCTCTGTCCCCCCGCTCCCCGCCCATGCAATGACTGTCGGCGTTTGGGGAACCGGGCGGCGCATTGGAAGTGATTCCGCACCTGGAAGACAGCAAGCCCTCCACCACCCATTTGTGCCGTCGGCCTGCTCCGCTCGGAACGACAGGGGTGGGCGAGGCGGCTTTTGAGTCGGAGCCAAAGCTCCGACTCCCACACAGGGAGACAAAGCGGCGTCAAGCCGTCGCACTCCAAAACGAAGATGCCATCCCGAAGGACGCCGCCATGGGGTCGCACCCACGGCGCTCATGATTCGTTTGCTCCGGAGCCCAGTCCTGACGGACTGGCCTCAGAGGTGACGCGCCTACGGCGTTGTGCAGTTTCACTTTTCCTGCGCGGCGGGCTTCGCGGCGAGCTTTTCTGCGGCGAGCTTCTTGGCGGTGGTCAAAGCATCGGCGGCGGGGACTTTGACGTCGGGCTCAACGCCAGTGCCTTCCCAGTTCGTGTGCGTGATGGGATTTATGGCGCGAGCGAAGGGCACGCCAATCGAGAAATGCTCGGTGATGCGGTGCCCGCGCACCGGGTGAGCGCCGCCGCCCGTGGTCTCGCCAACGATGGTGGCGCGTTTGAGAGTTTTTAGGTTATAGGTGAACTCCTCTCCGCCGGAAAAGGTGTTGGAAGACGTCAGGACAAACGCGGGCTTGCCGTCCAGGCGCTTGCCGGGTACATACGGAAGCGTCCAATACTGATCGGTGATGTCGCCCTTGCGCGTCCACAAATCGTTGAGATGGGTCCGCTCGGCGAACAGATAGGTCGAAACCAAGGAGACCATCTTGGGGTCGCCGCCTCCGTTCTCCCGCAGGTCGAAGATGATGGCGTCCGTGTTGGCGAGGAAACTCATCGCCGCTACAACCGTGCGTCCGCAGATCCGAGGGTCGGCAAAGAAATCGAACTTCAGATAACCCACGTTGCCTTCGAGAATATCCGCTTTATTGAAGCCGCAATTCAAACGCTCCATCTCTTTGCGGTGTTCGGCTTCGTGATTGGGGTCGGGGAGCTGAGCCTCCATATCCGGCATGGGCGTGGCACTGAACATGACACGCAAATGCTTGTCGTGGCTGACCGCCTGAAAATCGTCGGTTAGGCGCTTGGCGAAGTCGTCGCCATCGGTAATGGAATCGTAGTCCCCTTTCTTCTGGTGGGCCCTGACAGCCTCTTCCATCTTTTTGGCGGTTTCCGGGAAGACATAAGATTCGTTGAGAGCGGCGACAGTGCCGTCGATGACCTTGGCGCGGGTGGCGGGGTCGACTTTGAAATTGAGGTCGGTTAGTTTTGTGCCGGGAGGAACCGCGCGGAGAGAGAAACTGGCCACCATCGCGGGGTCGCCGGGTTTCACTTCCATCTTGCCGACAGCCATGGTTTCGCTGTTGCGCTCCTTCACCATGAATGCAACGCTCCGCGGGTCGCTTTTGATGATTTGGAGAAGCACGAACCCACCCGTCACGCCGCGGAAGCGCATTTCCTCGTCGAGAGAGCGCGTGTGATCGTAGGTTTGGAGGTATTTTTCCTCCACCGCACGGTCGCCGTTGTTGAAGGCATCAAGCCATGCTCTTAGCGTATGGCCGGCGGGGGTTTCGGGAATTACTTGCTGGGCGCCAGCTGCCGACAGCCGAAGAAAAGAAAGAATTACAGGAAGTGTCAAGAGGAACAGCACCCGGCGGAGCATAAACGACCTCCTGGAAAGCAATTCTAATTGCTTTGGATGCCCGTGAGGCGGATTTAGTGCCCAGGATCACCCCGTACGTTTCATGCGAAATTCCGGGTAGACCCGCAAATGGGTTGGAATTGTCACGCTCAAGGTTCCTCCATCCGGGCCCTGAAGACTCAGTCGGAAATCGACCAGTTTGGCGTCGGGGCCTTTGACTTCGAATACAAACGTGTGTCCCTCGGTTCGTGGATTGAGTATCTTTCCGCTCGGCGGTGGGGTTGGCAGCGGCGGTGGGGGCGGGGCGGGAGGTGGCGGTGGTGCGCCAAGCGAAGGACGTGGATTTTGTACCGGTTGGTGCTGCCATGAGCTGGTCGAGGTGATACCTGAAAGTTTGCCAGCGCCTCCAGCCTTCACCGTGAGCGTGACAGTCAACGACGATTGTGACCCTGGTTCATGATTTACAGCGCCATAGCCGTGCCAGGCGCCTTGCCAAGTGCCCTCAAACGACTGTGGGCTGGTGCTTTCCCCCGATGGGGCCGACGATGACCTTGAGGACTGTGGTCCTTGAACTCCGGTAGACTTAGCCAATGGGGGAGAATTGGCCACTTGCGCGGCTCGAGCGGCAATCGAACACGCGGCGAGGAAAACCAAAATACGTTTGTTCATAGGTCGTCATCCTCCTCAGTTTCAAGCAGACAGGCCCCATGAAATAGACACCGCCAGAGCCTACGATGTTTCCAATTTGACCGTTCAAGAAGGCAGTGTGGCTGGCTCACACAAACCCGATAAAGCGTCCGGCGGCTACAATTCCAACCCATAGCAGAATCGAAACAAAACCTGAAATTTTCGCCTTCATGGGCAAGAGTGCTCTGTCATCCCAGTTCGCGACATCTCGATAGACGAACCAGTGGAAAATGAACGCGTGCACGCCAGCCACAAAAATCAAGACCATCTTCAGTCGAAACGCAGGATTGCTGCAGACCTTGACCGCTTCCGATGAAAACAGCAGCGTGCCGGTAACCACTTGCACTGCAAATGCTGCCCAAGCCCAGGGGAGGAGCATTCCCGCCAGAGCCGAAACGCGCTCCCGCCGCATCGCCCATCCCAGGAGCCGCAAATCGAGGACTGTCACGGTCCCTACTAGCGCCGCCATCCCAAGTAGATGCAGAGTTTCGATCGCTGGGAACAGCCACAACGACTCTCGAACGGCCGCGCCCACCGCCGTCTGATCGAGCCACTTGCACAGGGCCTGCAGGTCGGGCATGTCTATGGGGCCGCCGACAGTACTTTGCCGTTGGAAAGCTGGACGGTGGCCAAAGACGCGTAAGCCGAGCCGTCTTTGGCGGGAAAGCCTTCCACGGTGATTTGGTCTCCACGCCGCACGGTGTCACGAGTCCAGCCGCCGAATCGCGTCAACATTCCGAGACTCCCTAACTCGAGTTTCCAGTTTCTGACCTTACCTTGCTCGTCTTTCACGTCCGCATAAATATATGCATGGGGATTGACCAACCGGAAATCGGTAACGGTCCCTTGTAGCCTCACCGGATGCTTGGTATCAAACTGTGCCAGGCCGTGATGGCCGCGCAACGAAGGCACGGCAAGCAAAACTGCCGTCACCATCAATAGAAGGAGAAGGGCGGCTCTCCATCTAGTGTTCATTGCCGTCCTCGGTCCGTCGCAACAAGCGCTTCGCTTCCACTTCATGATGGGCATCCGTTTCTGGGCCTGGGTACTCGCTTAACCTTGAAATGATAGCCTAGCAGAGTCCGCATCTTCTCCAGATCAAAGGACGGAACTGAGCGCGAGAGCGCGAACCGGTTCCGCCCTTTTCATTTTTTTGATTGAAAGCATTCCTTGGAAATTCGCACACGGTGGTGTAGGCTTCCGGTTTTTCCAGCAAGCCATGTTCTTTGCTGAATAGAAAATAGATAACAAGGATGCCGAAATTGCGGATCAAGATTCTTGGAGACAAACAGGCGATGAGCCAAACGGCCGCCGAGCACGCTGCGAAATCTCTTCGCGCCATGATCCGCGACAAGGGGCGGGCGCGTATCGTGGCGGCTACCGGTACTTCTCAAATTGAGTTTCTGCAATGCCTGACCAGTGCGCCGGACATTCATTGGGGACGCGTCGAGCTTTTTCACCTGGACGAATACGTCGGCTTACCGATTACACACCCTGCCAGTTTTCGCAAGTATCTCTTCGAACGGCTGATTCATAAAACTGGAATCACGCAACAGCATCTGTTGGATGGCGAGCGTGATCCGCGCGCGGTGGCAAAAGAAGTCGGCAGGGAATTGATTTCCAAGCCGGTGGACATTCTTTTTGCGGGGATTGGCGAGAACGGGCACCTGGCGTTCAACGATCCTCCGGCGGATTTTGATACAGATGAGCCGTATATTTTGGTGGGTCTCGACGAGGCCTGTCGACGGCAGCAAGTGGGCGAGGGATGGTTCGCTAAATTGGAGGATGTCCCGGCGAGGGCCATCTCCATGTCCATCCGTCAAATTTTGCGGGCCAAGGAGATCCTTGTGACGGTGCCGGAGGCTCGCAAGGCGCGGGCGGTGAAATCCTGCTTCGAAGGCGAAATCAGCCCGATGGCACCTGCGTCCATCTTGCGCACGCATTCGAATGCGACGGTTTATCTCGACAGGGATTCCGCTTCCTTATTGAGCCCGGGAACAGCCAAGTCTGGGTAAAAAGAGCCTGGAGCGAGCACGGCAGCGCTCCGCCGCGGAGAAGGCCCTTAGAAAGAAATGTCAGCACCCGATCAACCGTTTTCTCGGGGAGTACCACCCATTCCTCATTTAAGGTGGTGGATTGGAGGATTGCTGTTTGCGTCCACGGTCATCAATTACATCGACAGGCAAACGCTGGCGCTGCTCGCTCCGTACCTCAAGGCGGACTATCACTGGACGAACACCGATTATGCGAATTTGCTGATTAGCTTTCGAATTGCTTATTCGGTTGGCCAGACCGTGTGCGGAAGGCTGATTGACCGCGTGGGCACCCGGCGGGGTCTGAGCGTCTCCGTTTTGTGGTACTCCGTGGTCTCTGTCGCCACATCGCTGGCGCGTGGGTTTTACAGCTTTGCGGTGTTTCGACTTCTCCTCGGAGCGGGCGAGTCCGCCAATTGGCCTGGCGCGACCAAGGCGGTTTCGGAATGGTTTCCAAGACGTGAGCGCGGACTGGCGGCGGCACTGTTCGATAGCGGGTCGTCCATCGGCGGGGCCATTGCACCGTTCATCATCTTGCCAATCTATTTCCGGTGGGGATGGAGACCGGCATTTGTGATTCCGGGACTGCTGGGCTTTGTTTGGCTATTCGTTTGGCGGCGCATGTATTACCTTCCCGGGCAGCATCCGCGCATTGGGCCCAGGGAACAGCAGATGATTCTTGGCGAGACCGCCGGAATCGAGGCTTCGGCTGAAAGCCACTCCGGATGGAGTGCCCTTTTGAAATTGCCGCAAACCTGGGGAGTGATTTTTGCCAAGGCCTTGACCGACCCGGTCTGGTTCTTCATTGTGGATTGGTTTCCGCTTTATTTGCTGGCGAAGGGGATTTCGCTGAAGAGCAGCTTGATCGTGATCTGGATTCCTTTTGTCGGCTCGGATTTGGGCAACTTTTTTGGAGGGGCGGCGTCGGGATACTTGATCAAGCGCGGCTGGCCGCTCGGTGCCGCGCGCAAGGTGCTGGTGGTCTTTGGAGGAATTGGCGTGACTTTGCTCATTCCCACGATTTTAGCGGTGAATCTGGCTGCGATCGCGGCGTTGTTCGCATTGGCGACTTTTTGTTATGCGGCGTTTTCGACCATTGCTAACGTTTTGCCGTCAGACCTCTTTACCGGTGGTGCCGTGGCCTCGGTGAGCGGATTAAGCGGAACGGGGGCTGGGATTGGGACGATTATTGCGTTTGAGCTGATCGGATATTTTTCCGACGCCAGTCGAGCGTTCCCAGCTCATTCCTTCGACAAAATCGTCGCCGTCGCGGGACTTGTTCCGTTTGTGGGGATGATTCTGGTCTTATTGCTTGTGCGCAACACCCGCGCGACGGAGCAGGGGTTGGTACGGCCGATTTGAAAATATCGAGAGTTATCAATAGATGAATGGGTGTAATCGTTCCGGACGAAACCTCTGAGCGTAACCTCGATTCACATTGCGCCAAGCCGCGATTTAGTCTTAGAGCAACCCGTGACCCAAACCCTTGTTTCTTGAGTAGCCTGAATTTTGGTGACTGATTGATGCCCGGCTCAACCGCCGAGCGCCGCTATGCGAGAGTCAAGACTCCGAAGGGCTGGGTTGTCGCATGGCAGGGCCCAAGTCAAAGGTGCGTATCACGCGTGGATAACGATGGGGCTTGGCGGTTTGTTCATCTCTACGAATTACCCTCCGCAGGTAGGAACCACGATTCGAGTGCTCTTCGATGTAGACCACGGGGAGGTCCGGGCAAGGGCTGTTGTGCGAAGTGTGCTCGCTCGGCGAGGCATGGGCATTGAAATTATTGCCATGCAGCCAGACGACCGAGCCCGATTGTCACGATGGCTAGAACGGCTGCCCGCCCATTCCCAACCTTCCGATCAAGAGGATTCGAGCAGGAAGCGCCGCTTCGAACGGATTGCACTGCCCAAGGGAATGTGGGCGGCTTGGCACGGCGGGGGTGAGCACCAAACTTCCCGTATAGGGACGCTCGGAATGGCCGGTGTTTTTCATTTGCGTGCCAAATCCACCACGCGTGGGTACAAATGTTCGATTGGCGTTTGAAGTTCCCGGTGGAAGCGTGACGGCAGAGGCCATTGTTCGAAGCGTCGGAGCCGGCAAAGGCATGGGCGTCGAATTCACGAATGTCGGTTCAAATGACAGGGTAGTGCTCCAGCGGTTGCTGCAACGCCTGCTGAGAGTTTGAAAAGAAAGCCTCTGCCAGTTCTCTCTGAGGGCAGACCAAAGCTCGATCAAATCTACGCCAGAACAACGCGCCGCGCCTGTCCACTAAAGTACGGTCGCAATCTAGGGGAGCCTTTCGGCTCCCCTCTTTTGCAACCCGCGGTCAGTCTGAATCTCTCATCTGCTGACGGGTGTTGAGCTGAAAGAATAAACTGGTGCCCGGGGAGGGAGTCGAACCCTCATGAGGAAAAATCCTCGGAGGATTTTAAGTCCTCAGCGTCTGCCATTCCGCCACCCGGGCACAGGCAGGTCTAAAACATAGCACAAACTGAGTTTGATTCGGTTTCGCGGTAGAACTCAAAACGGCCCCAGAAGAATTGGGCGAGAAGGCTCGCAAGGATGCGGCCGCTATTGTGAAATCGCCCGGCTTTCCAGCCGACACTTCACTCGCGCGGCAGCGTGCCTTCGTACGTCGCAATTTGAAAGAGGTACTGGCTGACATCGACCGCGTGGTCCGAAAAATCCTCTAACTTGCCGAGGAAAGCCCCACACTTTTTGCGCGTGGTAGAATCCACGGGATCGCGACGTTTTTGTTGCACGATGGTACTTTGCTCTATGCCAAACCGAATGCTGACGCCCGATGAATTGGAGACGGCGAATGCGCTCTTGCGGGACATCTTCTACGCAGTAACACGCCAGGACGGCACGTTCGACGACACAATTGAACAATTTTTGGACGAGAAGGTCGAGTCGCCCGCGATGGCAGTTGTGCGGAAGCTTGCCACTTCGAACGAGCAGCCTTCTTGGGAGGAGCGAATCGCTCTTACGCGCTGGATTTCATTTCAGGAATTGAGAACTCCGTTGCAAAGGGGCGGCATTGAGCAAATTGCCGGGAAAATCATTAAACAAACGATGCTTTTGATGGCGCGCGCGCCGGGCGCCATCGAAGAAGGTCTAGCGAAATTAAAAGAGCAAGGAAAGGACTATGGGGTTACGGCGGAGGACCTGCGCAAGAGTGTCGAGGAGGACGCATTCGAGATTCAGGTCAATCCGGTGCTGAGTCTTGACGTAATGATGCAGGCAGAGGAGTTTGTGCCAATTCTGGCCGAAATGCAGTGGACGCTCGTGACTGCAAGAAACGGCACGGCGTTGGTTACCTCAGATCATCCGGGTTCAAGGTTCCTGCTCATCACTCATGATTTCGAACGAGAGCGCAAATGGACAGAACTAGTCAGTGCCGGTAAAGAACAAGAAGCCAACGCATTGAGGGGGGCGCTTCCGGGGTCGCTTCCCGCTATGAAGGCCAAGATGCTAGACATAGAAAAGACCCTGAGCCTGAAGGAAGGGATTATTCGGAGCGCTCCTAGGTTCATTTTCTGCCCGGATGAGGACCCCCAATACTCCGAACTGCTGGCGCTAGAGCCTTGGACGCTGAGAATGAAAACAGGATAAATCGTGCCAATCGCGTTCCTTGGCCTTGGCAATAATCGGCGATATTCCATCGAGGAGCATAATGGGCTATATCGAGCGGAATCTAGTACCTGGCGAAACCGTTGTGTATGAAAGCCGCCTCCACTGGATCGTTTTGGTTCGACCTCTGGTTGTTGGCTTGCTCCTGGGCAGCATTGGGCTAGTGTTTGTCATTGGCGGCTACGAGGCGAGTGGCAAAGACGTTTCTTATGGCGGGATGATTTTTGTTGGCGTCCTGCTTCTCACTGCTGCTGCGATTTCTGTCAGTGGCGGGCTGATAAAGAAAAGCGCCACAGAAGTGGCAGTTTCAAACAAGCGCGTGCTCATTAAGACCGGCCTCATCTCTCGAAAGACAATTGAAGTGACCCTCTCAAAAGTTGAAAGCGTGGGCGTCGATGAGTCGGCGTTGGGCAGAATGCTTGGGTATGGGGATGTGATTGTGCGGGGCACCGGGGGAACAACGGAGTCGTTTAGCCGGATCGCAAACCCTGAAGAACTAAGCCGGCAGGTGCAAGGGCAACTAGGGATCGCCGGAAAACACGAGTCAGGGCAACTTAGCGCATAACGAGGGCAAGTGTTCTTTGGAGCAAGAGTGTTGAGTGACCGCGCATCATCTTAGCGACGCTCGCCCCTTGTTTTGTCGCAGGTGGCCGGGTTCTTCCAACGGGAAGCTTTTTCAAGCAAAAGGTCTTTTATCGCTGCCTGAACCGTACGAGGAAACCGCTCCGCGTACTTTCTGAGTTTTGCAGCATTGACAAACTGGAGCTGTAGTTCGTCGAAAGGCGTAGGAAGTCCTTCCTGCCGGGTCAAGTAGATCCAATCGAGTAACGCCTTTTCAGGTTCCGGGATGAGACGTCAGCGCAGAGCTTCAATTTTGGGGTTGCACCTCAATCTCGATCTGACTTCCGGTCCAAGTTTAAGCATCAGGCGTCGGTTCAAGTAGTAACTTCGCCTTGGCACTCAGCGCCCGAATACGCAAGCGTGGCGCGGCTTCAAGCCTCACCTACGCCATGCGAAATATGAGCGTGACCACAGAATTCCTCGCGTGAATCGGTGACTTCTGAGCCGACGCCTCGAACCGACAGAACGGTTATAGCGGCCAATCCCACATATGGATTATTAACATCGCCACTCTTCCGCTCGGAAAGCGTTTTATGTCGGGTGCGAGTGGCGCGACTGATAAACTCGTCCGAGGATGGGAAATCGTCTGGATTAGCACTCTTCAGGGGGGCAGCCTATCAGGCTCAGTTGCCCGTCACCTACAGCCGCAGGAATCAACAACGGACTGAGCTGCGGAACGGAGTTTTTCAACATATTCAACCACCTGAACTTCAACGCACCCGGATTTGGCGGCAATGGTGTCGTAGTCATTGCCGGATCGACTGACTTCACGAACACTAGTCCGAAGAGCACGTTTGGCGAGATCGGCTCGACCCGCGACGCGCCCTACGACCCGCGCCAGATCCAGTTCGCAGTTAAGTTTTACTATTAAGCGTCGTCATGTTCACCCCGGCAAGGGCTTCCATTGGAAGGCCTTGCAGTTTCCTTGCTCGCAATCCTCGGGGCGGATCGAGTGATACGATAACGATATTGTGAATCTCAGGGCCTGGATTTTGACTTCGGCGTTGTCGCTTCTTGGCGTCCGCCTATCCACGCCTTCTCCGGGCGGGGCTCACCGGCAGGATCTTGACCTCGACTTTCAGGCCGCGTCGCCCAATGCGAAGCAGGACTATCCTGATGCGGCCGCCAAATTCGAAAAGCTGCTTCCCAATTCTGGAGTATTTGCGTGCGCGGGAACGCAATTCAGATTTGGCCGACGTGCATTACCGGCTGGCCCAGGCCTACGTCCGAACGGGTGAAAAAGATCTTCCCAGGAGGGATTCAATGTTTATCAGCGCCTCCGCGAGCAGCGTCTCTCTGAACTCGACAAGCAGCGGGCAGAGATTCGGCAATTTGTCTATTCCGCAAAGAAGGATTCCTATGGCAAACCCCAATCTCATCGATTTCGTTGTTCGCTCGGGCGCCGCGCTGCGGGTGATTTCGCTTGCCGCACAGTTGCCGCGGCTGGACACTGGTTTCCCCATGGCCTACTTTCTGCCAGAGTAGCTGAATTGCCCATGACGCTGCCCTCCTCATTTCGACTGACAACCCGCCCCGCTTGGCGGAGCTCGGCGAGAGGGGGCCATCTTTGCGAACTCGCCCGGCTAGTTGCGTTCGACCGGCGAGAGTTTCTGCGCTCTGCGACCGGAGTGGCCCTGGGGTCCGCCCTGTTGCGTTCCGCTCCCCTTGGTTTCGGATCTCCCTCCAGGAGGAAGGTGGTGGTGATCACCTTCGGCGGCGGGGCGCGCGATCAGGAGACTTTTGCGCCGGAAGGTCAGGAAAACATTCCCCACCTGATGCGCGAGCTCATCCCGCAGTCGGCGTTTTTCACCCAGGTGGTCAACCGGGGAATACTCGGGCACTACGTTGCTACCGCAAGCTTGGCGACGGGTGTCTACGAAACCATAAATAACTTTGCGGCGCTCCCCCCGGAATCTCCCACGGTATTCGAGTACTTTCGGAAAGCACTGAAGAGGCCGGCTTCGGACGCGTGGGTCGTTGCTCCCAGTAATGGATTTAATCGCATCGGCGAGAGCAGCCACCGCTCATTCGCTCCCGGTTGGGGAGCCCAGGTGATCCTGCCCAAGTATTTGTTGGGCGCGGCCACTTCCGGCCGGGGCGATTACGGACATTTGCTTCGCGACAGCTACGAAACACCGCTGTATGCGCCGGAGCTCGGCGGGAATACCTTTGAGCTGGAGCAAATGGAGACGATCCTGAAGCTTTCGGTGGATGACTTCCGGGCGCACGCGCTGACGCTTTCGAGCCCGGACGAACTTTCCGTATATATTGTCCGGCAATTGATGCGGCAGTTCGCGCCGAGCCTGCTCTGGGTTACCTTGCACGATATCGACATCGCGCATGCAGGAGCGTACTCCCTATACATCGAAGGAATCCGTCGGACCGATCGCCTGTGCGCGGAACTCTGGAAGGCCGTCCAGAGCGAGCCCGAATATGCGGGTAAGACCACTCTGTTTATACTTCCGGATTTCGGCCGGGATTCCGACGAAGACGCCGGCGGGAACGGGTTTCAGCACCACCGGACAGGGGACGTCATTTCCCGAACCACTTGGATGATGGCCCTAGGCTCCGGCATACGTGGGGGCGTGGTGTACGACCGGCCGGTCGACAGCATTGACCTGGTTCCCACTCTCGGCTCCCTGATGGGATTCACCGCCTCGCTTTCCAGGGGCAAGCCGATTACCGAGGTTCTGTAGGCCTATGCGCCCGGAAGACCTAAAGCCCGAACAGTTCAGCGGTTATCCTCCGGAGGCGAGGAAGCTGGCGCTCGATTATCTGGACACGTTCCGGCGATTGCCCCTGAGCTTCCTTCCTAACCTGTTGCGGGAAGTGATCGAGTTCGATTTCAAGTTTCCCGTAGAGCGCAGGCTCCTAGAGAAGGAACTTGCCAACCTGCGCTCCCTTTCGCAGCAGAGCCTTCGGTTCTGGTTTCAAGAATTTACGGAAATCAGGCTGTCGGAAAGCCTCGAAAAGTCGGACTGGGTCACTTCCCCGGCGCAATTTGTAGAGCAGCTTTCCGCCCACCTTTGGGCGACCCACCAGATGGATGCGTTTCGCCACGCCGCCCTAAGCTACGCGGATAGGTTGCGCACGGCGGTCGCACCAGAATTGCCGGCATCGCCCCGTTTCGGAATCGCAGTGATTGGTCAGGGAGTAGATGTTGCGCCAGGGCCGCTTTTTCGAAAACTGCGCCCCTATGGCGCCTACTTCAGTGCCGTCAATCCCCAAAACGGTCTCCAGCATCTGCTTGAGGCCGTTGCAGCGCGGGCTCGCTCGAGTCCCGCCCCTTACGCCCATTGGTATATCGACGGGGGAGAGGCGCTTCCCCATCCTTCGGAAGTCATCTGTGTTTCTTATAAGGCCATGGAGCAGGTTCGTGCAACGATTTTGGCGAGAATCCATGCCGAGACGCAGAAAAGGGGCATGGGTCCTGAGGCCCTGCGCACGCTGATGGCCCAATTGCAGCCAGCGGATTTGGGGGCCTCTGGCGGTGACCCGGCTCTTGATCGGTTCCGGATTAAGTTGTTAACGGAAGCCTCCGGAACGCAGATCTTCAGCACGAGCTTTGTACAATGGGCCGCGCGAGAAGCGCTTCGACGCGCCCAGCCGCTGACGGTGCTTGCCCGTTTTGGTCCTCGGCGGCGGCAAAAACCCATGAACGAAATGCTGTCCCCGAGTGCCGAGCAGGTGGAACTAGATCCGGTCGGCTCGCTCGTGGACGCAGATATGGGTGCTTACTATAACTGGATCAACCAGCAGCGGCTGCCAGGATCAGAAAAGTCCCTCTTTCTGGCGTGGTTCGAAAATCACCAGGAAGCCATTGCGATTTCACCGACTCTGCCGCGAGGCACAGTTTCCACTGGAACCATCGATCTGCGCGGGGTTCTCTCCTGGATGACTTGAGAGGGTTGCTCCAGCCTTCAGGGCGAGTCTACCTTGTACTTCTACAAGGGCCTGTGTTCACACGATCCTAGCGATTGGGATGCGCGGCTCGAATCGGTAAACGATTCTTCTACTACTGAGAAAAAAGAGAGCGTCAGTTTCATGGCTGCCAACGGCAACGAGCCAGTCTCCGCATATCTCGGTTATCTGATGTTGCGAGGGAACCTAGGCGAAAACCGCGATTCTTGTCGACGTCCGCGGGCGAAGCTCGGTCCATCTCCGTCTCAAAGTGTCCCTCGCCGCCAACCTGAGCGTTTTCTTCCGTTCCTCAGAGTTAGTTTGCTATGATCGGCAGGCCATGCAGTGGAATGGGGTTCGCCGGTTGGTCTTTTTGTGCGGTGCACCTGCGGTGGCAGGTTCACGGTCTCAGTTCATTCAGAATTTCGAAAGCGAAAAACCATGGGTCATCTCTGCTGATCAGAATTCCCATGCCCTCGCCGTCGGTCGGGAAGGAACACGTTGAGCGAGCTTCCATCTTACGACGTTTGCATTATTGGCTCGGGAGCCGCTGGAGGTGTGATGGCCAAAGAGCTATGCGAGGGTGGAGCGAAAGTCATCCTGCTCGAAGCCGGTGGAGAAGTGCCACTGACGAAGTTCCTGTCGCATAAGTGGCCTTACGAATTGCCCTACCGCGGGTTTCGCGGCGAGAAGCAGGCGCCCTTCTACCAAGGGAAGGTGTCCACCTCGATTCGCTATGAAGGCTCGGATCAAGTGAGTGTGGACCGGATACGTGTGGTAGGGGGCAGGACGGTGCATTGGAATGCCGTAGTGCTCCGCTATGCAGCGCGGGACTTCAAGGAATGGTCGATGAACGGCATCGAAGAAGATTGGCCGCTGACCTACGACGAGCTGGAACCTTATTATGAGCGAGTGGAGCGGATGATTGGCGTTTGCGGCCGGGACGACGGGCTCGAGATCGTGCCTGCAGGGAAACACTATCTGCCTCCCCTTCCGTGGCGCTGCAGCGAACAGATCTTGCATCGGACAACCCAGAGCATGGGGATTCCTCTCATTTCGGTGCGCAAAGCCGTCGTCACCGTCGTCTATGACGGTCGCCCGCCATGTCACTACTGCGGCCACTGCATGGACGGATGTGATGTGGGGGCGATATTCAACAGCGCCGTGGCCATGTTGCCGAAGGCGCAAAGGACCGGGAACTTCAAGCTCCGCCAAAACGCTCTCGCTCGTGAAATCCTGGTGAACCAGGCGGGGCTCGCGCGGGGCGTGCGTTTTGTTGACACACGAACCAAGCAGGAGCAGGAGGTAAAAGCGAAGGTCGTGGTTGTTTGTTGTGCGACGGTTGAAT
Source organism: Acidobacteriota bacterium (assembly GCA_003224085.1). Taxonomy (GTDB): domain Bacteria; phylum Acidobacteriota; class Terriglobia; order Acidiferrales; family UBA7541; genus Acidiferrum. The sequence continues at coordinate 30,237 of QHYK01000044.1, read as the reverse complement.
CGGCCAGGCTGCTTTTGAATTCGCGGTCGCCGCAGCATCCGAACGGCCTGGCCAACTCTAACGGTGTCGTGGGGCGCTATCTTCACGGTCACCTAGGAGGAGGCGCGGATATCTATCTCCAGGAACTGGAGGGCGTTCCCCCGTTCAACCAAGACGGAGCCACAGACCACGTTTACATTCCACGGTACAATCATCTCGCCGGAAAAAAAGACTACGCGGGCGGCTGGGGATTTCAGGTCAATTTTTCGGGCTACATGTTTCCCCGTCACGCAGCGCGGCTTGTTGGCTACGGCGCCGCCTATAAGGAACGCGTCCGCCGGATGCAACCGGGCTACCTGATGCTTGGCGCATTTGGGAAAGTCGAAGCCCGCCCGGAAAACCGCGTAACCGTGGCGCCCCAGCATACCGACGAGTACGGCATCCCTATTCCGATAGTTCATTTCCGATTTGGCGAGAACGATTTGGCCCTTTGGCGCGACAAGAATCGCAGCCTGATGGAAATTTGCTCAAATTTAAAGGGGGAGGCTTTTCCAGACTCCAGCCAAGCCCCCAGCGGCTTTGCCAGTCATGAAGTGGGCACAATCCGCATGGGCAAAAATCCCAAGACCTCCGTCCTGAACAGCTTTTGCCAGGCGCGCGAAGTGAAAAATCTCTTCGTGACCGACGGAAGCTGTTTCACCACCTCCAGCGAGAAGAATCCCACGCTCACGATCATGGCGCTCTCGCTTCGGGCGGCGGACTACATCAAGGACCAAAGGCGCCGCAGCCAACTTTAGATCTCGTTGCGCGAGCCAGCAACGCTTCAGGAATCTGGAACTTCGGGCACTGCGCTGGAAGGAAACTTGGAGCTAGGATGAGACGAAGGACAGCCATCAAAATCGCGGCGATCGGCGCTCTTGCCCCGAAACTCGACGCCCTCGGATCTGCTCTAGGCCATGCACCTGCGAGTGCGGGCCGGCTTCCGAGCGACGACAAGTTGCGGTTCTTTACCGCAGACGAAAAAGAACTGCTCGACGAGCTTATGGAAATGATTATTCCCGCCGATAATCACTCACCCGGCGCGAAAGCGGCTGAGGTGAGCCTGTTCGCAGATCGGATGGTTTCGACCGGCAGCAGGGAGGAACAACAGCATTGGCGCGAGGGCCTGAAGCAAATGCAAGTGGAGGCCCGAAAATCCTCGCTTGCCGAGGCCCTTGCCAAAGCAGCTGCCCACGAGGACCACCCGACTACGGACCTGGAGCGCTTCTTTCAAACTCTCAAGCATATGACGGTGAATGGGTACTATACCTCGGCCATCGGCATCCACCAGGATTTGCAGTACCAGGGGAACGCCTATCTCAGTGCTTTTCCGGGCTGTCCCCTCAATGAGATCGGTGGCAGCAACCAGGCGGCTGAGCAAAGAGAAAAGGCGCAGCAGGCGCCACAGCCGCGCGCGCCAAGCGATCTTTCCGACGGACACGAAGGATCGCGGACATGAAGTACGGCGTCAACACCATGGTGTGGACCACGCGGATAACCGAACAACATGCGGGGCTTTTTTCTCGTATCCGGGAGTGGGGTTTCGACGGGGTCGAACTCTTTTTGTCCCCGAGCGAGCCTGCCAACATTCGGGCCGTCAGGCGAGCCCTGGATGAAGTCGGCCTCGAGTGTACCACCTGTAGCGTCTTGCCACGCGAGGCCAACCTGATCGATGCGCATCGACAGGTACGTGCTCGCGGAGGCGAGTTCTTGAAGCAATGCATTGAGCGTACGGCAGAGCTCGGAGGCAAAGTTATTTGTGGCCCGCTCTATGCGGCTCTAGGCTCGATGAGTGGAAGGCGCAGAACTGAAGAGGAGTGGAAACTAGCCCTGGAAGGCCTACGCGCTGCCGCCGGGCGAGCCCGCGGGTTTGGCATCACCCTTTGCGTTGAACCGCTCAATCGTTTTGAGACCTATTTCCTCAACACTCTGAGCGACGCGTCTCAATTGGTTCACGATGTGGGCGAGCCGAATGTGCTGATACATTTCGACACCTTCCATGCAAACATCGAAGAAAAACACCCTGCCAATTCTCTTCGCGCCGTAGCCAAGGAGCTTGGACACGTGCATATCTCGGAAAATGATCGAGGCACTCCCGGTACAGGACACAACGACTGGCCAGGCATTCTCTTGGCGTTAAAGGAGATGGGGTACGACGGCTGGATGACGATTGAATCTTTTGCGCAGCCCGAGCCGGAGCTCGCTGCGGCAGCGGCCATCTGGCGCGATCTCGCCCCTTCAGGCGACGAACTTGCGCGCGAAGGGCTTCGGTTCGTCAAGGCGTTGAACCAGGAGATCGATGTCCGTACGAAACCGGCTGCGCGCGAGGTACACTGACGTTGCATGAAGACAGAAAGCGCGGACGAAGGCAGTTCCTGAAATCAGTGGGCGCAATTGTTCCTGCCGCTGTTTTCGCTCATGCGCCAGGCCAGAAGCATACGCGACAAAACGGCTCGGTGGTCCCCCCGCGCAAAGAGCCGGACCGCTACATCCCTATCGCCACGGTACCCGCGGGGGACGACGCCATCCCTTTCCGCAAACATACGCTTGATCTGGGAATGAGCGAAACGGTTGCCGTCGCCGACATGAATGGGGACGGCAGGCTTGACATCATCTCCGGCGAGAACTGGTTCGAGCAAGGACCTCCGGAAGCCGGTGTCGGCCCGCGCTTCGTCAAGCACAAATTCAGGGACTTGTCCTATACGTTCGACTACCTGGAGGACCTGAGCGACCTGGCTATCGATGTGAACCACGACGGCTATCCGGATATCGTCAGCTGTTCCTATTGGTCGAAGCCTCTGACCTGGTGGGAGAATCCCGGCAAATCCGGCGGCGCCTGGCGAGAACACCTGATCGAGTCGGGCTCTCCGGTAGAGTTTGTCTTTTTGGTGGATATCCTGAATACCGGTCAACCGCTTCAGCTTTTGCCTCAGTTCGGCAAGCGGGAGTTCCCCTTGACGTGGTATGAACTGGCGGAACGCGGCGCTCCAGACCCGTGGAGGCGACATGAGATCAGTCCCAGAAGTTACGGGCACGGGATCGGAGCGGGCGATGTCAACGGGGATGGACGCACGGACATTATCACGCCTCAGGGGTGGTTTGAGGCTCCACCAGACCCGAGGAAAGGTGCCTGGACCTTTCATCCCGAGTTTGAGTTGGGCGCCACGGGATTCATCTACACGGAAGACGTGAACGGCGATGGGTTGCCCGACCTGATCACTAGCCTGGCTCACGACTACGGCATCTTCTGGTATGAGCAAACAAAAGATGCCCGGGGCGATCGCGTGTGGAAGAAGCATTTGATCGACAATAGCTGGTCGCAGGCGCATGCGCTGACCCTGGTGGATCTGAATGGCGACGGACGACGCGAAGTGGTCACCGGCAAACGCTACTATGCGCATGACCATGATCCCGGCGCCAATGAGCCGCTCGGAGTCTACTGGTACGAGCGAATCATGGCGGATGGCGCCGTACAGTGGAAGAGGCATGTTCTGGACTACAGCACGCGCACCGGCGGAGGGATGCAAATCGCTGTAGTGGATATTGATGGGGATGGTGATCAGGACATAGTCGTCGCCGGAAAATCCGGCCTGTTTCTCTTCGAGAACCTGGCATCGCAACGTTGAGAGCCGCTTTGTCCAATGTGAGGGAGCAATTCGAAGATTTGTCTCTTTCAGAGCATCACAGTTAACGGGTCTTTGCTGCGAATCAGTGGAGGAGACTCGAAAGCCGCGTTTCATGCCCAGGCTGGCCCCACGGCCATTTATTTGCGTTCCCAAAACTGAAAGGGTAACCTCATCCCGTTGCGCGGCACTCCGGGCGAGATGGCCACCCCCGGGAGGTGAGTGCCTCTATTCTCGATCATCAACTCCCACTACTCCCACGGTGGGGCAGAGGCTTTGGAAGGACGCTCCGGTGAAGAAAATCACTCTGGCAAATTACCGCCAGGATCGGTATTACGCTCGAACCGTGAAAGCCACTGAGGATCTCCTTCGAGAAAGGGGATTCGTTGCTCCCGTGGACCTGTTCGTCCGGATGGAGCTGCTTTCGGCGGAATCGGTAGAGGACTGGCATCGTTGGCATCCTGGAAAACGCTACGATGCTGCCCAGCATATGACGAAGGATTCGACAGACTGTCGGTAAGCTCCTGAGTGTGTTGGCGCAACAACAACAACCCCCTCGGAGCTAGCTTTGTGGCAAAATGTCTGAAATAGGGTAGCCGCATGACCGACAGAGAACTTCTGCATTTCAATCCGCTTATTGCCAAAGCTTTCACTCAGTTCGAATCTGAAAACGATACCCGAACGGCCGACGTGATGCGAGAGATCGTTATCGCCGGCCTCAAGACCGGTGTGGCCCCAGAGAAGATCTATGCGACCATCAAGACTGGCCGGATGTTGACCAAGGACAATATGCAGTTTTTGACGCCGGCTGAGATCCAAGAATGGGCGGACGCGGCTGAGGAATACAAAATGCTGGCAGCTTGCCGTTGAGTTTGGTGTGGAGCGTCATCGAATTCGTTCTGCGGACTTCTCTATTGCGGTCCAGCTAGCAATCCAAAACTTCCACCGCGGCCTGCCCGAATGGCCGGCAATCGATCTTCTGCGATCAACCGGCGGACCGCTGCGATCGGAATTCCGAGGATCTCAGCTGCATTTTTTGGATCGACCAGGAGTGCTTGTTTCTTCGACTGCGCGGCCGAAGGGGTGGCGGCCGTTGTTCCAGGCTGAGTGAACACAGACGCGCTGCGCCAGTCGTCGTGCTTTTTCATCGACCGATGCCACCACAAACGAGGTACTTCTCCCAATTCCGTCCCAATTTTCTAAGAAAGGGCGAGAAGTATCCGCAGGTTTGTTGGACTAACAGATACATTCTACGCGTGTTCTATGATGGCAAAAGATTTGCTTGCACACGTGTTAAGGATTTTAAGAACTCAGCGTCTGCCATTCCGCCACCCGGGCATCGGCAGAAGAACGTTGAACGTCAAGCGAGCAGCCATCGGGATTTTGTCGTAAAATCCCGTCACCCACGCCGTGCCCCGGCGCATCTAAATCTTGCGGGTGCCCTCCTGCCCGCAACAGGAGCGAAAGTGAGTCAGGTAAAGAGTCAAGTCGACGTCGATCTCCTTAGCATCAATACCATCCGCACGCTGGCTATCGATGCGGTCCAGCAAGCAAATGCCGGCCACCCGGGCGCGCCAATGGGGCTTGCGCCGGTGGTTTATTCACTTTGGCAGAAATATTTGCGTTATAACCCAGCGGACCCCACGTGGCCAAACCGCGACCGCTTTGTGCTCTCCGCGGGTCATGCTTCCATGCTGCTGTATGCGACGCTGCATCTTGCCGGCGTGCGCCTGGTGAATTCCAAGGGCGCAGCAACCAACGATCTTGCGGTATCCATGGAGGAGATTAAGCGGTTCCGGCAAATTGATAGCCGGACGCCGGGGCATCCTGAATCGCATCTGACGACGGGCGTGGAGACGACAACCGGTCCGCTGGGGCAAGGCGCCGGTAACAGCGTGGGCATGGCCATTGCGAGCAAATGGCTGGGAGAGAATTACAATCGGCCGGGCTTCGAGATTTTCGATTTCAATGTTTACGCAGTTTGCGGAGACGGTGACTTGATGGAAGGTGTGGCGTGTGAAGCGGCTTCGCTTGCAGGACACCTGAAGCTCTCGAATCTTTGCTGGGTATACGACAACAATCGCGTGACGCTGGACGGCCCGGCGGAATGGTCGTTCAGCGAAGACGTAGCGACAAGATTTGCGGGCTATGGGTGGAACGTGACGCGCGTTACCGACGCCAACGACCTCGAGATGCTGGCACACGCGTATGAAAATTTCCTCAAGACAAAGGATCGGCCGACGCTTATTATCGTTGACAGCCATATTGGCTACGGCTCGCCGCACAAACAGGATTCCTACGAGGCCCATGGGGAACCTCTTGGCGAAGCCGAAGTCAAGTTGGTGAAGAGAAATTACGGCTGGCCGGAAGACGCCAAGTTCTTGGTTCCAGACGGCGTCTATGATCAGTTCAAAAACGGCGTGGGCAAGCGCGGCGCACAAGCGCATGCGGCGTGGCGAAACAAATTTGAGGAGTACAAAAAGCAATTTCCGCCGGAAGCGGATCAGATCAACCGAATGCTGACGGGGAAATTGCCCGACGGCTGGGACAAAGGCTTGCCGAGTTTCCCGGCCGATCCCAAAGGCATTGCCACGCGCGAATCCTCGGGAAAAGTGCTCAACACGCTGGCGAAGAATATTCCCTGGCTCATTGGCGGTTCCGCGGACCTGGCAAAATCCAATAAAACGAACCTTACGTTTGACGGCGCCGGAGAGTTTCTTCCCCACCAGTATCGCGGGCGGAACATTCACTTTGGCGTGCGTGAACACGCCATGGGCGCCGCCATCAACGGGATGACCTTATGTAAACTGCGCGCGTTCAGCGGCACCTTTTTCAATTTCAGCGATTACATGCGGCCCAGCATGCGCTTGGGCGCGCTGATGGAGATTCCGGCTATTTACATTTTCACGCACGACTCGATTGCCCTTGGGGAAGATGGCCCGACGCACCAACCCGTCGAGCAATTGGCTTCTCTGCGCGCCATGCCGAACATGATGGTTCTCCGCCCGGGCGATGCGAACGAGGTAGTGGAGGCGTACAAGGTTATCCTGCAACACACCCATGGGCCTTGCAGTTTAGTGCTGACGCGGCAGGCGGTGCCGACGCTTGACCGGACTAAATACACCCCCGCTTCGGGCGTCGCGAAAGGCGCGTATATTTTAGCGGACGCCGGGGGAGGGAAGCCCGATGTGATTTTAATGGCCAGCGGCAGCGAGGTGTCGCTTTGCGTAGATGCGTACGAAAGGCTCAAAGCCGAAGCCATCAAAGCCAGAGTCGTGAGCATGCCTTGTTGGGAGCTCTTTGAGAAACAAGACCCTGCTTACAAGGCGAGCGTACTTCCGCCGGACGTCACTGCGCGAGTAGCCGTGGAAATGGGCGCGACTTTCGGCTGGGAACGCTACACCGGGGCAAAAGGTAAAATCCTTGGCATGCACAGCTTCGGTGCGTCTGCTCCGTTGAAGGATCTGCTGAAAAAATTCGGTTTCAGCGCGGACAATATGGTTGCCGCTGCCCGCGAAGTTTTGCAGAAGTGAGCCTCTGATGAAGCTGGTGATTGGGTCGGATCACGCAGGCTTTGCCCTCAAGGTTGCGATGGGGGATTTCCTGCGCTCTTTAGGACATGAAGTGCTGGATGTGGGCGCATTCAATGAGAACCCCTCCGACTATCCGGATTTTGCCGAAGCTGTTGGTCGAGCCGTGCTTGATGGAAAAGCCGAACGCGGCGTGCTGATTTGCGGCAGTGGCGTGGGTGCGAGCGTCGCTGCGAACAAGCTGATGGGCATTCGCGCTGGCATGTGTCACGACACGTACTCGGCGCACCAGGGCGTGGAGCACGATGATATCAACGTGCTGGTTCTCGGCTCGCGCGTCGTGGGTGAGAAACTGGCCGAAGATTTGGTGAAGGCATTCCTGGGAGCAAAATTTACCAGCGAAGAGCGCCATGTTCGGCGGCTTGGAAAAATCAAGGCACTCGAAGCAAAATTTGGGGCGGGCGCGAAGGTGAAGGTATAGGAGCTTCGGGAGCATGGAGCGCTCCTCTTTCCTAGGCTTAGAATAAAGGCTTGATGAGTTTTTGGGTTGAAGGAGAACCAACCATGACGACGACAACCACTCTTCCCAACATCGCTAAGGGAGAAGACACAAATCCGCTGAAGGGCTTGCTGGCGTACGGCCAGTCGCCCTGGATGGATTACGTCCGCCGGGATCTGCTCACCAGCGGGCAATTAAAAAAATACATAGATAACGACGGACTGCGCGGGATGACCTCCAACCCGGCGATTTTCGAGAAAGCGATCACAGGCAGCAATCTATATGACGACATTCTGAAGTCCCCCGAGGCGAAGAACCTCGATGCCAACGGAGTTTTTGAAAAAATCGCGTTCCGCGACATTCAAGACGCATGCGACATCTTCCGCCCGGTCTACCAGGAGACAAACCGCCGCGACGGCTACGTCAGCATCGAGGTTTCGCCTTTTCTGGGTTACGACACAAAAGCCACCATCGCGGAAGCGCACCGCTTGTGGAAGGGTGTGAACCGCCCGAATGTGATGGTCAAGATCCCCGGCACGCCGGAAGGCCTTCCCGCGATACGGCAATGCCTCGAAGAAGGCATCAATATCAATATCACTCTGCTGTTCGCGCAATCGGTATATGAAAAAGTCGCGGAGGCATTTCTTTCCGCGCTCGAAGCGCGTGCCGCGAAGGGCCAGGACATCAGCCACATCGCCAGCGTGGCCAGTTTCTTTGTCAGCCGTATTGACACTCTCGTTGACAGCGTCATCGATGAAAAACTCAAGGCCGGCGTGGACGCGGGACAGCAAGCTCTTCTTGAAAGTCTCCGCGGCCAAGTGGCCATCGCCAATGCGCGGCTGACTTACAAGAAATACCAGGAACTTTTTGGCGGGCCACGCTGGAAAGCTCTCGCGGCCAAGGGGGCGCAGACGCAGCGGCTTCTATGGGCCAGCACGAGCACGAAGAATCCCAAGTATCGCGATGTGCTTTACGTCGAAGAACTGATTGGTGCGGACACCGTGGACACGATTCCGCCGGCAACCTTTGACGCTTTCCGCGATCATGGGCGTTTGCGCTCAAGCCTGACGGAAAATGTAGAAGGCGCGGCCAAAACCATGGCCGATCTCGCCAAGGCGGGAATCTCGATGAAAGAAATCACGGACAAGCTGCTTGCGGACGGCGTGAAACTGTTCTCGGATGCCTTCAAAACCCTGCTGGATGCCGTGGGGAAAACCGCCGGAGCCCGCGCGTGAGCGTGAACAAGCAGACCAGCACACTACCGGACGAACTTGCCAATGCAGTGGCCGCCTCGCTCGAGGACTGGCGAAAAAACAATAAAGTTGCGCGCCTCTGGAAGAAGGACGCGTCGCTCTGGACGCGGACCGATGAAAGCAACTGGCTGGGCTGGCTGCACATTGTCGACCAGCAACTCACGCACGTAGACGCCTTCCGGAGAATTGCCGAAGACGTGCAGAAATCGCGCTTCAAGCATGCACTGCTTCTGGGAATGGGAGGGTCAAGCCTTTGTCCGGAAGTCCTGCGCATGACGTTTGGGAAGATAAAAGGATTTCCCGAACTTCACGTTCTGGATTCCACCGATCCCGTACAGATCAAATCCATTGAAGAGAAACTGGACCTCAAGAGCGCTCTTTGTATCGTCTCGAGCAAGTCCGGCAGCACGCTTGAGCCCAACATTTACAAGCAATACTTCTTCGAGCGCGTGAAGGCCAAAGTGGGCGAGAAAGAGGCAGGGAACCGCTTTGTGGCTATCACTGATCCCGGGTCGCACATGCAGGAAGTTGCCGTGGCTGACAAGTTCCGCGAAATCTTCTTTGGTGTCCCGAGCATCGGCGGGCGCTATTCCGCGTTGTCGAATTTCGGCATGGTGCCCGCGGCGATCATGGGCTTGGACGTGGAACAATTTTTGCAAACGGCACAGGAAATGGTCGCTGCCTGCGGCCCAAATTCGGCAGCGCACGAGAATCCGGGCGTCATTTTGGGAGCGATTCTCGGTGTGGCCGCGACGCAGGGACGCGACAAGCTCACCATCATTGCCTCCCCGGGAATTCATGACCTCGGCGCGTGGCTCGAGCAATTGATCGCCGAATCTACTGGAAAAAGCGGGAAGGGCATCATTCCGGTGGATCGCGAACGCCTCGCGAGGCCCTCCGCTTACGGCAACGATCGCGTGTTTGCTTATTTGCGCCTGGCAACGAAACCCAACAGGGCGCAGGACGCTGCCGTGATGGCGCTCGAAAAAGCCGGGCACCCAGTCGTCAGCATCAGTGTTGACCATGTTTGCGCGCTGGGGCAGGAGTTTTTCCGCTGGGAAATCGCCACGGCGGTTGCGGGTTCTATCCTCGGCATCAACGCCTTCAATCAGCCCGACGTCGAGGCCAGCAAGGTCGAGACGCGGAAACTGACCAGCGAATACCAAGCCAAGGGCAAGCTGCCTGCCGAGGTGCCTTTCTTTGAGGCGAGCGGCATCCAGTTCTTCGCCGATGAGAAAAACGTTGCGGCGATTCACGGTGGCTTGAATGCTGCTGCGGTTCTAAAGAGGCATCTCAGCCGGCTCAAGGCTGGCGATTACTTTGCCGTGCTCGGCTACATCCCGATGAATTCAGAAAATGAGAAAGCGCTGCAGGCCATCCGTCACGTGGTGCGCGACAAGAAGAAAGTCGCTACAGTTCTCGGATTTGGTCCACGCTTCCTTCACTCCACCGGCCAAGCCTACAAAGGCGGGCCTAACAGCGGGGTGTTTCTGCAAATCACCTGCGACGACGCAAAAGATTTGCCGGTTCCCGGGCAGAAGTACACCTTCGGAGTGGTCAAGGCGGCGCAGGCCCGCGGTGATTTCGCTGTCCTCGCGGAAAGGGGCCGCCGCGCATTGCGTGTCCATCTCGGCAAAAACTTGAAGACGGCGCTTGCCACACTATCCAAAGCCGTGCAAAAAGCGGTTGCCTAACGAACGGGGACAAACCTCTTTCACGCCGATCGGCGAGGAGCACACACGATGCAATTGGGGATGATCGGGCTCGGCAGGATGGGGGCCAACATGGTGCGGCGCCTGCAAAAGGGCGGCCACAAATGCGTGGTGTACGATCGTAGCGCCGAATCGGTGAAACAGCTTTCCGCCGAAGGGGCGACCGGCTCAACATCGCTCGACGATTTCGTCGGCAAATTGCAAAAGCCGCGGGCAATTTGGCTTATGGTGCCTGCGGCCGTTGTGGATGCCACGCTGCACGATCTGGTCGGCAACCTCGACAAAGATGACGTGGTGATTGACGGCGGAAATTCTTATTACATCGACGATATCCGCCGCGCAAAAGAACTCTCCTCGAAAGGCTTGCACTACTGTGACGTGGGCACCAGCGGCGGCGTCTGGGGCCTCGAGCGTGGCTATTGCCAGATGATTGGAGGCGAAACGGCGGTTGTGAAGCGTCTCGATCCCGTCTTCAAGACGCTGGCGCCTGGCCGTGGCGACGTGCCTCGCACGCCTGGCCGCGAAAAAGCGGGCGGCACCGCGGAAGAAGGCTACTTGCACTGCGGCCCTTCGGGTGCCGGACATTTTGTGAAGATGGTTCACAACGGAATCGAATATGGCTTGATGGCAGCTTACGCTGAAGGCCTGAACATTTTGAAGCACGCCAACGCTGGCAAGTCCCATCGCGAGACGGATGCGGAAACCACGCCGCTCCGCAATCCCGAGCATTATCAGTACGATTTCAATCTCGCGGACATCGCGGAAGTGTGGCGCCGCGGAAGCGTAGTTGCCTCGTGGCTGCTGGATCTCACGGCGATTTCTTTGCTGGAGCAGCCGACGCTCGAGCGCTTCTCCGGCCGCGTTTCGGATTCCGGCGAAGGCCGCTGGACCATTCTCGCGGCCATCGAATCGACTGCACCCGCCCCCGTGCTCAGCGCATCTTTATATCAGCGCTTTACGTCACGCGGCGAAGATGATTTCGCGGCCAAGGTGTTATCCGCAATGCGGTTCCAGTTCGGCGGGCACATCGAGAAGAAGGCGGGCCATTAAGAACCGCGGAAGTTTCTTTTTGGCGCTGTTAGAGGGATCCTAAGTGATGAACTACGACCATCCGGAGACGAATTCGTCAGCCGCTCCTTGCGTGATGACGATTTTTGGCGCGACGGGTGACTTGACCCGGCGCAAGTTGATCCCTGCACTTTGCAATCTGGTTCAGGAAAACCTCCTGCCGAAGCAGTTTGCGATTATAGGATTCGCGGGAAACGAGTTCGACACGGAAAGCTTTAGGAAATCCCTGGCCGAAGGCATTCCCAGGGTCGCTGCGTCGCCGATCGATCCAAAAATCTGGGAATGGATGGTCGAGCGGATTTACTACGTGAAAGGCGATTTCCTGGACGCGGATGCGTATAAGCGGCTCGAGGCGCAAATCGCCGAGGCTGACAAGAAGCACGACACGCTCGGAAACCGTCTTTTTTATTTGGCCGTCGCGCCCCGCTTCTTCTCGCCCATTGTAAAAATGCTGGGCCAGTGCTGCTTGTCAAAGGAGGAAGAGCACCGCTGGTCGCGCGTTATCGTGGAAAAACCCTTTGGCCATGATTTGGCTTCGGCCAAACAGCTCAACCAGGAGTTGAAGCAGGTTCTCACGGAAAAGCAGATTTACCGCATCGATCACTATTTGGGCAAAGAGACCGTACAAAACGTGATGGTTTTTCGCTTTTCCAACAACATCATCGAGCCGCTCTGGAACCGCAATTACGTGGACCACGTGCAAATCACCGCCGCGGAGAGTGTTGGCGTGGAACATCGCGGCGCGTTTTACGAGACCGCAGGAGCGCTTCGCGACATGGTGCCAAATCATCTCTTCCAGTTGCTCACCATGACCGCCATGGAGCCGCCTATTTCTTTTGAAGCCGACGAAGTCCGCAACAAGCAGGCCGAAGTGCTTCATGCCATTCAGCCCTGGAGTCCGGAAGAGGTACTCACCAACATGGTGCGCGGCCAATATGGAAGCGGCACGATTGACGGCCAGCGCGTCGTGGGCTATCGCAGTGAACCGGACGTCGCGGCCGATTCGAACACGGAAACATTTGTCGCCATGAAGCTGCTCATCGACAACTGGCGTTGGGCGGGCGTGCCTTTTTATCTTCGCACCGGCAAGCGCCTGGCGCGGCGCATGACGGAGATCGTCATCCAGTTTCGCCGTACGCCTTTCGTGCTTTTCCGCAACACGAGCGTTCGAAACCTCGAGACCAACCGCTTGGTCATTCACATTCAGCCGGACGAGGGTATTTCGTTGAGTTTTGGCGCAAAGGTTCCTGGCTCGGTCATGAAGCTCGGGTTGGTCAACATGGATTTCGACTACCGGACCTATTTTGGAACCGAGCACAGCACTGGTTACGAACGCTTGCTACGCGATTGCATGGCGGGCGACGCTACGCTTTTTCAACGCGCCGACATGGTCGAAGCCGGCTGGAGTGTCATCCAGCCTATTCTCGACTTGTGGCACGCGCTGCCGCCCCGAGGATTCCCCAATTATGCTGCAGGCTCGTGGGGCCCGGCCGAAGCGGAAGAGCTGCTCCAAAAAGACGGCCGCTCGTGGCGCCGCATGGGCGAAGATGAAATCGACAAAGGCGGGTACATCGCCGTTCCGGCAAAAGCCCAAATCGCCACCTGAGAAGGAAACGCGAGTGGAACGAGAGATCCGAATCCTGGCCGATGGCGAAGCTGTCGCCAAGAGTGCCGCGCAAGAATTCGTTCAGGCCGCCGCGGCAGCCGTTCGCCAGAGAAGCGTCTTTTACGTTGCACTGGCCGGAGGCTCGACTCCGAGAGCGCTTTACAATTTGCTGGTTACGGATCCGGTGCTGCGTTCGCAGGTCCCCTGGGATAAAATGTTCGTGTTCTTCGGCGACGAACGGCACGTCGGTCCCGGCCACCCAGACAGCAATTTCCGCATGGCCACGGAAACGATGCTTTCCAAGGTTCTGCTGAAAGAAAACCAAGTCACCCGCATTAAAGGAGAGTATCCGGATACCGAACAAGCCGCCCGCGAATATGAGGAGGCCATCACATCGCATTTTCATTTGAAATCCGGCGAGCTTCCGCGTTTCGATCTTTTACTTGCCGGAATGGGCAATGAAGGCCACACGCTTTCCCTCTTCCCCGGAACCAAAGCGTTACATGCGGACGGGCGCATCGCCGTTAGCAACTGGGTCGGCAAGCTGTTCGCGGAACGCATCACGCTGACCGCGCCCGCTGCTTGTGCTGCCGCGGAGATCCTGTTCATGGTGACCGGTGCGGATAAGGCGCTCGCACTGAAGGGCGTGCTGGAAGGCCCGTACGAACCGGAGCAGCTACCCGCCCAACTGCTCCAGCCGAAGAATGGAAAGCTGCTTTGGCTGGTGGACACCGCTGCCGGAAGCATGCTATCAAAGGGCATTCGAGAGTAGAGAAGGAGCTCGTCATGGCCACGACCGTAAGTGTTGGAAGAATCGAAACCTACCTTGGTGCAAAAACCGACTCGCTGTTGGGATTTAAGTCGCCTAAAATCCCCAAAGAGCGCCTCAATCTTCCGGGTCCGGATTTCATCGACCGCGTTTATGCAGTTTCTGACCGCAACGTCCGCGTGCTTACCAATCTTCAAAGGATGTTCGGGCACGGGCGGCTCCGCGGCACCGGCTATCTTTCCATTTTGCCCGTGGACCAGGGCATCGAACACTCCGGCGGCGCCAGCTTCGCGAAGAATCCCGATTATTTTGACGGAGAGAATATCGTCAAGCTGGCCATCGAAGGCGGATGCAACGCGGTCGCCTCGACCTTCGGTGTGCTCGGCTCTGTAGCGCGCAAATACGCGCACAAGATTCCCTTCATTGTGAAGATTAATCACAACGAACTGCTGACCTTTCCTAACCGCTTCGACCAAGTTCTCTTTGGCACCGTGCAGCAAGCTTACGATATGGGCGCTGCTGCGGTCGGCGCGACGATTTATTTCGGCTCCGACCACAGCACGCGCCAGATCGTCGAAATCTCCCAAGTTTTTGCGCACGCCCACGAACTTGGAATGGCTACCGTCTTGTGGTGTTATCTGCGTAATAGCGCTTTCAAGAAGGACAAGGACTATCACCTTTCTGCTGACCTGACGGGGCAGGCGAATCATCTCGGTGTGACCATCGAAGCCGACATCATCAAGCAGAAACTGGCAGAAAATAACGGCGGCTACCTCGCTTTGAATTCCAATGGCGCGAGCTACGGGAAGTTTGACAAGCGCATCTATTCCGAACTGACCAGCGATCATCCGATTGACCTCTGCCGCTATCAGGTAGCAAATTGCTATATGGGGCGCGCGGGCCTAATCAATAGCGGGGGCGCTTCCGGCCTAAACGACTTCGAAGAAGCGGTCGCCACGGCGGTGATCAATAAGCGTGCCGGCGGCACCGGCCTCATTTCTGGGCGCAAGGCCTTTCAGCGTCCGATGAAAGAAGGCGTCCAGCTCCTGAACGCCATTCAGGACGTGTACCTAAGCCCTGAAGTTACAGTCGCTTAGGCCAAGCTCCATTTCTTTTGGCAGCGGCAGTCCCGGCGTCCAAGTGTATGCGCGGGGCCCTAGCACGCCTGCCCTCGGGGTGTTTTTTCTCCTTTCGACTTTCAAGTTTCCAGCTTCAAAATTTGGCTTGACATATTCCTATATGGGAATGTATTATCGAGGCGTGCCCAGGGCAGCCACCACTTCCGATGCCTTCAACGCGGTCGCCGAACCGCGTCGTCGCGAGATTCTCAACTTTCTCGCGCTCCGGGAACGCCCGGTTGGCGATATTGTGGACCGCCTGAATCTGGAGCAGCCTTCTGTCTCGAAGCATCTTCGCGTGCTTCGAGAGGTCGGCTTGGTCAACGTGCGACGCGACGGCCGACGGATGTTATATCGCACCAACGCGGAAGCCATCCGTCCTCTCTACGAGTGGACCAGCACCTTCGAGCGTTTTTGGGGCCATCAATTGAACCGCATCAAAGAGCGCGCCGAAGCCCAAACGGACCGCGATTCGGATTCCAGTCAAAACTCGCAAAGGAGAAAACATGACCCTGACCGTTCCCGGAATTGAAAGCTTGTCGTTATCTGTGAACCAAGAAATCCGCGTCCGAGCGTCGCTTGATACGACGTTCACGGCGTTGCTCGAGCAGCTTGGCCCATACAGCGAAACGCCCGAAGGCACGCCCCTGCCCATGAAGCTCGAACCCTGGCCTGGAGGGCGGTGGTTCCGCGATCTCGGCGAAGGCAACGGCCATTTCTGGGGCGTGGTGCAAGCTATCAAGAAACCTACGCTGCTGGAAATTGCCGGACCTCTTTTCATGTCGTATCCGGTCGCTAATAACGTGCAATACCGCCTCAGCGAAGAGAACGGCGTAACCGTGATCAAGTTCCGTCACTCGGGTTTCGGGCTGATTACGGACGAGCACAGAACAGGCGTGGTGAAGGGGTGGAACTATATTCTGGAAAACGCTTGCAAGCGCGCGGAATCGGGCCGCTCTAAATCGGCGGCCATTCGGTGAGGCTTGTGTCTTTCCGCGATATCATTTGACAGCAAAAAGGAGAACCGCGATGACCATGGCACAATCACTGCTTGCGGAGTTCGAAACACAAGCCCCCATTACACGTCGATTTTTGGAGCGCCTGCCGGAAGACAAGTTGACCTGGAAGCCGCACGAAAAATCCATGTCCGCCGGGCAACTCGCCTACCATCTCGCTTTCATTCCCGGGGGCGTCATTCGCTTCGTGCAGAACAATCCGGCGCAAGCGCCCCAGTTCGCCGGCTTCCCGCAACCCTCGAGCCGCCAGGAAATTCTGAAAACCTTCGACGAAAACATTGTGGCCGTTCGCGACTTGCTGCCCAAATTCGATGACGCCCACATGAACGAAACGTGGCGCATGGTTAGCAAGGGGCACGAAGTTCTTGCACAACCGCGCGGTCAGTTTCTGCGCGACGTCATGTTCAGCCACTGGTACCAGCATCGTGGCCAGTTTTGCGTTTACTTGCGCCTGCTGAATGTGGCTGTCCCCGCTAGTTGGGGACCCAGCGCTGATGAGCCTCCGCTTTTCATGCAGAAAGCGCAGGTGGCCTGACCGAGGTTTGTAAGGGCGCGCCCACCTGCGGCAGGCATGTTGCGCCCCGTCTCGGCAAGGAGTGATCGCGTATTTTTCGGTTGGAGGCAGAACCCGTGTGCCCCGAATGCTTTCCCAGTATCGCTCTAATGCTAACCGGCATCGTGTCTACCGGCGGCGTATCCGCCGTCGCCGCCAAACTTTTTCATAACAAGAATGCGCCTGCCAAAATTTCTGAGCTTCGTGGCCCAAAGCCAAGGGAGTGTGTGGCCATGTCGCATAGTAACTCCGAGGAATCCCCCGTCTTTAGGCGTGGGGAGTCGTCAAGCTCGCGTAAGCATGGCCGCGCGGGCGGCTCCCAGCAGTTTTTTCGCGTTCTCACGAATGTCGCCGCGGCCGAAGACCGCGTTTCCCGCGACGAGGAGTTCGGCGCCCGCTCGCACGATGTCGCCCACCGTATCGACAGCCACGCCCCCGTCCACTTCGATGCGGTAGGACATGCCCAGAGTTTCGCGCACTTCCGCAAGCGTCTTGATCTTGTTGAGTGACCACGGGATGAACCTTTGTCCGCCGAACCCGGGATTCACGCTCATCACCAGGACGTGGTGCACCATGTCCAGGACTTCGTCCAGGGTGTGAACCGGCGTAGCGGGGTTGATCACTACCCCGGACCTGCATCCGTGCTCTTCAATCAGTTGTAGCGTCCGATGGAGGTGCACACAAGCTTCTTGGTGCACCGAAATCCAGTTTGCGCCCGCTTCTGCAAACGCTGGAATGAAATTGTCGGGATTTTCGATCATCAGGTGGCAGTCGAACGTCACATCGGGAAGCGCTTTCCGTAGCGACGCCACCACCGGCGGCCCAATCGTGATGTTCGGCACGAAGTGGCCGTCCATCACGTCCAGGTGCAGCACTGTGCCGCCGCCATCCAACGCGGCTTTCGCATCGTCGGCGAGCCGCGCAAAGTTTGCAGAGAGTATCGACGGGACGAGTTCAATGGTCATGAGCGGGGCCTGCTCCTTTCCTTCCCGGGACAACGCCGATTATACGCGAACGCGAGCGGGTTGCCGAAAACGCCGAACGCAAGAGCTTCTCGCTGTGCGGAATTGCAACTCCGGCTTTGCGAGCGTATGGTTTTCGTGAAGGAGGTGTAACAAAAATGCGGTTCGGCCAACTCCGCTCAGTTCGCTTTCTTTGCTCGGCAGTTTCTCTTTTTCTCTGCGGTGCCTTGCTCGCCGCCCAATCGCCGCAGATTCCCGCCGTGGACGGCGGTCTCGGTTCCTGCCGCGCGGATTTCACCGTGAGAGATGGCTCGGACAAGCCTATCTACAACGCCAAGATTCACGTCCTCATTAAGTACGGATTCTTCAGCAAGCGGAAGACCGAGCTCGAGGTCGGCACGAACAGCGACGGCAAAGCCAGCGTCACCGGCTTGCCCAATATGCCCAAGAAACCGCTCGAGTTCACCATTAAGAGCGGAACGGTCTCGAAAGCGATCACGGACGATCCAGCAGACAATTGCAACGCGAAATATGACGTCACGTTGTCCGTGCACTAATTTCCTCAGGCTAATCAATTCCACGGAATTGTGCGGCGTGTTTCGCTGCTCTCCCGCGCCATTTCCAGCAGCCTCATCACGTTCAACGCCCATTGCGCGCTGACGGCCGCCTCAGCTTTTCCCAGCAGAGCGTCGCGCGCATTCGCGTAGTAATCGCGAAAATCGCAGTTCGCCGAAGGAATGCGCCGCTGCATACAATTGTCCCCATCCGGAATGGTAAGCACGCCCCAATTTCCTTCCGGCTCCGCTCCCCACGGCCCCTTGGCGGGAATGTTTCCGTGCCGCAAATTGTTTTCTTGTGGATCGATCGTTTGCTTTAGGAAACTGCCTTGCGTACCATGCAAGACAAAGCGCGGCCGCGGTGCAGCGGCCAAAATGCTCGAGCGCAGCACCGCGCGCATCCCGCGCGCATAGTGAAACATGATGTCGAACGCATCGTCGGCAACTGCCTGTTCCCGCTCGATCCGAACGTCCGCGGTCACCGCTTCTGGCAGTCCAAATAAGACGAGTGCGTGATCGATGAGGTGCGGCGCAATGTCAAAGAGAATCCCGCTCCCTGCCCGCGTCGTCTCGCGCCATGCTCCCGGTTTCAGTTGCGGGCGGTACCGGTCATAATTCGTTTCGAACCGCACGATGCGCCCAAGTGTTCCCTCGGCCAACAGCTTTCGAACCGCCTGAAAATCGCCGTCGTACCGCCGATTCTGATAAACCGTAATCAACCGTCCGGCGTTCTTGGCAAATTCCACCAACAGCTGTGCTTCCTTCAACGTCGTGGTGAACGGCTTATCCACAACCACGTCTCGCCCTGCTTCAAGGCACTGCCTCGCCAAGGAATAATGCGTGTCATTGGGTGTGGCGATTACCACCAGGCGAAGCTCGGGGATGGCCAGCAACTCCTCTAGGCTTCTCACAATCCGAACGTGCGGATATTTCTCCCCCGCTTCGTTGCCCGTGCGCTGCAGAATCGCCGCCAGACGCAGTCCAGGCACAGCGCCAATCACTGGCGCGTGAAACGCTCGCCCCGCAAGACCGTACCCGATGAGTCCTACATCAATCATGGAGGTTTTCGGTAAAACGAACGCTACAGAGTATCGAATTTTCAAATCGCAAGTGGCGGAAATCTCTCCCGGCAAAAGTTGCTTGAAGCGGCTGCGTCCTTCAGAATGTCCTATCCCCAATGAGTGAACGGACAGCAAGTGAAGGGGCAAACGCCAAGATAAGCGCCACCGCAGGCACCGCCGCAAGTATCAAAGGTCAAGATCAACGCAACCTCTTGATCCTGCTATTTGCCGGTTTCGTGCTCAGCGGCATTGCAACCACGATTGTTGGTCCAATGCTCCCTGTGTTCATCCGTCGATGGTCTCTCGATGACGGACAAGCGGGCCTCTTGTCCACAATTCAGTTCTTAGCTGCTCTTGCAGGCACCTTGGCCTCCAGCGCTATCGCTTCCAAGGCTGGCTATCGTCCTGCCTTGGTTTTAGGTTATGCGCTGATGGGCGGCGGTCTTGCCGGTCTCAACACGGACACGCACAGAGTTGCTCTCGAAGCGACGGCTGCATTTGGGCTGGGCTATGGGCTGATCACTCCGGGGACAAATTTGTTCGTCGCTGAACTGGGAGGCACAAAGAGCGCATCTCTCCTCAGTTTGCTCAATTTCACCTGGGGCGCAGGCGCGATGGCCTGCTCGCCCTTGATCGCGCTGGCTCTGCGGCACAACTTTCTGCCGGGGATGCTGAATGGTCTTGCAATTTTCGGCGGGTTTCTTACGCTCGGTCTCTTGGTCACACCATTTGGCGCGCAGCAGCACCAAGAAAATGCAAAGACATCGGAAGCAACCCGCTTTGGCAGGGGATGGATGGTCTTTGTTGCCCTGGCCGCGTTGTTTTTTATTTACGTGGGGATGGAAAACGGCATTGGCATCTGGGCCGCCGAGTACGCTAAGCGCCTGGTCAGTGGCATCACCGGCGTGACCACGCTCGCGCCTATGTTTTTCTACGCCGGACTCACCTTGGGCCGCATTTCCGCGCCGCTGGCGCTGCGGCGAGTCTCGGAAAGAAAAATAGTGTTGGGCGCCCTGACTCTGGCTGCCGCCGGAATCGCTTTACTGATCGCCTCCACCAGCCTGAACCTGGCCCTGTCTGCAGTTTTTTTAGCCGGCTTGGGATGCGCGAGCGTTTATCCGGTTTACATTGCGTGGTTTTCCCGCTGGTATGGCCCGCGCGGCAAGCGCATTGGCGGCATCCTCTTTGCCCTGGCATCGCTCGGTGGCTCTGCTGGGCCCGGCGCAGTCGGATTTATTTCGAAACATGCCGGAAGCTTGCGCGCGGGCCTTTTGGCTCCGCTGGCTGCTGCTATCGCCATGATCGCCATCGTGGTATCGCTGCGAAAACAAACTGCCGCCTGAGGTATCCTTAGCTCGTGCAAAAGGCCGCCTTTTCGCATCGTTCACCCACAACTCGGCTTCTTCTAGGCCTGCTCATCACTCTAGCTGCGGTGTTAGCTTACTCGTTCTATATCACCGTACAACTCGTCGGGCTCCGCGAACTCCAGAGCGAAATGGTGGACCGCAATCGCAAAGACTCGCTGCAATTGTTGCGCATCGAAAATGATCTCAATTCCATCGCCCTCGCCATGCGTGACATGCTTGACACCACCGAACGCTATCCGCTGACAGCTTGGACCGCGCAATTCGAACGCATCCGGCAGGATCTGGACGCCGCGATGAAACTTGAGGAGGGTCTGGCCGTCGCGAGCCGCACGCCAAACCAGCGAAAATTTCTTACCCAATCTGTCGCGCAGTTCTGGGACGCCGTCAACCGCATGTTCGCGCTCGCTCAAAGTGGCAAAAAGACGGAGGCGCGCGAACAGATTCGGTTGACCCTGCAGGCGCGCGAGCAGGCGCTCAGCACCGCCGTCTCGCGCCTCCTTGTGGAAAATAATGAAGGCGAAGAGCAGGCGGCCGCGAGCATCGCGAAAATCTATAACGGCGTGCAGCGCCAGCTGTATCTGTTTCTTGCCGCAACGCTAATCGCGATCGTCCTGACTAGCTTGTACCTCATCCGCAGCAACCGCCGGCTTTTCGCTCGTCTCGCCGATCTTTCCGAGCAACGCAGCGATTTGGCCCAGAAACTCATTTCCACGCAGGAATCCACGCTGCGGCACATTTCGCGCGAACTCCACGATGAGTTTGGTCAAGTGCTCACTGCCATCGGCTCGCTGCTGCGCCGCGCCGGCAAACAGGCAGGGGAGGGAACTCCTCTTTATAGCGACCTGAAAGAAGTGCAAGAAATCGCGCAAATCACTCTGAACAACATCAGGACGCTTTCGCAGGCCCTGCATCCGGTTTTGCTCGAAGAAGCCGGCCTGGAAAGCACTCTGGACTGGTATATTCCCACGGTAGGAAGGCAGGCCGGTATCGAGTTGCATTACGAGAAAAGCGGCAAGCCTTTTCCGGTCGAACCGGGCGCCGGCGTGCACATCTATCGCGTGCTCCAGGAAGCGCTGAACAATGTGAGCCGCCACTCGGGCGCGCGCGATGCCTGGGTTCGCCTGAAATACTCTGGAGATTCATTGGAGCTTGAAGTGGAGGACCGTGGCTCGGGATTCGTGGCGGAGAAAATGCAACGCGGAATCGGCTTGGTCGCCATGCGCGAACGCGCCGAGTTGATCGGCGGAACGCTGGCCGTCACGCCGCGCCCGCAAGGCGGCACGCAAGTCCGTCTGCACATTCCGCGGGAGAAAGTGGAAAGTCATGCCGCATAAAATAACGGTACTGCTGGCCGACGACCACGCATTGGTCCGCCGCGGCTTTCGTCGGATGTTGGAAGACGATCCGGCAATCTCCGTCGTCGCGGAAGCCAGCGACGGCGAAGAAGCGGTACGCCTGGCGGCGGACCTTCGCCCGCGCGTCATCGTCATGGATTGCGCCATGCCGGAATTGAGCGGCATCGAAGCCACGCGAAAAATATTGGAAGCGCATCCCGAGGCGGGAATCCTGATGTTGAGTATGCACTCCGAGGAAACGCTCGTGAACCAGGCGCTGCAGGCTGGTGCGCGCGGTTACGTCCTAAAAAACGCAATGGACCTCGACCTGGTGAGCGCCGTGAAAAGCATCGCCTCCGGCATGACCGTTCTCGATCCTCAGATTTCGCGTAAAGACGCGCTCAAGGGCGAACGCGGCGGCGGATTGACGCCCCGCGAGCTCGAGATTCTCCAGCATATTGTGGCCGGCAAATCGAACAAGGAAATCGCCTCCGATTTGAATCTCAGCGTGAATACGGTCGCCGTGCACCGCGCTAACATCATGAATGCGCTCGGCATTCACAAAACCGCGGAACTGGTCACCTACGCGATTCGCAACGGTCTGGTGAGTCTGCCTTGAACCGCCGCGATTTCCTTTTCACAACTCTGGGCTCAGGCTTGGCAGCAGTTGCAGGCCTTCCTCCTGGCATACTTGCAACCCCCGCTTCGAACCTAGGATTTCGCCTCACCGACGTAACCGACGCCGCGGGAATTCGTTTTATGCACAACAGTGGCGCCTACGGCGGCAAGCTGCTTCCCGAGACCCTCGGCTCGGGTTGCGCTTTCTTGGATTACGACGCCGACGGCTGGCAGGACATTGTGCTCCTCAACGGCATGGACTGGCCCGGCCACAAGCGCCAACGCTCGATGCTGCGCCTCTACCGCAACAATCGCAACGGCACTTTTGCCGACATCACCAAAGCCGCTGGGCTCGACATCGAAATTTACGGAATGGGTGTGGCCGTTGGCGACTACAACAACGATGGCTTTCCCGACCTTTTCATCTCTTGCGTCGGCCAGAGCCACCTCTTTCGCAACACGGGCAAAGGCACTTTCGTGGATGTCACGCACTCGAGCGGTCTTTTTGACCGCCAAGGATTGAGTACTTCCGCACTGTGGTTCGACTACGACCGCGACGGCTTCCTCGATCTTTTCGTCTGCAATTATGTTCGCTGGTCCCCGGAACACGACGTGTTTTGCAGCCTCGACGGCACTCACAAATCCTACTGCACGCCGGAAGCGTATCGTGGCGATACCTGCTGGCTGTTCCACAATCGCGGCAACGGAACTTTCGAGGATGTCACCGCCACCAGCGGTATTTTTGACAGCAGCTCGAAGTCGCTCGGCGTGGCCATGCTCGATTATGACCAAGACGGTTGGCCCGATTTGCTCGTCGCCAACGACACGCAGCCGAACAAGCTTTACCGCAACCTGCGCAATGGAAAATTCAAGGACGTGGCCATCGAAGCGGGGCTGGCCTTTAGCACCGAAGGCAAAGCCCGCGCCGGGATGGGTGTAGACGTGGGAGATTTCGATAACTCCGGCAAGCTCGGCATCGCCATCACGAATTTCGACAACGAGATGATTGGTCTTTATCGCGCGACCGCCCCCGGAGTTTTTGACGACGTTTCCATCGTTTCCGGCGTCGGCGCGCCCTCACGCAATACGCTCGGGTTCGGCTGCATGTTCCTTGACGTCGACCTGGATGGCGCTCTCGATCTTGCTGTCGCCAACGGCCACATCGACGAAACCGTTCGCAACATTCGTGGAAACGTTGGCTACGCGCAGCCGCCGCAACTTTTCTTGAACGAAGGGCATGGGGAATTCCGCGACGTGGCGGCAGAAGGTGGCGGCGGCTTCGATAAGCCTCGCGTTGGCCGGGGGCTGGCTTACGGCGACTTTGATGGCGACGGCGATTTGGACATTTTAATGACCACCAACAACGGTCCTGCAGTTCTATTTCGCAACGATCAATTGGGCGGCAATCACAGCATCCGATTCGAATTGGTAGGCACGAAATCCAACCGCGATGCCATCGGCGCTAGCGTGCAAGTATTCGCAGGGGACCTTCACCAATGGCGAATGGTGCGCGGCGGCTCCAGTTATCTTTCGCAATCCGAATTTCCAATCACCTTCGGCTTAGCCAAGCGCGACAAAATCGACCGCGTGGTGATCAACTGGCCCAGCGGCCGCACCGAGGAATACAGAGACCTTCAAGCCTCAAAATCCTATAAGTGTAAGGAGGGAAAGGGCATAGAGCCCCTCTGATAAATATGTGTTCTCAGGAGGTGGGCTTTAGCGCTGAAGCGGCGGGACGCTTCTCAAGCGACGTAGGCTTCTAATAGTTTTGTGGTATTGCCGCTACTCTAATTATTTCGCATGATTTTGCGGTTTCTAATGCATTCGCAGTATTGCCCTTTTCGCGCCAGAAAAATATAAGCATGCTCACTAGCACCATCGCCTCCAGCTCAGCCATTCCTTGGCTTGCTTCGGGGCACCCCAAACTGAATCGCGGCCGGATGCTTCTCAGACATCCGGTCGCTTTTTTTCTGGCGTACCGCCGCTCCGATGAGGCTTGCAATGCGCGTTGAGTTGTCCAAGCGCTGGTTGTCCCGCTTTCTGATTCCGCTCGCTCTCAGCGCCGTGTATTTGTACGGATTTCCCTCCGCCACCATTACTTACGCCGTGGTCGACTTGCTTCACGTTGCGGTAGGTGTCCTCGTCTTTCTGCTGCTTATCGCATTTCTGGTTCCGCCCGTTTGGAGTAGTACCACGCTGGCCCGTTTCGGCTGGATCCTTCTCGCCGCCGGTGCCCTTCTCGGCATCGCGTTAATCAAAATGGGAACGCCGCATCATCTCTGGAATTGGCTCTACGCTCATATTGCGCTTTGCGTCGTCGGTTCGCTCTTGCTTTCGGCAGACTGGCTCCATTCGAGGGGCTGGCTGGGGCAAACCACTGCAAGCCAAGCGTTGCGATTTGTCTCCCTTGTCGTCGTGACCTTTGCCGTCTCCCGAGGCCTCTGGTTCGTACGCGAAGGCGGCTGGCGCGACGCACGCGCCAATCGCATCATCAATCCGCTGATGCCTCCCGACTCCATGGACCGCGAGGGTGACGGCTCCAACGGAAAATTCTTCCCCAGCTCCGCGCAGACCAAGCACGACATCAACATCCCCTCGCAATATTTCATGAAATCCGACGCCTGCCAGCGCTGCCACGCCGACATTTATGCGCAGTGGAACAGCTCGATGCACCACTTTTCTTCCTTCAACAATCAGTGGTATCGCAAGAGCATCGAGTACATGCAGGAAGTCGCCGGCGTGCGCTCGTCGAAATGGTGCGCCGGCTGTCACGATCCCGCGCTGCTTTACAGCGGCTTATTTGACACGCCCATCAAGCAAATCGTGAATCGCCCCGAAGCGCGCGCCGGCCTAGGCTGCCTGATGTGCCACAGCATCGTGGAAGTGAAAAGCACCATGGGTCAGGGCGACTTTTTCCTCGAATACCCGAAACTGCATGAGCTCGCCGCCAGCGACAACCCGGTCATTCGCAAGCTCCACGATTTTGTCGTGCGCCTCAATCCCGAGCCGCACCGCCGCACGTTCCTGAAACCCTTCATGCGCACCGATACCGCGGAATTCTGCTCTTCTTGCCACAAAGTCCACCTCGACGTCCCTGTGAACCGCTACCGCTGGATTCGCGGCTTCAACGAATACGACAACTGGCAAGCCAGCGGCGTTTCCGGCCAGGGCGCGCGCGCTTTCTATTATCCGAAAAGCCCCATGAATTGCGCCGATTGCCACATGCCGATGGTGCCTTCGAACGATGCCGGCAACATCAATGGCTTGGTGCATTCGCATCGGTTTCCCGGAGCGAATACCGCCGTGCCCACCGCCAATCAGGACGAAGCGCAATACGAATTCGCCCAGAAATTTCTCCAGGACAGGCAGCTCTCCGTCGATATTTTTGCCATTTCTCCTGCAGGAAAGGAATCCCACGCGCCCGTTCACAACGAACTAGGCAAACAGGAACTTTCCACAACTTTTGCCGTCGGCGAAGAATCCGAAGCCGAGCTGCCGAAAGGGCCTGCAGGTGAACTTCGCGCGATTACCGCTCCCATCGATCGCACCGCCGCTGCCGTGCGCCGCGGCGACGATGTTCGCGTCGATGTCGTCGTTCGCACGCGCAAGGTAGGCCATTTTTTCCCCGGCGGCACTGTCGATGCTTTCGACGTTTGGCTGGAACTCCAAGCCACCGACGAAAAAGGCCAGACGATTTTCTGGAGCGGCCAGGTCGAGGACAACGGCAAAGGCCCCGTCGAGCCGGGCGCGCATTTTTATCGTTCCCTCCAAATTGACGGCCACGGCAACGTCATCAACAAGCGCAATGCCTGGGCTACGCGCTCCGTCGTTTACGTACATCTGATTCCGCCCGGGGCTGCGGACACCGCCCACTATCGCCTGCACGTTCCGGAAAATTGCGGCGACAAAATCACGCTTCACGCCAAGCTGAACTACCGCAAATTCAGTTGGTACAACACGCATTTCTCTTTTGCCGGTGTGGAAGCGCTGGAAGCAAAACTGACTGCCGCCAATGCAAGCACAACGCCGCCTGCAGCCAAGACCACGCCAGACTATGACGATCGCAAGTTCACCTTCACCGGAGACACTTCAAACGTCTCGGGCAACGTGAAAGCCATTCCCGATCTTGCAATCACCGTCCTCGCGGAAGACACAAAGACTCTGCGCGTTCTCCCGCGCAATGCCGCCGCACCTCCGCCAAAGACCATCAGTGTCAAGGATGACTGGACCCGCTGGAACGATTACGGCATCGGACTCTTCCTGCAAGGCGACCTGAAAGCTGCTGCCGCCGCATTCGAAAAAATCACCGATGCCGATCCGCAAAATCCCGACGGCTGGACCAATATCGGCCGCGTGTTTTTGCAGGAAGGGGACACCGCAGGAGCGCGCAAAGTTCTGGAAAAATCATTGGCCATCGATGCGCAGCTCGCGCGCACCAATTTCTTCTACGCCAAGGCTCTCCGGGAAGATGGCGACTACAACGCCGCCATCACCCATTTGAAAACTGTGTTAGAGCAATTCCCGCGCGACCGCGTCGTCCACAATGAACTCGGCCGCATCCTTTTCCTCGAAAAGGGGTACGCCGACGCTGTCGCCGAATTCGAAAAAACTCTCGCCATCGATCCCGAAGATTTGCAGGCGCATTACAATCTGATGCTCTGCTACAACGGCCTCGGCAACGACAAGAAAGCAGAAGAGCACAAAGCGCGCTACTTGCGGTTCAAGGCCGATGAATCCGCGCAGGCTATCACCGGTCCGTATCGGCAGACGCATCCTGCGGACAACAACGAGCGCCAGCCGATTCACGAACACTTCAGCGTCGCACTTACTTCCGCTCAGCCAAAGAAGGCTTTGTTCCACTGAGAACTTGCAACTGAAAACTGAGGACTGACAATGACCTGGATCCAGACAGCCCGCGTGGAAGACGACCAGTGCGTCAAGGACGCCATCGAGTCGCAGCGAAAGCTCTATCCCATCGAATATGCCACGCCCGTGCATCCCGTGAATGACGGAGAGACCGCGGGCATCGTGGCGAGTCACACGCTGATTCCCGAAGCGCTTTTTCACGCCTTTAGCACGTTTGGCGCGCTGATGTCGCCCGATTTGCCGCTGAAGCGCCACCAGCACGAGATGATTGCCACCGTGGTGTCGGTCACGAACCGCTGCCATTATTGAATCGTTTCCCACGCAGAGTTTCTGCGTCGCGTCACGCTGAACGAGGAGATGGTCGAAGCGCTGAAGAAGGATTACCGCACCGCGTCGATTAGCGAGCAGGACCGCACCATGCTCGATTACGTTGTGAAACTGACCAAGGACGCCACGAGGTGTTCGCCGGATGATCACGCCAGACTCCGCGCCGTCGGTTTCGACGACAAAGGCATCCTGCAAATCACGCTGATTGCGTCCTGGTTCAACTACATCAATCGCGTTGCCGACGCCCTCGGCGTTGGTCGCGAGTAACGCATTTCGTATGAGCAACACCTCAATTTGTCTTCCAAGCCCGCCTGCCGCATCCAGGCAGAGCGGGGAATCGGCTGCTTGGTTTCGGAAAATGGCCAATGTTTCAAAAACGGAGGAATAGTGAATCTTTCGCTTTGCGGAAGTCTCATCTTCGTATTGACTGTTTTTCTTGTGAAAACGTCAAGCGGCGCTCCGCCCGAATCCTCGTCCATCCAATTCCGCGACGTCACCCAACAAGCCGGCATCCACTTCGTTCACAACAACGGTGCCTTCGGCAAGAAATATCTTCCCGAGACCATGGGCCCTGGCGTCGCCTTCATTGACTACGACAACGACGGCTGGCCCGACATTTTCCTGGTCAACGGCACGGACTGGCCCGGCCACGTTCAGAAGCACTCGACGCCCAAGCTCTATCACAACAATCACGACGGCACCTTCACCGACGTCACCCACAAAGCCGGACTCGACATTGAGCTTTTCGGCATGGGTGTGGCCGTCGGCGATTACGACAACGACGGCTACGACGATCTCTTCGTCACTGCCTACGGGCAAAGCCATCTCTTTCACAACAATGGCAACGGCACCTTCACCAATGTCACGCAAAAAGCCGGCTTGCAGGGACCCAAAGAATTCAGCACCAGCGCCGCCTGGGTGGATTACGACAATGACGGCCACCTCGATCTCGTCGTCGGCAATTACGTTCAGTGGACGCCGGGGACGGACCTCTACTGCACGCTCGACGGCAAGAGCAAATCCTATTGCACGCCGGAATCGTACAAGGGCACGGCCGTGCGCCTGTGGCACAACCGCGGCAACGGCACATTTGAAGACGTGACGCAGAAGGCCGGTCTCGGCGACGCCACTTCAAAGACGCTCGGTGTCGCCGTGCTCGATTACGACAACGATGGCTGGCCCGATCTTCTTTTCTCCAACGATACGCAGCCCAACAAGCTCTACCGCAACAACGGCAACGGAACGTTCAGCGAAAAAGCTGTCGTGGCCGGCGTGGCCTTCAGCGAAGACGGGGTGGCCCGCGCGGGTATGGGCGTGGACGCCGCCGACTACGATCACTCCGGCTTCGCCAGCGTGCTCATCACCAATTTCTCGAACCAGATGGTTTCGCTCTATCACAACGAAGGCAAAGGGCTCTTCGTCGACGAAGCGCCGCGCTCGGAAATCGGCCGCGCCTCGCTGCTCACGCTCGGCTTCGGGTGCTTCTTCTTTGACTACGATCTCGATGGCTGGCCCGACGTTTTTATCCACAACGGCCACATTGATGCGGACATTCAGCGCGTGCAGGCCAACGTGAAATACGCTATGCCGCCGCATCTTTTCCGCAACGTCGGAAAAGGGAAGTTCGAGGAAGTCACGAAATCGCTAAGCGCGGCATTCGCCTCTCCCCGCGTCGGCCGCGGCGCGGCCTATGCGGACATCAATAACGACGGCCGCCTCGATCTACTTCTCTCCACCAACGGTGGCCCCGTCTACCTGTTCCGCAACGAAGCCAAGGGCGCTGCCGCGTCGAACCGGGGCTTGCGCATCAAGCTCCTGGGCGCGAAGTCTAATCGCGACGGCATCGGCGCCCTTGTAAAGCTCACCGCTGGCGGCGAGACCCAAACCAAGATGCTGCACAGCGGCTTGAGCTATCTTTCCGCCAGCGAACTCGTCCTGACCTTCGGCCTCGGGCAGCACGACAAAGCCGACTCCATCGAAATTCGCTGGCCCAGCGGCCAACTCGACCGTCTTTCCGCCATCCCCGCCGGCGCAACGATCACCGTCACCGAAGGAAAGGGCATCACCTCCCGCCGCGAATTCGGCAAATCGTGATCGCAACATTGCGATCCCGGCCTTCCAAGGGCCTCAGCAAGCGCGAACTTTGTTGATGAAACGCTGAAAAGAACGGACAGGTTGAAGCTACTCGGTCGAGATCGAATGAGGTGGCAATGTCCGACGAGGAAATTGAGGGGACCCCAACTCAAGGTCCAGGTCGCGGAGGCTCTTGAAGTTTTCGATATGCAATCTAGCCTGACTTCCCTTTGTCGCGAACGTAAGTCGTTGAGTTGCAAGCCTTGTTCCTAACTTCACTTGCTACAAACCGCTGGCGCCCAAGGTG
>QHYK01000109.1 GCA_003224085.1 Acidobacteriota bacterium | reverse complement strand
GTGGCGTACAACGAGAACGTCTACCTGGCGGCCTTGGCCAAACACAACTCGCCGCTGGTGGCAGCAACGAAAGCGGTGGCGTTGTGAGAAACGTGTTTGAAAACTGTGCAGGAGGGGGGGTGAATTTTCCTGTGGAAAGTCAATTTCTCCTTGACAGCATTCCTCAGAAATCTGAAGGCAAGGGGCTTACGGCTCCCCTCGGTAAGTGCCGAAAAAGGCCAGCACGCGGCGTTGAAATTCCTCCGGGTAGAAGCCCAGCGCCGCGGTGTGGTACGCGCCGGGGACGACCCACAGCTGCTTCGGCCCGCGCGCGGCGGCATAGATCATGCGCGTGTGGCGGCACGGCAAGGCCTCGTCTTTTTCATCGCAGATTAGAAGCACCGGAAAAGCCCGCGAAGCCGCCGCCTTCACCGGCGAAATTTCCGCGAGCGGAAACCCGGTGATCTTCTCCCCGCGATAGAGCAGCGTCCACGCGAAGGGACGCAGCAGCGTTTTGCCAAGCCACGGTGATTTGCGCAACCCGGCGTAGTCGTAGGCCGCTTCGCGGAGATTCGCAAACGAAGCTTCGGCGACCACGGCTTCCATGCGCGGATCGGCAGCAGCGGATTGCAGCGCAATGCCGGCGCCCATGGATTCGCCGAGCGCGAAGATGTGCCGCGGCGGCGGGCAGGGGTTGCCGCCGTGGTATGGAATTGAGAGGCAACGCTGTTGGGCGTCGTGGAACAGCGCGTCAATGACCGCGCGCGAGTCGTTGCGCTCGAGCCAGCCGTACGTTGCCATGCGACCTTCGCTCGCGCCGTGGGCGCGAACGTCCATCATCAGCACACTGTAACCGGCGCGAAGCAGAAATTCTGACTGGCCGATAACGCCAACGCGGTTGTCGGCCACGCCATGGAAAAGCAGGACCCACGAGCCGTTGGGATGGCGCGGCGTGACCTTCCAGCCGCGCAGCAGCACGCCATCGGGAGCGCGGACGTCAAACTCCTCGGGGTCCGCATGCGTGACGGAAAAGAAGGTATCAGCTTCGCGGATCAAATCCGGCGTGAGTTCCCGGCGAATAGGATGAAGATACGCCGGCGCGACGAGCCAGCCGGCCAACGCCGCAAGGATCGGGGGCAAGAGCAGCAGGATCAGGGCGATGCGAATCAGTCTTTTGCTCATGGGCGCTCAAGCCGGCCATGCATGGAGGGTCTCCCATAGAGGTACGTTTAGAACGGCCGCCGGGTTCCACCTTGCCGAATAGCCCGTGCCCCTGCAGCCAACGCAGGAGATGAGGAGTTGGGCGGTTGCGGATGCACCGTGAGGGGGTGTATTCATGCAACGTTTATCTGTTGTGTGGTAGTTTGCGTGCAAGATTTCTTGTGGAGGAGTGACTATGAGACTTTCGAGAATAGGCGGAATTTTGTGCGGTGGTGTGCTGGTGCCGGGCTGGATGGCGATGGCGTGGGCGGCGGGGGGCTATCACCTGCTGAAGAAATACTCGATCGGGCAGGCGGAAGGTAGCACGCGGGAGTATTTCGACTACATCACGGTGGATTCGGCGGCGCGGCGCGTGTATCTGTCGCACGGCACAGAAATCAAAGTTATCGACGCGGACAACGGCAGCGTCGTGGGCACCATTGGCGGCTTGAAGCAGGCGCACGGAGTGGCGATTGCGGACGAGTTTGGGCGCGGGTTCATCACCGATGGAGCGCAAGGGAAGGCAATCATTTTTGATTTGAAGACGCTGCAGGTCACCGGCGAGGCGAAGGCGGACAAGGATGCGGACAGCGTGGCGTACGATCCGGCGTCCAAGCGAGTTTTCGTGATGAATGGGGACCCGAACAGTGCGACGGTGATTGATGCCAAGAGCGGCAGCGTGGTTGGGACGATTGCGCTCGGCGGCGGGCCGGAGTTCGCGGTGGCCGACGGCAAAGGGACAATGTTCGTGAATATGGAAGACAAAAACGAGGTGGTGGCGATTGATTCGAACACGCTAAAGATCAAGTCGCGCTGGCCGCTGGCGCCAGCGGGAACGCCCACGGCGCTGGCGATGGACACGGCGCACCGGAGGTTGTTCAGCGCAGGGCGCAAGCCGCAGAACCTGGTGGTGCTGGATGCGCACAGCGGAAAAGTGATTCAGTCGTTCCCGATTACGGCGGGAGTGGATGCCGCCGTGTTCGAGCCGGCGACAGGAATGTTGTACGTTTCGACCCGCGAAGGGTTCGTGCACATCTTCCACGAAGATACGCCGGACAAATACAGTGAGGTCGAAAAGGTGAAGACCGAGTTGGGCGCGAAGACGATGGGGCTGGACACGAAGACGCACAACATCTTCGTGGATACGGCGGATTTTGCAGCCACCGCCGGTACCGAGCGGCCGCAGCCAGTGCTGGGGACGTTTCACGTGCTGGTGTACGGGAAATAAGCGAATTCGAAATTCGAAACACGAAATTCGAAATTAGAAGGCGGGGGGATGCTCGGAGGCGACGGCGAAGGCGCGTTCCAGAGCGATGCCGACGCGGCAGAGCAGTCCTTCGTCGAAGAGGCGGCCAATCAAAGTGACGCCGTGAGGAACGCGGCGCGGCGGGGAAAATTTGGGCAAAGGATGCTGCGGGTCGGGCGCCCAATCGGAGCGCGCCTGCGAAACTTCGACATAGCCGGCGCGGAGAGTGAGTGAAGGATGGCCGGTGTTGTTGCTGATGGTGAGCATTTCGTCGCGTAGCGAAGGAACAAGAAGCAAGTCCACGTCAGAAAAAATGCGAGCCATTTCCTGGCAGACTTTGCGGCGAAAGCGGTCGGTCTGAACGAAATCCACAGCGGAGAGAAAGCGAGCCTGGCGGAAGAGATTCGGCCAGGAGTCGTGTGTCTGCATTTTGAGCTTGTCGACGCCGTGAGAAAGCGTGAGCTCTTCGAAAGATGCAGCACCCTCGGCGAAAAGATTGAGATTGAGGCAGCCGTAAGGCCAATCGGGGAGAAAGACTTCGACGGGATGCATGCCGAGTTGGCGGACGGTTTCGAGAGCGGCGCGGTCGACTTCGGTGGCGGGAGGCTCTTTCATCCATTTTGGAAAGTACCCGACGCGAAGGCCTTTGAGGGGGCCGGCGGCTTCGAAGTCGAGATGGCTTGGCACGCTGGAAACGTCGCCAGGGTCGGGGCCGGTGATGGCTTGCAGGACGAGGATGGCGTCTTCAACGGAGCGCGTCATGGGGCCGAGCTTGTCAAGGGACCAACAAAGCGTCATCGCGCCAGTGCGCGGAACGCGGCCATAGGTGGGGCGAAGGCCGGTGACGCCACAGCGCATGCTGGGGCTGACGATGCTGCCGCCGGTTTCGCTGCCGATGGAGAAGCCGACCAGCCCCGCAGCGGTGGCCGCGCCGGGGCCGGCGCTGGAGCCGGAAGCGCCTTCTTCGAGCAGCCAGGGATTCATGGTCTGGCCGCCAAACCAGATGTCGTTGAGCGCGAGCGCGCCAAGACTGAGCTTGGCAAGGAGAACCGCGCCGGCGTCGTGCAGGCGTTGGACGACGGTGGCGTCTTGCGCGGGGATGCGGTGGCGAAAAGGCTCCGCGCCATAAGTGGTCGGGATTCCAGCGGTGTCGAGAAGGTCTTTGCCGCCCCAGGGGATGCCATGAAGGGGCCCGCGATATTTGCCGGAGGAGATTTCAGCGTCGGCTTTCTTCGCTTGGGCGAGAGCGAGATCGCGCGTGAGAGTAATGACGCTACGGAGTTTCGAATCAAATTGCTCAATGCGCCCGAGATAAATGCTGGCGAGGCGCTCAGACGTGAGTTTGCGTTGCTCGATCCAGCGCGAAAGCTTGGTGACCGGGGCGTAGGCGATGTCCTTATCGTTCGAAGGGAGCGGGCCAGGATCGGAGTTCGTGCGGACGAACCGGTCGCGCACCGCGGCGGGGCGCTGGCCGGAAAGAACCGACTCATAGCGCGAGAACGGCGCAACCGTGGATTCGATAGCCACGCTGCGAGGGCCGGTACGTGGCTCGAGAAGTGCGGCCATGTCCACGCGCCAGGAGTTGGCGGCTTGGGCGCGCTCGGCGGGGGTGAGTTGAACACGAACGAGCTTTTCGGCTTCGGCGAAAGTGTTGGGAGAAACTTCGGGACCGACGGCGGGGCCGGTGCCGAAAGCGGAGGGCGCGCCAGGAGGAAGTTGCGAAGGTTCTTGCGCTTCCGACGTTGCGGCGACGGCAGCGCCGAGCAGACCGAGCGACGTTTTTGCAAGGAACTGCCTGCGAGAATTTGGCATGCGCCCTCCGAATTGCTATTTCAACTTGCGCCGCGTGAGTCGACCTGGCCCTGGCGAGAAAGGTTGGAACGGCACAAGGGAAGCATTGTATCTGAGTCCCGAAGAGTGCGCCGGGACGAGGAAAAATCCCCTCGCGTACCGGCAAAAACAGTCAGCAGCGAGACGCGTCAGGAGCGGAAGAGGACAGACTCGCGCTGGAACATTTTGACAGCAATAAAGAGTGCGGCAGCGGCGTAAACGCTGCTGGAGAGCAAGATGAGCAGGATATAGTTCCAGTGAAAAGTTCCTGCGACGATTTCTTTGCAAACCAGGCTGGTGCTGAGAATGGGAACGAGGGCAAGTTTGGGATTCAAATCGAAGCCGGGCAGAAGAGAAGCGACGGCCGGAATGACCACGATAAAAGTCATCGGTGTCAGGTAACTCTGCGCTTCCTTGTAACTCTTGGCGAACAGGGCGATGGTCAGCAAGGCAGCGGCGAAGAGCACGGCCAAGGGGAGAGCCATGAGGAAAACAGACAGAACCGCAGGTAATCCAATATGGAGCTGGAACGCGGCCGCATCCTTTTTGGCCATCGCGCCCGAATGGCCTACAAGGTAGAAAGATGTGCCCATGGAAATGATGGAGAGAATTGCTGTGGAGAGAGAAGCGGACAGTACGAGAAAGAATTTGCCGAGAACAAGATCGACGCGCGACAGCGGACTGGAGAGAATGGTCTCCATCGTCCCGCGTTCTTTCTCGCCCGCGGTAAGGTCGATGGCAGGATAAATGGCCCCGGTCATGGAAAGAAGGATGACCATATAGCCAAGAAGGCCGCCGAGAGCGGCGCCGCTGACTTTTTCCGGGGGGGCCACGTTTTCCTGCTTGACCGCAAAGGGCTTGATGATGGCGGTAGGAAGGTTCCGGGCCGCTAGTCGGCTGGAAATGACCGAATCGCGATAATCGTCGAAGAACTTTTCGAGGTGATTTGCGCCAAAGGAAGATTTGATCTCTCCCTGGTAGAAATAGATCTTAACGGTTAGTTCCTTGCCCTGCCCGAGAGCGGAGTCAAAGCCTTTGGGGACGTCCACTGCAGCGCGGATCTCTTTCTCGGAAATGCGTTTCATCCAGTCGTCCGCGTAGGGTACGATTTCCAGGTCTTTCACTCGCCGAAGCTTTTCGAGCACTTGAGTCGAATCTTCGCCGCCAATAATCATGATTTTCGCGGTTTCTTTCTCGGCCCTGCCGATCATCACGGTCATAAGGGAAGTCATGCCGACCATGAGGATAGGGAATGCCAGCAGAGGCACGAGGACGGTGGAGATGAGTGTGCGCTTGTCGCGGAGCCACTCCGTTAATTCTTTGCCATAAACAATCCCGATGTTGCGAAAGTTCATGACTCAGGCCTCCGCATTGTTCAGAAGCGGGCCGACTACCTTGACGATGATCTCTTCGAGATTGTGTTCGCCGTATTTTGCGCGGAGTTCCGGGACAGTGCCATGGGCAAGGAGCTTACCGTCATGAATGATGCCAAGGTGATCGCAGAGGCGCTCCACTTCGCTCATGATGTGCGTGGAAAAGATGATGGCCTTGCCGCGGTCGCGGCAGTCGCTAATGAAAGTGATGATAGTACGGGCGGTCATGACGTCGAGGCCGGTGGTGGGCTCGTCGAAAATCATGACCGGGGGATCGTGAACGAGGGTGCGGGCGATGGAAGTTTTCTGCTTCATGCCTGTGGACAGCTTGTCGCAGCGGCGGTCGCGAAATCCGTTCATGTCCAGGCGGTTGAAAATATCGTCCACACGCTTTTTCAGGGTGAGCTCGTCGAGGCCATTGAGGCGGCCGAAGTATTCGACCAGTTCTTGGGCAGTAAGGCGGGGGTAGAGAGCAGTAGCGGTGGAAAGGAAGCCGACATTGGCGCGAACCTTTTCTGGTTCTTCAATGACATCGTGGCCGCAGATGACAGCGGTGCCGTCGGTGGGTTCGAGGATGGTGGCGAGCATACGAAGTGTGGTGGTTTTGCCGGCACCGTTGGCTCCAAGCAGGCTGTAGATTTCGCCGGGCTGGCAGGTGAAACTGACGTTATCTACGGCGCGAATTTCGCCGCGCTTCTTGTCCTGGAACCGCTTGGACAAACTTCGAGCTTCGATCATCAGCGACCCCGATTAGAGATTTCCAATGCCGGACGCAGAGGCTTCTTCGGTGTACTACGCTGGCGCTGCCGAAAATTACCGAAGAGTAAGACGGTTAGCCTGATTCAGCTCTTGTGACAGGCCGGGCACTGTTTGGCATCAAACTTATCGGGAGTAACGCGAAACATGTTATTGCACTGGATGCATACGCGATGAAGAACCGTGGTGGAGACGGGCGCCAGTTTTGGCGAGCCCTTGGGGGCAGTAGAAGCGGTTTGCGCGTTGGCGGTTTCAGCCATGGCCCCATGGTAGCACGTCCTGGGCTCGGCGACCAAGGAAGCCTTCGGCATCCTCGGCATCCCCATGCGGGGCAGGGGCATCTTCTTTTTGTGAGGGATGCGGCGTGACTCCAGACCGAACCGTTCCTTGCGGTGAGAATAAACGCAAGGATTCTGCGCACTTGCTGGTTTTTCAGGTGTGTTCACCTAAGGCATGGAACCCCGAGAAAGCTGCGCGGCGGTGGCCAGAATGAAGTATCTTGGAAGCTTCCAGGCAAGGGTACGCTAGCCACGGACAACTTGGGGGCATTGCGCCAGAGAAGGGGATTGTTACGCCCACCTAGCGCGAGGGGCGAGAACGCACGAAACATGACGTTATGGACCGAAAGCTGAGAAATCGGATTCTGCTTTTGCTGCTCTTGGCAGTGGTGTTGGTGATCGGCCTGATTAAGCTGAGCGGGCGAAAGCCGGCGCCGAAAATTTCGGCAGTGACGCCGGTGCGGGAGAACCTGATTTCGTCCATCAGCAGCAACGGAAAAGTGGAACCCATTTCGCCCTATGTAATGCGCGCGGAGCTCGATACCTTCCTCGAGAAGGTGTACGTCAGCGAAGGGCAACAAGTGAAAAAAGGGCAGTTGCTGATGGAGTTGGATGTGAAAGACGCCGCGGCGCGGCTGGCGGAAACGCGCGGGAAGCTGCTGAAAGCAGAGGACGATTTGCGGGCCGCCAAGGCCGGAGGAAGGCCGGACGAGGTGGCGAGAGTCCTAGGCGACTTGGCCAAGGCGCAGGCCGAAAGGGACCGTCTGCAAAAGAATCATGACGCCTTGCTCCGTCTGACCGCCCAGCAAGCGGCCACGCGAGATGAGCTAGCCGCCAACGATTTGGATTTGACCAAAGCGCAAGCGGAAGTCACGCGGCTCACTGCGGCAAAGCAGGAATTCGACCGCAGCAAGAAACTGGAGAGCGACCAGGTGGCATTGCAAGTGGAACAACTGAAAAACGAAGTAGCCGCGCTTGAGGAAAAGGTTAAGCAGGGACGCATCACTGCGCCAGCCGACGGAACCTTGTACTCCCTTCCGGTAAAGACCCATGATTTTGTAAAGGTGGGCGAATCCCTGGCGGAGATGGCGGACTTGCGCAAGGTGCGGGTGCGGGCGTTCATTGACGAACCAGACCTGGGCGGGCTGGAAGAGAATGAGCCGGTACGAATCACCTGGGACGCCCTGCCAAACAAGACCTGGCCCGGCAAAACCGAAAGCATTCCAAAACAGGTGGTGCAGCGAAATACGCGAAGCGTAGGCGAACTGCTGTGCTCGGTTAACAACGACAAGCTGGAACTGCTGCCCAATATCAATGTAAACGTGCGCATTAACTCGCGGGAGCGCCTGGGTGTGTTGTCCGTACCGCGAGGGGCGGTGGAGGCGCAAGGCGGGCGGCGCTACGTGTACGTGGTGAAATCGAATCAGCTCGGGGTCAAGTCCACGCTGGAAAAGCGGGAAATTCGTGTGGGTATCGCGGACGCCACGAACTACGAAGTGGTGAGCGGGCTGCAGGAAGGCGAACTGGTGGCGCTGCCGGGAGACGTCGACTTGCGAGACGGCATGCAAGTCATTGTAGTGAACACCTCCGTTGCGAACTATTAGAGAAAAATTAATGGCTGGTGGCAAACTGACATTTGGAATGGTGTTCCTCGCGGGTGCGGCGCTCACAGTCGCTACCGTCAGGCGTGACGAGAGCCTGGACGAGGCGCGCCGGTCTTACGAGGCAAGCGACTACGCAAAAGCCATCCAGCTCCTGCAAGAAGCGGCTGCCAAAGATCCGAGAAACGGCGACATCCAGCTGCTCCTGGCGAAAAGCTACTTGGAACTACAGCAACATGATGCGGCCATCCACAGCGCGGAGAAAGCCGTGACGCTCGATCCCAAAAGTTCGGTTTATCACGAGTGGCTGGGAAGGGCGTTTGGGGAGAAGGCAGACCACGCCGGATGGTTTTCCGCGATTTCGCTGGCCAAGAAAACGCGCAAAGAGTTTCAAACCGCGGTGGAATTGGACGGCAGGAACTTATCGGCGCGCCAGGCGCTGATCGAATTTGATTGCAGCGCCCCCGGAATGGTCGGCGGAGGAGAAGAGAAAGCGCAGCCGCACATCAGAGAATTGATGGAGCTGGATCCTGCGGAAGGCCACTACGCAGCGGGGAACTGCCGGCGTCAAAAAAAGGATTTTGCCACGGCGGACGAGGAATTCACGAAAACGCTGGAGAGCCGCCCAAAATCAGCGGAACTGATTTACGACATCGGCGACTATGCGCTGAAGCGGGGGCAGAACGAGCGGTTGATGGCCGTGGCCGAGGCGGGGGAACGCGCAGCGCCGAGAGATCCGCGGGGCAAGTTTTACCGCGCGGTGGGCCTGATCCTGAAAAAGGAAAATCTGGAGCAAGCGGAGCACTTGTTGCAAGAGTACGCACAAAGAGCTCCCAAAAGGAGCGGCTACCCTTCTCCTGCCGCAGCACACGCTTGGTTGGGCAGGCTGTATGAAGGCGAAGACGAAATGGCAGGGGCGAAGAAAGAATTTGAAAACGCTCTTCGGCTGGATCCCAAAAACAAGATAGCGCAGGAAGAATCGAGGAAACTCAAGAAGGAGTAGGGCTTTTCTCCTGCATTTCGTTGATTTGAAGTGGTCCAGCAGCGACAGGCGGCCATGGATATCCGAGAGACTTTGACGGTGGCAATTGACGCGCTGCGCGCGAACAAGCTGCGCGCGGCCCTGACCTCTCTTGGGGTAATCATCGGCAGCGCCTCCATCGTCCTCGTGGTTACGGTGGCGCTGACGGGCCGGAAATTCGTGCTTTCGCAGATCGAAGCAGTGGGTTCCAACCTGGTGTGGGTGGAACTGGTGCAGAGGCCGGATAAAGCGCCGCCGCTCAGTTACGAGTTGACGCTGGAGGACATGGAAGCTGCAAAATCCATTCCTCACGTGATAGCGGTGGCGGGGACGCGCGAACACCCGATGTCCATGACCGTAGATGGCGTGGAACGCGCAGTCAACTTGGTCGGCGTGACCGATGGCTACCAAACTATTCGGCGGCTACTCATTCTTCGCGGGCGGTACTTTGACGCCGGGGACATGGAAATGCGCAGCAAGGTCTGCCTGGTCACCACGCAGCTCGCCGAGAGAATTTTCGGGCAAGAGAATCCAGTTGGAAAAACGATTCGCATGGGCGAGCTGACGTTTACGGTGATCGGAGTCTTCCGGGAGCGCGTGGAAACTTTTGGCCTGTCTGACATTCAAGAAAATTCTGTGCTCATCCCTTTCACGCTGATCAAGTATGACACGGGCACGGAATATTTAGGTTTGCTGGATGTGCAAGCAGACACCGCCGATGACGTACCATCGGTTGCGCGGCAGCTGGCCCTATTGCTGCAAAGCCGGCATCCGGCGGAAGCCGATTACAAGGTGCAAACGCTGACGGCGATTCTGGGGGCGGCGAGGAGTATTTCGCTGGGGCTGACGATCGTGCTGATCATTATAGCGGCCATCGCGCTGCTGATCAGCGGAATCGGCATCATGAACATCATGCTGGTGACGGTGACTGAGCGCACGCGGGAGATCGGGATCCGTAAGGCCATCGGGGCCGCGAGGCGCGAGATCCTGTGCCAATTTTTGGTGGAATCTTTCTTGATTAGCGGCGGCGGAGCCGTGGTTGGCATTTTGATCGGGATTGCCATCCCTGTGGCCACGCAGTCGTTTCTGCCGGGAAATTTAAGGGTGCCCGTGTCGAGCTTGAGCGTGGTGATTGCCTTCGTGGTGTCCTGCTCGACGGGCCTGTTCTTCGGGTATTTGCCGGCAAACCAAGCAGCAAGCCTGCAGCCGGTGGAGTCATTGCGGTACGAGTGAACATGGGGTTTAGGGGTTGGGGATTAGGCCGTAGAGATCCTTCGAATTGCAGCTAAGGAGCTGGAAAATGCGACTGCTTCGGACCGCTTTGGGTGTAGTGACATTGACGACCCTGTGTAGTGGCGCGAGAGCACAAGAGCACCTCGCGCAGAAACCTGCAGGGCCTAACACGCAGGCGACGAGTCCCGCGCCTGTCGCGGTGTCGTTGAAGCGTGCCATCGAACTGGCGCTGCAAAACAGCAAAGAGATTCAAGTGACGAAAATTC
The DNA here is from genome assembly GCA_003224085.1 of Acidobacteriota bacterium. Taxonomy (GTDB): domain Bacteria; phylum Acidobacteriota; class Terriglobia; order Acidiferrales; family UBA7541; genus Acidiferrum. Next base: position 29,328 of record QHYK01000109.1, on the reverse strand, counting down.
AAGCCAGCGTGGCGGATCACGCCGCACAAATCACAAAGGCGCAGTTCATGCCCAATCTCTATGCCGGTTCGGGCGCCGGGTATACGAATGGCATACCGGAAACGCCGGGAGGACGAGCGCCATCAGTATTCAACCTGACCTATACCGAGCAGGTTCTCAATGAGCCTCTTCGCGGTCAATCAAAGGAAATGCAAGAGCAGGCCAAGGCTCAGAAGATCGCGCTGGAAGAGGCGAAAAGCAACGTCATTAGCCGGACCGCGATGGCCTACCTGGAACTTGGAAAGGTGCGACATTCGCTGGAGCTCTTGCGGGCGGAACAGGATAGCGCGGAGAAAATTCTTCAGGTCACGCAGGAACGGCAGAGCCAAGGATTCGAATTGCCGGTGGAAGTGACCAAGGCGCAGCTGATCAAGGCGCGCGTGGTACAGCACATCCTGCGATTGGAAGAGCGGGAAGACGAATTGGAGGTTTTTTTGAAGTACCAACTAGGACTGCCCGAGACGCAGGCGATCGAAGTTTCGCCAGAAGATTTGCCCGGAGAGGCTGAGTTGGCGGGCGATAATTTGGTGGCCGCAGCGCTCGCGAACAACACGGGACTGCGATTGGCGGAATCCGACGTGCGAGCGAAAGAATTTCGGCTGAAGGGCGAGCGGCGCGGCTATTTCCCCACCCTAGAGCTGGTGAGCATTTATAGCGTGCTGGCAAAGTTCAACAATTATTCGGAGTTTTTCAATCACTTTCAGCGGAATAACTACAATGCGGGGATTGACATGCACGTGCCGATCTTCAGCGCACAGATAAAAGCGAACATTGGCTTGGCGCGGGTGAATCTGGATGCGGCAAAGGCCAGCTTGACGAACAAGAGGGCCGAGCTGACCGCGGACGTACGTCAGAAAACTCGGCGCTTGCGAGAGATGGATGCGGCGAAAGAAGTGGCGCGGCTCGAATGGCAACTTGCGCAGCAAAACGTGGCTGTTCTGCAAGCGCAGTTTGGCGAAGGGAAACTGAATTTGCGGGACATGGAAAAAGCGCGGTTGGAAGAAAACGACAAATGGATGGCGTATTTGGACGCGAATTTTCAGAAGCAGCAAGCGCAATTGGACTTGCTCAAGACAGCCGGGCAGTTGGACAAGGTTTGGCAATAAGGAAAAGCAGTGGCAGACGGCAAACAGGGAGTATGGAGAGCTCAAGAGCGCCGAGACGGGGGCCTGCTGGACCAAGAAAGCCTGGGGGTGCTTTTGCAGGCGGTGCGGAGATTGGAAGCCGGATTTGCCAAGTTGCCGGAATTTGAGCCCAGTGCCCCCGGAATACAGCGTCTTGCGGAAGTGCTGACGGCCGCGGCGGAACGGTTGAGGGACAACTACCCTTACTTTCATCCGCTTTATGCAGGCCAGATGCTGAAACCGCCCCACCCTGTAGCACACCTGGCCTACACCCTGGCCATGTGGATCAATCCCAACAATCATGCGCTGGATGGCGGGCGCGCCACGTCGGCGATGGAAAAAGAAGCCGTCGCCGAGATTGCCGGCATGTTCGGGTGGAAGGATTTTCTCGGGCACTTGTGCGGCGGCGGAACGATGGCAAACCTCGAAGCGCTGTGGGTTGCGGGGCAGCTTCATCCTGGAAAAAAAATCCTGGCGAGCAAACAGGCGCATTACACGCACGGGAGAATCAGCGGCGTGTTGCAATTGCCATTCGAGTCTTTGTCTACGGATACGCTTGGGCGCATGGACGTGGACGCGCTTGCGAAGCGGCTGGAGCGCGGAGACGTGGGAACAGTCGTGGCGACGATGGGCACGACGGCAACCGGTTCGGTGGATCCGCTCCCAGAAATTCTGGAGTTGCGCGCAAAACATGGATTCCGGGTGCACGCGGACGCTGCGTACGGAGGATATTTCGTTTTGGCAGAGAATCTCGATCAGAATGCCAGATCCGCTTTCGAACGAATAGGAACAGTTGATTCCATTGTCATCGATCCGCACAAACACGGATTGCAGCCGTACGGGTGCGGCTGCGTCTTGTTTCGCGATCCGGGGGTCGGGCGGCTATACAAGCACGATTCGCCGTATACGTATTTCAGTTCTGCGGAATTACATTTGGGGGAGATCAGCTTAGAATGCTCCCGGCCGGGTGCGTCCGCAGCAGCGCTTTGGGCGACTCAGAAGTTGCTGCCGCTAAAAAAGGGCGGAGAATTCGCGCGAGGCTTAGAAAAGGGCAGGAAGGCAGCGCGGGGAATGTTCGAAAAACTGAAAGCGGACTCGCGCTTTATTACCGCGTTTGCGCCGGAGCTGGACATTTTGGTGTTTGCGCCGCGTGGGGACAGCGTGAGCGAATCTTCCGCGTTGAGCCGGAAGATCTTTGACGCCGCGGCCAAGCGCGACCTGCATCTGGCAGTGGCGGAATTGCCTGCCCATTTCTGGAAGAAGCATCTTGGAGGAATGAAACGCGACCGCGAAACACTCACATGCCTGCGTTCGGTGTTGATGAAGGCGGAACACCTCGATTGGGTGGAGCGCATATGGGGATTGCTTTCTGGGGCTACCTCCCAGGTCATGAGACGTCCCGCCCAAGACTGAAAGTAGAAAATGGAAAGTTACAAATGGATCGCGAACATTGGCGATTAGGCGGCCTGGTAGCATGCCCGAGGACACCATTTAATGCGGGATTGGGCGGTTCACGGCCCGGAAACACCCATTCGGCCCATTCGGAGAAAGATTTGAGGAGGTGCAACAAAGTCAGGTACACTGGAATCTACGCATTGGGCAGCGGGTCGTGTGTCATCGAAGCCCTGGTGGGCTGACTGCCCGGATGCTTAGCCCAGAAGAATTGCACGAGCAAACTTGTTTCAAGCGGACACTGAGGGTGATGAATGCCGGAAGTGATGAAAACTCTATTGTTGAACCCGCCGAGTTTTGAGAATTTTGACGGCGGAGCCAGTTCGCGGTGGCCCGCGACGCGCGAGATTGAATCCTACTGGTATCCGGTTTGGCTGACCTACCCGGCCGGGATGATTCCGGGTAGCCGGTTGCTGGATGCTTCTCCCCACAAAGTAAACTGGCGGCAGACCGTTGAAATCTGCAAAGACTACGAATTCCTGGTGCTGTTCACTTCGACCGTCGGGCTGCACAGCGACATCAAGCTGATTCGCAAGATCAAAGAAGCGAACCGGGACATGAAGATTGCCTTCGTCGGGCCGCACGGACACATCAAGCCGGACGAAACGCTGAAGGCCAGTGAGGACATCGACTTCGTCACGCGCGGAGAATTTGACCACTCGGTGACCGAGTACGCGCACGGGAAGCCCCTTAGCGAGATCCAGGGCGTGAGTTATCGCAAAGACGGCAAGATCATTCACAACCCGGAGCGGCCACAACTGCACACAGAAGAGCTGGACGCGCTGCCGTTCGCGTCGGACATCTACAAGCGCGATCTGGAAATCGAGCGCTACAACGTGCCCTTCCTTTTGCATCCCTTTATTTCGTTCTATACGACGCGCGGATGTCCAGCGCTTTGTACCTTCTGCATGTGGCCGCAAACGATTTCGGGTCATGCCTGGCGGACGCGTTCGGCCGACAACTTGGCAAGGGAAGTCAAACAAGCCCTTGGCTATTTCCCGCAAATGAAAGAGATTTTCTTCGACGACGATACGTTCAACATCCGTAAGGACCGCGTGCTGGAGCTGTGCGCGAAGTTCAAGCCGCTGAAGTTTCAATGGTCTTCGACGGCGCGCGTGCACAGCGATCAAGAAACAGTCCGGGCGATGGCCGAATCCGGAGCGCGGCTGTTCATCGTGGGATTCGAATCGGGCGACGCCCAAATCCTGAAGAACATCAAGAAGGGCGCAACGCTCGAGATGGCCCGCAACTTCCGCAAGCATTGCCGCAAGTACGGGATCAAAGTGCACGGCGATTTTATCATCGGTCTGCCGGGCGAGACCAAGGAAACCATCCAGAAGACCATTGACTTCGCCAAGGAATTGGATTGCGAAACGATTCAGGTTTCCCTGGCCCACGCCATGCCGGGTACGGAACTTCACGACACCATGGCGGCACAGGGCTTCTTGAAGGTGGAAGCCCTGGCGGACTCCGGCGGGCATCAGCTTCCGCACATCGAGTACCCTCACCTGTCGAAAGCGGAAATGATGGATGGTGTGAACCGCTTCTACGATGAGTACTACTTTAGGCCCAGAGTCGTTTGGCGCATCGTGAAAGACGCGCTGTGGGACAGCCACGAGCGGAAGCGGCTCTATGCCGAAGCGACGGAATTCTTGAAATTGCGCGCCGAGCGTCTGAAGTGGGTCCGTCAAGGCGGCAAGGACTACAACAAACCTATGGTCTCCGTTCCCGGCACAAGCTCTGCGTCTGGAAACGATTAGCTTCCCCAAAGATGCCAAGCGAAAAACGGCTGCGAATCAAGACGCTGGTCATGGTCTTCGCCATGATCGTGTGCGCCAACGCAGGAGACCTGCTGCTGAAGTACGGTATGGTACAGGTCGGCACTGTCGAGTTGACCGCGCATGGCCTTTCGCAGGCTTTCTGGCAGACCGTTACGAGCCCGGTCATTTGGCTGGCTATTTTTTTCCTCAGCGGATTTATGGTCAGCTACATGACGGTGCTGAGCTGGGCGGATTATAGCTACGTCATGCCGGCGGGAGCGTTTGGATACGCGGCGCTCACTTTCCTGGCGGTCGTTTTCCTGCATGAACCGGTTTCGCCGCGGCGATGGGTGGGCGTAGTACTGATCTGCGTTGGCGTTTTGCTGGTGGGGCAAACGCGGCCGCGAACTACGGAAGTGCCAAGCGAGGCAGCGGCGTGATGCACCTTCAGTTTATCGCGGGGCTTGCGGCTTTAATTTTAGGCAGCACGGGCGGGGAGATCGCCATCACGCGCGGGATGAAGGCGGTGGAGGAGCCGTCGCGGCTTCGGCCGAAAGCTGTATTGCAGTTCCTGGCGCGCGCGGTGCGCAATGGGTGGTTTTGGACCGGCGTGCCGCTGATGGCGCTGTCGTTCTTTGCCCTGCTTCTTTTGCTGTCCTGGGCGCCGATCACCCTGGTGATTCCAGCTTCTGCGCTCAGCTATGTTGTGGGAACATTGGGCGCAAAATTCATTTTGGATGAAGACGTGAGCATTGCGCGCTGGGTCGGCGTCATCCTCGTTTGTGTAGGCGTCGCGTTGGTCGCCGCGGGCTGAACCGAAATCTCCGAACTTCTCCATTACCATGAGCCGATTTTCATGACTTCTTATTCCGCTCTGTGGCGTGGCCTGGTGCTGCTCTTGGCGACAGCGCCGTTCGTTTACTACTTCCTTTCCATTATGGCAGCCCTCGGGTTTTTCGGAAGGAAACAGGGGCAAACACCCACGGAATATCATCCGCCCGCGAGCCTGCTCAAGCCCGTGCGCGGCATGGACTTCGGTTCTTATGAGAACTTCGTGAGTTTCTGCAAACAGGATTATCCGGAATACGAAATCCTTTTCGCCGTGAATGATGAGAACGATCCGGCCGTTCCGCTCATCCGCGAAATCACGGCGGAATTTCCCCAACGAAAAATCCGATTGTTCGCCAACTCGACCAATCTCGGCGCGAACCGCAAGGTAAGCAAACTAGCGATGCTGGCCCGGGAAGCACGGTACGACGTGCTAGTGCTCACAGACGGAGATGTACGGGTCGGGCCAAACTATCTTCGCGGCGTTGTCGCCCCGCTAAGTGAGAAAAAAATCGGCGCTGTGACTTCTTTCTATCGTGCGATCGCACAGGAAAACCTCGGCGCAAAACTGGAAGCGATCGGAGCCGCCAGCGATTTCTTCGCGGGGGTGTTGATGGCGCGATGGAAAGAAGGAGTCCGCTTCGTGCTGGGAGCCTCCATTGTCACAACGAAAGAGTGGGTCCGGAAAATGGGAGGGTTCGAAGCCCTCGCTGATACCCTGGCGGATGATTACGAACTTGGCTTGAGAATCTTCAAAGCCGGTGGAGAAATTGTCCTTTCGCAAGAGACCGTTTGGACCATGTATCCGGCACAAACTTTGCGCGGGTTCTGGGAGCATCAATTGCGTTGGGCGCGTACGGTGCGGTTGTGTAGGCCTCTATCCTACTTGGGGCTGCTCTTTACGCAGGGGCTTCCGTGGACCGTGCTGGCAGTTCTGCTTGCGCCGGCGCCGTGGATCGCCGGCGCATATTTCGCCACCTACCTGGTCCTGCGATTGGCCATGGCTTGGACGGTGGGTGTTTGGGGAGTCGGGGACGAGGTCCTGAAGCGAAATCTCTGGTTGGTGCCGGCGCGGGACGCTGTTTATTTTTTGGTTTGGCTCGCAAGCTTCGCTTCCAACCGCGTCCGGTGGAACTCGGTGGATTACACCATCCGCCGGGGGCAAATGGTGCCGATTGGCGGAGGCGTAAAACCAGCGAGATGATTCGTTTATGCCGCTGGCGGAAGCGAGTTGCCACGGCGTGCCGGTTCTTTTCTACCGGGACAGCGATAGGCGCCTGGAGTTTTTTGTTGGGCCTGGATCGAGGAAACAAGCATTGTGGCTAGCTTTGCCAAAGGACCTGCCAGACCAGAGTTATTCGGGAAATTGTTCCAAAATTAGAAATGGGGCTCAGAAAACTTGGGTTCCAGAAGTACAAGATTTTACGAAAGGTGATACGAAGGTCATCGCCAGCAGTCCTCTGCGGAATGCGTTCGGACAAGCACTGTGACAAAGCGGGGTTCCCGGACAAGTGGGTACTCGGAGCAACACGTCCCGCTTGCGGACTAATCGTTTGAATGTCGGTGAGAGTGGCTGCTCGCGGCTCCAATGTCCAGAAGACTCGGCCATCATCCGTAATCGTAAAGCTCCTGTGAAAATCGCAGTCGCGCCGCGCCGGAGTGGCTTGGATGATGTCGCCGACAGTCTCTCCGGCTGCACAACGCCTCGGAATATATTTGAACCGGTAATACTTCTGTGCGTAGGGAGAGAGGCTCATCGAGGGTAAGGCGTCTGGATACTCTTGTTGGTGTTGGTCGGTTCTGGACGCATTCTGGAATGCATTTGGCGGAGCGTTTGGAAAGCTGCAGTTTCTGCACCAGCATTCATTTCCACTAACACCCAGCACCCAGCGTCCGTTTGCCACGATTACTAGCTTATATAAGTATCGTAACCTCCGGAAGTAATAACCGCCATCTCATCCCAAGGGCAAAAAAAAAAAAACAACACCAGCCACGCGAAGCGTCCGCCGCCGGGCGGCTACGTCCAAACGCGCTAATCGGAAAGGTTGGCACTAGCAGAACCTCCCCAGGGCCCCGACCGTCGTTGAGCGGAGTCGAATTCCTACCTATACTTTGCTCATGACGAAGCGCCCGGAAGTCGAACCGATACGCCAGCCGACCCTATTTCAGATGGAAGCTGCGGAACCGGCAAGACCGGACCGCCCCTTCTGTCTGCCCGGCATTTTTCTCGGAACTTCCTCTTTCACTGCGGCAGGTTGGGAAGGCTCCTTCTATCCGATAGGCATGCGGTCGAAGGATTTTCTCCGTCACTATTCCACTCAGTTTCAAACGGTCGAGATCGATAGCACGTTCTACGGCACTCCCGCTGCTTCGACGGTCACAAATTGGAACGGGAAGACCCCAAGAGATTTCATCTTCGCGGTGAAGATTCCCCAGGTCATTACGCATGAAAAAGTCCTTGTGGATTGTCAGCCAGAGTTCGATGAGTTCATCGAGAGAATGCACCTGTTGGGAGACAAGCTCGGCCCAATGCTGCTGCAATTCCCAAAATTCGATAAGTGGGTCCTTAAGAGTCCCGATGAGTTTCGCGGTCGTTTGCAGTCCTTCTTCAAACGAGCGGCGGACCCGAAGGCTGGTCGCTTCGCCGTAGAGGTTCGCAACAAAGACTGGCTCGACGCCCGGCTGAGGGATGTGCTCCGCGACCACAACGTTGCCCTGGCGTTGACTGACACGTCGTTCATGCCCAGGCCGTGGGAGATGAAGGGCGCTCTGGATTTGGTCACTGCCGACTTTGCCTATGTCCGCTGGCTCGGCAATCGCAAGGACATTGAGGAACAAACGACGACTTGGGACAGGACAGTGATCGACAGGCAGAACGACCTTAGAAGTTGGGTAGTCGTGCTGCGGCGTCTTGTGGAAGATAAGCGTATCCGAAAAATCTTTGCGTTTGCGAACAACCACTACTCGGGGCACGCACCGGCGACAGTGAAACAGTTTTGGGATCTATGGAACGGAAAGTAGTCTGTCTCACATGATTATTGGTCAAAGACTCCGGGAAATCCGCGACGCAAAGAACTTGAGTCAGGATGATATCGAACGGGCGGCCGGGCTTGTCCGGCCTTACATTTCTCGCGTTGAGAACGGGCAGAACGGGCAGACATTCGCGCCTTCCGCCGGGACCGTTCCAATGATTTTCCAGGATAACCCCGTCTTCGTTGAGTTGTCCTTTCCTCGCACGCCAGCTGCAATTGCGATTAGGCCGCAGATGATGATGCTAACAGCAGGTCCCATAACCACCTAAAATACGGACGGTTTTCCCCCACAGAGTTGAATCGCTTGCTTGAAAGCTTTCACGAAACGTCTGGCGTTATCTCCCTTATCAAAGACAAGTTCAACCCGCGTGTGTTTGTTCCCTTCTTCGGCCTTTCCACTCGGCAGAGTAAAAGATTCTGTGACCCTTTTTTCGCTATTTGTTGTTTCCACGACTACGGCATTCTCGAAGGGATTGTCTTTCACCGAAGCTACGCTATTGGGGTCAAGGTCTTTCAGCGAAAAGCGGTAGGTGTGGGTGCCGACATCTTTATAGTTCAAAGCAACTGACCACTTTATCGTAGCGAGACAACCGTGACTATCGAAAGTTGTAACATCATGGCGCGGCTCGCAGTTTGGCGTACCCAGCTTGCATGCTCCCTTATCAGTATTTCTCTGCCCAGTGAACTGGCTTCCGTTGTCAGCTACAAAATTGTGCATCCACACCAAAGTATCTTCCAAACCGGCGGGTTGTTGGGCATAAGCGGTCACGCTCACAATGACCATGAGGACCAACATTTTTCGCATGGAATTGACTCCGATGCGGGCAAGCGTATCGTGCGAAGCCTACGCGTTCAATCGCTACTTTTCGGATGGTCGCGGAGCACCCCGCCCGGGCCGGACGACGGTTTCAAACTTCCGACGAAGAGTAGATGCTAATGGAGAGACTGAATCAGACAGACTCTTCCGCCACCGCCAGATTAGGACGGGGTTCCGGCAGCAATAGGAACTTGAAGAAAGGAGCGCTCCTTCTCCGCGGTTGGGGTATTTCTCGCGCTTCGGCACTCACTCACGCGTGGTGTGCCCGCTTATTCGTCGCGGGGCTGCGAAAGGGTTCGCCGCTAAATGCTTTAGGCTCAATTCCTTCCGGTAACATAACAATCGAGCTCATGATAGGCACAACTGACGTACTCGCAATCTACGGTGCAGCGCTTTCCAGTATTGCATTGGGCGGACGCGCGTCGAGGTGTCTGCACGCCAGAGCAGTTCGTCAACCTGTTCAAAGAACTGCCAGAACTGCCCGAGCGTCTACGCGGACTCGCCCTTTTCTTGTACACTGATGGATGCCGTCTTGGTGAGGCGAAGAAGTTGCAAATGGTCGCAAGTCGATTGGTCGGCGCGAATGATTCGCGTGAGTGCCGCATAGACAAAGAACGACAGAGCGCGAACGATTTCCCCTTCCGGCGAAGTTTTTGAGCGGCTCTCAGTGGTTCCTGAGAAGGAGCCCGTCGGCGCAATTTTTCCAGTAGGGAATTTTCGCAAGGCGTGGCAAACTGCCTGCGTTCATGCGGGATTGGGAACACTCGACAAGACAGGAGAAAACGCCAAGATTAACGGCGGATACGGGAAGTACAGTGGCTTGCATATTCATGACTTGCGCCGTTCGGCAGTTCGAAATTTGCGGGAGGAAGGAATCAGTGAAGGCGTCGCAATGAGCTTGCCTGGTCACAAAACGAGGGAAGTGTTTGAGCGATACAACATCGTCATTGAAGCCGACAAGACCGCCGCAGTTGCGAAGGTCGGGTCAAGGCTCACAAAGGCTCTCAACGGGTCAAGAACGGGTCAAGTGCGACATGCTTCCAGAGCGAGAAAGTAGCGAATAGCCTTTGTTTATGCGGGTTTTGGGAGGTCGTCCAATTGGTAGGACTCCAGACTCTGGATCTGGCTATCCTGGTTCGAGTCCAGGCCTCCCAGCCAATCTTTCGCCTTGCCGGAGAAGGACTTGCCGTTTTCCTCCAATTCCGATTTCCCCTTACGGATCGCTCCTATGCCCGAACTATGCCCAAACTCGGCCGAGAGATACCGACTCAGCTTCTGGGCCGCGTCTCTGAGGTCGCGTTCGTTCACGATATTGTAGCGATCGAACACGGCTCTGGTCTTGTGGCCGGAGACATCCATGGCAACCCGTTCCGGAACGCCAGCGCGGACTAAGTTGCGCACCCCAGTGCGTCGTAGATCGTGAAACAGCAAACCCTCGTAGCGCCGCTTGTTTTGCTTCCCTAGCTTTGAACATGGAGCACACTGTTTGGTCCCGACCGTTGATTTTCCACAGTGCACGCAAACAAAGCGAGCGAGCCCGAGACGGACGCAGGTGTTCCGCCATACCTTCCGAAACACTCCGATCTTCCTTCCCCGATAGAAGAAGATAAACGGACATTGCGGGCATTCCAGTTTGTGGCGATCAAATTGCATTTCGAGGATCGCGAGCAGGTCGCCCGTAAGAGGAACGATTCGGGGCTCGTCATTCTTGGTCGTTCCCGGGTCGAGCAAAACTTGGCCGTCTCTGAAGTTTACTTGGTCCCAGCGCAGGGGAAGAATTTCTCCTTGCCTCATGCCCGTGTAATAACCCATCGAAAGAACCGGTTTTAGGTAGTCGGGAAGCGCGTCACGCAACAGCGAGTATTGATCGTGAACAACGAACCCCTTCCGCACGTTGCTCTCCTTTAGCATCGGAAAGTGCGGAACCACGCGCAAGCTGCCGTCTTCGAAGGCCAGCCTGAACATGCGACGGAGCAAGGCGAGGGAGCGGTTAATGGTGGCATTCGGTGATCTCTGGCGCTGCAGCTTGGCAATGAATTCGCGGATGCGCGGAGTCGTGACCTCTGCCGCGCGGTCGCCCGCGAAAAAATCATCCAGCGCAGAGACACCACAGATATACTCCGTTCCGTCAGCGTGCTTCAGAAGAGATTTTCGGACGTTCGCGCGGTAATCGGCAAACAGAGCGACTCTCAGATCCTTGTAAAGCAACCGCTCGGCAGCCGGAGGAACGAACACACCAGCGTCAATTTCGCCGAGCCGTTTCCGGAGCAGACGCTCTGCAACGCCCCACTTCTGCGAGTGGGAATTTTCGCGAAACGGCACGCCGTGCTTGTAGTACTTGATCGACCAGAAGCGACTTTCTTGCAGCTCCCCGTCAGAGGTTCGATATTTCTGCTTGTATATGGAACCTCTGCCGGGGTCTCTTTTACTTTGTCCCGTTTCCTTCGTCTCGGTAGTTGTGCCCATTGTTCTGATCTCCCATTGCAGTTGAGGGTACCGCGGATCCTCCAGCACTCACGCTGGGGCCGCTTCTTTCGTAACAAAGGATTCTTCTATGAGCGCCGAAACCGCGAGTGGAAGCAGCGGAGCCGCGAATTGCGTAGCGTCGGCATTAAGTACGGGACGAGCATTAAATGGCTTACGCAGTTAATTGCGAGTTTCTACTGGTCCAAGCCGCGCTTAGGTCCCGCCGTTGCAAAAAACGTGGCGGATTTATTCGAAGGTGAGCGCTACGAAAGGATTCGTGAAGCGCCGGTAGAACTGGCTTTTCAGCTTTACCTTCTTGATGTGGCGTTGTGGGAAGGCAGAAGCAAGTTGGCGGGAGATAAGCTTTACATCCGAAATTTGAAATCCTATGAATACTTCGCACTATTCAGCCTCGTTGTTCGCGGTTTAACGGAGGTCGGCGCAAAGTGGGGTGATCCCGATCTGAGTGCGCAACTACACGGACAGTGGCCGGAGTACTATCCGACCCACTTCAATAAGTGGCGCAAACTTACGAAAGCCTGCATTGACCAAATTCTAGTGGCTTTCAAAAGGGAATCACGAAGCTACTCAAGGCGAGAGGGACAGGAATTAACCTACGCGAACTATTTCAAAAACCAGAGTTCTGTAGCCCGGATGTTAAAGGCAAACTTGACCGGTGACATCAGGCGATGCTCCCGTATTGCTCTCCAATCCTGAGCCCGAAACCAGCCATGCCCCCTCTGTAGCGAGTCAGGCTGCGCGCTCCTTGGCGAACACCTTCAAAAATCCAGGTCCATCGAATACGCGCGTGTGGTCAAAATCTCAAACGTATTGAAAAGGCTTGGTTTCCAGTCTCGTTGAATCACAGTGGTGCCGCCCTGGCCTAAGAAGGCTTGGATACCGGTGCAGTTGTTGTTCGGGCAGATGACTGAAGCGTCTGGGCCGCCCGCCAGCTCAAACGCCTGTCGGGTTGAGTCTGTAACGCATGTGCCGGGGAATTGACATTATAGCGTTTAGGATGCTCCGGCCGCCGGATAGATCTTGGAGAAATGACATCCGCGGTCTGAAGAAAAGAAGACTCCCCGAGTCGTCCCAACATATATCTCTCGTGGTCGCGCAGGATTAACGCCTATCGAACGGGCAGAATCTATCTGATCAACTCCAAGATTCAGGAGACACCATGTTGCTCCACCGTCTACCGAGCGGATTAGCCCCTTATTAGAGACCAGATAAACGATGTTTTCGTTCACGGGGTCGACGAGAATCTGGCGAATGCGTAAGTCTACTGGCCCCTTCAGCAATCGCGTCTGCTCATCTTTATCTGCTCTTGTCAAAGGGCGAAGTTCCAGTTCCCGCTGCTGGCCAACAGGCTCCCAGGTTATGCCGCCGTCTATCGATTTGACCACTCCACTTCGGCCGTGGCCGTAGAGCACCTTTGGGTCCGATGGGCTAATCCCCAAGGCCTCCCCGCGTCGCAGCGCGGAAGTAAACTCCTTCCAGGTTTCGCCACCGTCATGCGAAACAAATGTATTCTCAGGCTGCTTCACATCTTCGATGCTTTCAGTGTGCTTGAAGTCGGGGTAGTAAAAGGTGACCGCTGTCCAAGGAGACACGGTTAGGTTCGCAAATATTGTAAGCGGGCTCACGGGGTCAATCGCGACGATATCGAATCTCACTGTGTCAAAGGTACTTCCCCCAAGGTCGAGCGCGAAGCTCTCTCGCGTTTTTCCATTAATTAAATGGGTGGGTATTGTCCAGGATAAACCTCCGTTTTCTGATCTCACGTAGAACCCGAGTTCGCTTACATAGCGGTACAGGACGCTAGGATGCGAGGGAGCTTCCAGGAATCCGCTGTCTTTTGTAAGGAACGGCGTAGGAACATCCTGCGTGACAGGCTCTAGTGTCTTTCCCCCGTCATCTGACCGAGCCACGTGATACTCAGATGAACCTGAAGTTCGAACACGTGCTTTTTTCGATGTGTGAATCACAAGAACGGGTCTCCCGTTTTGGTCGTCTACTCTCAGAACGTCCGCTTCGTCCTGCGGCGTCAAGTCGTGGATGGGCTGCTGATACCAGATTGTTTTCGCTATTGGGCGACAACACTCGTCAGAGCCTTCCACAGCAGGGACCGTGCAAAGTACGAAGGTGATTAGCGCCGAGAGAACTCCAAGCGTAGGTGCCTTCATTGTTTCTTTTGCCCCCCGCAATTGTCGTCCACATGGTGACTCCACCAAGAGGACGCTGAAGCCTCGCTGGCGAATTTTGCAGTTTTCATGAACGTATGGGCTATGTCGATGTCCGAGAACCCTGGAGGATCGATGTGAAAAGTCTCATGGATGAGGTCGAGAGATCTGTCACCGCCCGCCCCATGAGGGTCTAGCCAAATGGTGTTTACTCCGCCGCTTCCTTCAACGTGGGCAAATCCTTTGGTTGCGTTTTCGAGTACTTGATGTTTGCGCTGCTTAGCTTGTCGGCAAACCATTGCGCGGTAGATGCTTCAGCGCGGGCTTGTTTCACTTTTGTGCCCGGGAACACGCCACTGTTTTCTTCAGCTTCCGTCCTCGCCGCCCACAGGTCTTTAAGCAGCTTCTCAATGAACTTTCTGCATTTTTCATCATTCAAGATCCTTCGTAAAGCTTCTTTGCATGCTGGTCCGTTACACCCACCACCTGGATCGCTGGAGTCGCCGGGGCCGGGCGGCTGACTGAGGAACGCGTATACCCAATTCCAACCGCCGTACCGCCTCTTCTTGCGTCATCCCTTGCGCCACGTATTCCTCGGTTTTTCGTTGTTAGGCATGTATGGCGCCTCCAATCCATCGAGTCTGTAATGCAACTTCGAGGGGATCTTGGCACCGGTGTGTCATCCAAGGTTCAGGTCCTTCGAAGCATCGAGTGACCTTTCCCGGGCTCCGCCCGAGCAGGATTTCCCCACCCGAAAAACGACAACCCTAAAGGATTGCTTCCCTCCTGGGCCCGGAGTAAGATGCCTGCCAAGGGCCGGCCCGGCAGCCTACTAATACGTTTCGACAACTGGCGGTATTCTTTCTGTTTACGCTGCTGTGCGAAGGCCAGGCGCACGGTACCCCGGCCCGTAGCACCGATGCCTGAACCGCGCATGCAATTCGAGCCGGCCTCCTCCTCTTTTACAGACCTCAGCGGAACCACGGTGGGCCGCTTTGCCGTTGAGCAATTGCTTGGCCGGGGCGGCATGGGTGAGGTTTACCGAGCCCAGGACACGCGCCTGAAGCGTCAGGTGGCTCTTAAGCGCATCTCACCCGCTCTGCACGCTGACCAGCACACCCGCCGGCACCTTTGGAAAGAAGCAGAATGCGCCTCTCGCCTGAATGATCCTCATGTCGCCGCCGTCTACGATGTGATCGAGGTAGAGAATGAACTCTTCATTGTGATGGAGTACGTGGAAGGCCAGACACTGCGCCGCCGTCTGGCCAAGCCGTTCACCATCGAGGAATTCCTTCGCATCGCCATCGACTGCGCGATGGCGCTGGCCTGTGCCCATCAGGTTGGCCTCCGGCATGGTGACGTCAAGCCGGAAAACATCGTGCTGACGTCTTCGGGACAAGTGAAGGTTCTGGATTTTGGCGTGGCAAAGAACCTCCCCCGTGATCCCAGCACCACAACTGAGAGCACGCGGTCAGGGCCGCAGTTTGCTGGTACTTTGCCGTACATGGCTCCCGAGGTGGTTCAAGAGAAAGAATCCGACGCCCGGGCAGACATCTTCTCGCTCGGCGTTGTGTTTTACGAGGCGATTGCTGGCGGCAATCCGTTCCGGGCCGAAGGCTTTCTGGCCACCTGCAACCGCATTCTACAGGAGGATCCGCTCCCCTTGCGTGCACGGAATGCGGAAGTCCCCAGCGAACTGGGGCGCATTGTCTCGAAAATGCTGGCCAAGGATCCAACCCAGCGATACTCAAGCGCAGGCGATCTTGCCGTGGACCTTACAGCGCTCCGGCAATCCTTGTTTCCAAAGCACACCCCGTCCCGCCGGCAAAACGAAGAGCCCTCGCGGCGCGGGCGGTCTCGGAATGCCTTGATCGTCCTTGCGGGGGCACTCTGTGTTGCCGTAGCGGCTACTTCGCTCTATCGCTACTCCAATCGGCCTGTCCTGGCTGAACACGCTCCCGTGCTACTCACTGATGTTGAAAACCAGACGGGGGAAAAACTGTTCGACCAAACGGTGACCGAGGCGCTGCGGCAGGCTCTGGCACAATCACGCTACGTTCGCCTTGTCCCGCAGTCCCAGGTGCTTGAGGCGACCAAACGCATGGGACGCAGAAACGTCTCGCAGGTGGACATGGCTTTGGGACGAGAGCTCGCCCGGCGCGAGAATTATCGAGCTCTGCTAACGGGACGCATCGCTTCGGCGGGCGGCGTGTACTTGCTCACTATCCAGCTCACGGATCCGCGGGAAGGCGCGCCTCTGCTAACGCAAGCCGCGATGCTCAGGTCCCCTTCTGAGCTCTACACCACGGTGGACAATCTGGCAAAAAGTTTGCGCAAGCGTTTTGGTGAATCGCTGGCGCAAGTGAATCAAGAAAGCCGGCCCCTCGAGAAAGTAACCACACCCTCGCTCGATGCTCTGCAGCGTTATTCCCGGGCCATGGAGTTTTACGCCGCTGCCGATTACGACAGCTTTTTGCCCCTGGCAAAAAGCGCCACGGAACTCGATCCCGGCTTCGGCATGGCGCATCTCTATTTGGCCCGCGTCTTCGAGTGGCGGGGGGATGACGCAAGCGCGGCGCAGGAGATGGATCAGGCGCGACTGCATCTTGACCGCGTGACTGAGCGGGAGCGCTACCTAATTCTGGCAACGGGTTACGAGTTCCAGGGTTTGTACGAGAAGGCCGCCGAACAGTACCGATTGCTTACAGAAGTTTATCCGGACGATCTGGAAGGACACCGCGGCCTCGCGGAAGCGTCGGTTTGGTCTGGCCGCGCCGAAGAGGGCGTGGCCGCCGAGAGACAAGCTCTCAAACTGAATCCCAATAGTCCAATCGACCACCGATTCCTGATTTTTTATCTGGTTCGGCTCAATCGTTTTTCCGATGCCCTCGCGGAATTTCAAGCGGCCCAAGCGCGGCAGATCCGGAGCCCCCGGTTGCACTGGGGCGCGGGTCTGGCGTACTTGGGCAAGGGCGACACGCAAGCGGCGCGGCGAGAATTCGAGCTGCTGCGAAAAGAAGGCGACGCTTACGACCAGAGCTTGTCGGCCCTCTATACTGCAAAAGTGTTGATGTACGAGGGCCGGCTGCGAGAAGCCACGGAAGCGTTGCGTCCAGGCCTAGTCCTCGGGGAGAAGCTCCACAGCGAGACGTGGATCCCGGGACAACGATATTTGCTGGGCCAGGTGTTGTGGACCCGCAGGCGCTTGACCGAAGCCCGCGCAGAGATGCGCCGGGTTGCGGCAGAGGCCAGCGCCCAACTTCAGGAACAGGAGCTGCGGCGCGGGGGCCTGATGGCTGTGCAGATGGGGGATTTACATACCGCGCGGAAGCTTCTAAGTCGGCTGAGTGAGTTGGCTGCACAACGGGACAGCGGCTACACTCGGAGTTGCTATCACAATTTAAAGGGTGCGGTGGACCTGGCGTCAGGCAACGCCATGTCCGCCATCGAAAACCAACGCCGCGCCATTTTGTTCTTCCCTTCCTATCAGGCGCAGTCGGGCCTTGGAAGCGGGTACGCAACGAATAACGAATGGCACAATGCCGTTGAGTCCTACCAACGCTACTTGGGTTTCAAGGGAGAGATTTTCGATGACGACTCCCCCTCAAGCTGGGTTTTGGCACATCTCGCGCTGGCCCGCTCTCTTGCGAAAGCCGGAGAAACAAAGCAGGCGCTCGAGTCTTACGATGAGTTCTTGAAACTGTGGGCCTATGCGGATCCCGACCTGCAAGTCGTACAGGAAGCTCGGGCGGAGCGCGACCATTTGGCTGCCACGCTCACCGCGCCCACAGACCGGAACAACACGGTTTCCCTGCAGAGATGAACCACCACAAAAAGGAGGCAATCATGAACGAGGCAACAGGGACAGCAAAGGGCCGACAAGAAATCCGACCAGATGATTGGATAACACTGAAGGATCATCTTACAATCACTTTCGACCGCGACAAGGACAGAGTCGAGATTGGCTGGGCATGCGATTGCGGCAAAAAGCCCTGCAACGTGCCGCACACGACGCTCGTAGTCTACGTGTGCCCCAGCAAGCCCTGCCCAGGCCACTAATGTCCAAGGCAGCGGCAAGAAACGGCTAGCGCGGGCAGGCTGTCAGGCGAGTCCGTTGCTCGTCTCTTGTCTCTAACCATGTCTGTACCACGGTGCCATCCAGCTGCTGGACTCGAGAGGTCAGGGCAACGCCCGCTACTCGACACCAACGATTGGACCGGCGTACGCGAGATGGGTGATCCTATGTCAGTACGTGGGCGAGAGAACGTCTGTCCTTCGCCAAACTCTCATCCGCCCAAAAATAAGGTGATTTCCCGCTCGCGAACGTTGGAATACGATCCGCAAATTCAACCAGGAATTCTCCACTGGCGCCCTGATTCGTTGGCAGCGCCGACTTACAGAACCGGCCGTGGTGAGGTGTTGAGAGGAAGCCTCGAGCCGTCCTACAGCGTCAGCGGATCGGGCAGCGTCGCCCGGCAAGCAGCCGGAGCTTCGTTCAACAATGATCGATAACGTAAGACGATCAGGTCGTGCTCCTGAGTCAGCGCCGTACACGCTTTGCCGTTAGGGTTTTTCATGCAGGCAGTTTTCATTTGTGAACTGACACCGAAGGCTTCGGTCCTGATCGTTTCCGCCCTAGATCGAAACGTGGTGCACTTATCCCCAGGCTGGTCGCAGGCCATGCCGTTCCATACTTGGCCCGGCTGGCATTGCCCGACAATTGCGGGCACGCACCCGCTTCCTTGCGGGGTTTGCCCCCGCGGACATGGTTGCGCAGGGGCGGCTGCGGCCCAGGGTCGCGCGGGCTGTGCGTTCCCTCCGACCGGATCGGTAGGCGGGGGCTGGGTGCATGGCTCACGTTTGCAATGCTTCGGCCCAGCTCCGGCGGGGGTTCCCGCTTCAGCCGAAGGGGATTGGGATCGCCACCGGTGCGCAGGCGGCGAAAATGGACCCGTTGTCGGTGAAATACCGGAAGAGGTGCTGTGCGGGGTGATGGGACTCGGTGAAGGGTTCGGCGAAGGGGTGGCGGTCGGCGGAGGAGCCGAAGGCGCCGCGTGCTGGCTAGCGGGAGGAGGTGGTGGCGGCGGGGGAGGCTGCGGCGATCCGTTCTCGTGAGGATGTTGGGCAAAAGCGATTCCAGCGAGCAGGAGGAAACCGGAAAGTACGGCCGCGCGCAGAATCATAAGCCCCTCCGATCCGTAAACGGCGCCGCAACTCGTCTTCAAAGCTGCAAGGGCGATGCGGAGTTGACGATCAGCAGCCTTGCATTTAGTGAGACGGCGTGGCGGATTTTCAGGTTTCCTTCCCAACGGAACGAGTCGACCTTAGGACCGCAGTTACAAACGCTGGTCCCCCTACGCGGCGAACTGGGGAGCGGGCTTGACGGAGGAGGATACTAGAGGAAATCACCTCACTTCACCAGCGGCTGCCACGACCGATTGGAAGAAGACCGGCTTCCAAGCAAGTTCGCGCATCGCGTCTTCCGGATGGTCGCTGACAACCCAACCTGGGGAGCGGCGCGCATTCATGGCGAGCTGCTTATGCTCGGATTTGACGTTTCCGGGCGGACGATCGCCCGGTGGATGACACGGGCTCCGCGGAATCCCGAGCCTGCTAGGCGTTGGCTGGAGAAATTTTTGGCGCCTCATCCCCGACGCACGGAACCACAAGCTCAATCGTCACGCTCGTTGAACTCCCATGGCGGCCAACCACGGGGAAAGGGCGCCGTAAATATTGCTGTACGCAAGCACGATCGCGGGTACGGGCTTGTGCTTTAAATCGTCCATGGCCTCGTGGTGCGCCTGTTCGAGTTCAGCTCTCATTTTTTCGAGCTCATAACTCCTTCGACCGTCCGGTCTATCGGAAGGAAACTCGATCAAGTGCATTCGCGGAAGACGATACCGCCAATCCAACAACCTATCCTTCAATCGGCGGAAGATCATTTCATACACGGGCGTCAAGTCGGCGCGCTCGGAGACCCAGAAACTTCCCATGTAGAAATGCATATAGTCATACTCCCGCTCCGCGGTCTCGCGATTCAGCTGTTCGGCTAGGAATCCTGCGGCGCCACGCCAGGAACCAATGTGCACCAGCCGGCCATCCCGGTCGCCGACGTCGTTTTCGTTCGAGAACACGTCCCACAGGCACATAGCAACCAGTTCTCGCACTTCGCGCGTGGTGTCAACCGGGCTGTCCTGGTAGTCTGCGGCACCTACAGCGGGACCCTTGTTTCAGAGGTTCAGCACTGTCAGGGGATCAACTCCCTGGCCGTTTGCGCTGGCCGCGCCGCCTTCCGAACATACGTGGGTCGTAGGCGAGTGGCTCCGGCTGTCCTAGTACGATTCTCCTGAACTCAGGATGTTCTGGATTGATTAGGCAGTTGTTCTCGTCCGGGGCAAGGACAGAAGGCACCACTAGCAGGCAGTTCTCTCCTTTTCGCACAAATTCGTCGCCGATTCGGGTGAGCTCCGGCGGTGCTGCCGGGTCGCGCCAATTTGCAGGTAACTGGCCGTCGACTCGTTCCCCGGTCATTTCGTCGGGAACTTCCGCCACAGCCAAGACAAGATCGGCGGGGGCATCGTCCTTGTCGAGATGTACGAAATACTCCAGCAGGGCCAGCGATTGATGCTCTGACGTGTAGCTCAAACGGATGCCAGGGCTTGACCAGCGACCACCATACCGGTATGCGCCTTCCCCGTCAAAAGGGCTGCGGGCGTACTTCTTCCGCAGCACCCGGTAGACACGGCTCAACTGATGCCGCCGTAGCCAATTCGGCCCAGGATGTTCTCAACCTGGCGTGCGCCCAATTCAGTGTCGAGCGCCGTGAAGGGGGGGACACCGCCAAGCGTGCGGTTGGGCCGCTTCAGCCAGCGGATCGCCCGCTCGTGGTCGCCAAGGAATTCGTTAGCGAGGGCCACAATGCGAGCGAGGCGGTAAAGCCGATCGGACTCATAGCGCGCCAGCCTTCCCGTGCGACGGTGGCGCTGCAGGCTTCGTGCGGAAAGATCGAGTGCGTCGGCGAGTTCCTTTAGTGTTAGCCCAGAGGCGCGCATCAACTCCTCGACCACTGCGGGAGGGAAGCCTTTCCGGATCGCCTCGCGCATGTCGTCCACGCTGGAAAACGCACGCCCAAGGGTTTGCCTGCCCCCCAACCCCTCAACTACTGCTTGTAATTCGTCCACCATATGTCGTCCATAATAGCGACAATTGTCGTCAACTGTCAACCTTCCCCTCATCGAAACAGCCCTGAGCCAGCGCGACGTCGCTCTAGCCAACCAATCTGAAGCAGGCCTCGGTACTCTGCATAGCGAAGCAGCCTTGACATTTTCGTGGATTTCTTCGCGCCGATGCATTCGTCGAAAGAGCTTATCGTTTGCAGTGCGTTTTGCGGATCCGATCGTTTCACTATCACCGTATCAATTCGCCAGAGACCCGCTCTGCTTATGCGAGGCGCAGTTCCAACTCCTCGTGAAGGTGAGAGTAAAGCTCGGACATGGTTTGCGGCTTGTGCAGCCATCCAGGAGTTGTTGATATCTTCCAAACAGCGCGCCCCCCGTAACCACGTTTTGCGGCAGCGTTTAAAAGAGTGCCAGCCCATCCCCCCTTCCTCCACTCCCAGCTGAACAAGTCGGGTCGGGGCGTAAGCCTGCGGTCTTCGAGGTTGCCATAGAGATGTCGGTGTGCCCTTCGTTGTGTGGAACAGCAGGGCCGATTTTCCGTCCCGGGCTGATCCCGAACGGCAGAAGGTCGTAAAATAAAAAAACTCCGAATGCTGATGCAGAATGAGGCGGTAGATCTGTGGGCCACGGATGAAGTGCATTTTCAGCAGCACGGCTCCCGGTGTCGCATGTGGGTGCCACCGGAAAGCGCTTGCTGAAGGCAGAGAGCATGGCGGCTGCCGGGAGGGTTGGTCGGATAGCGCGTGCCGAGCCAGGACTTCGTGAAATTGTCGCTCTAGCAGCGCCAGAACGTTTTGCCGTCGGGCTGAATGACAATGACTTCCGAGGGGATATTGACGAAATAACCTTGCGCGCCGAAGTCGCGCATACAGGTGATCATCCGGCATGCTTTGGCGACTGCGTCGGATTGGAGCAGCATGGTGCTGAACATGCGCGTGCTGGCCAACCGTCGGTAACGCACATCAAGTACTTCCTGAGTCCAGGATTGCATGTGATCGGTCCAGGTTGCGCCTGGTTGGAGTGATCTCCGGGAACACAGTGAGCGCATGGAGAGCGCGTGGCCTTGACAGTGTTGGCCGATAGACTTCGCAAGGCACAGACGCTTCGTGCGCGTGGCATGGCCCTGTCGGATGTGGTGCGTGAGGCGATTGACGAACGGTTTGCGGCGCTGCGTAGGTCCGAGTCCCCGCCCGATGTCAGAACGATCGTCCGACAGATATTCGAGCAATATCCCGATCCTCCAGACCCTGCCGCCCCGCGACTACGACGTCTACGATCGGCGCGCAGCGCGTGTGGCGATTCTCCGTAAGCTCCGGACCTTCCGGCGGTGATTCTGATCGACACGACCCCGTTGGTGGCGCTGTGCGATGCACGCGACTCGAAGCACCGGACGGCAATGAAGCATCTTGAGTCGCTAGCCGCCGATGAGTTCGCGGTCTGCGATGCCGTGCTGACGGAAACGTGCTTTCACCTCCCGCATCGAAACCAGCGGCAGCGGCTTCGGGCTTTGCTGCACGATCTCATCGCGCAGCCAATTCCGGTCATGTACGAGCGCGACTTCTTCCTGGAGGTGCTCGACTGGCTCACGAAGTCCGCAAACCATGAGCCGGATTGGGCGGACGCGACAAAGATCTGAAGGTATGGACCTACGACCGGGAGTTCCGGACAACGTGGCGCCGGCCGAACGGGACGGCCATTCCCTTGGCGGCCAGGTCCATGAAAGCGGGGCTATCTGATGGGAAGCCGCGAAAAATCCTCCCCGGGGAGGAGTCGAACCTCCAACATTTCGGTTAACAGCTGCGGGTGAAAATCACAAGTCGTTGCTTTGGCGTCACTTACGAATTTCAGATCACGCTTGAATTGGCCAATAGGCCAACCGTACTGATTTCGGGTATTTCCGACCGATGCTGTTCGCGATCCCCTGTAGAGATTCCGTCTCGCCGTCTCGCCCGAGCACTTGACTCGAATGGCGCTCGCGTTTTAACGTGGAATAGAAATGCGTTTTTCAAGAGCACTTTTGGTCGCATTCATCGGGGCTGCGCTGGCAGCGTATGTCGTGGATTGCTCCGGCATGACAACGCCTGACGAAGCAATGAAGTGCTATCAGTCCATGCCCTGTTCCTCGTCCGGGCATGGCCAAGAGTGCTGCAAGACAATGCCGCAGATGCGTGCGCCATTCGTTCAGTCGCCCTCCGCTCACGAACTCTCGTTCGCGGCGGACGTGATCGCGGTAATTTCAATCTTTCAAGAGTCTCCGAGGAGCGATTCTGCTGCCTGGGATACCGTTCCATCCCACTTCGCGCCTCCCGGTACAAGCCCCCCGATCGCTACCCCTATCCGCATCTAGATCACCTTTCAGCAGCGCATCCCGCGAGACGCATTGGTGTCCCTGGACCAGCTTTCTGCTGAAAGGAACTGAAATGGATATCGCTTCGCACAAAGGACTTTTGTACCGCGCAGGTACGGTCGGCTTGCTAGGTTTGATTCTAGCTGTCTGTGCACCTAAGGCAGGAGCTCAGGGCGCGGCGCCCGAAACCGCCCCGCCACTCTTCCCCGGTGGCGCTCTGGTTTCCTATAACTCCGTTTTCGTCACGCGTGGCATGTTCGTTGCTCCTCCCGGCAGCATTCCAAACGCCGCTCGCCCCACCTTTTCGCACGAGGGGCTGTTCAATTTCACCTGGGGCTTTCATCCAGATTTCGATCTAACTGTCCTCGTGCCTGTCGCGACGAATCGTTTTGACCTTGCGCCACCGACAACCAGCCCAACGGTCGGCGGAACAGGTTTAGGCGACATAACGCTCCTCGTCAAATACCGCTTTTACCGCCGCGATTCCGAACGAGGCACCACCCAGGCCTCGCTTACCTTTGGCCCGAAACTTCCAACGGGGAGCACAAGCCTGGCGACCGCAAACGGAGCGCTGCTTCCCGCCAGTCTGCAACCCGGTTCAGGCTCGACTGATTTCTTCGTAGCCGCAAACTGGACCTACACAGGACTTTTCAACATCAGACGGCTCGTCGCTGACGAGGATTTCCATTCGCTTCTGTGCTCTCAGGGCACGCAGAAGACACGACTCGGCTCTGATATCGAATCGCGCTTCTGGCTGTCGTACCGACCTTATGAATCGAAGAACGTTGCGCGCGAATGGTTCATAGGACCGGCACTTACTTGGCTCCATATGCAAAACGGCCGCATCGCCGGAATCACTCAGAACGGAAGTGGCGGTGGCGTGTTCCTCGCCGGAATCACGAGTTATGCGGGCTTGCGTCCTGGCCTGCATGTTTGGGTCGGAGCGGACTGGGGCGTGGCCCATTCTTCCGGCGCGATGTTTATGCCGGTTCGCCGCCACGTCAGCTTTGGAATCACGCAGCAATTTCGTTTGCACCTTTAGAAGGGAGGAACGATGAACGCGAAAATCGCCTTGCTGTTGTTGCTGGGCCTCACGGTCGCGCCGGTCTCGCAAGCGCAAATCAAGCACATTGAAATGCGCGTCGAAGGCATGACTTGAAACTTTTGAGCCTACGGGGTGAAACAGCACCTCGGACGCCAGTCTGGCGTTCAAAGCGTTGATGTCAGTCTGATTGATGGGAAGGTCGAGATCGCTCCTAAAAAGGACGGCCGAATTGATCCTCCGCAGCTTCTCAAGGCCGTGTACGACAGTGGTGTCAGCGTCGCGGAGATGGAAATCACCGCGCAAGGCAAAGTGGTCAGAGATAGCTCAGGCCACCTCACCCTCAGCGTCAGTCCGAATCAATCGTTCCTGATTTCGCCGAATGACTTGTCGAAGGAGTTGGAGCCACTCGCGAACAACCAAGCAACCATAACGATTCGCGGCCAGTTGTACAAAAAGTCTGAAGGCAAGAAAAGGACGAAACCCGATACTTCGGCTCCGTTGAAGCTGTTGATTCTGGAGATACAGAGGAAGGAATAGATGCGAAGGCGTTGCTTTGTCTTACTGAATTTCGCTTTGGTGGGGCTGTTCGCATGCGCTAGGCCATTGAGTCCCGCCACCCCACAAGAAAAGGCCATTGCACCAGGCGAAGTTGGTTCGAGCCTGCCGGAATTCTCTGTGAAGGATTTGCGAGGGAAGGACATCTCCGCGGCGGATCTGCGCGGCAAAGTAGTGCTCATCGATTTTTGGGCTACATGGTGTCAGCCGTGCAAGAAGGAGATGCCCGGTTATCAAAAACTCCTCGATAAGTATGCCGCTCGCGGATTCGCCGTCATTGGATTCAAGTTTGACACAATGATGGACACGGAAGACCCTCTCTCCTTCGCCAGAAAGATTGGCGTCCGCTATCCACTGGCAGTCGCGTCCGACGATTTGAAGCGGAAGTTCGGAGGAATCGAAGGCTTGCCAACCACGATGCTCTTTGACCGGCAAGGAGTCCTACGCAAGAAGGTAATCGGATTTGAATACACGGATGTTTTTGACGCTGATTTGAAGTCACTGCTTAAATCTTCGAATCCCGATCAATAGGCCTAGGATTATGCCGAGGGACTGCTCATGCCCTCGCCCAAAGTTGTAGTTGATGTCCACTCTCTCCTTGAATCCCGATGAGATTGCGACCTTGGACGAAGCCTCCGGAGCCAAATCTTGACTTTTTAGCCGCCGCGACAACCTCGGACACGTCTCCACGAAATCCTAAAGCCAAATCAAAAGCCGGAGGAGTGACGCGTCAGGAGGAGACGCTCTCCCCGCATGTCGTCCCCGCGTAGCTCGCGGAGCGCATAGGTCACGAATTCCGCGGTCACGCGTTTGCGCCAGGTCATGTCGAAATCCGTGTTGTCCAGCGGCTTGGCGATGCGTGCGGCCAGCATCGCCGCTGCAGCGATGGAATCTTGGTTCAGCGGCCGGCCCACCAGGAATTTTGAAGCTTCGGCGGCCACGAGCGGGAGGCACGCCACCGAGCCAACTACAATGCGAGATTCTTCAACCATATTGTTGGCGGATAGCCTCGCGGCTGCGGCCACCGACAGCACCGGAAAATCGAAAGAGCCGCGGCGGCGCAGCTTCCAATACGCGCTCTTCCAGCCGGGCAGAGGATTCAGGAGCACTTCTGTCAGTAGCTCATTGGGCTGTCGCCTAATGTAGTGAATGCCATCGTTTTGATAAAGCTCGGCGAGTGGAACTTCGCGTTCGCCCAATCGCGAAATTAGCCGGACGCGCGCGCCGAGGGCCATCAATGCCGGAGCCGTGTCCGTCGAAGAAACGGCCATGCACTTGGAACTGCCCGGAGCAACCCAGCAGGTATCGCCATCTTTTTTCAAACAAAAGCCGATGGATTTTCGCCATTCATAATTCTGGTTGTAATAGTTGCAGCGCGTGTCGAGGCAAAGATTTCCGCCGAGCGTAGCCATGTTCCGGATTTGAGGTGTGGCAACAAAAGAAGCGGCCTGCGCGAGGGCGGTCATACCATTGCAAAAACGTGAGTCGGCGGCGATTTCAGAAAGTGTGACGCAGGCGCCGAGTCGCGAGCTCGAATCGTTCAACTCCGTACCGTGCAATTCTGAAATGCGGTTCAGGCTCATCAAGGTCTTGGGAACCTGTTGCCGCCGCTTCATGTTGGGCAACAGATCTGTGCCACCTGCGAGTGGCATGGCCTGCGGTCCTTCGCCGTCGAGAATGCGCACGGCTTCTGCAATAGACCGCGGCGCGCGAAATTCGAATAGCGGCAGGCGCATCATGGCGCGAGGACCTTCTCTTTCGACAAACGCGGCTTTTCGCGATGAACGTCGTTCACGGCGTTGCCATCGCCACCTTCCCACGGTGGCGGAATCCGCAGTGCCTCGGGCCAATTCACGCGCGGGAAATGATCTGGGCCAAAGCGCGCCTCGCGGCCTGCTTTCTTCTCCGCCAGCGCCTTCATAAGTTTTTCCGGCGTGATGGGAACCTCGTCAATCCGCACGCCGACGGCGTCGTATACGGCGTTTGCTACCGCGGGCATAATCGGCAGCAGCGGGCCTTGGCCGACCTCCTTTGCGCCAAAGGGGCCGCGAGGGTCAGGATCTTCTACCAGCTCTGTGACCACTTCCGGCATGTCCAGCGAAGTGGGGCTTTTGTATTCGAGCATCGAGGGGAATTTGTGCACCAGAGCATGCGAAAGCCTCTTGGGAAGACGGCGAAACTCCTGCTCTTCCATCAGCGCTTCGCCGAGGCCCATGTAAACGCTGCCTTCCACCTGGCCGCGCACCAGCGTTGGATTGAGCGCGCGACCTATGTCATGGGCAATCCACACTCTGGGCACATGCACCCAGCCGGTCACGGGATTTACTTCGACTTGGACAACGGCAGCCGAGTAAGAATAGGTTGGCGACGGCCCCACGCCGCCGCCTTTGTAAAGAGCGGGGGATTTCGGGGGCGTGTAGGAACCAACCGTACCGACCGTTCCAAAGCGTGCTTCAGCAAGACAAATCGCTTCCGCGAAGCTGACCCCGCTCTCCGGCGCAGTGGAATCGAAGACGCGCCTGCCAGCGAAGCGCAATCTTTCTCTGGGTACTTCTAATTTCAGTGCAACGGCTTCAGCGAGAAGCGCTTTTCCGCGTTCTGCTGCTTGCAACGCCGCGTTGCCCGCCATCAACGTGACACGGCTGGAATACGATCCCAAATCCACAGGACCCAAATCCGTGTCCCCGGTAAACAGGCGTATGTCAAAGGGATCGATGCCGAGCACTTCCGCGACGATGCCCGCAAGAACGTCATCGGAGCCCTGGCCGATTTCTGTCGCTCCGCAGAAAATGCTGACCCCGCCCCCGCGGTCAAATTTCAGTTGCACGCCCGAGTGCGGCATCTTGTTCCAATAGATGGGCAAACCAGCCCCGCTCAAATACGCGGAACAAGCCAGCCCCACGCCGCGGCCTTCGGGGAGCTTGCGGAATTTGTTTTTCCAGTCCGAAATCCTTACAACTCGGCGAATACACTCACTGAGATTTACCGTGCCCAGCCGCAGAAAATTGGCGGTCACCGTGTTTGGAGCTTCCGTGATTCGCAGGCGCAAATCCGCAGGGTCGATTTGGAGTTTCTCGGCGATTTTGTCGAGTTGTACCTCCTGGCCGAAGCGAGGCTGCGGAGTACCGTGCCCGCGCTTGGGCCCGCAGGGGGGCTTGTTGGTGAACGTTCGGCAGCCCTCAAAGCGATAGCGCGGAATATGATAGGTCGTCGTCTGAAGCGCTCCGGTGTAATACGTGCTTGCAACGCCGTACGAACCGTAGGCGCCGCCGTCAATCAGTGTCTGTAGGTGCATGCCTGTGATCGCGCCGTCTTTTTTCACGCCGGTCTTGAATTTCATAAGCACTGGATGGCGCCCGCGGTGACAGTAGAAAACTTCTTCGCGCGTCAAGCAGATCTTGACCGGCCGGTCGAGGAGCAGCGCGGCTTTCGCCACGACAATTTCGTGATTGAACGGATCGCTCTTGCCCCCAAACCCGCCGCCATTTGGCGTGGCGATCACGCGAATGTGTGCCGGCGGCATCTCGAGCACTTTAGCCAAGGCGCGATGGAGATAATGCGGCGTCTGCGTACTCGACCAGATGGTCAGCTTGCCATCGGGATCTTTAATGGCCACCGAGGCGTGCTGCTCGATAGGAAGATGCGTGCTGCCCTGATAAAAGAAGGTGTCCTCGAAGATTTCGTCCGCTTCCACAAACCCGTGTTCGACGTTTCCGAATTCCAAGGCAACTAGCTTATGAATGTTTCCTTCTTCACCGTATTCGTGGATGCGGGGTTCGCGCGTTACCAGAGCTTCCTCCGGATTGGAGATAGTCGGAAGAATTTCGTAGTCCACGTCGATCAAATCCAGCGCTTCAAATGCCGTTAGTTCTTCGCGGGCGATGACCGCCGCAATCGGATCACCCACGTGCCGCACATGATCCATGCAAAGAGCCTGCTCATCCTGGCTGACTGGGAGAATGCCGTATTGAATCGGAAGATCCTTCCCGGTGAGAACCAAATAGACGCCGGGATGCGCTAGCGCTCGGGAGGCGTCGATTTTTCGGATGCTTGCATGAGGATAGGGAGACCTCAGAAGTTTGCAGTGCGTCATGCGCGGCAGGAAAATGTCGTCGGCAAAGCGCGTCTGCCCCGTCACCTTTGCGCGGCCGTCCACACGCCGACGAGGCGTCCCGATAACGCGCAAGCCTTCGCGGTTTGAATCGGAGCCCGCGACCGGCGGCTTAGATTTTTCCTTTTGCTCCGGCATCATCTCTCTCAGCCAGCGCGAGGCAATCCTCAGCAACCCTGTTTTCCCTGCTTGGTTGTCTTGACCATCGCCGCTTCCACAGCCTCGAATATCTGGAGATAGCCCGTGCAGCGGCAAAGATTCCCTGAAAGCGCCTTCCGGATTTCATCGCGGCTCGGATGGGGATTTGCGTCAAGCAGCGCTTTCGCCGTCACGAGAATCCCGGGAGTGCAATAGCCGCATTGCGCCGCCCCAAGATCCGCGAAAGCATCCT
>QHYK01000043.1 GCA_003224085.1 Acidobacteriota bacterium | reverse complement strand
TTTCGCCGAGGAACTGTCCCGTTTCGCGCTGCGCCCGGCGTCGCCGGTTCGCTTCCCGCATACCCCCTCACACCAGTGAGGGACACACACACCCGGAATCCACGTGAACAAATCGAGTCGGCACAGCGAGAAGCATGCCCTGCTGAAGGAAGAGCGGCTGATTGAGAGCGAGTGAAGCGCCGAGAAGTACAAAAACGGCCGCGGCCCAGGAAACGACGACCCATTCGATGGGAAATTGAAAATAAAAGAGCGCGACGATCGTGGCCGTCCCCAGATAAGCCAGGAGAACGTCAAAGTGCAGGCGGCGGTCGCGTGCGACGTCTTCTTCTTGAGGCAACTGTGCATAGACGAAAAACAAAATCAAGGCCAGGGGAAGAATCGTGTACATGCGCGGGCCCCAGAATTCGCCCGGCTCGCCTGCCGTGAGGTTCGCGAAGAAGATACGCGCAAAGGCGGCAATCAACGCGACGTACGCCTGATATCGAAACTGGGTGATTTTGCGGAGAATGCCGTATTCAAAAAGGACCAGGCCGAAAACGGCCCAGCCCACCGCGATGCTAAGCGGCTGCAACTCGTACCAAAGCAGCAGCGACACGACGATCGACGCAGACCAGGAATAGATGTGGTGCAGGTCGCGCTGACGCCATTGTTCGGGCATGCGAATCAGTCGGGAGAGGGCGTAAAAAATCACGGCCACAATGGCCAGCGACAGCAGACGAACGCTGAAACCACGCCAGGTGACGGTGAGGTACAGATTCACGCTGAGCGCGCGCGCTAAAGTAACTGCCGCGAGTGCGTGGGATTGCCAGGGCAATTCCTCGAATTCCAGACGCTGATCTACAATCGCCATAACCAGAGCGAAAGTTGCCCAAACCGGAGCGAGCCAGCCGTTGGGTTGTTCGTACCATGCCAGCAGCGAAAGGAGTCCCGTGGCCGCAAAGGAATGGAAGAACGCCACGACGCGCTTGAAGCGTTCAGATGGCGCCGCCTGACGCGAGAGGAAATACAAACCAGCAGCGACCAGCGAAATCGTGAGCACGCGCAACGAGATGGGGCCCCAGAATTCTTGCTCGAGGTCGAAATTGTAAAGGAAGGCTCGGAGCAGCGCGCATGCGCCCACAACATTCGCCTGCCAGGCAAGCTGCGAATAACGAATCCAGCGATTTGCAACTGTGAGAGCGACGGCGAAAACAATCCAGCCCACCGCGATCCAGGGTGCGTGCAGCGCTTCCTCGAGAATCCAAGTCATCACGCCTGTGCCCGCCCAGGTGTAAGCAACTTGCGCGGCGCTTAGGTGGCGAGGGTTGATGACGCCGACGCGCTTTGCGAGCCAGTAGAGACCCGCAACCACGGGCGACGCTCCGAGCGCATGCCAGGGAATCGTGTGCCAGGCGTACAGATTGTTGGGACCGGCGATTAGCGCCGTGTAAGTCGCCAGTCCGCCAAGAACGTGCGAATGCCAGCCGATGGCGTGATGCGTCACGGCGCGCGCGGCTTCGGACAGAATCACGGCGAACGCGATGAACACGAGTGGC
Source organism: Acidobacteriota bacterium (assembly GCA_003224085.1). Lineage (GTDB taxonomy): Bacteria > Acidobacteriota > Terriglobia > Acidiferrales > UBA7541 > Acidiferrum. The sequence goes on along the minus strand of QHYK01000043.1, from coordinate 179,092 downwards.
TGCCACAACTCGGGAACCTCATACCAGATGAGAAGAGCAAAGAGGGCTGTGCCTGCGGCCGCGAAGAAACCGCGGAAAGTGCGCTGCCCGGGATCGTCGCGATGCGGCGCGAGTTTTGCGGTGAGATAAAACATGGCGCCGAGGATCGGCAAAGTCAGCAAACGCGTGCGCACGTGCGCGTGCGCTGGACCTTCCAAGTGCAGGTTGACCGCAACGGCGCGGAAAAACGCGAGGAGGCCAAGCAATGCGTATTGCGCTTGCAAATCGCCCGACTCCAGCGCGCGGCCGATGCCCGCCAGTGCGAGCATCAGCGCGGCAAACGCAATCGCCGTCCAATCCTGCGTGAACAGAGCCCAGGCCGCGGTGGCGGCCGTAAATGCGCCGAGATAGGAATGGACGTTGAGCACCGGCCGATCGAGCGGGCTTTGGAACAATGCTTTCCAGCGCAAGCCGGTGCCTAGAGCATTCAGATAAAACACCACCGCGCAGAAGGCAAAAAGAATCCCCGGGCCCAGCTCGAGCTTCTCACCATGCAAGCGGAGACCTACCAGGCCACGAAAATCGGAAGCCAGGAGCCGGATGCCGACCAGAAGTCCGGTAATCAACCCGAGCCGGCGGAAGACAACTTCTTTCACCATGGCGCCGGCAATGAGGAACACCTCCGTGCCCACGAGCCAAAGAATCGCGACATGATTGTCCGCGTAATGCGACGGAACGGCGGCGAGCATCAGCGCAGCGCCCGCCACGGTAAGCACGATAAATGCTTCGCGGCGGCGCCTCGTCGCGGGAAGCTGCGCGCAAGTAAATTCAACGGCTCCCACAGCAAAAAACGCGATGTAAGCGAGCGTCGGATCGACGGACTGAAACTTCATACAGCCGAGCAGCAGCATGATATTCAGAACTGCCGCGGCGGTGGAAACGTGCTCTTCGAAATCGCTCTTGATCGAACGCTTGATGTAGGAAAAACGGAAGATGAGCCAGTAGAAGAACAGGATGGTCAGGCTGGCGTGATACTCAGGAAAAGCACTGCCCCGCGCGCCGTTCACGCCGAGGAGGCGATAGAGCCAATAGAGATGCGTGAGATAAGTGGAGAGGATGCCGAACACTTCCAGTTCGAACCAGCCCATTTTCAGGACGATGGACACCAGGCCGATAGCCAAAAAGACTCCAGCGCTCAGGCTGTAAACGCTGTTCTCGCTCAGGCTCACGGTGAAGTAGCCAAGGAGGAACGCGAGGCCGGTGACGAATTGCGAGCGATAACGCAGCGTCTGGAGCGCCATACCTACCGCAACAAACAGCATGAGCGCGCAGTCCACAGTGAGCCAGGCGAGGTCGGGCGGGAAGATTCGCATCGCGCCGACGTGGTAGATGCCGTAGGTGCTGAAGAAAAGCAGCGCCCAGCCTCCTCCAATTCCGCCACGGCCGATAAGCCGGTAGCGATCCTTCTTCTCGAAGTAAATTCCGCCGATAAGGAGAGTCGCCGCGGCGAGATAGGAAAGGAGCGCCTTGCCAGCCGCGCCAAGCGTGCGCAGTTCCTGAATTCCGAGGTAGGCCATCCCCATCACGAACAGCGTGACGCCAATTTTCAAGAGCCAGTTCGTGCCGAGGGTTTCCTCGATCGAGGAAACAGTTTTCATGCGCTGCTGGAGGGTGGGCTTCGGCGCAGAATCTTTGGGCAGAGGTACCTTGAACGCGGAAACCGGCAGTGGCGTGGAGATTCGCGCGGCAAGAGTCCACGGCATTTCCCCTTCCCGACGTGGCGAGGATGGCGGCACGGGCGGTGCCGCTGGCCGGGGTGACTGAGCCTGAGCTGGCGGCGTCGGAGGCTTTGCCGAAGGAGGTGTCACAACCGGTGCTGTGGGCAAAGGAATCTTTGGCGTCGGTGTAGTAGCAGGGACAGATGGCTTGACTTCTGCGAGAGTTTTGGCCCTCGCGGGGACTTCCGTACTCGGCACAGAAGGTGCCCGAGGTGTTGGTGGCATAACCGGTTTTTGCGGAGATATAGCCGCCGGGGGAGGTATTTCCACGGGGCCAGGAAACTCGACGCGGGAAGGCGGCAAGGGACCTTCCCGCGTGGGAGCCGCCGCAGGAGTCACGGGTTCCACTGGCCTTTCCGGGCCTGCAGACTGTCCAGGCACGGCAGAAGCGAGCTGCTCCTTCAAATCAGCAATTTCGCGTTGCAAAGACTTGCGTTGCTGTGCCTGCTCTTCCTTGCTCTGGTCAAACTCTGCGCGTAATTTCTTGTATTTCCCCAATAAGTAGAACGCAACGAATGGGGTAATGGCCACAAGTATCAGGTAAAGGATGGCAATAAACACGAGCATAGGCTCTGGCTGTCCTTGGCTCTGCCTGACTTCGAGCTGACCCTTGTTCTCATGTTAGAACGGCAGAGAGACGGAATCTTGCGCTTTGCCCTGGCAGTAAACGGGCCCGGAAGAAGCTCCTTAGAACAAAGAAGTTAGAAGCCATGGAAACCGTCTCGTGGCAGGATACCGGGATGAGGATCCGCGAAGCGGTTGAAAAAGATGCCGAGGCAATCTGGGCGATTCTTGAGCCCATCATCCGCGCGGGCGAAACCTATCCGCAACCACGCGACATGGACCGAGCGGCCGCTCTCGCTTACTGGTTCTCTCCTGGACACGAGGTCTTTCTCGCCGAAGATGATGGCGAAATCGTCGGCACATACTTTCTGAAAGCCAATCAAAAAGGAGGGGGCGCGCACATAGCCAATTGCGGCTACATAACCGCGCCTCACGCGACGGGCCGGGGAGTGGCTCGCGCCATGTGCGCGCATTCGCTGGAGCGCGCGCGAAAGCGTGGGTTTCGCGCCATGCAGTTCAATTTCGTGGTCAGCTCGAACGAGCGCGCCGTCCGGCTGTGGCAGAGTTTCGGCTTTGAAATTGTGGGCCGCCTTCCTAAGGCCTTCGAGCACCCCACGCTTGGTCTCGTCGATGCGTACGTCATGTACCGCCAGCTTTAGGCGGTTTGCGCTGGCGCGCGCGGCTGTGCTACACATGCTGCATGCCCGATTTTGCCGCTCCGGTAGAACGACTCATCGATGAATTAAAGCATCTTCCCGGCATCGGCCAGAAGACCGCGCAGCGGCTGGCGTTTTTTCTGTTGCGGGCCGCGCCGGAAGACGCCCTGGCGCTCGCCGACGCCATTCGCGACGCCAAAGAAAAAATTCGCGAATGCTCGACGTGCCACAACATCACCGATGCGGATCCGTGCCTCTATTGCGTTGGCCCGACGCGCAACAAAAAAACCATTTGCGTAGTCGAAGAGGCGCACAACATCATGGCAATCGAGAAGACGCGCACGTACAGCGGCATGTATCACGTCCTAGGCGGTTCGCTATCGCCGCTCTCCGGGCGCGGGCCGGACCAGCTACACATCAAATCATTAATCGAGCGGTTAAAGGGAAACACGGTCGAGGAAATCATCATGGCCACAAATCCCACCGCGGAAGGCGAAGCCACAGCCGTTTATCTTTCGAAGCTCCTCAAGCCCCTAGGTGTGCGCGTTACCCGCATCGGCGTGGGTATTCCCGTGGGGGCTGACTTGGAATATGCCGACGAGGTTACGATGTTGAAGGCCATGGAAGGCCGCAGAGATTTGTAGCCTATGCTAGACGGTAAGCCCAGTAGCGGAAGATAGCAAAGTGGTGCGAAGGGTGAGCCGGGAACGCAATAGGCGGGTCGCTTCACTACTCTTAGTAGTTATAGAACTCCCTAGGAAATTTCACAATTTAGGTATAGAGTAAGGTTTGGAACGTGGATGTCCCCACACCTGCTGCTTGGCAGCCGCAGACGGCTGACAGGAGGTGCGCTACATGCCGAGCCTGGCGCACTACATGGCACAGTACGATCACGAGCACGAATCCACTGCGAACAAGCTGCTTCATGCAATCGGCATGCCGATGATTTTCGCGGGGATCACCCTTCTTGTTTTCCTAAAGTGGATTTGGGGCGCAGGATTTTTTTTAGCAGGCTGGGTGCTCTTGTTTCTCGGACACCGGATGGAAGGAAACCACCCGGCGTTTTTTCAGGGACCGATTTATTTGCTCGTTGGGCCAATCTGGGTCGCTCGAGAAGTTTGGACGTTTCTCTTGGAAACAAACCGCAAGCCGACCTCAGAAGGTACAACACGAGGCGCCGCGGCGAAGTAGAGCTTCTGCATCACGAGAAATATAAAACTGAGGTTCGACGGCGCTTGTATGAACGAATCGGGCAGCAACTTTGCCGATGAGGCAGTGGAAATGGCTTCGGAGTCGGGAACCAATCCGAATACGGAATTGAGAAAACGCCGCAGCACGCGGATCGTGCAAGCCGTTCCTCTCGTGGTTACAGGTGTGGATGCTCTCGGACGCCCGTTCGTGGAGCGCACCTCCTCGCTCATCCTCAATTGCCACGGCTGCCGCTATCAATCGAAACACTACGTCCTGAAAAACATGTGGGTGACGCTTGAAATCCCTCATCCTGACACGGGGCAGCCACCGCGATCCGTGCGCGGCCGGGTAGCGTGGATTCAACGGCCGCGGACGGTTCGCCAGCTTTTTCAAGTTGCGCTGGAATTGGAAGTTTCCGGAAACGCGTGGGGCATCGCGTTCCCTCCGGAAGACTGGTTCGCATTTCCGGACGGCGTGCAGGCTCCTCCGATCTTGGACGGCGCGCCTGAACCGCCGCCATTGCCTTCGCTTTTGGAGCCCGGCGTGCCCCCCGCGAGCGAGGCCGAGCTCTCATCGGCGGGCGCAGCTGTAAGCGCAAATGACAACCTGCGCGTCTTCCCTTCTCCGGCAAGCGCAACGGACGCCTCACTCCAGTTGGCGCGCCAGGTGGCCAGGCTTGTCGCTGACGCGCGTCAGCAGATTCAAGCCGCCGCGCAAGAAGCCGCTTCGCAAGCGGTTTCGGCCGAACGGCGTCTCTCCTTCGAGCAATGGGAGCAAGAGTTTGCTGCTGGACGCGCGGAAATCGCGAATGAAACCGCGCGCGCACTCGAAAAGGTCCAGCAAGAGACCGACAAGCGGTCGCGCGAAGCCCAGGCTTCCGCGGCGGAAGCGTTGCGCGCAGAATTGCCACACTGGCTAGCCCCGCAACTGGAACAGCTCACTCGCGATCTCACCTCCCACCTCCTGGATGAAGCTCTCGCGCGGCGCGGCGAACACGCGGGCCAACTGGATGCCGCCACGGACGCGCTCAAAGCCACTTGTCAGCAGGCGGAAGAGACCGCTACCTGGCTAAAAACGCAAGCGGAAAACGCCGAAGTGCAAATCGCCGCTCGAGCGGAAACCGCGGCGCGTTCGCTGGAGGCCACGGCGGAAACCGTCAACGCACAGCGCCAGGCCCTTGAGGCAAGAGCCGCCGAAGTACAGCATCAAGTAACCTCCGCGCTCGCATCCGCCCAATCCTCCCGGCGCGAGCAAGTCAGCGAAGAACTCGAAACTGCTAACACGCAATTGCACGAACGTCTGGAAGGCACTCTCGCCGAGGCGCAGGACCGCGCTGCAGGCGGATTGAACGAACATCTGCATACGTTGCTCGCTCAGTTGCAGGACGAAACATCTCGGCATGCCGCCGTTCTGCGCGAGGCTGCACAAACTGTCGGGGCGGAATGGGAACAGAAACTCGCGGCGATGCGCGATGGGCTCCAGGAGCACGCGCAAAAATTGGAATCCATACTCTCTCGCACTGGCGAGGCTCATCAAAGTCTCGAACAGCGTTCCGCCGAACTCCAAAGAGCGCAACAGACTCTTGCGGATTTCCACGCGCAACTCGAGGAAGACGTTGCCCTTCACCGCAATGAATTGCGCAGCGAATCCCAGTCCCTCGTCGAACAAAACAACGCGCGCATCCGCTCCACCTTTGACGAAGCCGCCGACAAGGCCGTGGAGCAATTCAACCGCCAAGTTCAGGAACTTGTACACCCACACATCGAGCAGGCCGAGGAAGCGATTCACCGCCTTGCTGGGGGCCGCTCGCTGGTGGACGCTGCCCTCACGATGCAGCAGGACCGCATCCGCACCGCCGCGGACGAAGCGTTCGGCGAGTCGCTCGCGCAATTCCGGCAGAACCTCGGGAGTGTTGAACAAATTCTTCGCGAATCCTCGCAATCCATCACAGGCCAGTCGCTCGCTGATCTCGAAAGCAAAGTCGCCGATCTAAAGCACCAGGTGGTGGACGAGCTCCAAAAGTCTGCGGAATGGTACGAGAAAAAAGCGCAAATGCAGATTCAGAATCATTCGGAAAAGGCAGTCGAGCAAACGGTTGGTCAGCTTAGAGAAAAAGCGCGGGAAATCTCCGGACTCTTTGCGGCCGAACTCGATCATTCGAGTCGAAATTTTATCGGCCATACGCAAACGCAGATGAAAGAGGCGGTCCACGATTCGTTCGAACGCGCTCGAGCCCTCTTCGCAGAAGCAGCTGACACCACCACGGCTGCCTTCGTTGACGAGATTCAACGTACCGCCCGCCTGGAGCTTGGCGGATACAACGACGAACTCAAGCGCTCCACCGCCCAAGAGCGCACCGAGCTGGCGCAGCAGGTCAACGCTGAGCAGGAAGCTTTTCTGAAGCGTTTCCAGGAATCCCTAGGTGGCATCCTCGAAACGGGTGTTGCCGAAACCCAAAGGACGGTGTCGGAGGGCTTCGCTCCTCTCCTGGAAAAATGGAAAACCATGACCGATGCTCACCAGGAAGAGATGAAGCAAGTCTATGACCGCATCGGCGAGCAAGCCGCGGAGCACCACAAAGAACGGCTTGAGGGCGTTTCGAATCAATGGCTGCTGGCTACCGTGGCGTCGCTCGATCACCAATCGCGCGAAATGATTGCTGGCATCGCCGCCGCCGCCGAAGAAAAACTTCGCGCCGCTTGCTCGCAGGTTTTCGAAGGAGTGGGAGATTCGCTGCAGCAACGCCTCAGCGAAATCGCGAAGAACTTTACCACGCCGACCGAACCCCCGCGCGCGAAAGGCGCGACCACAGGAAGCTAGCGCTTATAGACCTTCCTCGACCCTCGACGCAGGCCATCACCTGCTCTTCGCTGATTCGCCACTTCTCTTTGCGCCGGGTATAATCCCGAAGTTCCATTGCTTATGGCCAATCACGCTTATCTGCGCGTTTGGACGCGCGACTTTTCCCTCGAAACGATGATCCCGGAGTTTGCTCGCTTTCTCACGACTGCGCCGCTCTCCGCTCCTCACGGCACCTTTGACGAATTGATCGTTCAGGCGGTCGACCCCGGCGAGGCTCCCATTGCGGAATGGGATTTGCGTCCGCTGAAAGCCGGGCCCGCCGAAGTTGCCGCTATGGCCGCCCAGTATCTCAACTCCGACACCGCCTACATCGCTACCGCAACCTGGGACTTGTGGGCCTTCAACATGGATACGCTGAAGTGGGATCGGAAGCCCCAGCCGCTAGAGCTGATTTGCCACGGTCCCGATTACGACGGCGGCATAGCGGCCTCCGCCGGTCATTTTCAAGCGGACCTGGGCTTTGAGCACTTTTTCACTGGGCACGGCGGTATGCTCAGATCTGGAGGGCTTTCTAATTCCAGCAAATTCCTCGATTCGTCCAATTCTTCCAATCGCTTTGAACATCCCGTCGAACACACTTTCCGTCAGTGGATGGCCGCCGGCAACAACCTGAGCGAATATCACGCCAAGACCCGCGAAAACATCCAACAATTGTTCGGTTGGGTGGACGCCATTGAGCGGGCGCTGCCGGTCGAGCGCACGGAGCTATGGTCGGAAGGCGAGGAGAACATGGAAGCGCGGCTGGACGAGATTCTCGCCCAGCGCTAAGCACAGGAACCGTTAACAACGGCTATGGCAATTGCATGCTCAGAGTTCTTCCAAGCCGTGACGCCAGCAGTTAGAATTGTGGTATTTGCGCTGGATTCGGCGCATCCGGATGTGCCGTAAATCCCAGCACTCCGGGGGAACTAGGATGCCCGAGCGGATAGCGAAAATCACGCTCGCGGCTTTAAGGTGCGGATGGAAAAGACCTCATCGAGCGGTCGTTCGTGTGCTAACGGGACAGATTGGGCGCCGTCCTTTCTAAGGAGGATAGTCGGTATTGGCGCGGCCCGAACGGGGAAAGTCCCGGTGCATTTGTGTCTGAGTTTCTTGCCCATTGCTATATTTGCGGGCGGCTGCGGCACAGAATCGCCCAAGCCTGCGGCACAGGCCGAAACCAAACCTGCCGCACCGGCCATCCCCGACGAGATTCAGTCGGCAGCGGAGTCCCTCCTCGGAAGGGAGACGCAAGTGTTGGCATTCGGGGATCTGGCAAAAAACGGCAAGCAGCAATTCCTAGCGGCCAACGTCGTGCCCAAAACTCCCACCAACAATCTTCCCGGCACGATTATCACCCGCGCGGTTGTCGTCCAAAACAACGACGGAAAATGGTCGGAAGTCCTGCGCTGCGATGAGCATTTAAAGAACGAGAAGGGTTTTCTTGGCCTCACGCCTTTGACTTCAGTGACCGGCTGGCGGCTGCAATACGAGCAGAGTGACGACAAGGGCTTGCAGCTCTATTTCACACCTTTGAAAGGCATCACCGATTCACATGTACTGCCCATAGGCGTGCGCTGGAATCCAAAAACGCGGCGCTACCAGTCTGTCGACCGCACCTACGAACATTTTCTGGCCGAGTCCCCGACCATGGAAACCGCGAGGTCCCGTCTGCGATGAGCGAGGCGACCCGCGCAAATTCTCCGGTGGCCAATGCCGGACAGCAACCCGCTCCGAGCAAAGATTTGCGCGGTCTGATGCCGTATCTTCGCCGGTACACCCGGAGCATCATCATCGGTTTGCTGATGGTCTTCCTGATGGGTGTTGTGACGAACGTGCTCCCGCTGGCCACGGGGATCATGACCGACACGCTTGCAGGCAGCCCCGCACCCTTTGAACATTCCGTCGAGAAAGGAAAAGGGCCCGCGCTCGCCGCCGTTCCTCGCTTATCGAGGCTTAGCCGCGCGATTCCTTTCTACGCTCCAAACAGCCGCCAGACGCTTGGCATTTATTGCCTTATCGTCATTTTCTGCGTGGCGATCAAAGGCGTTCTTTCCTTCTCCGGGCGCTGGATTCTCATCGGTGTTTCTCGCGATATCGAGTACGACATCCGCAGCGATCTCCTGAAGCGCCTGCTTGCGCTCGAACCCGAATTTTACGTGCGCAACCGCACCGGCGAGCTGATGTCCCGCGCCACCAACGACCTCAACTCCGTTCGTATGGTCCTCGGACCGGGCATCATGTACAGCGCCACCACCATCGTTACCATGATCATGGCCATTATGGTCATGGTCACGCTCTCTTCTTCCCTTACCCTTTGGGTCCTGCTCCCGGCGCCGGTTGTTGCCATCGCCGTGTGGTTCTTCGGCAAAACCATTCACGAACTCTACGAGACGATTCAAGCGGCCCTCGCCACCCTTACCGCGCGCGTCCAGGAGAATCTCTCCGGGGTGCGCATCGTGCGAGCCTACGCGCAGGAAGAAGCGGAAATGCGCGCGTTTGACGAGCCGAACCGCGAGTACGTCTCGCGCAACATCCGTCTCATCCGCACCTGGAGTATGTTCATGCCTTCCCTCCAGGCGCTGGTCGGCACAAGTTTTTTGATCGTCCTGTGGCAGGGGGGGCATCAACTGCTTCGCGGCCAAATTACACTCGGCGCGCTCATCGCTTTCTTCTTCTACTTGAACCAGTTGGTCTGGCCCATGATTGCCCTTGGCTGGGTCACCAATATTTTCCAGCGAGGGGCCGCTTCCATGGGCCGCCTGAATTTCATCCTGACGGCGAAGCCGAATATCGACGATCGCGCGGCAACTCTTCCGAAAGATTCGACACCCGTTGGAGAAATAGAATTTCGCAATCTAACCTTTGCCTACCCGACCACTTTTTCCGGTTCGAACGGCTCCGGAAAATCCAATGGCAGCGGCCCGCATCCGGTTCTTTCCGACATCAACCTGAAGATTCCCGCGGGTTCCACTGTCGCCGTTGTCGGCCCCACCGGGTGCGGCAAGACCACCCTTGCCGCTCTTGTCGCTCGTCTTTGGGAAGCCCCGGAGGGCACGGTGCTCATTGACGGCCATCCCATTCAGCATTGGCCGCTCGAAACCCTGCGCCGCTCCATCGGCTACGTTCCCCAGGACACTTATCTTTTCAGCGAAACGGTCGGGGGCAATATCGCCTTCGGCTTGCCGGATTACGATCCCGAGCGCTGTCGCGAAGCGGCGCAAATTGCCAGCCTCCACGGCGACATCGCCGATTTCCCCAAGGGCTACGAAACCGCGGTCGGAGAACGCGGCATCACGCTCTCGGGCGGACAGAAACAGCGCACCGCCATTGCCCGCGCCGTTGTGCGTGACCCGCGCATTTTGATTCTCGACGACGCGCTCTCCAGCGTGGACACCCAAACCGAGGAAAAAATCCTCTCCGGTTTGCGTGGCGTCATGCGCGGCCGTACGACCATTTTGATTTCGCACCGTACTTCCACCGTGCAGAACGCCGACCAGATTGTGGTCCTCCGCGAAGGCCGCATCATCGAGCGGGGAACGCACGAGGAGTTGCTCGAGCGTGGCGGTTATTACGCGGATCTGTATCAGAAGCAGTTGCTCGAGGAAGAGCTCGAAAAGGCATGAGCACTCAGCACGAAGAAGAGGCCTTAGGCAAAGCGTACGACTCGCGCTTGATGCGGCGGCTCTTGCGGTACATGAAGCCGTACCGCTGGCGCGTGATTCTGGCGCTTGCGCTCGTCGCGGTAGTCACTCCGCTCGAGCTTGCTCCTCCCTGGATTTTCCAGAAAGCCATTGACAACAAGTTTGTCCCGGCGATGAAGCATGCCATTCCCGAAAACAAAGCCTGGATGGGCGTCATCTGGCTGAGCCTGCTGTACCTCGCCGTGCTGGCTTTCGATTTTCTTGCCCAGTACATCCAGATTCGAATCATGCAGCGCGTCGGCCAGCAAACCATGTACGACATGCGGCGCGAGATTTTCGGCCACTTGCAGCGCCTGCCCATGAGTTATTTCGACCGCAATCCAGTAGGGCGACTCGTCACTCGTGTCACCACCGACGTCGACGCGCTCAACGACCTTTTCGCCGCTGGCGTCGTCACCATGATCAACGATTTTTTTCTCCTCGTAGTCATGGCCGCCTTGCTCTTCGCCATGGACCGCCGCCTCGCTCTCGACACCCTTGCCGTTCTGCCCGGCATCCTGATCGTTACGCTGATTTTCCGCAAATATGTCCGCGACGCCAACCGCCGCATTCGAACCGCCATCGCCCGCATCAACGCCTTTCTCCAGGAATACATCTCCGGCATGAGCGTGGTGCAGCTTTTCAATCGCGGGCAAAAAGCCGAGGAGGAGTTTTCCAAGCGCAATCGCGACAACATGCTGGCCTGGCGCGATGCCATTCTGGCCTACGCTCTTTTCTATCCCGCGGTGGAATTCCTGAGCTTTGCCACGATTGCTCTTATCTATTGGTCCGGTGGCAATCGCATCCTGCACGGCGCGCTTACGATCGGCGTACTTACCGAGTTCACCATGTACGCCCAGCGCTTTTTCCGCCCCATTCAGGACCTCAGCGAAAAGTTCAATATTCTCCAGTCCGCCATGGCCGCCTCCGAGCGCATCTTCAAACTCCTCGACGAGCCGGTAACGATCCAGTCGGATCCCCATGCCGTGCCGCTGGTCGGCCCGCGCGGCGAAATCGAATTTCGCAATGTCTGGTTCAGCTACCGCAATGTTCCCGAGCCTGCAGACGAAGACTGGGTTCTGCGCGACCTCTCTTTTCGAGTCGAACCGGGTCAGACCTTCGCCATCGTCGGCCACACCGGTGCCGGCAAGACCACGCTCATTTCTCTGCTTCTCCGCTTCTACGACATTCAGCGCGGTCAAATTCTTCTCGACGGCAAGGACATTCGAACCATCGAGCTGCAAGACCTTCGCCGCCAGTTCGGCATCGTGCTCCAAGATCCGTTCCTCTTCACCGGAACGATTGAGACGAATGTCCGCCTCGGCACCCAGAACATCGAGGACGCCACCGTCGACCGCGCTCTCGAGGAAGTCGGCCTCGGCCAATTCATTCGTTCGCTTCCCGACGGAGCCGCCACCACCGTCAATGAGCGAGGCTCCACGCTTTCCGTCGGCCAGCGCCAGCTCATCAATTTCGCTCGCGCCCTGGCCCATAATCCGCGCTTTCTGATTCTCGACGAAGCCACTTCCAGCGTGGACACCAAGACCGAGTTGCAAATCCGCGAAGCGCTGAGCCGCCTGCTCTCCGGGCGCACTGCGCTGGTAATCGCCCATCGCCTGAGCACGATTCAACACGCCGAACGCATCCTTGTATTTCACAAAGGCCGCCTCCGCGAACAGGGCGCGCACCAGGAACTTCTCGCCCAGCGCGGCATTTACTTCCGCCTGTATCAGCTCCAGTACAAAGAACAGGAGCTGCACCTGCCACTCGAAGCTCCCAGCGCCGCTGCGCCGCCCGCCCTGCGGGCGAGCGATTGACGGCATTGCTCGCCGCGCATGCCGCCGATTCCGCTTCTACTCTCCGCCGGTGAAGCCTCCGGCGACATGTATGCCGCCCGGCTTGCCACCGCTCTGAAGCAGCGTCTCGATGTCGACCTTTTCGGCATGGGCGGGCAGCAAATGCGCGCCGCGGGCGTCGAGATCATCGCCGATTATTCGGAAGTTTCCGTCGTCGGAATCACCGAAGTGTTCAAGCGCCTCCCCTCTCTCCTCCGTGCCATGCGCCATCTTGTGCAGGAAGCGCATCTCCGCAAGCCGCCGCTCGCCATTCTCACGGATTTTCCCGGCTTTCATCTTCGCCTCGCGCGCAAGCTGCGCCCCCAAGGCATTCGAAACGTGTATTACATTTGCCCGCAGTTCTGGGCCTGGCGGCCCTGGCGCGTGAACCTGGTCCGCCGCCGCTTTGCCGAAGCGCTGTGCATTTTTCACTTCGAAGAAAAGTTCTACTCCGACGCGGGAGTCCCCGTGAAATTCATCGGCCATCCGTTGGTTGGAAATGTAAAGACCACGCTCACGCGGGAGTTATTTTGCGAGAAATACGGTCTTCAACACGCGGGTCCGATGATCACCGTGCTGCCGGGGAGCCGCCGCGGAGAAATTGCGCATCATCTCCCCGTTTTGGTCGATGGGTTGCGCGCGATTCGCCAACGCATTGCTGTCCCGCCTCAGATCGTCGTTGCCGTTGCGCCCGGCCTGGATCCCGCACGCATGGCCAAAACCTTTCCGGAAGATTGGCACGTTTGCTTCCTCACCAACGACACCTACAATGCTCTGGCTGCTGCCGATCTCGCGATTGTTTCCAGCGGCACCGCCACCGTTGAGACCGCGCTTCTCGGCAAGCCAATGATCGTTTTCTACCGCCTTTCGCCGCTCACCGCGCGCCTGGCAAAGCCGCTCGTGAAGACCAAATTCTTCAGCATGGTCAACCTCATCGCCGGACATGCGGTCGTCCCGGAATTGATCCAGGACGACTTCACTCCGCAACGCCTCGCCTCGGAAGCCGAGTCGCTGCTTTCCGGCTCACGAAGCGGCAATCCCCGCGTCTCACAAATGAGGCGCGGCCTCGAAGAGGTGCAAAAGCTCCTGGGCCCTCCGGGAGCGGTCGACCGCGCCGCCGATGAGATCGTCCAGTTGCTCCCTGCCGACCGAAGCAACGCAAAGTAATCCCCTGGTATCCTATTAGGTGTAAAGTGATTGGGGTAATGCATCTCCTGGAAAGGGGTTCGATGACCCGCAGTCGAGGAATTTCTAGGCGGATAGGTCTGTTCGCGCTGATCATGTCATTCGCCGCCGCAGCGCCGCTCTACGCTCAGGCGCCCCGCCCCGTGAATTTTCTCGCCACCCACTACGACGTCTCCGCCACGCTCGACGCCATCGGGCAATCGCTCTCCGCCGTCGCCAAAGTCGATCTCGTCGCCATCGAAGCCTCCAGCAACGTGCGTGCCGAGTTGCATCCGAATTTAGTCGTCAAGGAAGTCAAAGGTCCCGAAGGCAAGCCGCTCACCTTCGAGCGCGACAATCAAAATCCTCTCTTTGTCAACGTCCAGCTCTTCACTCCCGTCGCGGCCAACGGCCACGTCACCCTCACTTTCACTTACGCGGGCCTGCTCTTCAATGAAGAAAACAGCCCCGTGCCCGGCGTTCGAGTCACCTCCATCACCAAAGATGGCGCATACTTGCTCTTGCCTGCGCGCTGGTTCCCTCTTACCAATTACCCCTCCAACCGTTACACCGCTACGTTCCGCTTGAACGTCCCTGAAACTTTCGCTGTTGCTGGCTCCGGCAAGACCGTCTCCGCCCCCACCCCGGTGGCCGGAAAAAACGCGGTGGAGGGCAGCAGGGTTGTCTACACTTTTGAGTGCAACCGCCCCGCGCAGCATGGCACCTATGTCGCCGGCAATCTGCAGCTCAATCCGAAGCAGGCCGAGGGCATCCATGTCGCGGTCTACGCGCCGCGCAACATGTCGGGCAACGCGCAGGAATTTGCCGCCGACGTCGCGCGCGCCGCGGTGGCCTTTTCTGACCTGTTCGGTCCTATTCCTGATCCTAATTTCACACTGATTCAATTGCCCGAAGGCACCCTCCGCGAATTCGCCGGACCCGGCGTTCTCCTGCTCAACCAGCGCACGTGGGACCCCAAAACCAGTGATCGGGCCATCTCACGCCTGGTGGCGTCCGAGTGGTTTGGTGTTCAGGTTGCTCCCGCCACTCCCAACGACGCTTGGATCAGCGACGGCCTCGCGCGCTACTGCGAAGCACTCTATGCTGAGCAAACCGCCGGCAAAGAAGCCGGCCTCCGCGCCGTTGACGAATTCGCCGTCGGCGCGCTGATGTACGAGGACGCCGCTCCCGTTGGCCAAGCCGGCCGTCTCGCCCCCTATTCCCCGGACTACCGCTCCGTCGTGATGAACAAAGGTGCCATGCTCTTCCACATGCTCCGCGCCATGATGGGCGACGCGGCTTTCAAAACCGCTCTCCGCGATTTTTATTTTCAGTTCGCCGAGAAATCCGCACGCATCGAGGATTTCGAGAATCTCGCTGAGCGCCGTGTCCAGGCTTCCGCGAAACAGGGGCAGGATCCCCCGAATCTCCGCAGCTTTTTTGCGCAATGGTTGAATTCCACGGGCATCCCGGAATTCACGCTCGATTATGTCGTCTACCGCACGCCGAAGGGTTTCCGCGTTGTTGGCAAAATCAAGCAGCCGCTCGACACGTTTCACATGCCCGTTGACCTGCGCATCGACACCGAAGGCAATCCCGAAACCAGGACCATTGACTGCACCGGCCTCGAAACGCAGTTTTCTGTGGACGTCTTCGGCCGGCCCAAGCCTCTCGGCATCAAGATTGATCCCAACAACGTCATTCTCAAATCCAGCACTGCTCTCCGTGCCCGCGCGGCCATTGCCCGTGGCGAAGATCTCGCCGAACAGGGCAAGTTCTACGATGCCGTCGCGCAATACCAGAAAGCGCTTAGCATCCAGCCCGGCCGCCCGCTCGCCAATTTCCGCATGGGCGAAGCTTTCTTCTATCAGAAAAACTATCAGGCCTCGGCGAACGCCTTCAAGGAAGCCTTGCAAACCGTTCCCGAACCTTCCGAAAAGTGGACCGAGTGCTGGAGCCACATTTATCTGGGCGAAATTTTCGATATCCTCGGCCAGCGCGAGCGCGGGGTCAACGAGTACAGCAAAGCCAAACAGACCAACGACAATACCGGCGGATGCCAGGTCCGTGCCGAACTGCTGATCAAAAAGCCTTATTCCGAAAGCCACGGCGAACTCGTTGCCACGCCGGCGTCTATGGAGCCCGCAAAGCCCGCTTCCACGGTTCCGGTCCCCGCCTCCGGCGAGAAGCCTGTCCTTAAAAAGAGGCCTGACCCCGCCCCGCAATAACGCCCTGCATTTTCCCTTGTCGTGGCGGGTCTTTACTTAGACCCGAGCCTTTTCTTTGTTCCTCTCGTACCATCTCCTGTAAACAAAACTAGGCGATGAGAAGTTTTGCTGCTGGGGCAGGATTTGTTCACCTCGGCGGACGGAGATGCGTTTGCCCCGGCGAGGTCCTGCCGAAACCCGCAGAGACCGCCGGCTCGTCACGTTTACAAAAACCCGCTTCTCTAAGCCTCTTGGAATCAACACTTCCGAAATCCCCGTTAAGTGTTCATTCTAAACGACTTACGCAAAGCGCCGGGAACGTCAGCGCGTTTGTCAGTTTTCCTAAATCGATTTTTGGCTTTCGAGCTTGTTTACCCTCGTGTCGAGCATCCGGTGAAGCCGCGTGGGGAAGCTTTTTTCTTCCCCATCGAACGTATGACCTAAAGCTTGCCGCTGCTTTTCCGCTGCACCAGCACCTGGAACCGCTCCCCCATGCCCTCGGGATGAATGAGCGTCTTCAGCTGCAGCCGCGCACGAATCCGGTGGGCCTCGCTTTGTCCCTCATCGTACAGGTCGGCGAACTCGCCTGGCTCGCCCAGCACCAGCAAAAAGGCGGTTTGCGATATGAACTCCGCGGTCTCCAGCCCCGACCGTTGTCCCCAGGTTTCCAGCGCCGTGAAATTCACGTGCGCCGTCAAATCCTGCTCGCCAGGCGACGCGTAAAAATCCTCGCTCACGCGATGCCCTCGGTAGGCCAAAAGTGTCCCCCGCATGTGGCGTTGGTCGAACAGCTCTGCCGCGCGATGTCCGTAGTCAATCGTCAGCGCAAATCCGCGTTCGATGCGTCGGCCAACTTCCGTGATCCAGTCGCAAGCTTCGAGCCCCGCTTCCGCGTGCTGGCCTTTCCTCAGCATTACTCCTTGGGCCGCAAAATATTCGTTGATCGCGCACGTCGAGACGCGCGCCATCACATCCACAAATTTTCCGTTGTCCCAGCCAACAAAGATTTCTTGCAGCGCGCCTTCCCGCATCACCACGCGGTGCACCGCCAGCGCATCCATCAATTCATTCGAGAAGACGCAGCCCGCAGGAATCTGTGTGGGAATCTCCGGCGAAACCCGCAGATGCCCCTCCGCCGCGTGCCGCTGCAGTCGCATCGCTGCTTGCCCGAGCCGGGACGCCGACCGTTCTACCGCAACGTAACGCAGCGCATCGTACAGCCCCGGCAGCTTCGCTTCGCAAGAATCCAGGATGTGCTCCGCCAGCCGCCCCACCCCGGCCCCTGCTTCTACCAGCCAAAATTCTTTCGGGCGCGCGAGCTGCTCCCACATCCACGCAAATTTCCGCGCCAGCAGCCGGCCGAAAATCGGATGCACGTCCACGCTGGTGTAATAATCGGCAAACCGCTGCGCTTCCGGTTTGCTGTAATAGCCGTGCACCGGATGGTACAGGCATTCGCGCATGAAATCGGCAAAAGGGATGGGGCCGTGGCGGCGAATGCGTTCCGCGAGCAATTCTTCGAGCGGCGTCACGCGCCTTTTGCCCCGGCGGTTCCTGAGGAAGTTTCAGCTTGGAGTTTCTTCCACATGCGCTCGAAGATTTCCTTCGCCGCATCGTCGAACAGCACGAAGTGTATGGTTTCGAGCGAAGTCTCTCCGCGCAGATGTTCCGCGGCCTCGCGCAACATGATTTTTGCGCATTCCTCCAGCGGAAATTCCGCCACGCCCGTTCCCACGGCGGGAAACGCGATCGTTTTCAAGCCCCGATCCTTCGCAATTCGTAGGCAGTGCGCGGTGGAGCTTCGCAGCGCTTCGGCAGTCGTTCCTCCGCCAAGACGCATGCTGGCCGCGTGGATGACCAGCCGCGCTTTCAATTTTCCGCCGGTTGTGATGGCGGCGTATCCGACGGGAATGGTTCCTATCTCATTGCATTCGCGCTGGATGGCGTCGCCGCCTTTTCGCCGGATCGCCCCGGCCACTCCTCCACCCAAAATCAAATCGTTGTTCGCGGCGTTGACGATGGCGTCTGCGTCCATTTCCGTCAAGTCGCCTTGCTGGATCACGATTCTTTCTGCGAGTGATTTCATTGCCTGCGCTTTCTTGTCTTTTACTCTCTGTTTCGGCACTTTCCGCTCGCGCGCTTGCTGCTGAGCTTATTCATACAGTTTGCGGCTCTTCGTTCACAACGGCAACTTCCTTGCCCATGCGCCGCGCCACTTCGCGGCACGCGGCAACCGTTTCCTCCGAAGTGTACGCCGTGCGCACCAGTTCCATCTGCTTCGTCCTCAGGAGTGGCTCAAAGAAGTGCATGCCGATGCAGCGTTCGCGGAAAACGACAATGTCGGTGAAGTCCGTGATGGAGAGAGAAGTGGCGGTGCTCGCGAAAATCGCTCCAGACTTCGCGAACTTGTCGAAGATGGTGAACAGTTCGAGCTTCATCTCCAATTCGTCCGGAACCGTTTCGATGATGAGCTCTGCGTCGCGAATCGCGTCCTTCACGTCGCCGGCCGTGGTTGTCAGCGAGAGCGCCTTGTCTCTGGCGCAGGGCTCGACCTTTCCACTCGCGACTTCTTCCTCGAAGGATCGCCTGATCCAAGCAACAGCCTCCGCGAGCAGGCGCGAAGAAATATCTTCCAGCACAGTTTCGTGTCCGCTGGAAGCGGCGGCATACGCAATGCCCCGCCCCACCAGGCCCGCGCCAATCACCGCAATGGTTTTTATTTCCATTCTTTGGTTGGCCTGCAACGAAACGAAAAGGTGCTCTTCACTTCAATTCTCTCGGCCGGCAGTTCATTTCAAGAGCTTCTTGTACGCTTCTTCCTCGAAACCAAGAACCATGTGCGAGCCGCGAACGACTACTGGGCGGCGAATCAAATTGGGCTCCTTGGCCATCAGCTGGATGGCTTCCGCGCGCGAAGGCGGATGCTCCTTCATATTGCGCGTCCGGTAGAGCTCGTTGCGTGGATTCAGAAATTCTTTGTAGTCGCGCTGGCCAATCAACTCTTCGAGTTCGGACGCGCTCAAACGTTCCTTATCGAGGTCGCGCGATTCAAGTTCTGCGCTCAGTTCGAGCAAGAGACCTCTTGCTTTGCGGCATGTGGTTCACGTGGGCTTGTTCAGAAATTTGATTCTGACCTTTGCCATGCTGGCACCTCGGGAATTGGGCGAAGCATCCCTTCGCCAATCTCAGGACAAGGCTGCGCCTTACAAGAGATTTTCTATTCGGTTTGGCAGGATGCACAGACGGATGCGGTTACCCTCAGTAGCGCGGGACGCTGGAATCGACCTCGAGCGACCAGCGCTCGATTCCACCGGCCAACGATTTGGCTCTCTCGAATCCCTGAAAGCGCAGCCAAGCCGCCGCATCCAAGCTTCGCATGCCGTGGTGGCAATAACAAATCACCTCGTCCACGTCGGGCAGCGTGTTCAAGCTGGCGGCAAGCGCGCCGAGAGGAACGTGTTTGGCGCCTTCGATACGGCAAATTTCGAATTCCCACGGCTCACGCACGTCGACGAGCACCACATTTTCGCCGCGGTCAAGCCGCGCTTTCACTTCCGCGGGAGTTATCTCCAGTTGGTCCATGCCTTTTCTCCCTCCGAGAAAAAATCACAGGCGATGCGCCACCATCGCGGATTGCTGAAGTCTGTGAAAGGTGCGACCTCCTTGAACACCCACAATGCGCTGTCGCGGAAGGGCGGGCTGGCGCCGGAAGTGACCAGGAATTTCTTCGATGGCCCTCACCTCCTTGGGCAAACCCTGCAAGAACATATCCCAACTCATCAAACCCTCACAAGCGGTGCCAAACCGGCTTGCGCTTTTCAAGAAAAGCGCGAATGCCTTCCTTCGCGTCGTGCGTTTTCATCAGCACCGACAAGTATACGCGTTCCGCTTCTTTGAGCTGCTTCGAAAAATCGGAGAAGTGCAGCCGCGCCAGAGTTTTGCGCGTCAAGCGGAGAACACCGGGGCTGAACGCGCGAAGCTCTTCGAGCAGCGCGTCGACCGCAACGGGAAGTTCTTCGTCTGGAACAACGCACGTGACGAGGCCAAGCCGGTGCGCCTCCGCTGCGCTGATTTGACAGCCGGTAAGAATCAGATGCGCCGCAGCTTGCCACCCGATCAGCCTCGGCAACGTCACCATGGCCACGGGCGGGAAGCAGCCAAGCTTGATTTCCGGCTGGCCGAATCGTGCGGATTCGTTGGCCAGAACGAAATCGCAAAAGGTGGCCAGTTCCATTCCGCCGCCAAGGCAAAAGCCGTGCACGACCGCAATCGTCAGGCAATCGGCTGCAGCCAAACGGCGAAAAACGGCGTGAAACGAGGCAAGCATTTTTTCCACGCGCTTGGGAGTGTGATCGGCAACGTCGGCGCCCGCGCAAAAGGCTTTCGGGCCAGCGCCCTGGAGAACCACAAAATCGGATTTGGGTAGCGCGCGCTTGAGCGCCGCATCGAACGACTTCATCATGGGGATGTCAAGAATGTTTAGAGGCGGCCGATCAAGCGTGATCCAGGCGGTGCGATGCTCGATGCGAAGCTGAATGGTTTCGGGAGAAGCGAGCATGCCTGCCGGCCGCTGAACCTTTGAAAACTATTTGCCGCGAAACTGCGGGCCACGTTTTTCGAAGAACGCGCGAATGCCTTCGCGCGAATCCTCAGAAAGATAGCAGCGAGTTTGCTCTTCTTGCTCACGTGCCATCGCCAACGCGAGTTTTTGGTTTTCGCTGGCAAACAAGGTTTTCTTGACGGCGCGAATTGCCAAAGGAGGACCTTGCGCGATTTTTTGAGCTAGCAACTTTGCTTCAGCTTCGAGCTGCGCGGCGGGCACAACCTGGTTCACGATACCCAGACGCAAAGCGGTTTGCGCGTCAATCATATCGCCGGTATAAAAAAGCTCGGCGGCCTTGGCCGGCCCAACGAGCTGCGGCAAAAAGTAAGTGCCGCCAAAATCCGGAAACAGGCCTACTTTCGCAAAGTTCTGGCCGAACGTCGCTTCTTCGGCGGCGATGCGAATGTCCGCGGCCAGAGCGAGGTTCATTCCCGCGCCAGCTGCAGCGCCGTTCACCACGGCAATAACCGGCTGCGGCATCGTCCGCATCGCAAGCACCGCTTCCATTCCAGACCCCAGGAGCAGCTCAAGGTCCTTGGCCTCCCCGCTCTGCCGACCTTCGGCAATCATGGCAAGGTCGCCACCAGAACAGAAAGCACGCCCTGCACCGGCAAGCAACACAACACGAACCGATTCGTCCTTGGCAATGCACCTGAGAGCACTCGCAAGAGCCATTACTAGTTTTGTGTTCAGGGCATTGAGGCGGTCGGGGCGATTCATCACCAGGGTGGCCACGCCGTTGTGCTTCGATTCTAGAAGGACGGGCCCGGCCTGTGCGGGCAAAGCAGAAGTGGTCATAAGACCTCCAGTTTAACCTGAATTTCTCATAAAACGGTGGGGTGACGCAGAACCAATTAAACTGCCAACCTGAGGCCGCATTTTTTGCGGCCAAAGCCTGCCTGCGACTCCAGGGTGAGATTCTTCGCGCATCCTCCTCGGGTGCGCTCAGAATGACAAGCATCTTTGCAGCAACATTTTTCGAACGTTAGCTTTCGGTGAAAAATTCAGTTCAGGGTGCCCCGATTTCCCTGGCTTTTTCAACTTTTGCTACGAGCTTGGCGAGCTTGCGGAAGTGCAGCAGTTTTTCGTTTTTGAATTTGTTATTCGCGCCGCTGGTGGAAGGTAAAACGTAGACACGCGCGCCGTAGAGCAGCTCCTTTTGAATACCATACTTGCAGCGGCGCTGCGCGAATTGCTCAAAGGTAAGCTTGCCGTTGAAGGCCACGACGTGGGGAGTAAATTCCTCGAGTTTCTGCGAAAGCACGATGCGCCCTTCCGCGAAATCTTCGCGCTTCAACTCTTCCACGCCTTTGGTTGGGCGCTTAACCAGGTCAGTGAGGCCAACGCCAAATTCAATCACGCGCCGGTCGTCGTGGTAGTCAAAAGGCTCCGGCACAACACCGCTTTTGTAGAGGATGGACCAAAACTCATTTCCGCGCCCGGCGTAGTAATGTCCCACGCGGACGGAAGACTCGCTGGGATTGCAACCGACGATGATAAGTTTCATGCCTTTGCGCAGATGGTCGGGCAGGGTACGCATATCGCAAGATTACTATGCCTTTCGATTTTTTTTCCTTGGATTAAGGTGCGCGCCGTTCCAAGGGAAACGATGCCTTCTCTCGGACTTCGTATCTCAGGATACCTCTGCCGGGCGAGCGGAGCTAGGTCGTGTATCTTATTCAGAAACGGTCGGACTGTTTCGTCCGAAGCGTAGGGGAGCCGTTCGGCCCGCCTAAGGGCAAACAAGTTCCGCTCCTACAACTGCCCCGTGCGCCAAAACGGCAATTCCCTGCCAAGCTTCTTTTCGCGCGCAGCGGCGTACACTTTTATTGCTGCCGCCAAATCCCACGAAGCGATTCCGTTCGACTTGAACAAAGTGACTTCGGCATTGCCGGTGCGTCGGCTAACCTTGCCGGCCACCACGTCGCACAGCTCGCGGACGCCCGTCCAGGAAGTTTCGTCTCCTTTGAAGGCAAGGATCAGGTCCCCGGCTTCCTGGCGGGATTGCTCGATCGAGTCCACGACGATGACGTCGGCGCCGGCAACGGCGTGGTCATCCAATTCGCGCTTGTGCGCATGATTCGCGCCAATGGCGTTGATGTGTACTGCAGGAGCCAAGTCCGCGCCAAAGACAACTGGCTGTGAAGAAGTCGTCGCCGTGCACACAATATCCGCACCGCGCACGGCTGCACCGGACGAGTTGCTTGGCGTTACCGGGATTCCCAGTTTCGCGGACATCTCCGCGCAAAACCTCTCGCGCTTCTCGGCGTTGCGGCCGTAAACGCGCACGGATTCGAGTTTGCGAACCGCTGCAACCGCTTCGAGCTGGGTCCTCGCCTGGCTTCCGGTGCCGATGATGGCAACAACGCGGGAATCCTCGCGCGCCAGATACTTCGTGGCCACGCCGGAGGCCGCGCCGGTGCGCAATTGGCCCATATAATCGGCCTCGATGACGGCGAGCAGGTCGCCAGCGGCCATTTCATAAAGCGGAACAAGGAATTGCAACTTGCCGCGCACGTAGGTGTATTGCTTCATGGCCACGAAGCCGGCGGAATAGTCGGCCGCGGCCATGTAGTGAAAAAAGCCACCGTGGGACAATTCGAAGCGTCGGCGGGGATGGACAACCACTTCTTCGGTGGCCTGCTTGCGCGAGATTTCTTCGACCGCTCGGAGCGCCCGCGGCATGTCGAGCACCTGGCGCACTTCCGCTTCGCTAATGTGCAGGGTCATGGGTGTGAATTCCAAAGTTCTGGTGAAAAAATGCGCGGTGACTAGCGACCGGTGACTGGTAACTGGTGGAAGAGCCGCGAAAGGAAAGGACTGCGGCCGTTCCGGAACATTGCTGCCACGAGTGATTTGCGAGTGTCGACATAAGAATCACTCGGGCGCTGCTTTAGCGCGTTTCGCGGCAGCCCGTTTGCCGGGAGCCTGGCCTGGTTCACGAACGCGTCGAACGACGGTTTGTATTAGCCGGTAGACCCGCTCTTCCCTTTTTGCATCCATTACGTGGAAACGAAATTCGGGCTCGTCTTGGGGACCTTTACCGACGCGAATGGGCAGTTGCCCACAAAGATTATTTTCGATGAACGCGGTCTCATAGCGGCTTCTCTTGGCATACCAGGTGTACACACGTAGCGCGGTGAAGTCACAGGGATGGCCCTCCGGCCCACGCGTCGCGGCGACGAGATATTGCGGCTTGTCACCGGAGGGATCGGGGACGCGGTTCAACTCAAACCACGCGATGGGACGAATATTTGCGGAAGAGGCGCCTTCGCGAACAGGCTCGGGCAAATCCAGTTCGACAAAACGAGCCACGACCCAACCAGCAACGGGCACGGTTTGATCTCCGGGCTCTGTTGTCGTCCTTGATTCGGCTGCACGCGAGGAAGCTTCCCCCGGAGGCCGCGTGGCAATCCCGCGCACCAGGAACCAGTCCTCCTTCTTGGCTTTCTCCGGCTCATTCCCGGAATCCTTTTCATCGGTCGCTTGCACCCATTCGGCGACGCCTCGTCCCACAATCTCGAGGGGGACATTGCGCGCGAAATGGTAAAGGCGGGGTTCGGTGCGGCCGGGGAGAACGCGCAAGTTCGTGGATACTTTGGTGCGCCCGCGGGCCTGCACGGGCATGTTGCGCACTTGTTCGAGCAGCTTGATGCTGCGCTGCCAGAGCGCCGGCTCCATCAATTGATGGGCTTCCACCCAACCAACAGCGCCGCCGGGCGTTCGGACCTTCATATATTCATTGCGCTTGCTCAGGACCTCGACCCGCTCACCGTAATGCAGCACTCCGACCTGCTGCCGCACCTGAGCGATCCCACTCAGAACGGGAGCGACTTTTTCGCTGACGAAGGCTTCACCCTGAGTCTCGCGCTTGGGGCGGACCATCCAAGCGGCAACACCCACCAGACAAAGCAACGGCACCGCGATGAGGAGCTTGCGCTTCATGCGGCTTCTTCTAACGCTGGGGCGTTAGTTATTACCACCACGAGTCTTCCTCTCGTTCATAAGCTACGCGTTTACTCAATGGCTAAAGATTGTACCTGAAAGCGCGCTGGGGCCGGAGACGCCGCAAAACGCGATGCTTTTTCTGCTAAAATGCCGCAGCTTTCCCGGAAAATCGAGCAAGGAATCCTTCGCGGAGGTTTCTGCATGAAGTCCCTCAACGCTCTCCAGCCCTTTGCGTTGCTGGCGCTGCGCCTCGCGCTCGGGGTGATTTTTTTCACCCATGGTTATCCGAAACTGGCGCATTTGGGCGGTGGCATGCAGGTTTTTTTCGTGGAACACGGGTTGCCGGGATACTTCGTCTACATCGCGGGCGTGCTGGAAGTGTTTGGCGGGCTGTTATTGATGCTGGGACTGTTTACACGTCCGGCCGCGCTGCTGTTCACTGTGGAAATGAGCGTGGCGATTTGGAAGGTACACAGCAGCCGTGGATACCTGGCAGTCCACGAGTACGAATTTCCGCTGGCACTTGCGGTGGCCTGCTTCGCGTTGTCGACGGTGGGCGCGGGCGCGTTTTCGCTGGACCAACCGTTGTTTGAGAAAAGCAAGTAGCGCGACTATCCCTCCGGGCGGCAGAACCGCTTGAAATGCGTTGGTTTGCGCGTCCTTCCCGGCGCAGACGGGGATTCGGCATTAAGTGCTGCTAACAGGCCGGGCTCACGGACGGCCTGGGCACTCCCGTCACGCCCTGCGGGAGGACGATCCAAAGAATCACGTAGGCCAGCAAGCCGGTACCCGCGCAGAAAAACGCCAGGACCCATAACACGCGCACAATGACCGGATCGATGTCGAAATAGTCGGCGAGTCCGGCGCAGATTCCGGCGATTTTTCGGTCGTTGGTTGAGCGCACGAGCCTCTTCCCCGCAGGGTACGCAGTGGGCGGAGAAGGAGCGGAAGCGGCCGTTTCCGGCTGCTTTGCGCCACAGTTATAGCAGTACCTGGAACCAGCCGCGATGTCTTTTTGGCAATTCGGGCAGATCATGGATGAACCCTCGCAGAACGCGTTTTCCGAGTTCCAACTATAGATACGAGAATCGTGGCCGAATTGTTTCCTTGGGTTCCCGGGGCGTAGTGTAAACCCGGCTGGCTCAGTAATCCAAAAGCTGCTTCACGGCGGCGGTAATGTGGCCGACTTGCGGGAGAATCACGTCTTCCAGCTTGGGCTGGTACGCGCAGAAAGTATCCATCGCCGCCACGCGCTTTACCGGAGCGTCCAGTTCGTCGAACAACTGGTCGGCGATGCGCGCGGCGATTTCCGCGCCGTAACCCCAACTCAGCATGTCTTCGTAAACAACGATGACGCGGTGGGTTTTTCGAACCGTCGCGGAAATGGCTTCCCAGTCAAAAGGCGAAAGCGAGCGCAGGTCGAGGATTTCCACGTTGACGCCTTCTCGCTGGAGTTGCGCCGCGGCCACTTCCGCGCGATGAACAACAGCCCCATAAGTGATGATGCTCAGGTCGCTTCCTTCTTTCACCGCGCGCGCTTTGCCAAACGGAATGGTGAAGTCCGGCCCGGGGTTCTCCGAGCGGTTGTAGGGCTGCCGGTAAAGGTGCTTGTGTTCGAGGAACATTACCGGATCGTCGCTTCGAATCGCGGTGCGCAGCAACCCGGCGACATCAAGCGCCGTGGACGGCATCACCACGCGCAAGCCCGGGCAATGCGTGAAAATCGATTCCCCGCTCTGGCTGTGATACACGCCGCCCCCAGTCAGGTAGCCGCCGATGGGCACGCGAAGGACGACCGGCGCCTTGAATGCCCCATTCGAACGCCAGCGCATCACGCACAATTCGTCGCGAATCTGCATCATCGCCGGCCAGATGTAGTCAAAAAACTGAATTTCCGCGACGGGCTTCAACCCTCGCACGGCCATGCCGATGGCCCGCCCGACAATGCTGGCTTCCGCCAGCGGCGAGTTGAACACGCGGTCGTGCCCATATTTCCGCTGCAAGCCCGAAGTCGCCTTGAAAACGCCACCCTTACCTTTGACATGCTTCAAGTTTTCTTCGCGGCTGGCGTCCGCGACGTCTTCGCCAAACACAAGAATGCGTTCGTCGCGGGCCATTTCATCAGAAAGCGTCAGGGCAACCATTTCCACCATGGTTTTCGGCGCGCCATGAGAATTCGGCGGCGCTTCAAATGTGACCGAGCTGGGGTCGATTTCCGGCGAATAGACGTTGGTCAGAATGGATTCCACTGACGGCTGTTCCGCGGCAAGGGCTTGATCGGCAGCCGCGCGGACCTCTTCGTCTACTTCCGCTTCCAGATTCTCAATCTGCTTCTGGTCCAGAATCCCATCACGCACCAAATGAAGCGCCAGCTTGGAAATCGGATCCCGCCGCGCTTCTTCCTCGCGCTCTTCGGGGGACTTATAAAGCTTCTCGTCGTCTGAAAGCGAGTGCGAATATGGCCGCGTTACGTGCGCGTGCACTAGCGCCGGCCCTCGGCGTTCCCGGCAATACTGCATGGCTTCTTTGCAGACTGCATAGCTTTCGAAAGGATCGGTTCCGTCGCATTCGGCTACATGTAGTCCGGGGAACCCGCGCACCAGCTTCGAGATGCTGCCGCCGGCGGTCTGCACTTCGATGGGCACGGAGATGGCGTAGCCGTTGTCTTCAATCAGATACAACAGGGGCAGCTTTTTCGCGCAGGCAACGTTGAGCGATTCCCAGAACTCGCCTTCGCTGGTGGCCCCGTCCCCGCCTGAGACGTACACAATCTCGTCATGGGCGTGGCGAACGTATTGGCCGAGCGGCGCCTTCTTGGCCTGCGCAAGCGCCTTGGCGCGCCCCTGGTAATATTGCGTGGCTTCGGCCGCCCCCACCGCGTGCAGGAATTGCGTTCCGGTGCAGGACGACTTGCTGACAAGGTTGAGCCGGGGCTGTCCCCAGTGAGAAGGCATTTGCCGCCCCCCGGAACTTGGGTCATCCTTCGCGCCCACCGCCGCCAAGAGGGTTTCGTAGGGCGTGACGCCCAGCATCAGGCAGAGCGCGCGGTCGCGGTAATAGGGAAAAAGCCAGTCCACGCCGGGACGCAAAAGTAACCCCATAACTGCGCAGACCGCTTCGTGTCCGGCGCTGGAGATTTGGAAGAAAATCTTGTTCTGGCGTTTGAGCTGGATTTCGCGGTCGTCGAGCCGCCGCGAAAGATACATTGTTCGATAAATGCGTATGAGGGTGTCGTGATCGAGGTCTTGAACTTTGGGGATTTCCAGCTTGGCCAGTCTGACGCGCGTAGGAAGCGCCATTCGTTCCGTCCTCGCGTTGGAATCAGGAGTTGAAACCGCAGGACTTCATTATAACGGTTTTCCGACTCCGCCGTCCCTTGCCTGCTCTCCTGGCTGTGGATAATGCTCCGCAGCATCAGTCCAATTTGGCCTGGGGCCTAACTCGAGCGTCCGCCGGCCTCCCCGACCGGGATAGCTTCGAACTGCTGGTCGGTGGCCTCAAATTCCGGGTCATTTTGATGGATCACTTTTGGCGAAGCGCTCTTGAACGGCTCCTCCGCGGGAATCCGGGCAAGCCAGCGCTGGCCAGAAAGCTTTTCGTGGGGAGAGAAATAGAGTCGTACCAGCAATCCCACTCTGCCATTGGGAGTCGCCTCAGGTTTTGCGGCCTCGGGTTCGCTAGACTTCTCGGTCCCTTTCGCAGCGCCCTTTCCGGAGGTCTTGGCTACGGGCTTTTCTTTCGCTTTAGCGGCTGCCGCGGATTTTTCGGCAGGCACCGGTTTCGCGGCAGCTTCGGTTGCCGCGCTCTCCGGCCGCTCCATTTTGTACTGCAGCCTCTTGTCCAGCCGGAACGCCTGCCTCCACCCATCCAGCTTGTGGCGCGCTTGCTGAGCCTTTGCCTCGTCCGTCCCAAAATCGAAACGAATGTAAATTCCGTACGCGTGAGCCATACTTCGAGTCTGCGACGCCAGGCACGTCAAGTCAAGATTTGGGATTTTCAGCTGTCGCGTTCGAGAGCACTCTGTTTCTAGGGAAGCCCTAATTGAGGATGCTCCGTCCAATCCTTTTCGGGGTATGATGGGTAGAGGTGTGAATTCGGCATGACCTCAGGGCCACAAACCTGCCGGCGCCCATTATTTGCGATGCTTTGTCTGGTCGCGGTCGTCCTGTTGTACGCGCCATTGGGGGGAGCTGCTTGGTTTGTCTACGCCGGCGCATGCTGTTACACCGGTCAATGCCCTATTCACGGGCATCCTCCCTCGCAGACGCCTTCCAGTCCCGAACACGCCATGGACTGCGGCCATGACCAGGAAATGGCGACCAGGACGTCGTGCAGCATGTCTTGCTGCCACAATCCTGACCGCGCGGCCCTCACTCCCGTCATTTTTGTGCTGCCCGCTCCTTTTAGCGTTTCGACTGCGACAAACTTCGAGGTGTTGGTTTCTCCTCCTGGGTCAATGAACGCTTTCTATTCGACTGAACCTCTTTCTCCGCCTCCGCGAATCTCTGCTCTACCCGCCTAAACCGCGGACTGCTTCTCGTAACGAATCGCTGATCCACTCGCTCGGTGGGCGTTTCGTCCGCACAACTTTGGGGAGAAAAAATCTATGCGCCGTCTTTGGCTGTTTGGTTTTTTTCTTTTTGTGGCCGCAAGTGGGTTCGCGACGGTTTTTGGCACGGTCCGGGGAATCGTTCACGACCCGCAGCATCGGCCAGTAGCAAACATCACGGTAGTTCTCAAAGCGCGAAATTCTCAGTTCACGCAGACCACGCAAACCGATAGCAGCGGCGAATTCCATTTCGATGCTGTCTCGCTCGGCGAATATACCGCTTCCATTTCCGATATGAATTTTGTCGCAGAGCCGCAAAGCGTCACCGTGCTTTCGGGCACCGCGCCGATTCTGCATTTCGAATTGCGCCTTCCTTCGCAACGCCAGGAGGTCACGGTTTCCGCCGAGTCCGCCCAATCGGAAATCGCTACGCCATCGACGCTCGTCGACCGTATGCAAATTCAGGAGACGCCGGGAGCTTCGCGCTCCAACAGCCTGGCCATGGTCACGGATTTTGTTCCCGGCGCATACCTCACGCACGATCAGCTCCACATTCGCGGCGGCCACCAGGTAAGTTGGCTCATCGACGGTGTGCCCATCCCCAACACCAACATCGCCAGCAACCTCGGCCCGCAAATCGATCCCAAGGACATTGATGCTCTCGAAGCGCAGCGCGGCAGCTATTCCGCCGACTATGGCGACCGCACGTATGGAATTTTCGACGTCGTGCCGCGCACCGGCTTCGAGCGCAACAACCAAGCGGAACTTGCGCTTTCCGCCGGAAACTTCTATCAAACCGACGACCAGCTCAACTTTGGCGGGCACTCCAATCGCTTCGCCTATTACGGCAGCCTGAACGGCAACCGCACCAGTCTTGGGTTGGAGCCGCCCACCACCGCGGTGATTCACGATGCCGCCAACGGCTTCGGCGGATTCACTTCGCTCATCTACAACGCGGATCCCAAGGACCAGTTTCGCTTCGTCGGACAGTCCCGTCGCGATTTCTACCAGGTCCCGTTTGATCCCAACGACCCAAGCACGCAGGGTCAATTCCTCCACGATGCCAATCGCGAGAGTGATTCCTTTGCTGTTTTCTCTTGGGTCCGGACGCTCAACCCTGGTTTGGTGATTACCGTTTCCCCTTTCTATCACCACAATTCCGCGAACTATGGGAGCAGCCCCCAGGATTTTCCTTCTTTGGCTACGGAAAAACGCGCTTCCCAATATGCCGGCGGACAGACCACTCTTTCCTGGGTTGAGAAACGCAACAATTTGCGTGGGGGGTTATACGGCTTTGCGCAAGAAGATGACCAGACTTTTGGCCTAGTCTGCAATGACCCATCACAAACCCAATGCCAGGGCTCGCCGAGCAGTCCGCTCTCCGAAATGGACAATCCCTCAGGCAGTCAGCTCGCTGCTTATGCCGAGGATCAGATAAAAGCGACTTCCTGGCTCACGCTGAATGCCGGCGTCCGCCAGACTCATTTTTCAGGCGGCGTCGTGGAAAACGCCACCAGCCCCCGGGTCGGCGCTTCGCTGCGCGTTCCAAAATTAAACTGGGTCTTCCGCGGCTTTTACGGCCATTTCTACCAGGCCCCCCCGTTGCTCACCGTTTCCGGCCCGCTCATTCAACTCGCCACGAGCCAGAACCTGGGCCTCGTGCCGCTTCATGGCGAAGGCGATGAAGAACACCAGTTCGGCGTCACGATCCCTTTCCGTGGCTGGACCCTCGACGCCGATAACTTCCTCACTCGCGCCAATAATTTCTTTGACCACAACAATTTCAACAACTCGGCGATTTTCATCCCCATCACCATCCGGGGCGCGCGCGTTAGCGGCTGGGAACTCATTCTGCGCTCTCCGCGCCTTCACAACCGCGGCCAGGTTTATCTCACTTATTCCAATCAGCTCGCGCTTGGCTGCGGGGGCATCAACGGCGGCCTCACCGATTTTTCTTTCGGCGGCGGATGCGGCCTCCTCGACCACGACCAGCGGCACACTTTGCATATCGGCAGTCGGTTTTCACTGCCTTGGCGTCTTTTTGCTTTCAGCGACGTCTACTACGCCTCGGGCTTCACCAACGGCGGCGCCCCACAGATGTCTCCCGGCGATCATCTTCAGCCGCACACTACCTTTGATCTCTCGTTAAGCAGGAGTTTTGGCGAACGGTTCTCCGCCAGCCTTCAGGCGCTCAACGTCGCCAATCGCCGAGTGCTCCTCGACAACAGCTTCACCTTCGGCGGCACGCACTATATCAACCCGCGCGAAATCTTTGTTCAATTGCGCTACCGCTTTCATTATTGATTCCCCGCGAAGCTGCTAGACTAGCCGAAACGGGAAGCAGATGGAGTTGGCCAAAACCGGGCGGTGACTTCTTGAGCCGCTCTTGGTGGCTCCTGGCTGCTTGCCCCGGCGCTTCGGGTCTCTGGGCTTCTGGAGTTTTTGGTTAGCTTTTGGAATGGAGGCGCTTTGCAACTCGTGCTGATTGCCATTTTCGGGGCTGTTGGCACGCTGGCGCGCTACGGCCTCCAGGGGCTCGTGCAAGTTCGCGCGGGGAGTGCTTTTCCTTACGGCACGCTGCTCATCAACCTGACCGGCTGCTTCTTTCTCGGCTTGACCGGCCAATTTACGATGAATCGCATTGTGCTCCCTCCGGACTGGCGCATTGCCATTACCGGCGGCTTCTTCGGCGGGTACACGACGTTTTCGAGTTTCGGCTGGGAGACCGCCAAAATGCTGGAAGACGGCGAATGGCTGCGCGCGGCAACTTATGTCGCTGCCAGCGTGGTGCTAGGTCTGGCGCTGTCGGCGGCCGGCATCCGCCTGGCAAACAAATTTTAGCTCTGTAATTTAAGCGCTCGGTCATTCCGAGCGAAGCGAGCAATCTCCCTTAAGATTAAACGAGGAACGCATGCCGCACCAAAAATTTGAAGGCGAACGCACGCTGATGCGCATCCACGTCGGCGAGTCCGACAAGTGGCACGGCAAGCCGCTCCACGAAGCCATCGTCGAAATGCTGCGCAGGGAAGGCTTTTCCGGCGCGACGGTGCTCCGCGGAGTGGCCGGCTACGGCGGCTCGAGCGTCTATCACACGGACAAGATTCTCCGCCTCTCCCAGGACCTGCCCATCGTTCTCGAAGTCATCGAATCCACCGAGCGCATCGAGCAAATTCTCCCCCGCCTCGACGAAATGGTGGATGGAGGCCTCATCACCCTCGAAAAAGTCCGCGTCATCCTCTACCGCCCTGCTAAGAAATAGCTTCGTCAGTGGCGCTTTTGAGCTTCAGCGTCCTAGTGTGCAATCCTCCGGGTGAACCCGAATCATGCAAACATCCTCTTCTGAACTTCCCACGGTAGACTGTCGACGGTAAACTGCTGGCTCATGTCTGAAGCGGAGGAAAAACAGTCTTGGCTGAACCGCACCGTACTCGGTGTTGGCCTCACCAGCCTGTTCAGCGACTGGAGCCACGAAACGGCGACCGCGGTCCTGCCGGCGTTTCTCGCAGCGATTGGCGCAGGCCCGGCCTGGCTGGGGGCCATCGAAGGCGTCGCGGATGGCCTCTCTAGCTTCGCCAAGCTCATCGCCGGGCACTACACGGACCGCTTAAAGACGCGCAAGCCGCTCGCCGTATTCGGCTACGCGTTTACCGCGTTTTGCACGGCTTCGTTCGGGCTCGCCTCCCACGCTTATCAGGTGCTTGTTGGGCGCGCAGGCGCGTGGCTAGGCCGCGGCGTGCGCTCTCCCGCAAGAAAAGCTTTGCTTGCGGCTGACGTTCCGCCGCAGGCCTACGGCCGTGCGTTCGGCCTTGAGAGATTGATGGATACGCTCGGCGCTGTCTTTGGCCCGCTCACTGCGCTCTGGCTGCTCGAAGCCACCGGCCACTCTTATCGCAAAGTTTTTTTCTGGACGCTTCTTCCCGGCCTAGTCGCTGTCGCGTGCTTCTGGCTGCTCGTGCGCGAACGACCCATCGCTGCGCGCTCGAAACGTTCTTTTTTGCTCGGACTCGAGGCGCTTCCTGTTCCCTTCCGCCGGCTGCTCGTTGGAGTTGGCGTTTTTGGCGCGGGAGATTTTTCTCACTCGCTGCTGATTCTCTATGCCTCGCGGATGCTCGCGCCCGCGCACGGTGTGTCGGCCGCGGCGAGCCTCGCCGTCGGCCTGTACACGCTCCACAACGTGTTCTACGCTGGCTCAGCCTACGCGAGCGGCTGGCTCAGCGATCGCATTCCGCAACGAAAATTGGTTCTGGCTGCGGGCTACGCGCTTGCAGGAGTCACGGCGATTCTACTTCGCATGGGAACGCATTCGCTTTCGCTGCTAGCTGTGATTTTCATCCTCGCGGGCCTTTACCTCGGCACCGAGGAGGCTTTGGAGGATTCGCTCTCCGCCGAACTCGTCCCTCCCGAGCAGCACGGCCTGGCTTTCGGTACGCTCGCCGCGGTCAACGCCGTCGGCGACTTCGTTTCCAGCCTCCTGGTGGGGTCTCTCTGGAGCGCTTTCAACGTGCAAACCGCCTTCGCCGCTTCCGCCATGCTTTTCTTTGCCGGCGCTGTGCTTATCCTCCGTCTCGGCACGCATTCCTGATTTCCTCTTGCGCCGTTAAAAGCCGCATGGTAGGGTGACGAACAAAAGGCGAAAGCATTGCAGGCCTTTCCCAGTCTTTTAGGAGCTGCGGATCATGCCGCTGGCGGTTCGAAGGGCAACACACGGTCTCGCACGCGTTCACGAAGTGCTGGATTCTTTCGCTTCTCGTGACTGCAACGGCGAAATCCTTACGGCAGTGCGGCATTTTCCTGCGCGCGAACCGCAGTGGGCGGATTTTCCACGGTGGGTGAGGTCGGAACTGGTCACCGCCTACGCCGCGAAAGGGGTGAGCCGCCTGTATACGCATCAAGCCGCCGCAGCGGAAGCCGTCCATGCCGGGAAGAATGTTGTGATTGTCACGCCCACGGCTTCCGGGAAAACGCTTTGCTACAACCTGCCGGTGCTTAACGCAGTTCTGGAGAATTCTGACACCCGCGCGCTCTATCTTTTTCCTACCAAGGCGCTCGCGCAGGATCAGCTTGCTGAACTCTACGACCTGAACCAGCGGCTGGACCACTGCTTCGGCGTTTTCACCTACGACGGCGACACGCCTGCCGACGCTCGCAAAGCCATCCGCGAAAAGGGCCATGTGGTTCTCACCAACCCGGACATGCTGCACACGGGCATCCTGCCGCACCACACGCGCTGGACGCGGCTCTTTGAAAATTTGCGCTACATCGTTCTCGACGAATTGCACACGTATCGAGGCGTGTTCGGCAGCCACCTCTGCAATGTCCTCCGCCGGCTGCGCCGCATTGCCCGCTTTTATGGGTGCCAGCCGCAGTTTATTTGTTGCTCCGCGACCATCGCCAATCCCGGCGAGCTCGCTTTGCGGCTGCTGGAATCCGAAGTCGAGGTCCTCGATTGGAATGGCGCGCCTGCCGCGGAGAAGACTTTCGTTTTCTACAATCCGCCGGTGGTCAATCGCGCCCTGGGCATTCGCCGCAGTTATATCAACGAATCGGCGCGCGTGGCGCAGGAATTCCTTAAGCATGATTTGCAGACGATCGTTTTCTCGAATTCCCGGCTGCATACGGAGATTCTTCTCACCTATTTGCAGCAAGCCAATCCGCGCTTGCCAGGCAAACCGGAGACAGTCCGCGGGTACCGTGGCGGATACCTGCCGAACGAGCGGGGCGAAATCGAGCGGGGGCTGCGGGAAGGGAAGATCCGCGGGGTGGTGGCAACGAGCGCGTTGGAATTGGGAATTGACGTCGGGTCGCTCGACGCCGTCGTGATGGCCGGTTATCCCGGGACGATTGCCGCCACTTGGCAACGTGCCGGACGCGCGGGCCGGCGGAATGGAAGCTCTTGCGCCGTGCTGGTTGCTTCTTCCGCGCTCCTCGATCAATTCATGGTGCGACATCCCGACTATTTCTTTGGCCGCACGCCGGAGCACGCGTTCATCCAGCCGGACAATCTGGAAATTCTTGTCAATCATCTGAAATGCGCGGCGTTTGAATTGCCGATCGCGCCCGCTGAGAAATTTGGCGACGCGGACCTTCCTGATCTTTGCGCGCGGCTCGCGGAAGCCGGTTTCCTCTATCTTGCCGGAGAAAATTACCACTGGACACACGAAGCCTACCCGGCCGATACGATCAGCTTGCGTTCGGTCACCAGCGACAATTTCGTGATTATTGACATCACTGGTCAGCCGAACGTCATCGGGGAGATCGATTTTCCGAGCGCCCTGGTCTTCGTGCACGAAAAAGCCATTTATTTGCACGGAGGCCAGCAGTATCACGTCGAGCATCTCGACTTTAAAGAACAGAAAGCCTACGTGAAGCGCGTGGACGTGGACTATTACACCGACGCGGTGCGCTATACCCAGGTGCGCGTGTTAGAAGTCGCCGAGACTGCGCCTGGTTTGGAGTCAGAGGAGGTTAACGAGGCAGTGGAGGTAAAGGAAACAGGCCCGAGGATGGCACGTCCGGACGCTCTGGTTTCACCCTTTACCTCCTCTACTTCTTTTACTTCTTTAACCTCCTATAGCTGCCATTCGCATGGCGACGTTCTCTTACGGTCGCAAGTCGTGGGATTCAAAAAGATCAAGTTTTTCACAAACGAAACCATTGGCGACGGAAAACTCGAACTGCCAGAAAATGAAATGCACACTACGTCTTACTGGATCACGCTGAGGCGGTCTCTGCTCGAATCACTTCCTTTCTCGATCAGCGAACGGCAGTCCGGGATGTTCGGGTTACTGCATGCGCTGGAATCCATTGCCACGCTGATCTTGATGTGTGACCGGCACGATTTGGGCACCGCCATCGGCGAGAATCCGCCTTCTCCCCAGGAATCTGTCACCCTGAGCGAAGCGCTCCACCCTGTCTTGCAAACTCATCCGCGTGATAGCGAATTCTTCGAGCCAAATCTGTATCTCTACGACGCCTATCCTGGCGGCATCGGTTTCTCGGAACCGCTGTTTCGCGCGCACGACTTGCTCTTGCAGAAAACGCGCGAGCTGATTTCCTCCTGCGACTGCGAACAAGGCTGCCCTTCTTGCGTTGGTCCCGCTGGCGATCTCGCGCCGCGCGCCAAAGAAGCGGCGCTGGCCATTCTCGGCCGGCTGTGTGCATAAAATGGCTGCGATTGCGGACAAATTCTCGCGGCTCGCAGCGCTGAAATCCGCCCGGCAGGCCATTCGGCGCCCGGACAGAGCGTCACTGCGCGCGCCCGACCAAGCCGATCCGCTCGGCCAGCTCCCCGGCGCAGCCGTGGCAAAGAATCATTTCGGCGAACATCTCGCCATTCGAAACTGGTTTTCCACACCGGAATATGTTGAGCCCTCCCGAGTGACGCTTTCCCTTCTCTCGCACACACGAGACGAATCTATTTCTCGGAAAACGCGCGCAGCTCTCAACGATCCATCGAAATGGCTTTTCCTCGACACGGAGACGACGGGCCTGGCAGGCGGAACCGGCACTTATGCGTTCCTCGTCGGGCTGGGGTGGTGGGACGCCGCGGGATTGCAGGTCGAGCAATTCCTTATGCGCGACTTCACTGATGAATATTCGATGCTTCAGGAGCTAGCCACGCGGGTGAAGGAGCGGCCCGTGCTTCTGACGTTTAACGGGAAATCGTTTGATTGGCCGCTTCTTGAGAATCGCTTCAAAATGACGCGCTCCCTTGCTCCGCCAAAACTCGCCGCCCATTTGGATCTATTGCATCCGGCGCGAGCGCTTTGGAAGCTGCGGCTTGGCAGCGTCCGGCTCGTGGAACTGGAGCGCCGCGTGCTCGATGCGCGGCGCCTGGGCTGGCACCGCGAGGGCGACGTCGAATCCGCACTGATCCCGCAGCATTACTTCGATTATTTGCGAGGCGGGCCCGCCGAGCCGCTCGTGGGAATCGTTCGCCACAATCAGATGGACTTGCGCGGGCTGGCAGCTCTGTTTGGCCAAATCAACGCGATGCTTTCGGAATCGCCGGGCTTCCTCGAAGAATGCGAAAGTCTTGACCTGTTCGGGCTTTCGCGCTTCCTCGAACGCCGCGGAGAAACAAGCCGCGCACGATCCGCATGCGCGCAGGCGCTGGCAATCGGGCTACCCGCCGACGTCCGCCTCAAAGCACAACGAGAGCTGGCGCTGCTGGCCAAACGCCACGGGGAATACGAGCGCGCCGCCGAAATCTGGCAGGAAATGGTCAACCATTGCGAGGATGCGGTCCACGCCTGCGAGCAACTGGCCATCTATTACGAGCGCCGGGCGAGGGACACTGATCGCGCCTTGGAATACGCAAAACTCGGACTCGCCAAACTCGTGCGAAAGCACGCTCGAGCCTTGCACGGACTGCGCGAACCTTATCGGGAAGCGAGATTTGCCCGGCAGGAAAAGAACTTCAGGGAGCGGGTTGCCAGGTTGGAAAGAAAAGCGTTGCGGCCGTCTTTTCCTTCGCGGCATCGGGGTGCTCCGGGGGTTGAGGAGCCGAAGGCCACTCGAGCACTCTGGTAAAGGCATCAAAGAGCTTGCGGTTGGCGCCTTCCATGGTCACGCAGCTATCGCCGAAGCAGTAGAGAAATGCGACGCCGTCCGGCGTATCGAATTGAAAGAAATTGGGGCGCCGCAGCAGGTTGGAGCGCTCGGAATGTTTTTTCTCCAGCGTCTCCGAGTATTGCCCGAAGAAGCGGGCAGCGTGCTCCTCACTATCGAGATGCAAGCGGGTAACGAGAATCAGCTTTTTCGTTTCTTTTTGTTCGTAAGTCGCGTAGCGGTCGCCATCCCAGGCAGCCGCTAACGTCTTGCCACGGTCATCACCAAGAAACTGTTTCAAGACTTCCTTCCAGCCGAATTCGCCCAGGATGTTTTCATCGAGCTTGGCCCAATTTTTTCCCAGCATCTTATCGAGCGGCGGCAGCAAAACCGTCGCGGGGGTCTTTCCGGACTTGTACAGCGCCGGATGCAGAATTTGCTGGGTGGAGACTGGAGGGTTTTCGAACACGGCAGACAACGCCGGCCAGCCGGCGGTTTTTAGCACGGCAGCCGAGAAATTCAATCCGCTGATATACGGAAAGATGAGCGCGTCCTTAATAAACGGAGGGGCGCTTTTGAGGGCAGGGGTATTTTGCATGTCTAACTGGTCAAACAGGATGGCAGGATCAAACTCCGGGAGGTCCTTTAGCGACCGGCCAGTCCCCAGCATCAGATAATCCACCATTGCAGCCATGGCACTGCCCTCAAGCACCGCGTCGCGGGCAAGTTCCGCGTCTTCGTTGGGCTTCGCCGCGCGGCTCCATGCCTCAATGTGGAAATGCTGATCTTCAAGAGCGTGCGTCAATTCGTGCGCCATGACCATGCGTTGCTCGTCCGGCGCACTCCAGTCCGCGATGTAGAACTCCTGGGCCTTGGGGTCGTAAAGCCCTTCAATCTGTTCAGTAAGCACGTTTACCATGAACGAATCAAGGTCGAATCCCTTGGGGAGCAAACCGAACGCTTCGGCAGTGCGTGCGTCGGCATAGCGCTCGGCGGGATTTTTTTCTTCGTTCATCTGCTTGATAACATAGGCGCGAATTCCCTCGCGCGACCGCAGGGATTTCTTCAATGGCGAAAGGAGCTTCAGCCCGGTGATTTCGCTCATCTGCTGGAGCACTTCGTCCGCCGCAGCGATGAATTCGGCATTGTTGGCAGCTTTAGAATCCGCATGAGGCGTCGAGGCAGGCTTATCTTGTGCACGGCCCCCTGACGCGCCAAAACAGCAGCCAAGACCAAAAGACCACGCGACGAACGCACGCTGTGCGCGTTTGGAAAGCAAAGCCATGCCTTCAGCAGAATAACAGAATCAAGATGCCCATGCCGCCGCGCGAAGGCACTCGCGCTGGAAAGAGTAGTTTTGATAGCGAACTTCCACTGGCGGTATCACGTGGTTCGAACGAGTGTGTGGGCAGGCTTCACACCCCTACCACAAATCAGTAATTAAGTAATCCGCTCAGCGGATACAGCGTTCGCCCGGAAAAGGCCATGAAAGAGCTGGGAGAGCGCGCCGCGATTGCGACGGAGATGGTTTCATCGCCCGATCGGCGCCGCATCCATCCGGTTTAGAAGCAGCTCATCCACAGCGGCCAGCAGTTCCCCTACTTTGAAAGGCTTCTGAAGTATACGGGAATTGCTTTCAGCAATTTTTTCCGCCACTTCGCCCGAAGGCGCAACGGCGCACATCCAGATCAACCGTCGGGAGAGACGTGGCTTATGATGGGCAAGCCAGCTTTCCAAGCCGCCCGCATTCGAAGCATCCGCCAGTTGGAAATCAGCCACAATTACGTCAAAGCTCTGCTGTTCCAACGCTAAGCGAGCATCTTGCACATTCCCCGCTGTGAAGACGCGGTGGTCGCGGCCTCGCAGGAAGGTGCTAACAGCCTCGAGCACCGACTCATCGTGATCCAGCAATAGAATATGCGCGCTTCTGCCAGGATCAGGCTTGGGAACATCAAGCGGAGAGTCAGAAGCCATCACAGCCTGACACGGCAATTCGATGGTGAAACAAGCGCCACGCGAGGGAACATTTCGCACACGAATCGATCCGCCGTGCTCCGTTACGATTCCATAACAGATGCTCAATCCGAGGCCAGTTCCCTTTCCTACCGGTTTCGTGGTGTAGAAAGGATCGAAAACCCGCGAGGGGTCTTTCACGCCGGGGCCGCTGTCCGCAAACTCGATGACCAGCCGGTCGCCCTCTATTGCGGTACGGACCCAGAGATCTCCTTCGGTGGAGCGCTCCAAGATAGCGTCTAAGGCGTTGTTCACCATATTCAAAAAGACTTGCTGTAATTGATGAGGATCGGCAGCCGTCACAGGAAGGTCGGGCGCGAGATCCAGATGCACACGGATATGGTTCATGCGCAAATCGTAGTCTCGAAGAGCCAGGGTTTCCTCAAGAGCCTGATTCATCTTCACGGGAATTCGCTCGGGCTTGTGTTGCCGCGCAAAGCTCAGGAGGTTCTGGACGATGCGGTGGGTGCGCTGGGCCTGTTTGTAAAGTTTTTCGGAGTACTCGATGCCCTGGGATCCCAATTGCCCGCTGGAAATCAATAGCTGGCTGTAGCCAAGGATTGCAGTAAGCGGATTGTTTAGCTCGTGGGCGACACCGGAAATGAGCTGCCCCACGGCCGCAAGCCTTTCGCTGTGTAGCAACTGTTCCTGGGTACGGCGGAGGTTTTCGTAAGCCTGGCGTGTTTTCTCGTAAAGGATGGAGCGATCGATGGCGCCGGAAATCTGGCTGCCCACGGCGATGAGCAAATTCACATCGGCAGGAGAAAATTCGCGGGGAGTACGGGTTCCCACGACGAGGCCGCCGATCACGCGGTCCTTGGACCACAGAATCACAATGTAGGCGGTGGCAATGCCTTCCTTGATTTGGGCATCGCGGAAAACGGACGGCAACGGCAGCCCCTGCGCGGAGATAAAAGTCGCGTGAGCTTCTTTGATGTGCCGGAGCAAGTCCGGCTTCACGGCAACCGCGGGAAAATGCCGCGAATATTCCGAGCGATGGCCCGCCGCAGCCACGCGCCGCAACTTGGTGCCGCTTTCATCGAAAAGGTACAGCGACGTGGCATCCAGGCTGAAAAGTTCCGCCATTTGCCGCAGCGTGCGGTGCAACGAATCGGTCAGGTCCAACGACTCCATGAGCGTCTGGGCAATCGAATTCAGCACCATGAGTTCGCGGTTGCGCCGTCGGATTTCCAATTCCGCCTGTTTGCGTTCCGTAATGTCCTGGAGGAAACCCTGATAAGCCGTGACGTTTCCTGCCGCATCCCGCACGGTGATGGAAGACTCGAGCATGGTGCGGACTTCGCCATCTTTTCTCCGCATTTCAAACTCGAAATCCGCCACTGAGCCGTGTTCGTTGAGCAGTCTCGCGAGTCTTTCACGGTCAGCCGGGTTCTTGTAGAACGTCCCTGGAATATCAATCGCGAGTAATTCCTCACGGCGTTCGTAGCCGGACATACGCAGCAAAGCATCGTTGAAATCCAAAAAGCGGCCCTGAGGCGTGGAAATGAAAACGCCTTCCTGCACATTGGAAACAAGAGTGCGGTATTTTTCTTCCGCCCGCTTGCGCTCGGTAATATCTTTCAAGACATGTACGGTTCCCAGGTCTCGCCCGCTGGGATCCACGAATTTCGAATTGGAAACGAGAAAATACCCGGAAAGCCAAGGATCAGGATCATCCCCTTCGCCAGCGACTCCCTCGCAATAGGGGCAAACCTTGTAGGCCGCGTTCTTGACAGGAAGAAGCTCAATGACACTCCAGCCGACCATGGCCTCGCGTTCGCGGCTCAACAGGTGCCGCAATCGCTGATTGCTTCGCAGGATGCGCCCCTGCCCATCGTGGACCAGGATCGGATCACCAATGGAGTCGAACGTGTACTCCCACTGGTGCTGGACCGTGGCGACCTGCTCAAACAAACGAACGTTCTCCAATGTCATTCCAAGCAGGTTGGCCATGTTCACGAGATACGAGAGTTCGCCGGGAGCAAACCTCCTGCGTTCCGTTGTGCCGATCGCGATGACGCCGAGGGGTTCGTTTTTCCCAGGAAGAGCAAGGGTAACCAGCGATTTCAGCCCTGCTTCGTCCAACCGTTTCTGCGCCGCTGGGTCCCATTCGTCTTGCGATTCCAGAAACTGGCATTCTTCTTTCAGCACGCGCTGCGCCCATGGTTCTTCAGCGGAAACTTTGGCATGCTTCGCAAGAAACGGTGGCTCATAACCTACCGAAGCGCGCGCCACCAATTGGGTGTCCTTGCCATTGCCTTCTTTGAGCCGGACGATTCCATGTGTAGCTTCCAGACTTCCAACCAGTTGGACGAGCACCTGGTCGATAACTTCCTTCACCGAGAGAGTCTGCGTACTTGCTGCCGTCAAAAGCGACAGCCGGCGCATCTTGTCATTTAATTCTTCGCTCCGTGTGCGTTCGCTCTCCAGGACCACCACCACCATGGCAATGCCGAGCGCCACTCCCAGAATGTGATCGAAGGAGATGCGCAACAAAAAGTACGGGTGCTGCGGCCAAAGAGGACGGTCCAATCCATGCAGAGCAAGGAGGAGAAACGTCCCTGCAAGCAGCTGCGGGCCATGTCCGCGCTGCATTGCGGAAGATCGCAACAACAGGAAACCAGCCGCTAGACAAACCACGCTCTCCAAAACAGAGCTTCCCCAGTGCACCGAGGCAAATCGCTGAGGACCGTTTCTCTCCAGATAGTAAATGACCGCCAGAGATAAAGTGATAAGCGGAAGGGCGGAATAAATCCGGCGGTCCGAACCGGCCATGCGATTAATCATCGCCACCAGGAAAAGCAGCAGGGCGGCAGCATGCCCCGCCAGATAAACCAGATTCAGAGCCGCGATCGGGCGCGCGAGGAAGATGGCCTCGCAAACTGCCGACAACGTGAAGCAGAACCACCCGGCAAACCAGAAACGGAAATAAGCACCCTGCTGGTCGCGGCGAAAAAGAGCAAAAAGAACCAGCAGTATGACGAATGCGCTGGCTTCGAAGAATGCGATCCCGAGCAGGCCCTGGTTCTCGAACACGATGCACAGCCTCCCGGCCGGACGTGCCGTCACTGTGGCCGTCAGATTACCATTAATCCTGAGTGAACGGCGAGAAGCTCTGAATGGCGACCTCTTTTGAAGCTAACATGCTATTTCCCGACAGGGCAAGCGGGCCTTCAGGATGGTGTGCCGTCCATTATAATGAGTGCTGGAGCGAACCCGGGTGGACACCGAGAACATACTTGTGGTGGATGACGAGGAAGCGATTCGAGAAGTCGTT
Source organism: Acidobacteriota bacterium (assembly GCA_003224085.1). Classification (GTDB taxonomy): domain Bacteria; phylum Acidobacteriota; class Terriglobia; order Acidiferrales; family UBA7541; genus Acidiferrum. The sequence continues at coordinate 136,254 of QHYK01000043.1, read as the reverse complement.
TCGACCATGCTCGAATCCAAAGGCTATCGCTGCACCGTAGCGCACAACGGACGCGCGGCCCAGGAACACATCAAACGCGCCACTCCCGACCTGATACTGAGCGACATGATCATGCCGGAGATGGACGGCATCAAACTCCTGGAATGGGTGCGCGAATTCGACCCCGACGTGCCCGTCATCATGGTCACGGCGATCCATGACATTTCCACCGCGCTCGAAGCCATCCGGCGCGGCGCGTACGATTACATTCTGAAGCCCTTTGAAAAGGATCAGCTCTTCCTGGGCGTCGGCCGGGCGCTGCAGCACCGGCGGCTCGTCAACGAAAATCGGAGATACCAGCGCGATTTGGAGCAGCAAGTGGAAGATCGCACGGCGAGGCTCCAGGAAGCGCTCGACCAGCTCGAGCAATCTTACGACGATACCCTGGAAGCCTTGGGCAGCGCGCTGGACTTAAAGGATGCGGAAACCGAGGGTCATTGCCAGCGGGTTACCGCGTTCTGCATTTCCATCGCGAAGACCATGCCGGTTCCCGATACGTATTTGGCGATTCTGGCGCGCGCCGCGTTTCTCCACGACATCGGCAAGATGGCCATTCCTGACGGCATTCTGCGAAAGCCTGGGCCTCTTAACGACGATGAGAAAAAAATCATGCGCACGCACTGCGAAATCGGCTACAACATGCTGATTCGTATCCCGTTTCTTCGCGATGCCGCGGAAATCGTGCTCGCGCATCAGGAGTTTTACGATGGTTCCGGTTATCCTCGCGGCCTGAGGGGGGACCAGATTCCGCTCGGGGCACGTATCTTCACGATTGCCGACTCCCTTGACGCCATGATTAGCGACAGGCCCTATCGGCGGGCACTTCCGATGTCCCATGCACGAGAAGAAATCAAACGCTGCTCCGGCAGCCAGTTCGATCCGGCAGTGGTCAAAGTGTTCTTGTCCATCCCGGAACAACATTGGATCGAGCTGCGTGAAAATCTGGGCTCGCCGTTCCGCCTGGCGCATCTCAAAAACCTGTAGCGACGGTTTCATGCCGGCGTTGAGGCCGCTTTTATGGCCGCGTGCATCGGCGAGTAGCGCCCGCTTGCATCGAGCCTGCGAAAATCGTTACTATCTGGCCTGGGAAGGAGTTCCATGGCACTGGTGCCCATCAAAACAGCTTCGGAAACCGGCTACTGCGATTGCATCTGTGGCTGCTACGAACTGGCCAGCCTGCGTGATGAAGATACCGGCAAGGGCTACTGCCCAGCGTGCGGCAAGGACCATCTTGAGCGGAACACTGGCATCGGCCTTCCCAACCCGTGTCCCGCCAAAGTTTCGCCCAACGCGCCGGGAAGCCACCGTTGCGCCTCCATGCCCGCTCCCGCCGATCCACCGGGCCGTTTGCGCGGGTAGCGCCGTATGACCTGGTGCGTCTCGACGTTAACGGCTTCGATCATTGCACCCGGTACCGCGGCACCGGTCTTATCGAGAGCCGTTCCCACCAAGTCCCCACTGATTACTTGTGCCTTGCTATGACTGCTTGCTAGAAGACTCAGTATGGCGGCCAGGGGTAAGTTAATTTTGCAGTCAAAAGAAAAATTGGAGTAGGGATTTAAGTCCTCTCGCGATTTCCCATTCTCGCGAGATAAGACCCACCACCAGAAATCCGTCGCCCGCAAACTCATAGAAGTGTCCGGGGTGGACGTAGACACCCATTTCTTCAAGCAGAGCGAGCGCGAGTTCGTCGCCCGAGCGGGTTGCGGGCACGCGCAGAACCGCGCACCAGCCGCCTTCGACCTCGAGGCGGCTGCAGACCTTATGTATTTCAAGTTGGCGGTCCAGCTCAGCGAGATTCCGCCGGACGCGCGTCATCAACTGTTTCTGAAACGCTCGCCGGCAGGCAAGAAACGCCGGCATGGCCAGCTGCACTGGCGCGCTCAAGGAGAGGTAGGTATCGGCGATCACCTCGAGTCGCGCGAGCGCTTCCCTTTTCAGCTCTTCCGGCCCGCTGGCCGCCAGCCAGGCCGCCTTCATTTGCGGCAAGCCACAAATCTTAGACAAGCCAGTCAAAGTGAACGTAAGCGCCTCGCGGTTCCCTGCAAAGCTAGGGGGTTTTTCCTCACCGAGTGAAAAGTCCAGAAAGACTTCGTCCGCAATCAATGCCAGCCTTCGCGCCGCACCGATGGTGTTCAATCTCTGTATTTCCGGGCGCCTTGTGAAATGCCCGGTGGGATTGTTGGGATGAACAACGATGATCCCACGGGTTCGTGGTGTAATCGCATGCTCCAGCGCGTGAAAATCAATCTGCCAGCCATAGTCGTAAACCAACGGATAGCGCACCAGCCTCACATCTTGGATATCCGCGAGAAAATCAAAAAGGGGATAGCTCGGCGCAGGTATCAGGATTTCGTCGCCAGGATTACACAGCAACCGGAACACATAAGAATAGGCTTCGCTCGTGCTTGTGGTCAGAACAATGTCATCTACGTGCAGGGCAGCATCATGCTCCGCGTAATAGTCGCACACTGCCTGCCGCGCCACCATCAGTCCACGAGACGAAGGTTCATATTTGAGCGCCTGGGGATTGCGCAGCGCTTCCAAAATTGCGACCTTATCATACACGAAGCCACATTCGGTCGGATTCGAAACCGTCAAATCCAATATGGGTTTCCCCGCCGCGCGATGCCGCGCAAGCGCTTCACTTAAGCGGTTCAGGGTTAGATTCCAGTTTGTTCGGTCCGCAAACATAGTTTCTCGAATCGTGCTGCAGGCCTGCCCGCGACAGGCAGGCATTATATCTATCTCGCTACAAAAGCCGCAGAGCTTCGCTTCGCGTATACTGAAGGACGTTTTGAATGAGCCCCCTAAGGAAAATGAGCACTCCTCCACAACCCAATCCTGCGCCGGAATTCATTCCGCAATTCGACCTTTCGTGCCAATACGCTGCGATTGGCGAGGAGATTCGAACGGCTCTTGAACGCGTGCTTTCCTCACAACAATTTGTGCTCGGGCGTGAAGGTACCGCTCTCGAAGAAGAAATCGCCGCGCTATGCGGCGTTGCTCACGGAGTGGGAGTCGCTTCCGGCACTGACGCACTGATTCTGGCTTTGCGCGCCTGCGGCGTCGAGCCTGGCGATGAAGTCCTTCTGCCGACGTCCACCTTTGTGGCTACCGGCAGCGCGGTCAGCGCCCTGGGGGCAAAGCCAGTCTTCGCCGATATTCGCCCGGAGACTTACAACCTCGATCCTTCCGAATTGGAGCGCCGCGTCACGCCAAGAACGCGCGCTATCATCGCCGTGCATCTTTATGGCCTGGCCGCGGACATGGATCCGATTGTGGCTTTCGCGAAGTCACGCAAACTGCCGCTCATCGAGGACTGCGCGCAAGCCATTGGGGCAGTTTATGGGGGGCGCCGTGTCGGCTCTCTCGGCAACGCCGCCTGCCTTAGCTTTTACCCTACGAAAAACCTTGGCGCGTACGGTGACTCGGGAATGATTGTCACGAACTCTGCGGAAATCGCTGCGCGCCTTCGCCCTCTTCGCAATCACGGCCAGACCGCCAAGTACCTGAGCAGTGAGCCCGGGTGGAACAGCCGCCTCGACGAGATTCAAGCGGCTATTCTGCGCGTCAAGCTTCGCTATCTTGCAGATTGGCAAGGCGCGCGGCGTTCGAACGCCGCCGAATACACGCGCCTGCTGCAACAAGTCCCCGGAATCATGCCCCCGCACGAACCCGAAGGCTGCGAACACGTCTACCACCAGTACACCATTCGAAGCGAGCGGCGCGACGCTCTCCAGCAGCACCTGGCCGCGCGGAAAATCGCCAGCACCGTTTACTACCCTCATCCTCTGCACCTGCAACCGTTGTACGCGCAGCTAGGCTACAAATCTGGCCACTTCCCGCACGCGGAGCGCGCCGCGAAAGAAGTTCTCTCTCTTCCCATGTATCCCGAATTGCGAAAGGATCAGATTTCTCGCGTGGTGGAAGCCATCGCCGAATTTGTGAAGTGCTAGCTCCGCGCCCGTTCGAATCTACTTGCTCAAATACAGAAGCGCAAACAGAAAAATCCACAAGGCATCCATGAAGTGCCAGTAGTACGAAGTAATCTCCGCCGCAAGCAAAATGGAGATTTGCGATTTCTCAAAATCCCGCAACAAAACGAACAGCAGCGCTGCCACGCCGCCCACCAAGTGCACTCCATGCGCTCCGGTGAAAATGTAGAAAAAACTGCTGGCCTGGTTGCTCGCAATGAACACGCCTTGCCGCACAAGCTGAAACCAGGCAATGAGTTGCCCGGCAACAAAGAGCAAACCCATCGCCGTGGTCAGCAGCCACAGTTTACGAAACCCCGCAACATCGGCACGCGAAAGCCGCAAGCGCGCCCGCTCGAGAGTGAAGCTGCTACCCAAAAGGATCCCGGTATTCGCCCAGAGAATCCGCGGCAGCCGCACCGCGACCCACACCTTGCTCCCGTGGTGAAGGACAAGGAAGGCGCTCGCCAGGGCCATGAAGAACATCAAGATGGAAACCATGCCGATGGCGATTCCCGTGGAAAATCGCCGAGGAGAAGGAGGCCCGTCCCGCCGATTCTTGCCGCGATCGCCATCATTGTCGTCATTGCCGCCGTCCGGCGGCCTGCCTCCGCCGCCACCGCCGCGCGAGTCCTCGATGGTGAGCTCGATTTCTGGAGGTGCAATGGTGCCTGGCATATGGATCCCTCTTGCTCGCTTCCCTTCTTCTCTCTTCTCTCTTCTCTCTTCTCTAATTTGCCTTGGCAACGCGATCCGGGGCAATGTGCTGCGGAATAAAATCTTCAGCTACGCCGGGCACGTTGAATTCATAAGCGCCTCGATAAACAATTGGCTCCCGCGCGTCAAAATCGTCTGCTGGCGGCGAAGCCACACTCCATTCGAGTGTGGTTGCCCGCCAAGGGTTGCAGTCCTCGACTCGCTCGCCACGAAACAAGCTCCAGAGAAAATTAAACAAGAAAATCCCCTGGGCAAACACGGTTATCAGGATGCCGGCGGTGATGAACGAACGCGCAGCCCCAATCCACTCGGCAACAGAAGCAAGGTGTGCTCCCGGATTCTTGGCGGCGTGCGAAACCAGACCAAGCCAATGCATCGGCATAAACACACAGTAGACGCCCGCGAACGTCAGCCAGAAATGCAGATTGCCCAAGGGTTCGTTCATTTGGCGCCCAAAGAGCTTGGGAAACCAGAAAAACAGAGCTGCAAGTATGGCGAACGTCGCAGCCACACCCATGACCAGATGAAAATGCCCGGCCACGAAATCTTGAGTGAGCGCCGTGGAAGTGAAATCGTGCCGCGCAAGGAAGAGTCCCGAGAGCCCGCCGGAAAGAAAGAGCGAAACAAACCCGAGCGCGAACAGCAAGGAGGTGTTGAGCCGGATGCGCGCGTTCCAAAGCGTGCCAAACCAACTGATCACAAGAACCGTTGCGGGCAGGCCAAGCGAAGAGGCCAGAACGGAAAACACCAGCGGAGAAAAGGGATTCAGGCCGCTCGAAAACATGTGCTCGCCCCAAACGCAAAACCCAACCAGGCCAACGCCACAAAGAGCGAGAACGACAGCTCGCTCCTTCCACACCGGCTTTCGGGAAAAAGTCGCGATCAGATGCGAAACGATGCCAAGGCATGGGAGCATCGCTATGTAGACTTCGGCCTGTGCGAAGAACCAGAACAGCCGCTGCCAGACCGCCGGCAAAACGTCAGCAGCGACGCTGGCCGTTTGCGACCCAAGAAAATCCGCGGCGGAGAAAAAGTGTGTTCCGAACAATCCGTCGGACAGCAGGCAAAGGCAGGCAGCTAGCAGAATGCTGAAAATGAGCATGCCGAGAATTGCATTGATAAACCACGCCCACACCGTTAGCGGCAGGCGCGGAAGCGTCATCCCCTTCGCGCGCAGGTCAATTGTGGTCACCGCGAAATTGAGTGCGCTGCAAAGAGCCGCCGCGCAAAAAACCGATACGCTCGCGACCCAGAGCATGATTCCCGTTTGCAGCTGAATCAGAAATGCGGCCGTCACCCCGAGGAGCGACACGGCCGTCGCCCAGAACGAAAAAACATTGAGTTTCGGAAATGCCATTTCCTGCGCGCCGATTTGCAATGGCAGAAAATAATTTCCGAATCCCGCCTGCGGCGCGGCAGTAAGGACAAAAAGAACCATCAATGAGCCATGAAACAACGGCAACGTGGCGAAACGCCCCGGCATACCCCCGAGTACCAACAGAAATGGGATGTGCGCGCCGGGCCAAGCCAGATGGATGCGCATGATGAGAGACATCGCCATCCCCAGAAAAACGCTGAAGAGCGCGAGCCAAAGGTATTGCAGACCGACGGCCTTGTGGTTCGTGCTAAAGAGGCGGCGCAAAAAAAAGCCGTTCCCTGGAGTTTCCTCGTGATTCGCGCCGCTGTCGTAAGTGACCATGCCTGTTTCAAACAAACTTCTGCCTTGCAAAGCCTAACCACAGCTTTAGGGCAGACAAATAGAATACATCGGGCGACAAAAGACAAGGGGAGCGCTCATAACATAACTCCACAACGAGCGGGCTTGCCCTCCTCCCCACGGCGCCCCAGGGGAGTCGCTCGCACACCCAACCAACCGAATCCGTGATAAAACAAGGTCATATCAGGAGCGTGCTTCTATGCTGTTCTTCTCTTTTCGGTTTTTCCCCTTTTTCCATTTCCACCCATTTTTTTTCCTGCTGTCCTTGTTCCTGTACTTTCTGCCCGCGTATCTGGCGCGGAACAAGCCAGACTTCACGTCCATACTGCTGTTAAATCTCTTGGCAGGGTGGACCTTCATCGGCTGGATAATTGCGCTGATTTGGGCGCTCACCGCCAAACCGCAAGCTCCAGCAAGCTATGTGGCTACGTCAGCTCCGCAGCCCGCAGCTGCAGGCAGTTTTTTCTGCACAGCCTGCGGAAAAACCTGCGCCGCTGGCGCACGCTTTTGCAGTTCGTGCGGCGCCGCCTTGCCCGTGACGCAACGCTAATCCTGTTTTCGGCAAGCCAGCGCCTGTATCACGGTGCTCCTGGGGCAAGAGACTCAAGCATTGCCGCCCGCGCCGGTAATATATGAGGAGTAACTAGGGCCCGCAAACCCGAGATCCTTCCAGAGGGCGAGGCCACCATTTGGCCATATCTCTCATCTAATCTTTCCAGTGAAGTGGTCTCTTTTTTGCTAGGGGAGGTAACGTAATAGTATACGGGGTGGGTAACCTCTTCAGGAAACCAATCACCAAGCAGGATCCCCGACTCTCCCGGCCACTCCCAGCCCGTTGGGCTTCAACCATTCACTGAAAGACCAATTCGGGAGGCCGCACATGCCGAGCGGGTAAGGACCATGCACAGCTACAGCACCGACTCCGACGAGAGGAGGTTCGTGCCTCTCATCCTGGCGGCACTTGCCATAGTGCTTGCCTGGTGCTCGTCCCAGTTTCTGATTGCCGTCGACGTGTCCCTTCCCTGGTGGATGGACGCTCCTTCCAGCCTCGGCCTATACGGTGCGCTTTACACCCTTTTTGACAAATACCTCTGGCGCAGCGGCCTCGTCCGCAAATTGGGGCTCTCAAGAATCCCCAACTTGGCTGGTCGCTGGACCGGCTTCCTGGTCACTTCCTTTGACAATTTTGACAAACAGCATGACGTAATGCTGCAAATCTTCCAGAGCTGGACCCAGATTTCCATCTATCTAACAACTCCCAGCTCCATTTCAAAGAGTTGTGTGGCGGTGATTCAGGTTTCCGACTTGAGCGGTGCTGCGCTCGTTTATCAATATCAATGCCAGCCGCTCGCCAATGCGAGAAAGTCCATGCACATGCATTTTGGCACCGGCATGCTCAGGCTGTGCAAAGACGATACTCGCCATTTGATCGGCGAATATTACGCCGGGCGCGACCGCAGGACCTACGGGCAGATTTGCTTTTGGAAGGTTACGCCAACAGGAAAACCGGAAACTCCAAAGGATTAGAGGAATTGTTCTGGGTTTGGAAACTCGGTTTTTTTGCTATTGCGAAATTTCAATCGAAGCCATTACGAGCTATTTGCTGGCAAGGCGAGGGATCAGAAAGCGGAAGAAGTCATCCGGGTTTGAATTGAGGCATACCTGTGCGTTCGGTGAACGCCGCGCGTTAGAAGTCCCAGGATCCGGGCGAGTAAATCCCTTTTCGTCCACATAAATGTACATGGGCTGAACCGGGCACAGGCTTGGGGCAACGATGTAAGCAATGGTCACAGGATCGAACAGCGTAGGCGTTTCCTGCCCCCACTCGTGATAAAGCAGAGTAAGCGCGTCCGTGATCGGCGTTCCCTGGCGAAACAGGGAATTGCGATCCTTTGCTTCCAATTTCAATTGCGTTGAATCGAGCGGCATCACAAACAGTGGCACACCCGCGGCAAACAATTTCTGCGCCGAAGGAATGTCATTCTTAATGTTCCATTCAGGCTCAGGGCCGCGAGGCGTCCCGGGGCCGAGGTCGCCGTATCCTCGGTAAATCGATCCGCCCATCATCACCACTCGTTTGAGTTTGCGAAAAGTGCCGGCGTCTTTCTCCATGGCGGCGCCCACATTCACCAGCGGCCCGATGGCGACAAGCGTAATTTCTCCGGGGTTGCGCCGAATCTCATCCAGCAAGAACATGATTGCATCTGGATGCGACGCCTTGGCGAACTGGCCGCCTTGCGCATAGCGAAGTTGGGTGAATGTCGTCTTGGGAGGCTTTGCTGGGCCGGCCGCCACGGGAATATCTGAGCGCCCTGCTTCACCCAAGAAACGATCGAGGAGTTTGGCGCGCGATTCGGTATCGCCGAAAGTTGTGGTGATGCCGAGGATTTGCAGTTCCGGGCTGCGCAGGGCCAGCGCCACCGCGAAAGCGTCATCAATGTCGTCGCCGATATCGGTGTCAATGATGACTTTCTCAGCGGACGCGCTTCGAACTTCTGTCGCCGGCGCAGAACTCTGCGCCAAGCAACAGCGGGAGAGCGCGAGCCCCAGGAAAGTCAGCGAAAAAATGACCATTGCGCACGCTTTGTTCATTGTCACTTGTCTATTCGTGAGTCCTGCTCCGCAGAAGAAACAATACGGAAAACAGTTGAGTCTATCACGAGCTTGACTTGCCCCTGGGCGGAGCGCGGGGTATGATGCGCGTCCTATGGCACGAATACGCGGCATCGGCGGAATCTTTTTCAAATCTCAAAACCCGGAAGCTCTGCGCGAATGGTATGCGAAGCACCTCGGAATTGTAGGCCAAGGCGAGCAAGGGACGCTGTTCCGCTGGAATCAACCCGACAGCCCTTATGCGGATAATTTCACTGCCTGGTGCATCTTTCCTGCGTCCACAACGTATTTCCAGCCGAGCCAATCACCCCTCATGGTGAACTATGTAGTCGACGATCTGGACGCCGTGCTCTGTGCCTTGCGAAAGGAAGGTGTGTGGGTGGATCCGAAAGTCGAGGAATACGACTACGGAAAATTCGGCTGGATCATGGATCCCGATGGCAACCGCATCGAGCTCTGGGAACCCCTGCCAAAGAAACAAAAGAAATAAGCCTGCCGCTAGAGTTTTTCGGAAACATTTGGTGCGGTAGAGAGGACTCGAACCTCCACGGTATTGCTACCGCCAGCCCCTCAAGCTGGTGCGTCTGCCAGTTCCGCCACTACCGCACAGTAGGTGACAAGCCATTCTAACCGTGGAACCAAAACCTCGCAACCGGTAGGCTTTGCTAGTGGGCCGCTGGCGATCAGTGAACAGAGATCGAATATCAGAAAGCAGTTTTTTCTTGGCGTCCCGGCTTGCAGTTCCAGCACGGGAGGTCGCCGACCTCTGATCTCTTTTCTCCGGTCACAGATCTCGTTCTGCCCTAGGGCTTCTTCGTTGGCGCCGGAGAAGGCTGCGAGGCCGGAGGCTGCTGTCCGCTCGCTGGCTTCCCGGATGGTTGCTGGGCGGCCGCTGGCTGACTGGACTGTGGCTGCGACGTTGCAGGCAGAGAAGTCGCCGGACCTTGCGAAGCCGGCGCCTGACTAGCGGGCTGCTGCCCGGCCGGCAGCGAATCATGCGTTGGTTGCGGCGCGACTGGCGCTGTCGGAGCCGGCTTCGGCGCGGGCTTCGAAACCTTTTGCAGCACGGAGCCGCCTTCCTCGACGGCCTTGTCCGTGCGCACGACCATGGCAAACGCGCAAACCATGAACATGATGGCGCACCACGTTGTGGCTTTCGACAAGACGTTCGCGGCGCCCCGCGGGCCGAAGGCCGTTTGACTGCCGGCACCGCCAAAAGCGCCTGCCAAGTCAGCCGCTTTGCCGCTCTGGAGCAGCACTACGATGATCAGAACGAGACAATTCAAAATAAAAAACGGTCTAAGGATCCACGTACCGCCCCAGGAAAGGCGGAAGCCTGTGGCGATAATCCCGAATCCTATGGCCAACGCAATGGCCCATTTCATCCAAGCTGGCATGCCTATCTCCTAATCGCTCGCAAAAGAAGGTCCTACTAGATTTTCTTAGAATATGGAGTTAAGCGCAAGCCTAGCTCCGCCTCTATTCTGGTGGCTGTGGTGTAGTGCGCCATATACTCCGCACCCGTCTAATAGGCAGGAGATTTTCCGCTGCGTCGTTTGACCGGCTGTCTACGATGGCAGCCACATCATTCAAACCAATAATCCAGGGTTCCGTCGGACCCTTTTCCAAAATGGCCTTCAAAGCCGCCCTGGCCGCCCAGCCCGGAAGGATCACCTGTCCCCGATCCAGGAACGACAAACCATGTCGCCTTGATCTTGCCGTTCTCGATGATTTCTGAGCCTTGAAGCACGAAGGTGCCCTGGCGCCCGCCGAGTTTTCCGCGGAATCGTTGGACGCTGACGAGGCTGGCAGAATGATCGTCGCGCAGGACCTGTAAAGCCCGAGCCGTTGATTCGCCCTGGATATCTCCGGTGAACGTTTCGCTTAGACGGATCTCCATTAATGTCGGGCTCGCGGTTTGGTCGTAGGGCTCGGCTTCAGAACTCTGAACGGTAATCTTTGCTTCAGCTCGTGCGCGCGTACGCGGCTCAGTCTGAGATTGCCCGATCGCGTGAATAGACTCACAATCGTTTCTTTGCGCTCTCGTTCCATTATATCGACGCCACATAACGGCATCTTCGGATGATATGGGTGTACTTGTCTCCTTCCCTGACTGCGCGCTTGCTGCTTGCAAGGTACTGAGGGAAATGATTGTGACTCTTACTATGGTTCGGAAGCTCATCTTGTTTCTCCCTTCCCTCGTTATTGTCGATTCCCGGTCAATCCGCGTACCACGCGGGCGGCTTTTATGCCGGGGTGTCGCCAAAGAAGTCTAGCGCTTAACAGAAGACACACGAGCCGCTACAACGGCGGATTCCGCTGCTTCGTTGCCGTTAAGCCGAGGCCTGTGCGGGACGCTCCACGATGGGCCGCACTTCCACGGCACCCCATTGCGCTGAAGGCACCTTCGCCGCGATAGCGATGGCTTCATCGAGATTCTTCGCCTCGATCATGTAGTAGCCGCCGAGTTGTTCGCGTGTCTCCGCGTATGGGCCATCGGTGACGAGCCGCTTGCCGTCGCGCTCTCGGACGGTCGTCGCCACCGACGCCGGCTGCAACTGGTTGCTGGCCACGTAGTGCCCCCCGTTCTTGACCTCCTGGGTAAACTTCATGTACAGCTCCATACCCTTCTGGCGCTCGGCTTCGCTGAACTTCTCCCACACCCGCGTGTCGTCGTAAATCAGAAGCATGTATTTCATGAGATCCTCCTCCCTTTCACCAGTGAATCGAATGGGGATGGCCAGAATCGACAGCCCGGCCAGGAATATTTATCATTCCCCATGCCCCAAAGCACGCCCCAGAACGTATCTGCCACATTAGAAGCGGTTTACCGCTCGGACTGGGGGCGCATTGTTGCTGCTCTGATCGGGCTGTTCGGGGACTTCGATGCCGCTGAGGAAGCCGCCCAGGAAGCCTTTGCAGCCGCCGCAGACCAGTGGCCCGCGTCCGGCGTGCCAGAATTCCCGCGGGCTTGGCTAATCCAGACCGCTCGCCACAAAGCCATCGACCGCATCCGCCGCAGGGACCGGTTCCGGGAGAAGCTGGAAGCCTATGGCGTGACTAGCTTCGGCACAGTCACCCAGGAACCAAATTACAACACCGAAGAAATTCCCGATGATCGCCTTCGGCTGATTTTCACCTGCTGCCACCCTGCCCTAGCTCTGGAAGCGCAAGTCGCACTCACTCTACGCGCATTGTGCGGCCTGGAGAGGGACGAGATTGCTCGAGCATTTCTGGTTCCCGGCCCAACCATGGCGCAGCGCCTGGTTCGAGCAAAGCGCAAGATTCGCGACGCGGGCATCCCCTACATTGTGCCCGAGACCAGCGATTTGCCGGCGCGGTTGGATGCAGTTCTCACCGTAATTTATCTGGTCTTCAACGAAGGCTACACAGCCACGCGCGGCGAGCGCCTCATTCGCACCGATCTCTCCACGGAAGCGATTCGTCTTGGCCGGCTCGTCAGAGGCTTGATGTCGCCCAAACCTCCGGCCGAAGCCACCGGGCTCCTCGCGCTGATGTTGCTTCACGATTCCCGCCGCGATGCACGCCTGGATGAAGCTGGCGAACTTGTTCTCCTTGAAGATCAGGATCGCTCTCGCTGGAATCACGCGCAGATTGCGGAAGCGCTCCCGCTCGTGGAAGAGGCGCTCGGTGGCGGGCCAGGTCCGTTCGCTCTGCAGGCAGCGATCGCTGCGCAGCATTGTCAGGCGGCGCGTCAGGAAGATACCGATTGGCCCCAGATCGTGCGCCTTTACGATGTCTTGGAGCGTCTCCAGCCTTCGCCGATCGTATCTCTCAACCGCGCGGTAGCCGTAGCGATGGTGAATGGTCCGCGATCAGGATTAGCCATCATCGATGCGCTTGCCTCAAAAGGCGAACTCAAGAACTATCACATCTTGCACGCCGCGCGGGCCGAATTGCTGCGCCGCAGCGGGTCGCGGGAGGAAGCCGCCAAAAGCTATGCGCGAGCGTTGGAATTGGTCGCAAATGACAGCGAACGCAGATATCTGCAGCGCAGACTCAAGGAGGTTCAGGTCTCGCAAGAGTGACCCGAACTCGCATGCGTCATCCTCTAGCGAAGCGAAGGATCTCCATGCGTGGAGGGCCTGTACTCTCCGATTCGGCTCCAGATTCTTCGGTCATCCTCGTCGGATGGGTTCAGAATGACAGGCATTTTTGAGGCGTCCACGGGTCTCAAACCGCCGTGACACTGGCTAAAGCTCCGCGAAACCTTAGGACGTGAAATTCACGATCGATGCGAAAGACTTGGGATCAAGACTCGCTCCGCCGACCAGCGCACCGTCCAATTCTTCCTGCGCCATCAGTCCCTTAATGTTGTCCGGCTTGACGCTGCCGCCGTATAGAATCCGCAGCGCCGCGGCGTGCGCCGAGGAAAATTTCTCTGCCGCGCATTGACGCAGAAATTTGTGAGCCTCGGCGGCAATTTCCGGCGTTGCCGTGCGCCCTGTGCCAATGGCCCACACGGGTTCGTAAGCGATCAAGATGCGCGAGAATTCGTCCGGGGTCAACAAACCGGGGCCCCCATCGAACTGCGTTTTGCAGACTTTGTGAGTTTGGCCAGATTCGCGATGAGAGAGGTGCTCGCCGACACAAACAATCGGAGTCAGGCCCGCAGCAAGCGCAGCTTTGGCTTTCTTGGTAACCGTCTCTTCCGTATCGCCAAAAAACTGTCGGCGCTCGGAGTGCCCGATGATGACGTAGCGGCAGCCGGCTTCGACGAGCATGCTCGTGGAGATTTCGCCGGTAAACGCGCCTTCTTTCTCCCAGTAAACGTCCTGCGCGGAGATGACAATGTTGGTGTTTTTCGCAGCTTCCACGGCGGCGGGAATGGCGGTGAAGGGCGGCGCAGTCACGATATCGCAGTGCTTGGAAGCGGAGACAAGCGGAGCAAACGCCTTGAAGAACGCGCGCGTTTCCGCTTGCGTCTTGAACATTTTCCAGTTGCCGGCAATCACGCGGCGGCGCATGCAAGCCTCCAAGAAAAAAGAAAAAGATGACGCAGAGACGCCGAGAGCACGGAGGTTTCGCAGAGCAAGAGGTTATCCATTTTGCTATTTGTTGGTGAGGGCTTCCACGCCGGGCAGTTTGCGACCGCCGAGAAATTCGAGCGAGGCGCCGCCCCCAGTCGAAATATGCGAGATTTTGTCGGCCACGCCTGATTGGCGCACGGCGGCAACCGAGTCTCCTCCGCCGATGATAGAAGTTGCGCCGCCGGTGGTGGCTTCGGCAACGGCTTTAGCGATTTCGAGGGTGCCCTTGGCGAAGGCGGGCATCTCGAAAACGCCCATCGGACCGTTCCAGACAATCGTTTTGGCGCCGGCGATTTTTTGTTTGTAGGTTTCAATCGTTTTCGGGCCTATGTCCAAGCCCATCCACCCATCCGGGGTGGCGGAAACGGCAACGGCCTTGGTCGCGGTGTCGGCTTTGAATTCCGCGCCGACGACATGATCCACGGGAAGGAGCAGCCCGAATTTCTTTTGCTGCGCTTCCTCGCGAAGGCTGCGCGCCAGCTCAACCTTGTCGTCTTCCACGAGAGACTTGCCGATGGGCTGACCATCCGCTTTCAGGAATGTGTAGGCCATCCCCCCCCCAATGAGCATGGCGTCGGCGATCTTCATGAGATTTTCGACAACTTCAATTTTGTCGCCAACCTTCGCCCCACCCAGAATGGCAACAAAGGGGCGCGCAGGATTCGAGACCGCTTTGCCGAGATAGGCAAGCTCCTTTTCCATGAGAAGACCGGCAGCGGCCTGCTGCACAAAACGCGTAATGCCGACGACGGAAGCGTGAGCGCGGTGCGCTGAGCCAAAAGCATCGCACACGAAGACGCCATCCGACAGGGCGGCAAGTTGTTTGGAAAAAGTTTCGTCGTTCTTTTCTTCTTCAGGATGAAAGCGGACGTTCTCAAGCACGAGAACTTCACCCTGGCGCAGCGCTTTGCTCTGGCTTTCTGCGCCGGGGCCAATGCAATCGAGCGCAAAAGCAACTGGCTTGCCGAGCAGTTCTTCCAGTTTTCTGGCCGCGGGCCGCAGAGAATATTTTGGATCGGGACCGCCCTTGGGCCGCCCGAGATGCGAGGCCAGCACCAGGCGACCGCCTTTTTGGATGGCGAGGCGAAGCGTGGGAAGCGTTTCGCGGACGCGCGTGTCGTCGGTGACGACAGCGTCCTTGAGCGGAACATTGAAATCCACGCGAATGAAAACGCGCTTTCCTTTGAGCTCGAGGTCGTTGATGGTGAGCTTGGACATGACTCAAGAAGTGACGAATGGCTAGAAATCTGATGCGGCCCGCCGCGCGTCGCTAAGTCTACCTCAGAACTTTGAAGCCAAGAGCTTGATGAGGTCGCGGCAACGGCAGGAGTAGCCCCACTCGTTGTCGTACCAGGCCAAAACTTTGACGCAGCGGTCGCCCACGACCTTGGTGTATTCGGCGTCGACGATGGACGAATTGGCATTGCCTTTGAAGTCGGCGGAAACAAGCTCTTCTTCCGTGTAGCCGAGAATGCCTTTCATCGGGCCATTGGCCGCGGCTTTCAACGCCGCGTTGACAGATTCTTTGGTCGCAGGTTTGTCAACGAAAACGGTGAGGTCGACTACGCTCACGTTAGGCGTGGGCACGCGCATGGCGTAGCCGTCGAGTTTGCCTTTCAATTCCGGAATCACGAGATGCAGCGCTTTGGCGGCGCCCGTGGAGCTGGGAATCATGTTCAAGGCGGCGGCGCGAGCGCGGCGTAGATCCTTGTGCGGCAGATCCAGCAGGCGCTGATCGTTGGTGTAGGAGTGAATGGTGGTCATGGTGCCGCTCTGAATGCCAAACGTATCCTGGATAACTTTGGCGACGGGGGCAAGGCAATTCGTGGTGCAGGACGCGTTCGAGATGACGTGATGCTTCACGGGATCGTAGCACTTGTCGTTGACACCGAGAACAAAAGTGGCGTCGGGGCCGTCCGCTGGCGCGGAGATGATGACTTTTTTCACCGGAGCGCGGAGATGCTTCTTGGCGTCCGGGCCTTTGGTGAATAGGCCGGTGGATTCGACGACGATTTCCGCGCCAACCGAAGCCCAATCCAGCTCGGCGGGATCCTTCGCGCGGAATACCTTGAAGCTCTTGCCGTCCACCGAGATGCTGTCATCGGTGTGGGTCACCTTGTGCGGCAAATTACCGAGCACGGAATCGTATTTCAGCAAATGCGCGAGCGTTTTGGCGTCGGTGACGTCGTTCACGGCGACGAACTGAATGTCCTTGTCGTCGATGGCCGTGCGCATGATGTTGCGTCCGATGCGGCCGAAGCCGTTGATGCCGACCTTGATGGGCATGCCTTCCTCCGAACATGAATCGTTGACCGCGAAGCGGTAACGTTGGAATTTTAAGTGAAAACGGGAGGAGCCCCTCCCCCTATGCTTTTTGCGTAAGCTGATTCTAAAGGACTTTAAGTTGCTTAGAATCAACACCCGCAGAAGTGCTGATTACAAGGGGTTACCGCCGCGCAGAATCCTTCCTATCGGCTTGGGCAATCCCACCGCTCGTAACGCGAACGAGCACAGAGGAATGCAGAACCCTCAGAGAGGAGACGGCACCAGCCGCCCTCATAACTCTTTCGCTCTACTCACTAACAAGCTATTTTAATCCATTAACAAGCTTCGTCAAGCGGGATTTCAAGGAGCCTCGGCATTGAAAGCATGAAACTGGGCGCCTATCGTCTCGCCATGAAGGCGTTGAGACTCAAGACGCCACTCCCCACCGTGCTCGGGTTGTTCTCGACCGTTCTCACGATTCTCCTCTTCCCAGGGCTGTCTGTGGTTGGGTTTGTTACCCCACTCTTTCCGATCGCTCCTTAGTTGGGGAAGGCCAAACAGTCTTTTTGCATCATTAGGACCTTCTGCATTACAACGCCGTGGCTCGGGCCGCTTAACGGTTCTGGCTCTGGCTGCGACTTTCTTGCTGACTGCGAGTTGGAGGGGACGCAGCGCATTGCCGTCCAGTGCCCAGCCGGGCTGAAGCCCGGCGCCTACAAACCAGCGACAAAAGTGTGGCAGGCCCGAGTTGCGCTGCCAAGCAACCAAATGAAAACAGGGGTCTGAAGCCGCCACTACCGTCGAGGGCTATAATGGCGGACGATGAAGGACTGGTCACCGGCGTGGGCGGTGCGCTGGCTGTTTGCTTCGGAGCAGGGTAAAGCCGACGGGCTGCTACCGCGCTGGATTTTTCTGCGCGCGCTCGGACTGATTTGTTACTCCGCGTTTTTCTCCCTGGCTTTTCAAATCAAAGGATTAATCGGGCCGCAAGGCATCTTGCCGGCAGACGAATACTTACGCGCGGTGGCGGAACAATTTGGGCGCATAGGCTACTGGTATGCCCCGACGCTGCTTTGGTTTTCGAGCAGCCGACACATGATGACTGGGATTTGCTGGGCAGGAATGATTGCGTCCGTGCTGTTGGTCTTGAATTTGTGGCCGCGGGGGATGCTGGTCGTTTGCTTTGTGTGCTTCCTTTCGTTTGTGAGCGCCGCGCAGGATTTTTCAGCGTACCAATCGGACGGAATGCTGCTCGAAGCCGGGTTCATTTCCCTGTTTTTTGCGCCGCGAGGATTCCGGCCGGGCCGGGGGGAGGCAAGCCCACCTTCGCGAATGAGCTGGTTTCTATTGTTGTGGGAATGCTTCCGCATTTATTTCGAGTCGGGTGTGGCAAAAATCATGGGTGGAGATCCGCAATGGCGGAACTTCACGGCGCTTGATGACTATTACCAGAACGGGCCGCTGCCGACCTGGATTGGATGGTATATGCAGCATTGGCCGCATTGGTTCCACGTAGCGACGGTTTTTGGGACGCTGGCGCTGGAATTGGGACTGGCGTGGATGATGTTCCTGCCACGGTGGTTTCGCATCGCGTGCTTTTGCATCGTGACGCCGTGGCAGATCGGGATCATTCTTTCGGCGAACTACACCTTCTTGAATTACTTGGTGCTGGTGCTGGGGTTTCTTCTGCTGGACGACAGACTGCTAAAACAATTGGTGCCTAAACGGTGGGAAATCAGCGGTGGCGTTACCATCCCGGATGCAGCAAATGCTAAAGCAGAAGAAAACCCCGCGGGGCTGTGCCCCGCGCTACAGGACATGCCGGTTTCGGAAGTGCCGCCGCGAAAGGAATCTCTGGTTAAAGAAGCGCGGCAGTCCACCACAGCTGCTAGGCAAAAAGGTTGGCGAGAGACGGTAGAAAAACAGGGGGCCGCCGTGAAGCTCGCGGTGACGGCTGTGCTACTGACGTGCATTTTCTATGCTACCGCCGTGCAAATGGTGTGGATGGTGAAGCCAGTGGAGTTGCCCACGACGCCTGTTTCCGCGCTGGAACCATTTCGTATTGCGAACCGGTACGGATTGTTTGCGATCATGACGCGGGGGCGATACGAAATTGAGTTCCAAGGCTCGGACGATGGGCAAACATGGCTGGTTTATACGTTCCGGTTCAAGCCCCAGGATCCAGCGAAAGCGCCGGGAATTTATGCGCCCTATCAGCCGCGGTTCGATTGGAACTTGTGGTTTGCGTCGCTGAGCACCTGGCGGCAAGAGCCGATTGTGCCGCGAACCGAACAGGCCTTGCTGCGAGGTTCGCCGGACGTGCTGCTCCTGTTTGCGGGCAATCCGTTTCCGAAAGCCCCGCCAAAGCAGGTGCGAGCGGTGCTGTGGCAATACTGGTTCACCACGCCGCAAGAAAGGCGCTCAAGCGGAATGTGGTGGCGGCGGGAGCAGCTTGGATTGTATGCGCCGACGCTCGAGCGGGAGAACGATGGAAGAATCGGCGTGTTGCAGTGGCCGCAGATGGTGGAACCACGGGAATGAAAAGCAAACGCCCTATTGCGGAAACTGCTCGATTTTGGTGACGTGGTCGCCGGTGAAACGGACGAAGATGGTTTTTGACGGCGGCTGGCCGTAAATCCAATCCTCGATGTCGTTGCCATCGGAGTCGCGCTCGCGGACTTTGTGGTCCGGCTTGCCCATCGCAGCAACGAGTTCCTCACGATCCATGCCGACCATGGGCCGGCGTTCTTGGATGGCTTTCTTCGTCTCCGGCGGCAGAGTATCGATCCACTGCACGGAAGCGGAGCGCTCTTTTTGAAAATTGAGAAAGGGCGCGAGCACCTGTTTCAACTCCTCGGGGGTCATGTCGGGAACGAACTTGTTCCACTCTAGAAAAATGGTGCTGCCCATGCCGGGCTGCAGCCCCGGCGGACCGGTTTCCTGGGTCGATGAGCTCATCGTGGGATACGGGCCGCCAATGCCGATTTGGAGGTGGTCACGCCAATGATGCTTGCCGCGGCCACCGCCATTGATGTCCACGATAATCTGGCGGCCGCGAAATTGAAGGCCCGTGATCTGGACGCTGTCTCCCGAATTTATGGCAGCGCCATGCGAAGCGACGGCGCGGTCCAAAAGTTCCGTTTTGAGCGGCTGGCCCACAGAAAAGTCAAAACCCTGCTTGCCTGCCGGCAGCGCCTTGACGGCTTTGGCAAACTCGCCGGAGACGAAACGAATCAAGGTCAGCTTGGTGCTTTCCTGCAGCGGCTGATTGGGCACGCTGGCGGACTTCGTCTGAAGCTGGGATTGAGAAGCCTCGCTCTCGGAGGAAGCTCCCGAGCTCGGAAAAACCGGAATTTGTTCGTCCGAGGGGAAATTGAGAGACGGCTTGTCGGGCGCACGGAGGTTGTTGATGCGAGGCACGTCCGCATCAGCTAAAAGCAGGAAAGCCAGAGGAATGACGTACCGGTTCGGCATACCCAGGCGGGCTCCAGCTGGGGTACCCGCACTCCCTATTCTATGATGCCGGAAAGCGGCTGAACAGGTGCCAGGGTTAGAAAGAGATGCGATTCGCTTAACTGTACCGGCTGGGGGCGCGACTGTACGGTGGGACGGGCTGGCTGACCACGCCGACATTCCAAAAAATGGAAGCGAAGAATGATCCTTTGAGGCATTTAATGCAGGAGGTTTAGCGGGAGATGACGCTGACCCCACGGCGGTCAATGGTGGTGCGCAAAACCTTCCCACCAACCTCCGTGATGGCCTTTTCGACGCGGTCGCGGGTTTCCGGCTCAATCAGCAGAACCACGCAACCGCCGCCTCCCGCCCCGCAAACCTTACCTGCCAGAGCGCCATTACGACGGGCGTTTTCAATTACGCGGTCGATGGTCTTGGTGGAAATCGTGGGGAGGTTGCGTTTGCGGAACGACCATTCCTCGCGCATGAGGCGGCCAGCTTCCTTCCAATCAGGTCTCTCGAAGGCCACCCGCATGCATTGGGCCACTTCGGAAATTCGCTCGAGACTCTGTTGCACCGCCTTCTTGCCGCCAATCTGCGCTTTAAAGACTTCCCAGTTGTTGATTCCGTGCTGGCGGGGCTTGCCCGTGTAACAGACGAGGACACGGCGTTCGAGTTCGTCGAGATTAACGCGCAGCTCAACACGATGCTCGCCACCGGGAGGCAGTTCGATGGCCGCGGCACCGCCAAAAGCCGGGGGATAGTGGTCCTGCGTGCCTGTGGGAACATTGATGACGATGGCTTCGGCGTCGCGGCTGATGTGGATCCAGTCCACTTTGCTCTTCCCTGCTCCGGTGAAACGGTCCAGCGCGGCGCAAATAGCTACGGCCATGGCGCTCGAACCGCCGATGCCGGCGCCGGCGGGAGCTTCGGAATCGGTCATCAACGTGAAGCCGCCTTGCGGGCGGAAAAACTTGGCGATTTCAGCCAGAAGAGGAAGGCGATAACGCTTGGTTTTCATGAGCACGGCGAAGGAGGGGAAGCTTTCTTCGCGCTGCGTGTCGCGGGACATGAGGTGAATAGACTCGCTGCCATTGGTTTCAATACGGCAGGAAGCATAGAGGGAAATGGCCGCGTTGACGGTGACCGCGCCGGGATGAAACAAGTAGAGCGGCCAAATGTCGAGCGTTCCACCGGCGAAGTCCACGCGAGTTGGCGCCTTTGATTCAATTATCATAAGTAAAGTGAGCCTGGTTTTTGGATTTTTCGGACGAGGTAGTTTGACGGAAGGGGCTGGTAAGCTCAAGAAGGGAAAGCGGGAGTGTCAGCAGAAAGGCAATGCCCCGCAGCCGGGGGAAAACCGAGAGGAATTCGCGCCTAGCTGCCGGCCGAAGCGGTTCGGTTGCGGGCGATGAGTTGCGGGCCGTCCTTCTTTTCTTTGGCCATGGCGGGATTGGGTTCGAAGCAGCGGCGGCACCGCGCTTCATAAGCGCCCATGGCGCCAACAACGATTAATTCGTCGCTTTCGACGAGGCGCTGCGTGTGGACGGCAGGATTGCCGCAGCGTACGCAGATGGCCAGGAGCTTGGTGATTTCTTCGGCGATGGCCAGGAGGCGCGGCATCGGTTCGAACGGACGGCCGCGGTAGTCGGTGTCGAGGCCGGCGACGATGACGCGCTTACCGAGATCCGCGAGCTTGGTGCAGACGTTTACGACTTCGTCGCCCAGGAACTGCGCTTCGTCGATGCCAACCACTTCCGTGCGCGGGGACAATTTGTCCAGGATTTCGGAGGCCTTGGTGATGTTGTCGGAGGAAATGCCCAAACCGGAGTGCGAAACGATTTCGTTGGCGGCGTAGCGCTCGTCAATGGCGGGCTTGAAGATTTGGACGCGCTGACGCGCAATCTCCGCGCGGCGCAGGCGGCGGATCAGTTCCTCGCTCTTGCCGGAAAACATGGGACCGACGATGACTTCGATCCAACCCATGTTGCCTTTGACGATGTCCACGGTCGCTCCTGTTTGAAAGTTCTCCGTTATAAGTTCTCAGTTGTTGTACGTTCCAAGTGCGCAGAGTTCGATGTTAATTCTTTCCTGGTGAAAATTCGCTCTGCGCATCGGAAAAACCGGCTGCGGCTGTTCGTTGCCAGATCCGGCTTGATGGCTCTCTCTATTTGATGATCGAGGAAGAGAAACCGATATGACAGCATCCAACGGGCAATCACGACGCCCATCCCGAAGCGCCGACGGCTACGGCGCGATACATCTTCGCATTATAGAACGGCGCAAAAGCGGCAATTACGGCGACGCGAAACGCTTCCTGCCGGCTGATGAGATGGCCCGAAAGAACACCCCAGGCACCCTGCGCGTCACGGATGCCCACCATTCCGGCGAAGCGGTCGATGGCCACGGCCAGTTCGGTGTCATTCTCGAGAACTTCGCGGGCGAGCGCTTCCGGCAACTCAATTCCACCGGAACGACCGTAGTGACCGCGCGTGCCATCGGAAACATATGCCCAGCTCTCTAGCAAGACGCGCCGACGCCCGTTGGGATGGGGATCGGAATGCCGCCGTTCAGCCAAGGGCGGGGCGGTTTCGTGGATTATGTTGAGGCCGCCTTCCAGGCCGACGAAATAGTGCCACTGCAAGCCGTTCTTCTGGGCGATTTTCGCGAGCGTTTCGGCGCGTTGACGCGCTCCACGCATGAGTTCTTCCTGCGAGGAAGGCGTGTGGCTAACGCCGCTGTCCACTTCGAGACCGACCAATTCGAATTCCGTGCCGGGAGGAAAGTAGGGAGAGAAGACCTCCAAGGCTTGCTTGACGGCGTTGATCTTTGGGCCGCGCTTGCTGCCGACGGCGATGTTGATTTTAGGCATTTGCTCGAGTGACTGGCCTGATTGTAACGGCACTTTAAGCGGATTTTCACGGAGAATTTTTGGAGCCTGAGGAAAACTCGGGAGGCACTTTCAAGAGCATTCCAGTAGCGTTTAGCAGGCAGAAACGCTTGATCTTCCTCAGGTTGTTCGCACGCAACAAGTAGAGAAGCGGTTCCCATGTACCACGCGGAAGGCGGGTTGGCTCCCAGGAATGAAAGGAATCTTTACGGTGGTCATCATGCCGTGGGGAGTGTTTGGGTTTTGCCTCAGTCTGAGCTAGCATTTTGTCTCGGGACAAGTTCCTAAGGCACGGGGCCAGTTCCAATAGCGAACACGAACGCGATACCCAGCTTACAAGCACTACGGAATTTGCGGCGACTACGCCGCGGGGCGACATAAGTGCATCGGTTCGCAGCACGAAGAAGAAGCAATCGCGTAAGCCAATGCAAAGAGGCCAATCCAAGTTAGAAGCAGAGCGGGAAAGGCTGCTAAGAACCGCCGCGAGAATTGTCATAAAACTGGGCACGAGTACAGTGACCGCACCGGACGGAATGCTATGCCGGGAACGCGTGGAGCCGCTCTTATCGTCCATTGCCAGGCTGCATGGTACCGGAAAGCAAATCGTGCTCGTGTCTTCGGGAGCCATCGGTTTGGGAAGAGGCTGGCTCGGGCTACATCCCTCAAGATTACAGGACTTGGCAACGAAGCAAGCGTGTGCCGCGGTCGGTCAGGGTCTGTTGATGAATGCCTACAAGGAAATGTTCTCCGTGTGGGACATCAAGATTGCGCAGTTGCTTTTGACGAGCGAAGACTTCAGCAATTGGCGGCGCTACACCAATATGCGGCGCACGATGGAGAAGCTGCTCAGCCTGGGAGTGCTTCCCATCGTCAACGAAAACGATACCGTCTCGACAGCGGAGATTGAATCCCTGGACGGAAGGGACCGAACGGCAGCCTTCAGCGATAATGACCGTCTGGCGGCGCTGGTTATGAGCGGTCTAGAGGCTGACGCGCTCGTTCTTCTGACTGACGTGGACGGGCTGTTCCAAAAAACGCCCGTGAAGAATGAAAGCCGGTTGGCACCTGAAGTAATTCCTGTGGTTAGCCAAGTGACGCCAGAACTCAAAGATCTGGCGGCAGGCCCTTCGGCTAGCGGGCGCGGAGGAATGCTGACAAAGCTCGAAGCCAGTGAGATTGCCATGAACTGCGGACGGCTGTCGGTGATCGCCAACGGAAAAAAACCGGATATTTTGGACCGAATTTTTTCCGGTCAAAGCATCGGCACCACATTTCTGCAAGCGAAAAGAATCCGTGGAAAACGCCGCTGGATTGCTTACGCGGCGGACGTGCGGGGGCGCGTCACTGCCGATCCGGGAGCTTGCCGGGCGATCACAAACGGCAAGGCCAGTTTGCTTACTTCCGGCGTGGAGCGCATCGATGGCCACTTCTTCCCCATGGACGTGGTGAGCATTGTAAATCACGAAGGCAGGGAGATAGCCCGAGGGATCGCCACCTGCGGCAGCCAGGAGGCGGAGGACATCCTAAGAAGAAGGAAGACCATTGGGACAGGGAAAGCGCTGGGCGCTGCTTTGCGGCATATCCTTGTCCGACGCGACAACATCGTCCTGGTGGAAAAGTCATGACGGAAACTTCCACAGGCATCTCGCAGAGATCCGTTGCTGAAGTTGCCAAGCGTGCGAGAGCCGCCTCGCGTCAACTGGCCAAGCTTTCCGAAGCCCAGCGAAACGACATTCTCACGAGCGCGGCGAAAGCCCTCCAGGAAAACGCTGAAAGAATTCTCGACTCAAATGCCCGCGATTGCCGCGGGGCTGAGGCCGCGGTTGCCGATGGCCAGATTTCAGCCGCTATGTTTGCACGCCTAAAGCTGAGTCCTCGCGGCATCGATGAGATGATTGCCAAGGTTCTCGACGTGGCTCGTTTGCCCGATCCGTTGGGCCGGCGCCTGGCCACAACGGAATTGGATGAGAACCTCGTACTTTGCAAGGAGACCTGTCCCCTAGGAGTGATCGGCATCGTCTTTGAGTCGCGTCCCGACGTCGTTCCACAGGTGGCCGCGCTGGCTCTTAAATCCGCAAACGCCGTGCTTCTCAAAGGGGGAACCGAAGCAGCTCACACCAATCAGACGCTCGTCGAGATTTGGCGACGTTCTCTTGAAACCCTTCTGTCGGTGCCGCCGGAGGCAGTTACACTGCTCCATTCGCGGGCCGATGTCATGGACCTTCTGACGTTGGAACAAGATGTAGACCTAATCATTCCGCGCGGGTCGCGCGAGCTTGTTGACTTTGTCGCGCGCAATAGCCGCGTGGCCGTTCTCGGGCATGGCGAGGGAATCTGTCATGTTTACGTGGATCGCGCGGCGGACGCAGAAAAAGCTATTGAGATCACCTTCGATTCGAAAGTCCAGTACCCGGCCGCCTGCAATGCAGCAGAAACCTTGCTGGTGCATCAAGACATCGCACAACAGTTCTTGCCGACAGCCGCAGGAAAATTGACAACGGCGGGTGTGCAAATCCGGGGCTGTCCGAAAACCATAACCTTGCTTGCGCAGCCAGGCATTCTTCAGGCCAGCGATGTTGACTGGGCAACGGAGTATTCAGACCTTATTCTCTCCGTCAAAGTTGTCTCCAGCATCGAGGAAGCCATTGCGCACATCCATCGATATGGGTCAAAGCACACGGAAACGATAGTCACCGAGGATGAAGAAGCTGCAAAAAAATTCATGGAGGAAGTAGACGCCGCAGGAGTATTTCACAACGCTTCGACGCGCTTCGCAGACGGCTTTCGATACGGGCTCGGAGCGGAGCTCGGCATCAGTACGAGCAAACTTCATGCCCGCGGTCCTGTTGGCCTAGAAGGACTGACAACCTACAAATACAAGCTGTTTGGCAACGGTCAAACGGTGGCTGAATATTCCAGCGGAAAACGTCAGTTCAAACACAGGCATGTTTGAAGTGAAATGAAAGGCTCCTCCTGGTTCGGCGGGGCACGGAGGGAATGACCGGCCGGCAGAGAACCGCACGCAACGAGTGCTGCACCGCCTAGGAAACCCTTTATTTCCATGTCAGGCAATGCCATCAAGTACTAGGAGTTGGAAAACCGAAATAGGTCAGCACTAACGGCTGACAAATGGCCAAAACGGCTAACCATTTACTTATGGACCGTGTTGAATTTGCCGGGAATTCCGCATATATATAGAGAGTTGTTCCCCAGCTTCAATCAGTGGTTTCTCCCAGCTCCATCAATTAAGTTCAATTAGGTCCTGAAGACAGGGTTTATCCGAGCACAACAACCAGGAGTAGGGTTCAATGTTTTATGAACGACCTGTTGTTCGACTTTTGGGAATGCCGCACTCATTTCAAGACTTCTTATTAGGACTAAGGAGTTTTGACGTATCGATTAGTTCAGATTGGCGAGTTCAGAGACTGAAGAACCTCATAGACGGCAACCCCGCAAGAGTTCGATGGAACCTGGATCAATTGTCCGAGCAACTGGGCTTGCAAATGTCCGGCCGCCAGGCCCGTCGCCTCTTCAAAGAGAGCTTTGGCATGGGCATCAAGGAATATGCAAAGAAGAAGCGTCTTGAAGTTGCCGCGCAGCAGTTGCGAACGACGGATGTTCCTGTCAAAGCGATCGCCATAGACGCAGGATATCTTCACGTTGGCAACTTCACGAGAAGTTTCCTGAAGCACTTTCGTTTGTGCCCCATTGAATTTAGAAGGCTCTTGCGCGAGACCAACACCAAGGACTGACATTAAGGGGGTGCAAATGCTTACGAACTTGGATGTTGGTGGTCGCAGAGTGAACCAATGCGCACTAAACGAGCAGCCGCCCACATTTCATTCTAAAAGAACTTACTGCAGGCCCCAGCTTTTTTGTATTGGTCATGCATTGAAGTTGATTCGTGAAAGGGCCGATTGCAAGTCTAAACTGGTGGCAGAGAGAGTTCGGCGAATGATAGACGAGTCGGGGGGCAGTCTTTCGTTCAGCCCGTCGGGCGAATGTCGGAGGCTTCAGATCAGTCTATCCCTCGTGAGTCGGCAATTCAAAAAACTATACCAAGTCACGATGCGTAGTTATGCGCGTCAAGTCAGAATGAAAGCTGCCGAAAAACTGCTCAAAGAATCAAAAAACCTCAATATAGATGAAACGGCGAGACTCTTTGGGTACAGTTTCACGTCTGCATTTTCGCGCTGCTTTCGACAAACCTTTGGCAGGCGCCCCAAGCGGTATCAGATGCAACAGTGGATCACCGCCCCGTGGAAGACCGGCGGGCCGAATAATGTTCGGCAGGATTCTCAACTTCTCGAAAACTGAATCAGTAGCTGTAACACCCGGGGGCATAGGGAGATTTTCTATCGGTTAGAGGGTGGTACTAGACCGCCAGAATTTCCGGAACCCGCACCAACTCGGGAAATGGCAAGAGCTTGATAATCGAAGCAGAGCGCCAGTCTCCCGATGACAAGTATATTCAAACGATCCAATTCCATGGCAAGTCTTATTCCAAAGCGTGGTTCCGTCATGAGTGGAGCCACGATTGTTTTCAGAATGGGAAAGGACCGAAACAAGCGGTTTGGCGCGGAAGAAAGTGCTGCTCCCCCCCTCCGGTTTTAGGAATCTTGTTCGCGTGCGCCGCGTAATGCGTAGGGGAATCATTCAAAAAAGAATCATTACTTTCGTTTCACGACAGAGACCGTTGACAAGACCCGCGAGAGTTCCTATCTTTCACCGAGAATCATGAGGGGGGAGTTTGTTCCTTGGCAGGACGCATTGCGAGCGCTGGCTTCCGTCGCTGGCGTTGGCGTAAGCATATGACGTCGCAGAGTATCAGCGTTTGGAGGAATTCGCAGAACTAATCGGCAAATCCTGTTTCCGCCTCCCAGAGCCACCCCCCACGCAAGTCCGGCCCTCAGTAACGCAGGAAGTCTTGAAATGACAATGGGATCCGTTTTGTGTCAATCCAGGCTGACTCTCACCGTGACTCGCAGAAAAGGGAACAGAAAAACCCTCCTAAACGTGTCAGAAAGTGCGGGAGATAACTCTTGACTCCGAACTTCAAGATGCAGGCGAGATGGTTTTTTCAGCAGATGCGGCCCCTCCTGCCTGCTTACTCTTTGAGCGTAGTGCTTGTAGTTCTAAGCGGTCTCATGTTTCTCCTCGACCCTTTGCTCATGAAGTGGCTGATTGACCGTGTTCTGCCAAAAAAGGATTTCCGCCTTCTTCTTTTTGCCGCCGCGGGTTTCTTTGGACTATATGTGTTCCGCTTGGGTTTCTTTACGTTGTCGCAACTGGTGAATTTCCGCACGATTCAAAAGTTGGTTCTCCGCATGCGCCTGAAGATCCTGGAGCAGATGAACAGGCTCTCGGCCGACTACCATGAGACCACACCAGTGGGCGAAAGACTCTATCGCGTCGAGCAAGACGTGGACCAAGTGGCCGAAGTGGGATCGAATTTGGTGCCTTTCGTTCTGCAAACGGCGTTCAAGGCCGTTTTCGTCATGGGAACCATGTTCGCCCTCGATTATAGGTT
This sequence comes from Acidobacteriota bacterium, assembly GCA_003224085.1. GTDB lineage: Bacteria > Acidobacteriota > Terriglobia > Acidiferrales > UBA7541 > Acidiferrum. Next base: position 108,002 of record QHYK01000043.1, on the reverse strand, counting down.
GACCTGCATGGTTCTCCCGTTGATGCCTCTCTTTTTTGTCTTCCGCAAGAGGTTCGAAAAGCCTTTACGACGAGCATCCGATGCGGTACAGCAAAAAGCTGCCATGGAGAATAGCTTTCTTCAAGAACACCTCACCTCGATGCTCCAGGTTCAACTGCTCCATCAGGAAAAGAGCCAAAAGCAAGCTTTTGAGGAACGCGCCGTAGAACGCATGAAAGCGTTGAATCACCGCGAGCTGGTTGAGGTCATGTTCAGCGCCTGCTACATGGCCATCATTGCCTTGGGTACGATCGCGATCCTTGGCTACGGCGGCTATCAGGTCTTCATCGGAGCGTTAACCATCGGCGGTGTTGTCGCCTTCTACAGCTATGTTGGAGCACTGTTTGATCCCCTGGGTGCGGCCATCCACATCTACTCGCAACTGAATCGCCTCGGCACTAACATCCGGCGCATCCTGGAAGTGACGGAGCGGACTCCAGGAATCCCGGAAATGCCCGGTGCGGTGAACTTTCCTTCCCCAGTTCGAGGCTATGTGGAATTGGAAGATGTCTGCTTTTCCTATCGGCATGAAGCGCCGGTCCTCGACGGAATCCACCTGAGGCTCGAACCTGGCGAGAAAGCTGCGCTGGTCGGCATGAGCGGCAGCGGGAAAAGCACCATCGCCAAGCTGGTCGCCAGAGTTTATGACGCGAACCGTGGAGCGGTCTACATCGACGGGGTGGACGTTCGCCATGTCCACCTGAAAAGCCTGCGCACTCACGTGTGTTACCTCTTGCAGGATGCAGTCTTGTTCGACCGCACGCTGAAAGAAAACTTGTTGCTCGGCAATCCGTCTGCGACTGCAAGAGAGCTACACAAAGCGATTGAGATTGCTGACATGAAGGAGCTTCTGCGAAGGTTGCCCCAGGGTTGGGACAGCCCGGTTGGTCAAAGGGGCAACGCGTTATCGGGCGGCGAAAGGCAACGCGTCGCGTTAGCGCGCGCCGTTCTGCAAAACCCTTCTGTATTGCTGCTCGACGAATCCACCTCGGCCCTCGATGCACCTTCCGAACGGAGGGTGTTTATGAACCTGGCGGAACATTTTCATGATCGAACCATTGTGTTTGTCTCGCATCGGATCGCTGCGCTGAAGTGGGTAGACCGCATCATTGTCTTAAACCAAGGAGTGATTGAACAACAGGGAACTCACGATCAATTAATCCGTACCGGCGGTCTCTACACCCATTTGCACAGCGCTTTTGGAACAGCTCTGGGGGCTGAACCCCTCTCGCAACTCTCCAAGAATAACTAGGAAGACGGCCGCCCGCTGAGTCCCTGATTATGCATTTAGATGTCGCGGCCAATTTCCCTCCGCGGCCAACTAAGCAGGCAAACCGAGGGAAAACCGAAAATTCGAGACGGACGAATGTTAACGTGAATCGACCGCTCACTGTAATCGAGCACACCGCCCTGACGAACGGCCTGAAAGTGGTCGTTGCCCCAAATATGACTACCCCCGTGGTAACAGTGGGTGTGTACTACAAGGTAGGATCGCGGCTGGAGCCTCGGGGCCGTAGCGGTTTTGCGCACCTCTTTGAGCACATGATGTTCCAGGGCTCTGCAAACGTCCCCAAGACGCATCACATCAAGCTCATCAGTTCCAGCGGAGGAAGATCCAACGCATCGACAAACTATGATTGGACTAACTATTTTGAAGCGGTTCCCTCAAACGCTTTAGACCGCGTACTTTGGCTGGAGTCTGACCGGATGCGCGCGCTCGAAGTAAACAATGAGAACCTGCACAACCAGCGCGATGTAGTCAAAGAGGAAGTACGTTGCAATGTCATGAACCAGCCTTATGGCGGTTTCCCCTGGCTGGATTTGCCGCTTGTCGCTTATCGTAACTGGGCAAATGCCCACAGTCTGTACGGGGATTTTGAGGATTTGGATGCGGCAACCGTTGAGGATGTGCAGGCATTTTTCAAGACTTATTATGTGCCGAACAACGCCGTTGTTCTCATTATTGGCAACGTGACGGCGGATGAAGGCTTCGCGCTGTCGGAGAAGTATTTCGGCGATATTCCTTCCGGGCCCACCCTTGCGTTGCCCGACACAAGCGAGCCGGAACAAGAAGAGGAAAGGTACGCACGCATAGATGAGAAATTCGGCGATCTGCCGGCGATAGCAGTTGGGTACTCTTTGCCTAAGCGCAGTACCCAGCCATGGTATGCCATAGCGCTGTTGGATCAGGTTCTTCACGATGGAAAGGGCGGCAGAATTAACCGGGAATTGGTCTTCGAAAAGCAGATTGCCGTGGATGCAGGAGGTGGAATTGATGACTTCTTTGGCTACAACGGGCCGGCGCTAATGATGACGCAATTTCGTCTTAAGCCAGAGTATAGGACAGATGAGGCGCTCGCGGCATTCGACTCCGTTATCTCTGGAGTTCAAGAGAGAGGCGTCGCTGAAGACGAACTGGAACAGTTGAAAGTGAAATGGCGATCCCAATACTACAGCCATTTGGAAAGCGGTGGAGCTTACATGCCCAAGTACGGCTTGATGCATCTCCTGGCGTGCTTCACTCTGTTCGACGGCCAGCCTGAACTGGTTAACAAAATCCTCGACGAATTTCGTGCGATAACACGGGAAGATCTGCAGTCCGCGGCCAAGCAATATTTACAAAACAAGAATCGGGCGATTGTTTTTCGCACTCCGGCAAAAGGAGATTGGAAGGACCATCATTTCTGATGACCATCACAAGAATCGTTGCCTATTAGTTTCCATAGCTTCTTTCTCGGTTTCCCAGCAAAGTTTGAGCCACAAGGCGCTTTGGCCATGCGCTAGATCGGCGGACCATCCGGCGGCTCGGCAGGAATAGGAAGAGGAATCTGTTTCGGGTCCTTCTGAAAATAAGCAATTTGCAATGCTCCAAAGCCTAGATGAGCGCGCTGGGCATCGCCTCTTGCCTTCTTCGAAGCATTTATAAGCCAACCCCTCAGCTCCTCTAATTTCATGGAGGCAATCGCGCGAACCTGACCGGAGGCTTGCTGATTGGCGCTCAACGCCATGAGGTTGTAGAGCGCAACCCAATCTACCGTGCGGGCAACTTCGGCAACGTATCCAGACGAGCGCGGCGATTTCCAAGTCGCTCCAAGAATGTTGTCGATAACCTCCTCCAAACTCGGATTTTCATCACAGCGGGAGTGAAATTCGATCAGCCTGGCGGCACGGTCCGGGTTAAAGAGAAACCGCAGAGCATGCTGAGCGGCTGCTTCTGCGGGTGCGAACGCATCAAAGGACGGGCTTGTACGAGTCTTGAAGTGCTCGCGGTCACGCTCATATCCTGGCGGCCGCGGCGGAATCATTTTTAGCAAAATTTCAGGCAAGGCCAAGACCTCCGGCTTCAAGGTAGCCAAAACGGCGGAAAGAGCGCGCCTTTGTTCGGCTGGAGCAACAATTTGAGTCGGTGTTTGTCCATCCCCGCGCATTGCAAACGTGTAGTCCATGCCGCCAACAAACTTGCTGGCTGCTTCCACTTGATAACGATGGAGCATATAGAGTGGCACGAGCACATCCTCCAGGGTCGCTAATGGCGTTCCTTCACGGATATTGTTTTCACCAAAGTTTTTCAAAGCCGCTGCGCGAACCTCCATAATTCGGTTTAATTCGTCGATTGCGTTCGATCCAGAGTCCCATAAGTGGGCCACGGTGCTGCAGGAGCCGGAAGGCATCGCATCCTGATCCGTTTGATAGTGCAGGCCTCGTGTATAAGCACCCAGCAAGATTTTGTTCAGTTCTGTGCGCTCGTCAGTGCCAAAGGCAAATTCCTGGTAACCGAAGGTGATGGAGACTTTGTCCCATTCTCCGATTCCCTTGGCATATGCATCAGACAAATCGGGCTTGCCATCGCGGCCAAGTTTTGTGCACGGAGGCGGATAATCCATCACCGATGACCGATTCACTGAACTGGCGCTGTAATTATGTTCCAGGCCGAGAGTGTGGCCGACTTCGTGTGCCGCAAGCTGGCGCAGCCGCGCCAGTGTCAGCATCCGCATACTGGAAGAGATTGGTTTTCCTTTTTCATATGGCGCCAGAAGCGCTTCCGCGATGAGGTAGTTTTGCCGAACCCGCAGCGAGTCTAAAGTCACCTGCCCCTTGATGATTTCACCTGTGCGAGGGTCAACCACATTATTGCCAAACGACCAGCCGCGCCTCTCACGGTGAACCCATTGGATTACGTTGTAACGCAAGTCCATCGGATCAGCGCCTTCGGGCATAAGCTCCACGCGGAATGCGTTCTTAAAGCCTGCTGCCTCAAAAGCTTGATCCCACCAACCTGCTCCTTCCATCAATGCCGAGCGAATCGGCTCTGGTGCTCCACGATCAAGGTAGTAGACAAGCGGCCGCAAAGGTTCGCTGATGGCAGCCAGTGGATCCTTTTTCTCCAGTCGGTGACGTGCAATGAAGCGCGTAATAACCGGCTCTTCAAGGGGCGCGGTGTAGTCTGTGTAACTTACGCAGGAGAAGTTTGCTCTTGGATCATACACTCGCGGCTTGTAACCGGGTGGAGGGAGCCGTACGAGGGAGTGGTGCTGTCTCACGGTGATGGAGTCAGAAGATGGCAAAACTTTCCAAAGCGACGGTGCGGCGTCCTCCCCAACAAACGTGAGGACAGATTCCACCTCAGTATTGAGCTCGAAATTCCTTGTTTGCGGAAGATAAATTGCACATCGTGAAGGTTCTGGCCTAAAGTTACCCAGCCTCGCTACCCTGAGCAACGTCGCGACGTTAACCGCGTCACGAAGGAAAAACTCCGTTGCGTCAACGAGGACGCGATGCTCCTCCTCCGCAGCCACGGGGAAAGCCCAAAGTGCGGATTCGGCAAAGGAGTCGCGGACTGCCCGCCGTTCGTTCTCATCTTTGCTGATTGAACGATGTCTGAAGTTTTCTGCGATCAGCAGTATCTTGGGCCCCATTCGCTCAAGACGCACAATGTGGGTTCCACCAACCGCGCTGCGGTCCATCCCTATGTCATTTGATCCGATGCCAGCAGCCAGCCCACTCTGATACAGAAATTCGTCGCCCAGCCTGGTGACCTCAAGCCAGAGCTGGCCCTGTCCCGCGTCCCAGTAGAGATTGAAATACCCGGGCAAGGGCTGCATGCCCGCTGTCTTTTGTGCGATGGTTGGAACTTGCGGCGTTTGCGTCATCTCTGATTAAGCTTTCGCTGGCAGACCAAAAACTCCGGTCCGCATTGGAATGCAGAGTCACGCGTCTGGGCATCTTCATGACCTCCAAAAACATGATACACGCCTTTGCCATTGCAAAAAATCCGCTGAGAGAAGGGGTGGATGCGATCGAGTGAGACTAGGGAAATCACCTGAATGCGGCAGCGGTTGGGCTACTGCTAAGATTCCCTGGACTTGCCCGCCTTCGAGAAAGGGCGTGGAAACCAATCGCCCGCCGTGGTCGCCAGGACAACCCGCCAGCTTGGATGAAGATGTGGGAAGCGCTTTCCCATATGAGCAGCGAAGGAAAACCTCGTGGAATTAGATGTCATTGACAGAACTACAGGTGCTGCTTCGAGAGCAAGCGGTGAATGGACGTTGGCAGTCGGCGTCTCATTGGGGACGGCGTTGCTGGTGATAATTCCGTTTTCCCTGTTTGGAAACGCGTGGGGACAGGATTTTATGTTCCATGCAACCTCCTGGATGGATGTTGCCAGTCAGTGGAAAGAAGGGATCCTGTATCCGCGCTGGACTGAAGGCGCAAACTCCGGGTTTGGCGAGCCTCGATTCATCTTTTACCCACCACTGTCCTGGATGCTTGGAGCGGGGTTAGGTCTGGTATTGCCATGGAAGGTCGTCCCGGCGGCCTTCATTGTGATCGTTCAAACCTTGGCAGGTCTTAACTTCTATGCGTTGGCAAAGCGTTTTCTTTCAAGACAAGGAGCGCTGTGGGGGGCAGCGTGTTATCTCGCGAACCCTTATGCGTTGCTGGATATTTACATGCGCAGCGCGTTTGCAGAACTCCTCGCATGTGCAGTGAACAGCATTGGACAAGCATCGCGCAGATGTTTCCAGCAGGATCGTTTCAATTTCTCTACGCACAACTCGATTCCCGGGCCGTGGCTGGGAGACTCCCGTTTCATTGGATCGCCTCGAACGTTGCTGTCCTGCTTGTGGTAATTGGAGCGACTGCAGGTGTTGCCGTATACCGTAGAACTGAGCAACAAAACAACATTCAGAAAAAGCTGTGGCGCGTCCTCCTTTTGCTGGCTGTGACGGCAATCTTCTTGATGACGCGTCTCGGTTCGATCTTTTGGACGTATCTACCAAAGCTGTTTGTGATGCAATTTCCCTGGCGGTGGATAGGAATTCTTGCAATTGCCTACGCTCTTGCCCTGGCCGCCGCACTTTCCAATAGGCATGGGCAATGGATGCGGTCCGCCGTGGCTATTGCAATAATCAGCGGGTCCGGGATTTCACTCGTGAAAAAAGCGTTGTGGAACACGGAAGATATCTTTGCTTTGCAACAAGCGGTTGCGAGCGATAAAGGTTTCTTTGGATGGCCAGAATATTCCCCCAAGGGAGTGAGTTTCTTCGACTTGCCTCAGAACGCACCACGCGTAAGCGTTCTGGAACCTGAAGGTTCGAAAATGGACCCTTCGAATGCGCAGATTCGCCTCACGCAATGGACCGCCGAAGAAAAAAATATGCACGTCACGTCGAAGGAGCCGGCGCGCGTTGCACTGCGGCTATTCAACTATCCGGCCTGGCGTGTGGAGGTTAATGGCAAAACCGTGACGACGCTGCCAAACAAGCTTGACCAAGTCATCGTGCCGGTGCCTGCGGGTGAGTCCGCTGTGCGTGTAGCCTTTGTGCGCACGCCCGACCGCCTTTATGGCGACATTTTATCGGGCGCAAGCTTTCTTCTCCTGGCAATCATGCACTTAGCGTCGAAAAGAGCTCCTGATTCGATGGCCGCCGCCTTTTTAAGTATCCCAACCATGTGTTTGACCCACTTCTAAGCTGTTTGTTTGTCTGAGACCAGCCCATATTTGAAAAGTCGCGCCAACGTCCAATGCGCATTGGACACCGAGGCGGGATCAGCTCCGTTCCCGTAAGATCCGTTCAGTGAAGATTTCACTACGTCCACAACGGAAAGGCCGGGACGTTCTGCGATATTCCGGAGCATGTCCGCAAATTTTTGAGGGCATGGAACACTGGACATTTGAGATAGAAAGTACAAACGGCCGGGCCGCTGCAGCCACTTTTGCCCTTCTTCTGTCATAAAGCATTTGGTTTCCTCGTCTCGCTTTGCTTTAGCGTAGTGGCCAAAATATTTTTCCAGCGGCGACACAAGCAGGTTATGTGCGGCCGCTTTGCCACGCGAGTCAACAGTTTGTGCCGCTTCCAAGGATTCCTGCCACAACTGTTCATAGCGCCGGACAACAACTCTCCAACTGCAATTGTTTTCAACATACTGCCTCGCTGCCTGCCCCAACCTCCGCCGAAGGGCCGGATTCGCCGCAAGCTGCTCCAATTTCTCAGCTAAAATACCGACATCGATGGCGGTCGATTGGGCCAACGCATCCTCTTGCAACATCGAGATTGTGGAATCACAAAGCCGAAGTTCTTCAATATAGGTGGGGAAGATGGATGGGACCAAGAAGCCATTTTCGCCGTCGCGAACCAGATCTCGATACCCATCCCAATCTGAAACAACACACGGCAGGCCGTAGGCCATGGCCTCGGCAACAGTTAATCCAAACGTTTCCTGGATGTTATCACTGGGCGAGACAAAAATGTCCGCCTCGGAATAAAGCACATGCTTTTCCGCGACGGATGGATTGGGCCAAATCGTCACACTCTTCTGGCAGCCTAATTCGTTGGCCAACACACGCAGCCGTGGCGCCTCTTGTGTCTGAGTGTCGTCTCCTGCGATTACCAAGTGCAGTCCTGCTCCTCTGTGCAACAACAGAGACAGTGCAACCAACAGAGGCCCCAGGTCGCACTTACTGGCTTGAGACAGACGACCGCAGTACAAAGCGACGCAATCCGCTGCTTTGAGGCCTAACCTCAGTCGTAGTGCGCTGCCCGCGTCCCGCTCCACTTTTGGAATGCTTACGCCGAGAGGAACCAACGCTCGGCGTGCAGGATAGCGCGTACCGGCAGGCAACAATCGCTCGATTTCTTCAATGTACATATCAATCGTTTGCATCCCGGCCCGGCTGGAGCACAACAAAAGGTCGGCTTTGAACAGCCCGACGAAGCACTGTTGCAAAAGAGCAAGCACAAAACGTGCCGAATTAATGGAATGGATGAAACCACAAATGGGCGCACGATATTTTTGTATTTTGCTTCGCAAGTTCGCCAGCAAATCCAAATGACGGCCAGGCGTCAGCAAAACAACTTGATCGGAATCCTGAACGGGCAAAGCGCTTCCCAGGGGCGCAGGAGACAGGCGATCGACGTTTTCCGCCGACAGTCCCTCTTCCACCAATTGCTGTTTTCCTTCTTCCGTCACTCCAGGCGAAAAATAGGCGTCGTAAGTCCCGTGTTCCAGAAGAGCACAGAGCAGGTTCCACTCAAATACTTTCGCGCCCATGACTGTCTGACTGCTTTTCTGTTGGAGACGTTCCGGGTTGCCACTAATTTTTTCGAGATATAGAGCCTTCATCGAACCCAACCTTGATCCGGCCATCCGGAATAATGACGAGGGGCATGAGGGACTGCGCCAATCTCTCTGTTCTCGTGACAATTCGAGGTCAGACTCGGACCGGAAAATTGCCTCGCGTGCTGAATTGAGCGGGGAATCACTGACTGGAGTCCACGCTTCCCTCTTTGTGAGGCGTGTTTGTCCCGTTGCTAGAATTCAACGCTTCGCTGCCTTTAGCTCGCATTTTGTCGACCCAATACTTACTGCTTAACTTTTCTTCCTTGATTTCGCACTGCGAATATTGTTCGAGCCAAATAGTCAGGTTTCGTGCGGTAACGGTGGTCCAATCCTTGATGGGAATTACAGGCAAACCTTCATACAAGCAATCCAGCGGAGAGGAGGGCACCAGAACAATACAGCCACTGGCCAGCGCTTCCCACGTTCGATGACAATCGAGCCCTACTCCGTGCGGAGATAGCACAAATGCGTGCTCGCCCCACTTCCGCCATAATTGTCTTCGCGGGAGGGGTTTGCTTTGAAAAACAACGCAGGGATTTGTCAGAACCCTCGCAAGGATACTTTGCCTCTTGACAGGCCGGTATAGGTGCGCCGGCTGCCATGCAAAGTCAATATAGACCTTGGGAATCCTTTTGCGCACCGGACGAGACTCTTCGCGGATTTCGCGCAGCATCTGTTCCTGCTCTTGAGGCGACGCAATGCCTTCACCCCAAAGCGGTTGTTCACTCAACGTATGAAAATCAATTCCAATCGGTATGGGCGACATCTGGCCCATGAAGCCGGGACCGTCGCAATTTTGCGCGTACCAGTGGAGTACGTTGGGATTTTCCAAGATTTCCAGGGCTTCGGCCATAATTGGCAAGGGTACGCTCAAGTCAGAGTCAGCGGTGATAAGGACAAATCTTGCTTTGATCACAGGCAGAACTTGTGTGAGAAAAGACTTGATCCAGGAGAGCCTTACCCATACCAGATCGCCGTCCTTAACTTCTGTGTACATCTCAGGATTGCAAATTAAGTTGCTCAGCAGATGAGGGGGCGCGATGTGACCAACCGGATCTAGAACGGTGCCGAATCCCATGCCGGCAGGAAACTCATCCGGTATTCGCCAATCGCACCCAGCGGCAATCCCTTTGTTCCAAACCAGTTCGGTGTGAAAATCCGGCGTCGGGACACTGTCCTTTACAAGACGATTCTCTTTCAGAATCTCGATAAAACTGCTCACATCCTTTGCCACGCGTTCTTCTGGGGTATCGAACCTCCGCTTGAGTCGGCTGATGATTTGCGGCGCGGAAGCGCCCCCCTCCAACTCTGTCCATATGGCAACCGCCACGGAATTCAATTCGCAGAACGGACGTCCTGCGACTTCCAGCATGGCTCTGCCGTCTGCATTCGTCACGATACGAGCTGTTGTGGATACCTGCATGACTGCGCCAGACTCCGCGGTCAGTTTTCATCATAAACAAGCAAATTATCTTTCAATTTCTTGATGAACCGCGTGACGTCACGGGCAGCAAGTTCTTCAGGAGCCTTAAACTCCGAAGCAATTTGCGCGCTGATTTCCTCCGGCGACTGCCCGGCTTCCAGCCTTGTCCAAATGCTTAAAGCGACGCGGTTCAGTTCGAAAGCAGGCCGCCCGGCAACTTCCAGGACCGTTTTGCCGTCGGCAGTCGTAGCTACTTTCGCCACTCCAGATATTTGCATCTTTGTGACCTCCATTCGTTCGCCAGCAGTTTCGGTTGCCCTCTGCCTGCTCAGATCTCAGAGTTCCCCTGAGTCCGAAATTCGCATAGCTCCTTCAAGGAGGCAAAAACAAAGAACAATCACTAGTTGCACTCCCCTTCCCAAAAGCATTGACACTCTCAGGAAGGCTTCTTATCTTGTGGAGGTCAATTGTTTGTTTGCCTTCGAGCAGGATGCCCGCCCTCAGTTGATTCTTCATCCAAGATCGAGACTACTTGGTTTGTGAGCTGTGCACTAAACGACAGATAAAAGCGAAGGAACCAGCGAAACGTGGAGACGGCTTCATGACGCAGTTAAAATTCTGGTACGAGATCCACAACTATCAGAGCCACCGCCGCGTCGCTGAGATTTACAGACAAATGCTGAGCAGGCGCTACATTCCTGCTGTTTCCGTTGATGACGCCGACGTGGTTGTTCTTCATTTGGAACCTCACGACTATGAGTCGATCTATAATCAATTTCCTGCGCTTCGCAAGAAGTACGTGATTAGCTATTGCGTTTGGGAAGCTTCGGAACTCCCTGCTGCTTATCAACGTTCCCTCGCGCTTGTCCAGGAGGTATGGACTTGCTCAGAGTACTGCGTGGGCGTGATCAAAAAGCATCACCCGCGCGTTTTTCGGGTTCCTCATACCATTGTGAGAGAACAGCTCAATCACGACATTGAGGACGAAATCATTCGCCGCCTTATCTGCTACGACAGACAAAACTATTACTTTCTTTCGATAGGGCGAACGCTGGGCTCCCGCAAGAACCTCTCTGGCCTTGTGCAGGTCTTTGAAACGACGGCCTCTTCAATGCCCAATGCCAGGCTGGTGATCAAGGGTTTGCCCAAAGACCCCATTCTTCGTTCGCGCGACCCCCGGGTTATTTATCTTCCGTTAGGACTCAGCGAGTCGCAAATCAATGCCCTTTATAAAGCGGTCGACGTTTACGTAAGTGCGCATCACTCCGAAGGATGGGGATTGACTCTTTCTGACGCTATGCTATTCGGCAAACCCGCCGTCGCTACGGGCTACTCGGGTAACCTCGATTTCATGAGCAATGACAATTCGTTCCTCGTCCGTTTTACGGAGAATTACATTCGCGAAGATGAGCTCTTCGGTCTTTTTACGCCACAAATGAAATGGGCGGACCCTGACGCGGAGCATCTTCGAAGCATCATGCTTTCCCTGTATGACGGATCACTTCGCAAAGAAGCGATTCAGAAATCGAAGCGCGCGCTCGAAGACATCCAAAACTTCTCAACGGATTCCGTCAGGGAGCTGCTGCTTGGCAGGATGGAGGAAGTCCGGTTGCGCGCAGCGTGAAAGGTCTTACGAAGAATGGTGCGATCGGCTGAGTCGGCCGAGGGCCTCGTGGCTCAACGTCGTCGCAGCTTTTGAAACACCTTACGAGAGGCGTGAGTATCATGGTGGGCGTTACGATTGGAGTCGGTACATATTACGGCCAACTTGCAGAACTCGCTGCTAAGGCCATGCAAGAGAAGACCGGTGTGAAGACCGTTGTTCTTGACGACGAGCACTTTACACAATCGGGATTGCCTGCTCCTCACCACCTGAAGTTGCGCATGTTTGATTTGGTTGACACCGACTCGATCGTCTATTTCGATGCGGACATGGCTTGCTTGAAGCCTTGGAAGCCACAGCGCTTTGCAAATTCGGAAGCTGTCGTTGCAGTCGCTGAGAGCGCGCGGCCATTGCATGTCCACACGGCCCAAGACTGGGAAATACCTGTGGAACAGTATTTCAACGCAGGTCTTATGATTTTAAATCGCAGGCACCACCAAGGCTGGCTTCGCGAGACCGAACGCTTTGTTTTAACGGACACAAAGTTCAAAGAGTACGACCCTCTCGATCAAGCAGCCTTGAATATCACTCGTCATCGTTTGGGCGTCAAATTGGAGTTGTTGGATAGAAGATACAACTGGATTGGCTACGGAGTCGGGCGCCTCTGCTATGAAGTCCCTGTGTTTATGGCTCACACCCTAAAGCCCGAAAACAAATTTGCAAATATCGACTTTTTCAAAGGGCGCTACAAACCACCGTTTGACTGGCACATCGAAATCAACGAAGACGAGATGAACGAACTCAAGAATCACAGTTTGTGTTTGAAAACTGGAGGCGCTGAAACACTTCTTCGCTTCAACCCCGACGGGACTATTGGCCCTCCTTATTATGGCGACTTCGGGCAATACTGGTTTGTTCACAACCGCGCAGGCACGCCCCTGTTGGCAATTTGCTCTGAAGTTCAGATATTACGTGAGTTTCGGAGGACGCCCGAAGGATACTGGCAATCGACCCAGCGTCTGGAACTCATTGCTGGTTAGCACTTTGTCTCGGCCGCCTCTAAAGGAAGCGTTTCCGTAAGGATCCAGGCATGATTGCTGTGACAATTGGAATTGGCGAGGCTTACAAAAAGCTTGCAGAGCACGCCGCCCAGGCCGTTCATGAAATGACCGGGCTAAAGACGCTGATCCTGGATGATCAGCACTTTACCCGGTCGGGCCTACCACACCCGCATCACCTGAAACTAAGGCTATTTGATCTGGTTAACGATGACACCATCATGTTCTTCGATTCGGACATGGTTTGCCTAAATGCTTGGAACCCGCAACGCTTCGCCAAAGCCGATGCTGTCGTTGCCGTTGTTGAACGCCCGGTCCCCACGATTTTGAGGATCTGCCAAGCTTGGGATATCCCGTGGCGTGAATACTTCAATGCCGGGCTCATGATACTGAATCGCCGCTGCCATCACGACTGGCTCCGCGAAACCGAACGTTTTGTCATGACGAATGAAAAGTTCCGTGAGTACGATCCTTACGATCAAGCGGCTTTGAACATTACTCGTTATCGCGGAGGACTCAAGCTCGAGCTGTTGGACCGTAGATATAACTGGGTGGGCTTTGGCGCCGGAAAGCTCTGTTTCGAAGTGCCGGTGTTCATGGCTCATGGGCTAAAAGACGGAGACAGATTCGCGAATATGGATTTCTTCGAAGGCCGGTCCAAGCCACCCTTCGATTGGCAAATACAAATTGATGAAAAAGAAATGGACCGCCTCAAGAATCAAAAGATCCGTGTAAAAGACGGACGCCGCGAGAAGTCATTGTTACTCAATAGCGATGGAACCATTGGGCCACCGTTCTATCCGGGAATGGGCTGTTACTGGTTCACTCGGAAGAGGTCCGCCACTCCCGGCCTGACGATTGCATCACAAAAAGAAATGCTTGAGGAATTCACAAGGGTCGACGAAAACGCATGGGAATCTGTTCAGGAACTGAGGCCCGCCCGCCATTAACATTGCCTTTCGCCCGACGATAAGAAGCCAGCTTTATTGCACTCCGTTTTTAACTATATGCCATGTAATGTTCAAAACATATTGACTTATTTATCGCTGTTCACACCACGAGTACTAGGATAACAAACCGCAGTCGCTTCTCTTTGCTTGACATCCCTTGCCTTGGCCGCAAATCTCCCATTCTTGGCCGGAAATGAGAACTGTCTTGCGTTGACGGGCACTAGCAACCTCGCTCATCATCATCGGGTCTTCAAGACAGCCCGGCTTTTAGCCACCCCGGCCTTCTTTGCCCGCCCCTCAAACAAACGATTGGATTGATCTTCACAGATCCAGGTTCTTGTGCAGACATCGGCAAGTTTCAGAGCTTAATCGAAACGAGTGAGGGAGGTTTTCGAGAATGTTTTTAGTGATGCAAGCGTACCTGAAGCTAATTCAAGTTGACCTTTACCTGGCGAAAAAAGATTTTGCCGCGCTCTACAAAAAGGTGCGCAGCTACCCCGTCTCCGAGAAGACTCCATCTCCCAATGCCTTGGAACAAGTCTGCGCAGCTATGGATATGGCATGTATTTGGTACTGGAAAGAAGCTCTTTGCCTTCAACGATCCGCTGCTCTCGCCTGCCTTTTGAAGCGGTACGGCATACACGCACAGATGATTATCGGTGCACAGCAGGTGCCCTTCAAAGCGCATGCGTGGGTCGAAGTCGATGGCCGTGTCGTCAACGACAAAGCCTACATGCGCGAACTGTACGCGGTTCTCGACCGCTGTTAAAGCCTCACCTGGAAATCAAACGCAGACAAGCGGAGCAATACTAGCCATGAGCGTTCAATTTGGAAGATGGAATTTCGATGGTCAGCCCTGCGCTGCCGAGTACCTGGAGAAAGTTCGCACGACGCTTGCTCCCTACGGCCCCGACACGGACGAAGTCTACGCGAAGGACGGTGTGCAGATCCTTTATCGAGCCTTTCACACGACGAAGGAGTCTCACCGGGAAACCCAGCCGCATATTTCGCCTTCCGGTGCCGTGATCACATGGGATGGGCAGTTGGATAACCGGACGGACTTAATCAGCGATCTGGGTGATGTGCAAGCAAAGTCCACTGACATTGAAATTGTCGCGACAGCATTTGAACGCTGGGGGCAAAACTGTTTCGCAAGGCTGCTGGGCGATTGGGCGCTCTCCATCTGGAATCCCGTTAGCCGCACACTGCTTCTCGCCAAAGATCCCATCGGCACGCGTCATCTGTATTACTGGTTCGACCGGGACCAGGTTACTTGGAGCACCATCCTGGATCCCTTGGTCCGGTTTGCGGGAAGAACTTTTGATCTTTGCGGAGAGTACATCGCCGCTTGGCTCTCCATACCCATGTATCCCGCGGTTCATCTGACGCCTTGCATCGATGTTTACGCTGTTCCTCCATCATCCGCCGTATTTCTGCGGCCCGGAAGACACGCAGTCAGCAAGTATTGGGACTTCGATCCAAGCAAGAAGATCCGTTATCGGACGAACGCGGAGTACGAGGAGCATTTTCGCGTCGTATTTCGTAAAGCAGTCCAGCGCAAGCTTCGTTCCCATAACCCTGTCCTCGCAGAACTCAGTGGCGGCAGGGATTCATCCTCGATCGTTTGCGTGGCCGACACCATCATCGCCAACAACGAAGCCGACTGCCCACGCCTCGACACCATCTCCTACTACGATGATTCCGAGCCCAATTGGAACGAACGACCCTATTTCACAAAAGTCGAAGAAAAGCGAGGCAGACGCGGCTGGCACGTCGACGTCAATGCGCGCGATTCGCAGCTAACAAACCAGACCGAATCGCAGGCCGAAGCCGCGGTTCTTCGCTTTGAACAGACACCGGGCTACCACGGTCAAACTTCCCCTCAACTCAAGGACTGCCTCACTACCCAAGGGAATCGCGTGCTTCTCTCCGGCATTGGCGGAGACGAAGTGATGGGCGGCGTGCCATCGCCCGGACCAGAACTCGAAGATCTCATCGCAAGAGCACAATTCCGCAGGCTGGCTCACCAATTAAAGATCTGGGCATTGCAACTGAAAAAGCCCTGGATTCATTTGTTCTGTGAGGCAGCCAGGGAGTTTCTCCCGCACTGGCTGGTGGGCGCCCCTCCACAGGTACGGCCTGCCCCTTGGCTGCAGACGAAGTTTGTGAACCGCCATCGAACGGCGTTGACTGGCTACCACACGAGAACGAAGCTGTTTGGCCCCCTCCCTAGTTTTCAAACAGGCGTTGTCACCCTGGAGTCCATGCGCCGGCAGCTCAGCCGCACCGCCTTGCCTTATCAGCCCCCCTACGAAAAACGATACCCGTTTCTCGATCGCGACTTGCTGGAGTTTATGTTCACCGTACCGCGAGACCAGGTGGTGCGCCCTGCTCAGCGGCGTTCTCTCATGAGGCGCGCGCTTGCCGGCATCGTCCCCGACGAAATCCTGAATCGGAAAACGAAAGCTTATGTTGCTCGGGCGCAGATGGTTGGGCTCTCAAGGGACTGGACTAAATACGCGGCCGCCACCCAAAACATGGCGCTCGGTTCGCTCGGAATCGTCAACCCCCAGCTCATTACTGAAGCTTTGCAGAAGGCACGCCGGGGAGAGGACGTCCCCATGATCAGTCTCATGCGTACTTTCTGGGTCGAAGGTTGGCTCAAGCAACTCCGAGCGTTGGGAGTCGTGAACGTGGGCGCAATAGAGAAGCCGGCGCTGGCGTGGCAAACGTCGTAAAGGACTGAAAAACAGTAAAGGCGAAAGGGCAAGACACTTTTAAATCGAAGGTCAACATGAGCGTACAGTTTGGAAGATGGAATTTCGACGGTCGGCCTTGCGCACCGGAGTACTGCGAGAAAGTGAGCTCTACCCTCGCGGACTACGGACCGGATAGCAACGAGAAATATGCCCAAGGCGGGATGACAATTCTCTACCGGGCTTTCCATACGACGAAGGAGTCGCATCGGGAAAAGCAACCCCATGTTTCCCCCTCCGGCGCAGTTATCACCTGGGACGGCCGGCTCGACAACCGCAAAGAGTTGATCTTCGAATTGGGGCGCCCACTGGCCGCTGACTCCCCGGATGTGGCCATTGTCGCGGCAGCGTATCAGCGGTGGGGCGCCGATTGCCTTCGCAGGCTGGTCGGTGACTGGGCCTTGTCGGTTTGGAATCCCCGCGAACGCTACGTCTTGCTCACCAAGGATGCTATTGGCACGAAACCGCTGTACTACTTTCTTGGCGATAACCACCTGATTTGGAGCACTCTGCTGGATCCTCTAGTGCTCTTCTCGAGCCGGCCGTTCGAAATCGATACAGAGTATGTTGCCGGCTGGTTCTCGCACACTCCTGCTGCGCACCTGACCCCTTACGAAGGCATCCGCGGTGTACCGCCATCCTCTTTTGTGCTTCTGGGACCCGGGAAGCCCGCAGCAATCCGTAAATACTGGGATTTCGATCCGGGCAAGAAAATTCGTTACCGCACGGATGCTGAATATGAAGAGCACTTCCGCTCTGCCCTGGCTACCGCCGTTCAACGCAGACTACGCTCCGATCGTCCCATTTTGGCCGAGCTGAGTGGCGGACTGGATTCCTCCTCCATCGTCTGCTTGGCGGATGATCTCATCGCGCGCGGACAAGCCGATTGCCCACGACTCGACACCATCTCCTGGTACGACGATTCTTATGACCACCTCGAACCTGACTCAAACGAGCTTCATTGGATCAAAAAGGTGGAAGAGCGGCGCGGCAAAACCGGCCACCACATTAACCAGCGCGAACAGAAGAAGGAGGAGAGTGAGCCACGAAAGTCTTTCACCTCCGAATTGAAGGGCGGTTCTTTCGCGGTCACCCCCAGCAATCACAGGCGCCTCTCCGAGTTTTACCAGCGTTACGCTTCCGTCCTAAAGGCACACGCATATCGCGTCACGCTTTCTGGCATGACCGGTGAAATGGCCACCGGCGGAGGAATACCGACGCCCACTCCCGAATTGCAAAACTACCTGGCACGCGCGCGCTTCATCACCCTCTCACGCCAACTCAAGGCTTGGGCCACAAAAATGAGAGGCCGCAGGCTCCCGCTGCTTTGGGAGGCCATCCTCGGATTTCTTCCGCTTCGCTTTACAGACGGCAGGGAGAATCCGGTTCAAGGTAGCCCGTGGTTCCGCGATAGCTTCGTTCGTAGAAATCGCGAGGCGCTCCTCTGTTATCCTCGGAGACTGAAGCTATTCGGTCCTTTGCCCAGCTTTCAAGATCATCTGATCGATCTGGAAGGCGAACGAAGAATCCTTGCGCACTGGCCTCTCCTTGGTTATCCGGAACTCTATCGCGAAGTGCGCTTGCCCTATGTCGACCGCGACTTGCTCGAATTCGTGTATGCCATCCCCCGCGAAAAGATCGTGCGCGTCGGAATGCGCCGCGCTCTTATGAGGCGCGCTCTTGTCGGGATTGTCCCCGATGAGCTGCTCAACAGAAAGCGAAAATTCTTCGTTCCGCCGGATGCAAATCCCCAGCAGCAAAAACCGGATGTCGCGGCGGAATGGTCCAGGTTCGATGGCCTTGATTTTCGACAGATGGTGAGTGGCTCCATCGGCCTTTTGGATCCTGAACAATTTCGCGACGCCATCGACAAGGCTCGAAGCAACGGGGACGGTCCTGGACTGGGAATCGTTCGCATCGTCGAGCTTGAGCTGTGGCTGCGTCACCTGGCCGTGCAAGGGCTTCTTGCCAAGTCCCCCCTGCACAAGCCACAACCGGCACTCTTCAGCCCGCGCCTTCGCGAGGGCCATTCTTGGATTCTGGAGTAAACGCAGAGCCTCTTACTGTAGGTGCCGCGGTCAGTGAATCGCGCCGCTCTGCCGAGACCCAAAGGACTTCAGCTGGCTAGTTCCATCGGCCGGCTGATATCGCCAAAGAAAAGGAGGTGAAAACAAATGAAATACGAAACGCCAGAACTGGTTGCCTTGACCCCTGCGATCAACGCAATTCAGTCGCAGTCTCATAGCAAGCGGGCCGTGACCTTCCCGTCGGACGGCGCGATCAGCCACAACGACACGGCTCCCGGTTACATTGACTGGGAAGACTAAGTCGTGCAGTACCGGAGAGCCCGCTTCACCGGGCTCTCCAGCAGTGCCATTCTCTTAAAAAAAGGAGGTGAACACAATGAAATACGAAACTCCAGAACTGGTTGCCTTGACCCCTGCGATCAACGCAATTCAGTCGCAGTCTCATAGCAAGACGATGGTGACTTTCGCGTCGGACGGCGCCATCAACAAGAACGACACTGTTCCCGGTTACCTTGACTGGGAAGAGTAAGTAGTCCCTGCCGGAGAGTCCGCTTCACCGGGCTCTCCGGCAGTTCTATTCTCGCCTAAAAAGGAGGTTAAGACAAATGAAGTACGAAGCTCCCGAACTGCTCCCACTTCCCCCCGCCATCGATGCTATACAATCCAAATCCATAAGCAAGTCGTACGTGACGCTGCTTTCGGAAACCTCTGTCACCTATAATGACACGCTTCCCGGCTACATGGACTGGGAAGACTAGAAGCCATCAGCCATCTCATAAATTGGGAGCTTTAGCTCCGACATTGAAGCGCAAGAGATGCAGAGCTTCAGCCTCTGAGGAAATGTTCTTTTCTCGGCGGCGGACATTTATGGGACGTTTAAACTCCTTCGACAGCTTGCCCCGCAGCGCTCCACACAAGCCAGCTTTTGTTTTCGCTTGCTGCCGGTTCTTTTCTTGCATACTTCGTAGCTCGCGCCAGCGTTCGTATTGTTCTGCCTTTGCAGGATTGGGATCCTCATACCCTTGCAACCAGAACCGGTACCAGTCCACCGCCCCGCCTTGCGACGCCATCCGCATCGCGGGATTGCTCAGAGCATGCTCCGTCGTATTCAACAGCACCAGGTCTACCGGCTTTTGTAGGTAGCGAAGTCCTGCGTAAGGCTCCCACATAAAAAGCAGGTCATTGTGGCCTTCCGCAACCACCATCAGCGGCGTCTCCACCTTGTCTAGGTTAAAAGTGGGCGAGCGCCTCAGCCACACTTGCAAACCCTCACCAAACGGCGGCGCGCCAATCTGCGCGTCAAATTCCTGCATCAGTCCATTCCCTCGCAGATCCACTGCATACATATATTGAAGGTAGCCAGCCATCCTGCCATCCGTGATCAACGACGCTCTGTAGTGAATCGAGGACATTGTTGTCAGCGCCTGCATCACGTGATGAACGGTCGCGCTGAATCCGCTCAGCCCGATGTTCTCCGCATCCGCCAGCCCTTCCGACACAAGTTGCTTCGCAACGGTTTCAAAGCCCGCGGCATTGCAGGGCCCCTCGTCCGGAGCCCCGTCTCCGCAACTCCCCACATCTTGCACCTGAAGCACAATAATCCCGGCCGCCGCCATCTCTCTCGCTGCGTATCCTGTGGTAAGTCCTCCCGATGGGCGAAACTCCGTTTCGGAAAAGCCGTGTGTCTGAATCACCAGCGGATAACGCCGCCCCGGCTTGTAGTCGCTTGGCTTGAAGAGCAGCGCCCGTCTTTCTTTTCCCTCCCCATCCTTCCATGTGTAAATACTGGCCTGCCCCATGTCCAGGTTCTTGAGCTGCGGATTCGGGTCCCAGATCACTCGCGACACTTTATCGTTGGAAGCAGCGAGCAGCGGCGGATCGTTGAATCCCTGTTTCACCGTAACTTTCAAACCTTCATCAAGATTGCGCTCTTGCGCGGGTCCCCAAGCTTGCCAGGCGCCGTCATTTCCGCGCCGGTATTCCGTTTTCTCCACCAATCGCTTTCCATCCTTTATCACGATGAACGTTACGACGATGCCGCTCGCATCCCCCTCCGCAAACCGCGCGTCCCTCACCCAAACTCCTTCGAGGTCCTTTCGGATCTGCGCCCAAGTCAGCACGCAATTGGGGCTATCCGAGGGCAAGCTCACCACCGCAACACAAGGGCGGACCGGACCATTGCCTTTGGAAACGGGAAACGCCGCCGGCAACAAGATCTCCTTGCCGTTTCTTGACCAACTGGGATAGTACCCGCTGTCTCCCCAGTTGGCCTGCCACGGTAACGGCGAGTCCATCAAGACTTCAATGGCGCCTGTCTGTAATGTGATCCGCACATACCGCCGCGTCGAGAAGAGGCCCAGATCCATATTCTGCTTTCCAGAATGGACACCAGTGGCCGACGCGTAGGGCGGCTGATAAAGCGCTTCCCAGGAAGGTGGAATCTCTGCGACCGGCAGCGTAGTAACCACAGAGGTTGCATCCGGGGACAGCGCCAATTCTTCCGTGTGAATGATGGCGGCGCCGTCATGCTTCACTTCGAACGGCTTCCCTCCCACCACTGCCCTCAGGTGGCTGCGATTTGAAGAGAGCGCCTCTATCGCCGGATTGTCGGGAAACAGCAGGCTATAGAGTGAACGCCCCGTGGCATCAAAAGCGGCCGCCCGGCTTTCCTCATGCATTTTCTCGACCGGCGCGGGGTCTTTCACGCTATACACAAAATTGTGCGCGTCGCGGACGTCGAATGTTTTGATTCCTACCAGCGCAGTCGTTAATGGCTCGATCGTCTTCTTTCGTGGATCAGCAAAAACCAGCCGCTGCTTGCCCTCCGCCAGGTGCTCCAGAAAGATTACCGCGCTGGAATCCGCCAGCCACCGCAATCCGTCAAAGCCGCTCGAATCCGTTTTCGTAATTAGCCACACGGGTGCCGGAGGCTGAGTCCCGTCCGGCCCTTCCAGGAATTTCTGCACGTCCCGGCTGCTGTAAAACCGCAGCGACTCTTCCACATGATTGTTGTCCAAGCGTCCCCGCCGGGCTACGAGTGCAAAATAGCTTCCGTCCGGTGAAAAATGTAGGTCTTCCGACCCTTCCATCAACGTCAGCCCAATATCGTCGGCAACCGTAAAAGGCTTCTTAACTTGTTCTGCGCGGCTCCCGGGAGAAAAAATTGTGCCCAGAAGCCCGAGGCCCGCGGCACAAATCCAGACTCGCTTCATTCTCATCGCAACCTAACTCTCCCAAGCCCAATGACTGAATCTCTGTCAGGAAAGAGCGCATGGCCCTAATGCCAGAAAGCCGGGCGCGGTACTCTCGGACCGTGCCCGGCCTTCCTCCTCTCGCTTGGTGCGACCTGGCCTAGAAGACCAGCCGCAACGCGAACTGCATCGAGCGCGGTCCGCCCATCTGGTACTGAGAGTTCAGCGCCCCTACCGTGGCCAGTGAACTCGCCAACGTGGATGTGGCTTCACCGAAAGTGGGCAGGTCTCGATTCGTCTCGATATTGCCGAAGTTCGGGTGATTAAAGAGGTTGAAAGCTTCCGCCCGGAACTGCAGCGTTAAGTGCTCGTAGAGGGGAAACTCCCGCCGTATTCCAAAATTCATCTGCCAGGCCCCAAATCCTCTCACAAAATTCCGGGGAGTGTTTCCCTGAAGCGGCAAACCTGTATTCGGATCGGAGCCGACGTCCGCAAATGCGGCGGGATTAATCCCTCGTCCGCCAGGGCAAGAGATCATCGCAGGACCCGTTGCAAACGGGCTTACGCACTGTGTTATGTAGAGTGGTTGCCCTGGAACGCGATCCAATCCAGTAAAAAAGATCTGAAAATTCGGCAGAAGGCTCTCTGTTCCGCCCAGAGTCACCGGAAAGCCTGTTCGCGCAACAAACCGGTCGTCGATTCCCCAATTGTTCAGCAGCGCGCCTATCACGCCCCCGCGTCCCACCTTTGGCAGATCATAGGAAAACGCTCCTGTGAAATTGTGACGAATATCCATGTCGCAATTTCCTCGCTGGAAAGCTACAAGGAAGTTGGAAGAACCGTAGTCAATACAATGGGACCACGTGTAAGAGCCCAGCGCAGTCAATCCGCGGCTGAGCCTCCGCTGGAACTGGGTTTGTAGCGAGTCGTAGTCGGCTGTGAGTCCATTCTGTCCAATGCCAAGAAAGTCGCCGCTATTGTCGAAAAACAGATTGCTCTGCAGCAACCTCGAAGCGTGCGAGGCTGCATACGAGAGAGTGAAGGCCTGCGACTTCCCCAGCGCCTGCTCGATGCTCGCGTTCCACTGAATCGTATAGGGCAGTTGCAGATGGGGCGAGATCCCAAATCCACACTGGCAGTCTGCCAAGCTAGGGGTGCTGGGTATCGAGGGGATTGGAATCGCGCCCGGTCCAGACGTGCTGGGAAACGGAGCAGACGTACGATTCGTTGCCAGAAATCCTGGTCCGCTGAAGCCATCGGATCCAAATTGCTGACCGGTGTCAAAGAAAACGCCACCGCCGCTACGAAGCACCGTCTCCCATCCCGGATTGTCCCGGAGGACGTAAGCGGCCCCCAACCGCGGCGCGAAGTTGTACCAAGTGGTCTTCCACAGTGGCGTGCCCTGTGGCGCCAGGTTCCAGTTGCCCAGGCCTGCCGGCATAAGAGTCAAAGGCCCTTGCCCCTGCGTTACACCCGGCGGCGGATTCACCTCCCACCGAAGCCCCATCGAGAGCGTCAACCGGCGCGAAACCTTCCATTCGTCCTCCACAAAAGCGGAGAAGTTTGTATACCGTGGGTAGGCCGTGACTAAAGTCTGCAAAGCCGCGACGTCCGCAATGTTGTGGTCTATAGAAGGAGTAGTGGACGGGCTGTTAGGCGGAGCATAGGCCGTAGTATAGAAGTAATCTCCAAACGGATTATTTTGAACCGCCACAGGCGTCAACCGGCGGTAGTCCGCACCAAACTTGAACTGCTGCCTTCCCCGGGAGACGCCGAACGTATCAACAAAGTTCCACTGCCTTTGCTTACCGGATTGAGGCCCTTGAACCAGATCGGTGAAGTGTCCACCAGGTGCCAAAGTCACCCTAACCGCCGAACCAGGTCCCAGTCCGGCCAGTTGCTGGAGGTCCACCGGCGTGCTCCCCGCAAACGCGCTGATGTAAGAATTGCTTGTTGTTTCGTTCGACGTGTAATTCATCCGGAAGTCGTTGCTCAAGCGGCTATTGATCAGGCTTGTTGCTCCGGCCGTGTACGTGCGCAGTGTATACTCGGAATTGACGTTCTGCGTCGGTGGCGAACTCTGGAGAAAACTTAAACCGCGAGTAAGGGAATTGGACCCGGTGTCGCTGAACCGGAAAAAGAGCTTCAGTTTATCGTTTACTACGTGGTCGAGACGGATGCTGCCCGAGTCAATCGCGCTCGGATTCGACCAGCTCCCAAAGAAAAAGGATATCCCGTTTGCCGTGTCATCTATGGCATTGGGACTCTGCAACGGCCACGCATTCAGCACCTGATTCAACGGCGTCGGCGCAGCCGCTCGAAGCGCAGCGTCAGGCACTTGGATGGTGGCCGCGGGCTGGGGTGTCACCAGGCGCAGCCCCTCGTAAGATGCAAAAAAGAATGTCTTGTCTTTTCCCGTGGGAATCACCGGACCGCCCAGTGTCCCGCCAAAATCATTCTGCCGGAGCGCGGCTTGCTTCAGGCCATCAAACCCGGTGAACCAATCTGTGGCGTCAGAAAATCCGTTCCTCAAGTAG
Source organism: Acidobacteriota bacterium (assembly GCA_003224085.1). Taxonomy (GTDB): domain Bacteria; phylum Acidobacteriota; class Terriglobia; order Acidiferrales; family UBA7541; genus Acidiferrum. The sequence goes on along the minus strand of QHYK01000043.1, from coordinate 83,799 downwards.
TCGAAGGCTGTGCCGTGCCATTGATTGGTCCCCGATTTTGTCTCGAAGATGAATTGCCCGCCCGGATTCCGCCCATACTGGGCCGAATAAGTCGAGCTTTCCACGCGGAACTCCTGCAGGTCATCCACGGAGACCAGGGCCTGCGTCGTCCCCAAAGCAGTCGAAGCCCCCACCGACCCGCTAGCGCCCGCCCCCATAAACATGCCGGAGCCGGCGGCCGCGCCTACATTCGCGCTCACGCCGTCTACGATGTAGTTATTGGCCTCGGTCCGCTGGCCATTCACGCTGAATTCGCCAGTCTGCCCGTTGCCAGCGGCTGTGTTCGCCAGACTCGCGTTGTTCTGCACCGACTGCGTGACCACGCCCGGCGTCAGCAGAATCAAATCCTGGAAGCTGCGTCCGTTCAGTGGCATGTTCTTTACATACGTTTGATCCACCACCGTGCTGATCGACGCATCCGTCATATTCACGATTGTCGAACCCGCTTCCACGATCACGCTCTCCGTCAGGGCTCCCACCACCATATTGAAGTTCATGGAAATCGTGTCCGCCACGTGCAGCGTCACCCCGGGCTTCACGATCGCCTTGAATCCGTGCTTGGACACCGTAAATTCGTAATTCCCCGGGCCCAGATTCGCGAACCGGTAGATACCTTCCTCATTCGTCTGCACCGTCGTCTCCACGCCGGTATCCACATTCTTGGCGGACACCGTCGCTTCGACAATCACCGCCCCATTCGGATCAAATACCCGGCCGGTCACCGCCGCCAGGTCGCCCTGCGCAAAAAGAGCCGTGCTCACCCCCAGCAAGCACAGCGCTGCGCACACCAGAACACACGTCACCTTAGCTCTCATGTATTTCCCAACCTCACTTTTTAATAATTGCGACCACCCCTGCTTCACCTTCTGTATAGAATCCTGCGATTAGCCCTGTACCAGCCCACGCCCTCTCCGAAGTGACGAGAGGAGTTTTTACCAATTCGACATCCGGTAAGGATAGTCGTCCTGAGCGAGTGCAGCGAGCCGAAGGATTCCTTGGAATTTCGCCACCTGTTATATTCTGTGTTTTCATGCAATTACGAGCTGCCCAATTTATAACTGCTTTGTTTTTATAACGATGCAAAGTACCCGGGGTGGGTGTGGGTATCTGACGCCCGTACTCTTAAAGTCTTACTTTGAGTGCTTCCCTAACACACTCACGCTAAACATGTTACGGCCTTCATTAGGCGAGCAGTGGCTTGGAACAGGGGGCTGGAGTCTGAGCTTGACCTGGAGGGGTTGAGTTCCCCAAAACCTACGGGTGATTCGCCGGCCCGTTCAAAAACGCTGAGAGCAGCGGCTTGCCCTTTGGCTTCACGGTTTCCTTGCGCGAACTGTCCGTCACGTACACGTAGTCAATGCGCGATAACGTCTTGTTGTCATCTACTTTGAGGACCCAACGGTTCTGCGCCGAATCATCCATATAAAAAGTCCCCAGGCTGCGGGGGCTTTCCTTACCCTCACTCTTCTGTCCCCAGGCCTGAAAAACCGCCCTCCGCTTCAGCTCTTTCTGCAAATCCAAATCGAAGGCATAAAAAATAAGCGACTTCCCTTCCGTATAGAAAATTCTCCCAAACGGGCGCTCGAGTTCGCCCTGACCGCTTACGTCATAAACATCAATGATGTGCAGGCTGCGCGAGCCCAGGATGTCTCGAATATCATGATCGGTTGCCAGCAGCTTTTGCTGCCGCTCCGCGTATTTCACCTTGGACAGCGTCTCCTGCGATAACGCTTCGTTCCGTGCGCTCAGCCCGGCCAGATCCTCCTGCGACTTTTTCAAGTCATCCGTCAGTTTGGAGACCTTCGCCAATAAATCAGTGTTCTCCACTTCCAAAGTGCTTTTGGACGCCTGAAAGACGTCCAACGAAGCCTGCAGAAGCCGTTCCCTGTCCCGCTGCGCTATGAAATCTCGTGCCTGCTGCTCGCGCGCTGCTTCGCTGCTGGCCAGGTTTGCGCGCAAGGCTTCGTTTTCAGCTCGTAGTTTCTGGGTCTCGTTGCTCTTGCTAATGGCTGCAGCTTCTGCCGATGGCGCCGCTTGCACGTTCTGGGAAGCGGCAGCCTGCAGACGTTCCGTTCGCTCCTTAGCGAGTTCGTCTCGAAGTCCGTCCAGCTCTCTCTGCAAGCTGACTGCTCGCGCCTCCGCGTCACCCGAATGCCGCTTCGATTCCCAATACTGGACGGAGTTCACGCCCACCGCGATCAGAAGTGATGCGGCAACCGCCCAGCTTGCCCAGGACGGCACGCCACGGCGAGAAGGGGTTTCCGTCTCAAGCACGCGCGGCAGCACCCCGAGCCGTTCACGCGTCCGCGGCAGGGTTGCCGTCCCCGGCAACTCCCTCAGCAATCTTTGCTTCGCCTTCTCTCGTTCGCTAGCTTCCTGCTCGGTTAGGTTCGCCGCTTCCTGCCGCGTCTCAGTTCCGACCTCTTCTTCATAAATCCGCCAGGCGATCTGCCGGTATTGCTCCACTGCCTGCCGGCACTCTCGGCAGGCCTCCGCGTGCTCGGTTAGCAGCCGCTCCTCTTCCTCGGATGCCTGATTGGCGCCCACCATGGCGCAGAGCAGATCGAAGTATTCGTGAGAGGATTCCACAGTCAGCGTACCGCCTTCTTGATGCTCTCCATACTTCCAAACTCTGTATAGCCCGCAAGCAGCCGGTTTTGGACCAACTCGCTCCGCACTTTCGCGAGGCCTCTATATAAATGATGGCGCGCATTCCCAAAGCTCTCGCCGATTTCCTTGGCGATCGCGGCAAGTTCTTTCCCTTCATAGAAATACAGGACCATGGTCCGGCGCTGCTTTTCATTTACCGAAGTCAGCGCTTTCTCCAGGCACTTCCGGAAATCGAGCGACCGGATCCAATGCTCGGGCTTGATGTGCGCATCGAGGACAGACGAAAGCGCTTCGCTATCACCGGATTGCCATTCCTTCCTTTTCACGGAGCGCAATTTTCGCAAGCAGCGATGATAAGTCAGGCACGAAAGCCATCCCTTCAACGCTCCTTTGCTGGGATCGAAACTTCTGGCATTTTGATAAACGTCCAGAAATGCTTCCTGAACCACGTCGGCTACATCTTCCGGATTTCGCAGCAGTTTCCTCGCAATGCTGCGCACGACGACGTAATAGCGGTCAAAAAGATAAGTCATCGCCTCATTTCTTCCAGCTCTAAGGCAATGAATCAATTGCTCATCTGTCAGCCTGGAAAGGTCCTCGTCGCTAGCGGAAGCGCGTATATTGGCCCGGGTGGCCAGAGACAAACTTTGGGTCGTCACGTCTCTCAAGCCTCACAGCCTCAGGCCGTCCCTGAGAAACTGCCGTGCGCTAGCGACGCAGCAAGGAGGTCCCCTATCAGAATCGAAAAGTAAGCTGTCGAGCGCTGACCAGATCGCTTTTGCCTAACTGGGCGACGGCTCCCCTGAAACGATCTTGGTTGGTAACGCAAGCAGAAGATACTCTTCGCCGTGGCCTCGCGCAAGTTCAAAAAATCCTACACGAAAGGTAGGACAAGGTACTGGAGCTAGACCTCGCGACGGGCCCCAAATTTTGCCCTGATCCGAATCCGTCGAAGCCAGCACCCTTTCGAATTATCATTGTGATTGAAACTTTTGTTTGATTAACTGCTGAAGATCTCGGGGTTGAAGTCAGACGGTGTTGAGCTTTCGTTTTGAGGTTAGACCGTCCAGGTCCATGCTGATCATGACAGCGGACATCCCCAACCCCACGCAGTACTCGAAAATCGTCTCGATTTTACTCTCTTTGGTTCGTAGGCGTGGAGGCAGGAAAGGTAAGTCATGGGTTCTGCCAGACGAGCCACCCTGACGTAAAGGACGTGAGAAGGATCTTGTTGGAAATGTGGGTGGGATTCAAACCTATAGCCCTTGTTGATAGCACGTAACTTATCGTATTCTCAGCACGGCAAAGACGCCAGATTAGGCACATTTCACGGATTGAGGTACATGCCCGGTACACGGAAACGAACCCGGGTTGGCCTCAGTCTGGTATTGTTTCCAAACCGTGATCAAGCAGATCCATGTGTGCGGTTATAGGTCTGTTCGGGACCTCGACCTTGAATTGAAGCCAATTAATGTCCTCACCGGCCCGAACGGCTGTGGAAAGTCAAATCTTTACAACTCCCTTGTCTTGATGGCGCGCGCGGCGCAAGGGCAATTGGCGCGAGCGATAGCCGAGGAGGGCGGCACGCCAAGCGTATTCTGGGCCGGAGGCGAGCGCGTTCGCTATCAGCGTAAGAAACCTCCAAAACGAGTCGTGCTTGGCTTTGAATCGGAGAAGTTCGGGTACGAGCTACAAATCGGGCTCCCCTCCCTAAACGAGCATGCACTGGGAACCATGTTCACACTCGACCCTCGCGTAAAGGAAGAATATATCTGGTATATCTGGCCCTCTGAAACGAAACGTCGCGTGGCTATGTTGAAACGGGACGAACCTTCGGCGTCGTTGCGCAACGCTGAAGGCAATATGGCCACTTATCCCTTCCAGATTTCGAAACACGAGTCCGTCCTGTCGCAGATCGTTGATCCGCACCTCTATCCAGAAATATCCGCAATACGCCAGCAGATCTTGAGCTGGCGTTTTTATCATCATTTCCGTACAGACCTGGAGTCCCCTGTGCGGCAGCCGCAAATTGGTGTCTATACACCAGTTCTTAGTCATGACGGCTCGGACCTTGCAGCTGCTCTCCAAACAATTCTTGAAATCGGCGATGGTACTGCCCTTCGACAGACCGTAGCCGAGGCCTTTGGCGGCGCGACTCTGGTTATCGAAGCTATGAATACCCTCTTCAGCGTAAAGATGAAAATTCCCGGCCTGCTCCGTCCCTTGCAGACGCAAGAATTCTCGGACGGACAAGTGCGGTTCTTATGTCTTTGCGCGGCACTGCTTAGCCCACGTCCACCGTCGCTATTGGCACTCAACGAACCAGAGACTAGCCTGCATCCAGACATTATGGATGCCCTGGCGCATTTAATCGTTCGCGCAGCGAAAAACACCCAGCTCTGGATTACCACGCATTCGAAACCCTTGGCTGACCGGATCGAGCAACATTCCGGCGTACCGCGGGTCCGCCTCTGCATGTCAGATGGTGAGACTCAAGTCGAAGGGTCTCGGAAAGGCGTCTAAATCAAGCCACAAGCCATCTTAGAAGCAAACATGAGAAGAGCAATCCTCGCCGCGACCCTCGTGGCTCTGGTGCCAAGCAGAGTTCCACAGGCCGAGGGTCACGAAACCAAACAAGTGACCACAAAAAGCGAGATGAACTGCTGATAAAGAGCGTCCAAGACGGTAAGATTTCAGCGATGGAGCAGGCCGGAAAGTGCGGAAATCGGCTCGTTGTTCCCTACCTCGGTCGGGAGCTTAAAGACAGCAGAGAGAGGAGCGCCGGGACTGAGGCTTCCCTGAAGCCTGTACCTATAGCTGGCTCCCTGCTTGATGTTCTGCGAGATTGGAGCAGGCAGGCACCGTACCGACAGCCGGGTGACTGGGTGTTTGCCAGCCCCGATATGGACGGCAAGCAACCGTACTGGCCGGAAACAATGCTGAAGTGCTACGTTCATCCCGCCGCGAAGCGCATAGTCATCACCAAGGTTCTCGGATGGCATTCTTTCCGTAGAACGTTTGCAACGCTGCTAAGAGGTGGCGCTGAAGACTTGAAGACGGTCCAAGAACTGATGCGGCACGCGAACAGCAGATTGACTCTAGACATGTACGCACAGGCTCTAACCCCGGAAAAGCGAGCCGCCCATCTGAAGTTGGTTGAATTGATTCAGCCAGCCGCAGAAACAGCAAATGGTCCTTTGTGGTCCCACGCCGAAAAACCAGTCGCTGTAAGGGATTGAAATTATGGAGCGCCTAAGGGGACGATTTTAGAACTTTTCTCCACGATTTCGTGGCAAGTTTGACGCAGGTCGAGTTCCATGCTGGATCAAGCTTGTAACATGATTCCGAGTTAGCCCGCCGGGAGTCTTACGCTCCCGCGCCAATTTGTCGCAAGAGCGTAGCAAAATCGAAGTAGATTCTTCCTGCCGGAATCTTTCTGGATCCAAGGTCGTACTCGTAGAAGGAACAACCAGGAACCTGAACCTTTTTGCCCGTAGCCACGATTTTGCCAAAATCGCCTTTGTGCACAGCGTCAAAACTCCATTCCACCGCGACCAGATTTTTGGCGTGGGCCAAGTTCCGAATGGAATGTACATTGCCAGGGAACGCGGCGATGAACGGTCGGACAAAGTTATCTCGCACGGCTATCTTCCCTTCGAGTGTTCCCGTCGGAAGCTGGAGTACCACATCATCCGAATAGTAGGCGAGAATTTTGTCTTCATCGGTGCCTTTCCAGGCATCGAAATACTCCTGAATAAACGCGCGGACGTTTTCTGGCGCTGCCTGGGCCGCTGCAACTTGCATACTTGCCTCTTTCTCGACGCTGCCATTGCGTCGCCGTTGGGGCAATTGTATACCCGTTGGCAGCAGCCAGCGCGATAGTAGCGGCAAATTGGGCCGTTCCTGTCATCTGAGCCGAACCACGCCCGCGAGTTCGAAACAAACTAGAGGGCATCGCATCCCGCGGCTGAAAATCTAAAGGTAAACATCGAGTGTTAGGCGTGGATATTCATGACCGCAGGACGCCTGCTGCCCGCCAGTGTAGCCGGTCAGCAAACTCAAATTTTTCACATTTCCACAGGCACGCGCCGCAACAACAACTGTGGATATCTCTCCTTTGCTAATACTTTCCCCAGAATCACTGTAAGGCGTGGGGAGTCCTCAAACACAAGCGCTGTAAAATAGAACCTTCCCGGAAGGATCGAGTTGTTGCAAGAAATCAAAATCAAGAACATTGCGGGTTAGCACAGAGCAGCCATGCTTTCTAGCTGTGGCGAATAGCAAGGCATCGTTCAACACCCGGCGTCGCTGGTCGCTCTTGTATCCCTGCAGCCGGGCGAGTGTACCGGACAGAATTCCCGCTTCACGCCATATTTCGGAATCAGTTGCGAGTGTGCGATGGCCTGGCCGCCTTTCGATCACCCCAACAACCTGTTCCATGATCCCGCGTGTCTGGGCATGTGCGGGGTCAAGTAGACCGCAGGTTGCGGCTAGTTCCGCTTCTGTTACTGGCGAATGCCACGCCTCGGCCGCCCGGAGCATGACGTCTCCCCTTCGCGGAAAACGGTTCTGGAGAATGTCGATATAAACCGTGGTGTCGTACAGCAGCTTGGTGGTCCAACTGCCGGTGGACTCGATGAAGTCGAGTTCCGATTCGGGACGCGGTTTGAGCGGTATTCTGTGCTTTTCGGGCTTAAGGCGTCTAAGGGTGCCCTGAAATTCAGAATTCAAGGTCAGCCTCGCGGTCGATGGTGCCACGGCGAGCAAGCAGCCAGTCAGCGTAGTCGTCAGCGACCGCAATGTTAGCCAACGCCAGCTCGATGAGATCGGTATCAGAAACAACTCCGGTGCGCTTCTTTGCCTGTGCCACCAGGGCCTTAGGCATTCTACCCCGGACCACTTGGTTCCTTTCCCCGCGCAATAGGCCTTGCTCTTCGGCGATGACCATCACCTCACGGAGCTTTCCAGGCCCGCTAATGCTGGTGCTTTTTCCTGTTCTCGAACTTGCAGATTGAGCAGCACGTTTCATGCTCTTCTCCTAGCATTGCTATTCTGTAGCACACACTAGCATTCATTGTAGCACACATCTCGACATTCATTGGAGATGGATCGAATCCAGCCGTTACCATCGCAAGATCCCTCGAGAGGTGAATTTCCTGCCCGGGACACACATCCTTATATCTCTGGCGTAAGGAAATGAGACCCTCCAAGGGAGGGGGGCGCAGCGACGCAAAGATTCTCGACTTTGCGTGTCAGGGCGGCTGGATCGTGGTGACTTTGGATGCAGAGTTCCATGCTCTGTTGGCGCTTTCTGGGGCAACTGGCCCCATCTGTCGTTCGCATGCTGCGGATCGAAGGTCAATTGCTATGCGCCCATGGTTGACGGCATGCCGATTTTGCACCCACAATGCTCTTGGTAGTTGGCAAAACCTCGTTTTCGGGTTTTCGGCAAGTGGAGCGAATTCAAATTGGACTTCTACTGCGTCTAAAGAACGTGTTACGTTTCCTTACTTTGCGCTCGATGCTTGTTCTTGTTTGTGCATTTTGTCTTTTCTCTGCCGCCCCTTTTTCTCTCTCCCGAGAGTCATACGAATCAGCCGCGGATCCATGCAACAAGCAGAAACCGCCTAACCTGCGTGAAATAGGCGTGATCCCCATGTCATCCCTTGTTCATTGCGGAATCGCTGCTTCAATTGTCAAAATCGGTGCTCTTGAGGCCTAGCGCCAGCCGATCAGGAACGTACCGAAACCCATGATGAGGATCGTCATGGCCAGCATCGCCTTGCGGCCGATGCGAACGCCGAAGTGACCGAAAATCGTGCCGCCCAGCGGACGAGCCACGAAGCCGACCGCGGGACTGAAGCTTGAGAAGAACAGTTTGTTAAAGAGGAGCGCAGCTGCCGCCCCGTAGATCACCTCAAGAACTGTTAGGGACGGGGAGAAAGGGAGCCGTCCCTACCCTAACATACCGCTTGCATACGGGCGACCAACTCTCATAATGAAGAGCAGTTCGGTGCGCTAGACTGGCACTCCATGCAATGTCCTCTTTGTCAGGCTGAAAATCCGCCCACGGCCATCAGCTGTACCAAGTGCAGCACACCATTACCATTGCATGACCAGACGCTCGACGGAGCCGTTCCGAGCGGCGCACTACCCGCAGGCACCACTCCCCGTGGCAGTTCCGCATGGTCAGTCGCGGTCTCTCCGCCGCCTGATGCCCCCTATCCCCAGGGAGACGAGCTTGTAGGGACACTGCTGGCCGATCGTTACGAAATCCTCGCATTGCTCGGTCAGGGTGGCATGGGATCCGTTTATAAGGCGCGCGACACGGAGCTCGAACGCCTCGTTGCTCTCAAGCTGATACGCCCGGACCTCGCCAGCAATCCGGAAATCCTGCGCCGGTTCAAACAGGAGTTGATCCTCGCTCGCGAAGTTACCCACCGCAATGTCATCCGCATTTTCGACCTCGGACAAACCAAGGGCTTCAAGTTCATCACCATGGAGTACGTCGAGGGCCGCGACCTTCGCGCCGTGCTCCGGGAAAGAGGGAAACTTCCGCTCGAAGAGACAGTTCGAATCATCGCCCAAGTTTGCCACGCACTGGAATCTGCACACGCTGCCGGTGTGGTTCACCGCGATCTGAAACCTCAAAACATCATGCTGGACGCGAAGGATCGCGTTTACGTGATGGACTTTGGCATCGCGCATTCCCTAGAAACACCGGGTATGACACAGACGGGCGCATTGATGGGCACACCGGAATATATGTCACCCGAGCAGGCCAAGGGCATCAAGGTCGACGCGCGCTCAGATCTGTTTGCTCTCGGCATAGTTTTTTATGAAATGCTGACCGGCATTTCTCCGTATAAGGCGGACACAGCTCTAGCGACCCTTTTGAAACGTACTCAGGAGCGGCCTCTGCCTCCCGCGGAAATAGATCCAACGATTCCAAAGGCGATCAGCGATGTGGTGATGCAGTGCCTGGAAATCGATCGTGACCATCGTTACTCCACAGCCAGAGAAATTCTCGAGGACCTAGGTGAGGAAATGCCCACCAGTGTGCGAACTGTCGCGCCCACGCCTCCAGTGATCCCCACTTCTCCGGCCGAAGAAATCTCACCCTTCGCGCGCTATCGCACTTGGATCGCCGGGGTCGCCGCGGTCGTCTTGTTCGCAGCACTAGGAACTGTCTTCCGCGGCAAGATTTTTTCCGGTTCCGCCTGGAAGCGCGCTACCCTTGTGGAACAGGCTTCCCTGGCCATTCTCCCTTTCCGAAATGCGTCCGGCGACGCATCGCTCGATTGGCTTGGCCCAAGCCTTGCGGACATGCTCAGCACAGACGTAGGCCAGTCCGCGCATCTGCGCACTATTTCTCCCGACCGCTTGCACCAGGTACTCTCCGATTTGAGGATCACTTCCGGGACGTCCATCGATCCCACCACGGTCAACCGTATCGCGGAGTTCAGCAGTGCTGATACTGTCGTCTGGGGCCAATACGCCAAGTTCGGCAACCAAATTCGCATCGACGCCACGTTGCTGGACCTGAAGCACAACAGCCGCACCCCTCTGAAAATCGAAGCCGCCAGTGAAAAAGAGATTCCCGGCACTGTTGACGGCCTCGCCGAGCTTATCCGCAAGAACCTGGCCGTCTCCTCGGACGTGCTGAAAGAGTTAAAGGCCAGTTCCTTCCACCCGTCATCAAATTCCGTGCCGGCGCTCCGCGATTACAATCAGGGTGTACAGCTTTTGCGCGACGGCAAGAACCTCGAGGCCATTAAGACGCTCCAAGCCGCCATCCAAGAAGATCCCCAGTTTGCCCTCGCTTACTCGCGCTTGGCGGAGACCAATTCGGCGCTCGGATACGACGCCGACGCGGAAAAGTATTCTCGCAAGGCCCTGGAGTTCAGTCAGCAACTGCCTCTCGCGGAAAAATACCTGATCGAAGCAAATCATGCTCGCATGATGAAGGACAACAAGAAAGCCATCGAAGCTTACGAGAACCTCACAAAGACTTTTCCCGATAACGCCGACGTCGAGTACGCCCTCGGTAGCCTCTATGTAGATAAAGGTGATTACAACAAGGCCCGGACGCAGTTCTCAAAAATCCTGCAGTCGGATCCCAAAAACATAAAGGCCTTGTGGCAAATCGGCGTTGTCGAAATCATGAAGGACAACCCGCAAGCCGCCCTCGAACCCCTGAACAAAGGTCTCAGCCTCGCCGTCCAGGTGGATAACCAGGAGCAGAAAGGCTTGATCCTGCTCAGCATGGGTATTTCCTATCGCCTGATGAACAAACCAGAGGAAGCGCTACGGAACTACGAGCAATCGATCGCCATCAACGAAAAGATCGGTCAAAAGCGTGGAGTAGCCGCCGCCATCGACGAGATGGCCCAGGTGCAAATGACCATGGGCAAGTCGGACATGGCCCTGGCCAGCTACGAGCGGGCCCTGAAAATGCGGCGCAAGATCGGCGCAAAGAAAGAGGTCGGAAACACCCTCATTGATGTCGGCAGCCTCTACCAGGCTCGAGGCCAGTATGACAAGGCGCTGCAGAACTATAAGGAATCGCTGCAGATTCAGCGCGACACCGGCGACGAGAACTACCAGGCAGTGTCTCTTACAGCCATCGGCACCGTGTACCTCGCCAAGGGCGACACCGACAATTCTCTTACCTATCTCCAGCAAGCGTTGCAGCTTCGGGAAAAACTGAATGTGCAGGGGGACATCGCAGAAACCGTAGCCGCCATTGGCGAGGCATACAGTGCGACCGGAAAGTACGATGAGGCCATGACTTCTTTCATGCGCGCCCTGGACCTCTGGCGAAAAGCTGGCGATGAGCACGGAGCGGCGGTGGAATCTCACCAGATCGGGTTAGTGTTGCAGTACCAAGGCCGGCTGGGAGCCGCGCTGAGCGCCATGCAGGATGCCGTTAAAGGCTCTCGTGGGATAGGTAACCGGGGTCGCGATATGCTCGAATTCCTGACCGATTTGGCTGACACCCTGGCCCAGACGGGACGCGGCGACGAGTCCTGGAAGCTGCTGGAAGAAGCGCAAGCGATGGCTCGTGACTTGAAAAACGAAAGCGTTGCAGCAGAAGTCCTGAATGCCCAGGGAGATCTACAGTTTTATCGCGCCGACCTGAGCGCGGCGAAGGGCCTCTATAATCTAGCCCTGCGCTCGGCATCCCGGGGTGCGGACCGCGACGAGGTTTTGATATCAAAGTTGCATTTGGACAGAGTAGCCATCGCGAAGGGCCAGTCGGCATCGGCTATCCCAACCTTGCGTGACATCACCCAGCAGGCAGAGGCTGCGAACCTCAAGCATCTCTCGCTTGAAAGCTCGGTGGCTATGGCCGAGGCCATGGTCAACACGAAGGATTACGCGCACGCACGCGAGGAATTGGACGGCGCCTTGGGCCGGAGCGAAAAGCTCGGTGCGCGCCTGGAGACTGCGAGGATTCAGTACTTGCTGGGCAATACACTTCGTTTGAGCGGAAACGCCTCGGAAGCCGCTGGCCACTACCGCCAGGCTCTCAATTTGATCGACGAAATGAAGAAGGAACCCGGCGCAGATCACCTCCTGGAGCGTTCGGACCTGCGCGCACTCTATGCCGAGGCTACCCGCTGGTCCCACGCCGAATAGCCAGACATCCCCTTCAGGTAACCAGTGAACCTCTAGCTGAACCGCGATTTGAGACTGGAAGATACTGGAAGACTCTAATTCGTCACGGTCGTCTTTATAATTACCGAGTTATCGATTCCGTCGGTGTCTGCGTTCCAGCTTTTGGCCGTAGCGGTATCGGTGAGCACAGTACCCAGAGGCATAGTGGGCGTAACGGGCGGAACTTTGACAACAATAAGTATGCCTGCACCCGTTAGCGTATTGAGTGGTGCCAGCGATCCGATTTTGCATGTGACCACCTGACCGCTTACGCTGCAAGGAGTTCCCGTCTTCGGAACCGAACACCCGGAGGAGGAACATGTGACCTTGTCAAAGAATGCTCCCCCGGGAACGACCGTTGTACCTGCCGGCACTGTGTCCGTGACGACGACGCCGGAGGCAACATTCGTTTGCGCCAAATTCACCGCCGCTATGAAATAGGCCAGGTTCGAGCCGGTCGACCCGGGCTTGATTTTGGATGCTGCAACGTAGAACAGGTCAAGATTGACTGGCTGATCCACGACTGTGTACGGTGCCGGTGCAGGGAAACCCGCGTTCCCAGCTACGTCTGTGGCGTTCACCGTGAAGTTAGAGGGCCCCTTTGCAGAGGTCGAAACGGGGCTGGTGAAGATACCTGGCGTCGGCGTTGGTGTACCGTTTGTATTTCCAGGGCCGCAAGTGGCTACTCCGGACGGTACCCCTCCCACCACCGGATCGGTACAGGTATAGGTCGCGGTCACGCTTTGGTTAAGAAGGTACGAATTAGCTATGCCGTTGTTCATCGTGGGCAAAGGCGAAAGCGTCGGGACAGAGATTGTCGGCCGTGTCGTGTCGACGTTGATGGGCTTGGTAAGGAAGGAAGTCATCCAGTTGCCGCCAGAAGGCTTGGTGAACAGCAGTTCTTCCGTGCCTGCGCAATCCGTCGAAAAGTAGCCAAGTACGTGCGAACCGTCGGCAAGACCAGTCAGCGTGGCCGAGGACACGAAAGCTGGAAGAGGCATACTCGGAGGAGTAGGCGGTGTGGTGCTAGGTGCGGGGCACATTCCGCTTGGTTTTGCAAGCATCGCGCTTGCAGGAGGGGAATTGGTGTCGTTCGCTGTTTGATCGACCCAGTAGTCAACTCTGGCAATCGGCGCAGGCACAAAGTTGTTCGGTGCAGGGCTGAAAAACGGCGCTTGCGTCGAGAAATTTACGACGACGGTGTTGCTGTTATTCCAGCCCGCCGAGTTCTGGCCTTCAACCGTAACCGCCGTCTGCTGCTCGGGGTGATTATAGGTAGGTATAACCGTAGAGTTGACGTTCTTTACCGTGATAGTTGTCGCATAAGTTGGGTCACCAACGGAGCTGAAGGTCGTCAGGAAATTCTGCGGGCACAATTCATCGGCCAGCGTCGAATCAGGGAAGACGCAGTTTCCACCCCCCCAACTGTCAATGGCCATTGGGTAGGCAACGGCCGTGGGGTTACCCATGAACAGAGGCAGAGAATTACCTGGACCGGTTGGCATGAGGGTTGACGCAGCAGCAGGACTAAAAACCGCTTCGTAGAATTCATTTCTGGCGGTAGATACAGGACAGTTCGTGCCGGACGGCGTCGTATTCGTAGACGTAGTGCAAAGGATTTGGTACTGCTTGCAGGCGGGGTTGCCACTCCCATCCTTCTCGCCCTGCATAATGAAGCACTGATCTACCGCAAATGAGGTGAATGCAACCAGGTTCGGGAAGTCGGTTGATTTAATCGGACCATCGGTGACCGTTACGCTGACACCTGTCACATCCACGCCACTCTTGCTCAGATCTACGATCTGCTCGACCGTTTGGCCCGCAGTTCCGTTAAAGACGTAGGTCACAGGGGAAGTTCCTGAAGCCGGCTGCGTTTGCACCGCTGCCACCGGCGTGCCTACCGCGCTCAACTCTTGGTCTGTGTTCTGCGAATTAAACGCCTCCGTGCTCGCACCGAAGGCATAGTACTTGTAAGCCGCGTCGAAGGTGAATTGGGCTTCGTAGCCCACGCAGCCGCTGCCGCTCCTGCAACCGCCGGTCACCACATTGTTCACAGTCGTCGGCGCGGTGCCAGTGAACGTGCCCAGCGTGAAAGGCTCGCCGGTACCGTTCACTGTGACCGCATCGAACAGTATCGTCCAGTTCGCGCCGTCATTGCTCCCATAGATTTGATATTGGTACCCATCGTAGGCGCTCCCGACGTGGTCGATGTTTGGGAACACCACGATTGACGATACCGCGCTGGAGAAAGTCGCGAGGATCCAATTATTAGGGTCGTTGTTAAAATAAGGAGGTAACCCCGTGCCGGTGAGCGTGCCGGTGTAGACCCGGCAAGCGTTGGGCCCCGCCAGTTCGGACGAAGTAGGGGTAAATGGCGAACTCGCGCAACCATCGCTATTAGAGAAATTACTGAAGGTGGCATAACTGGAAATCTTCACGGTGAAGTCACCGATGTTGTGGCTGGTGTAGGTTGTTTGCGCATGGGCCATCGGAGCGACACCCACAACGGCGCCAGCAGCGAGCAAAGCAAGTCTCACCACGATATTTTTCATTTTTATCTCTTTAAGCAAATAGAGGAGGATTCCGTTGCAAAGCCATGCGCAATTGGCCAGCGCCCTGTGAAAAGATGAGCGCATACGCCGTACTCTTCCCGCAGTGCTCACCCGGTTCTTCCATTCGTTCTTGCTCATGGTTGTCTCCTTTTTCCTTTAGTTTCGTCTCCGAACTCTGTGCGGTCCGAGATCTTGCCGGTTGTAGTCGAAGACACTTTCCTGTTCGCCTTCAACGCTAACTCGTAAGTGCGATTTATCGGGGAAGCGGCAACTGTAGAGACCGACTGCGATGCCACCGATTGCGGAGGCACTGCGGAATGATCTAAGCGACTTCGCCTTCCACCTCCCAGATGGTGGGCCCCGGATTCCTTCTCAGCACTGAAGGTAATGGTGCAGTTATTCGTTTCTACCGTTCTATGGACGAGCGCGATGATCGAGCAAGCAGGTTTGCCGCGCATCTCCCATTTGGGAGATATTTGCGGCGCCAAGCCACTTTCTCGGTGGGGACGGGCCTCAATTCGAAAAACGCTGGGATATGTCGATTAGGCGGGTCCGAGCGGGTACTAGTATCCAGGGAAATGACCGATCGAAACTCCAGCATTTCCCTTATTGTCGGCCTAGCGAGTCACGACTAATTGGCCAAACTCAAGGGCGCTCAAATGTTCTGGCTGATACCGTAGAGGGGGAGTTCCGCGTTCTCCGCCCGGCCGCTACTGCCGGAAAGCTCCGATCTGGAACGAGGCGCAGCCGGAAAGGCTTGGTGCGATCAGGAGTTCCGGCCCACACCTGTATTGCCACGTAGGCATTGAAGATCCCTGCGGTGGCCTCATGCGCAAATTCCCCGGGCCAAATTGGCAGCTGCTGATTCTAGCGGCTGGATCATCAGGACAGTTTCAGGTAACGCGCTAGCGATAGATTTCTTTGCGATCTCCGATGCGGAGGACCAGAACCATCAGACGATCGTCTTCGATCTTGCAGATGAGCCGGTAATCGCCCACGCGATATTTCCAGAACTCTCCAAGTCGCGAGCCGTGCAGCGCCTCCCCGATGCTGCATGGATCGTCCAGCTTGGCAACCCGCTCATGAAGGAACTTCAGAATACGCTTGCTGTGCTGCGCGTCGAGTTTGTCGAGTTCCCGGTCAACCTCGGCTGACAACTCAACGCTGTAGGCCATGACGTTTCACGACGTCCTTTAGCGGGATGGTCTGCTCTTCACCGCTACGGACGCGTTCCAGCGCGCCTTCGGCCAGATACATGTCCTCGAGATCCTCCAAATGTTCGAGGATAGCTTCACGGACATAGTAGGTTTTGGTACGCCCGGTGCGCCGGGCCAGCTTCTCAAGGCGTTTTTCAATGGACTGCGGCAGTCGAATAGCCAACATAAACACCTCGCTATACGAGTATAGCGCACCGTGAAGGTGGAAATTTCTCCGCCGCGGCCGAGGGCATGAAAGCACTTGAACCACCCGGCCCTAAGAACTCTGGGTCTAAAGAAAGCAGGTATGCACGCCCTTCGTCGGGGCTGCAACCGCAGGTGGGAACTCGCCGGAATAAACCCCGCCGTCCTTCGCCAGCAGATAGGGCATACGTCAGCTGCGATTGTCGGCGCTGTACACGGGAGAGATCCCGCTTGAGCACGCACAAGCCGAATTTTCCTCCAAGATTGGCAACAAATTGTAGTTTTGGAAAATATGGAAAATGAGGCGGTGGCGCGAAGTCCTTTAGAATGTTGGAGCGGCCTATCGGAATCGAACCGACACCTGAACCTTGGCAAGGTTCCGTACTACCACTATACTAAGGCCGCCTAAGTACCTTCTTCTTATAGCACGCCTGACGAGCAGCTACAAACCCGCGCGGAACGGAGCAATCAATGCAGCACTGCCAAAGTGATCAGGAGACCTGGGTAACGCGAGCAGTCTTTACCACTGGCGAGCGGCGCTGGCGTTCTGCGAAGCGTGTAGCTTTGTCTTTGTCGGTGTACACGCGGCCGAACTTCTCGCCATCGGCATAGTACACGCTGACCAGCCAATGGTGGTGCTTCCGGCGACGGTCCCTGGAAAACCCGTCCTTATCTTCTTTTGCCACTTTTGAGCATCCCTCTCTTTGAAGGATCCGCACGGCACTATCTCAAGGAAGCATGCGCCGCGCAAGTACCGACGAAGGTACTAACACGCCACCTATTACACCAAAAAACGGCCAGAGAGGAAACTGGGAATACGCAGGAATTCCGTGGGTAATTTCCGGTACGGCCAGCACGTCCTGAGGTTTATCCGCATTGCGAGCCTGCGGATGTTTTGGGCGCGAAAAGAGGAACTTCGGGTTTGAGACCTTTTGGCAGCAGAAACTGAGCCTTCTCTGCGATTCGACAAAAATAGCTCACCGGCCAATTTGTCTGCGAAATGCACACAAGTCTTTGCAACGCATGAAACATTTTGGCGTTTCTTTCGTCTATGTAGATGAGGAGAAGATAGCTGGAATGTGGCGGAGCAACCTAATGACGATGCCAGTTACAAAACAACCGCCCCTATTGGAAGACCTGCGAAATCACTCGCAAGAGCAGGTTGAGGAATTGCGCCAGCTTTTGACCAGCGGGGCTCCGTCGCGCCCCGATCCGCGCCGGCCTAACTTTTATGAAGTCCAGGGCCGCGCCTATACCTACTATGTGTTCAAGTATCCGTCAGGAACGAAGGTGCTGCTGATTGCCGTCTGGGAACGCAGCCCGGTTGCAGAAATGGTGGCGTGTTCCTGCCCGGCAGCTTGATTTCTCTGATTCCCTTGAGCAAGAAAAATGAAGAAGAGCGCCTCGGTTTCGACTGAGGCGCTTTAGTCTTCTTGCAGATCCAGTGCGGCCGAGTTGATGCAATAGCGCAATCCCGTGGGCTGGGGGCCATCATCAAAAACATGACCCAGGTGGGCATCGCAGCGGCTGCATTTCGCCTCTGTGCGGCGCATGCCGTGGCTGGTGTCGGATTCCTCTTCAACGGCTTCTGGATTGGCGGGGGCGTAGAAACTGGGCCAGCCGGAGCCGGAATGGTATTTCGTCTCCGAGCGAAATAGGGGCTGGCCGCAGCATACGCATTTGTACGTTCCAGGCGTCTCTGTATCCTCGTATTCTCCTGTGAAAGGAGGCTCGGTTCCCTTTTGCCGGGTCACGTAGTATTGATTCGGAGTAAGCCGATTCTTCCAGGCCAGCTCATCTTTTTTAACCTTTTCTGTCATGTAGGTTCCCCTCAGCCATTGTGCACATACAATTCTAGCAAGTCTGGGGCCCCCATCCAGAATCGTACAACAAAACAAATGGTAGAAACCATGGCTCGACCGGACCGAGCCGGTCGTAAGCAGACCGCGGTTGACATGCACATAGATTTGCCTTATTTTTGAATCTCGCAATGGAACGCAAGCGCACATTCCGGGCGCATCGTCACCATCATCATCACGGCCACACGCCGCGCCCGCTGAGGTGTGCATAGCAACGCGCTAGAACAAAGCACCCTTCGGCCCGCCGGCGCAGCAAAGCCTGGCGGGTTTTTTGTTTTTACAGCTGAAAAATTCGGGAGGCAACGGGAATGAATATTGACTTTCACAAAGGCGGCGGGCTGGTGCCAGCCATTATTCAGGACGAGCGAAGCGGCGAGGTTCTAATGCTCGGCTTCATGAACGAGGATTCGCTGAGCGAGACGCAACGCTCGGGCGAAGTCGTGTTTTTCAGTCGCTCCCGAAACAAGCTTTGGAAAAAGGGGGAATCCAGCGGGCACGTCTTGCGCGTCCGCGAGATTCGCGTGGATTGCGACGCGGATGCGCTGCTGGTGCGCGTCGAAGCCGTTGGACCGGGCGTGTGCCACGAAGGGTATCGGAGCTGCTTCTTTCGCGCCCTGGACTCCGGAGGCAACGCGAAGATTATTACCGATCGGACGTTTTCGCCCGCCGAAGTTTACGGAACGGAGAAACGCCGATGAGCCTGCTAAAGCTAGGAATTCCTAAAGGGAGCCTGCAAGAAGCGACCCTCGATCTTTTTGCTCGGGCGGGCTGGAAAATCGCACTAAGTTCGCGCAGCTACGTCCCCACGATCGATGATCCTGAAATCGAATGCTTAATGGTGCGCGCCCAGGAAATGGCGCGCTACGTTGAATCAGGAACTCTCGACGCCGGAATCACCGGGCACGATTGGGTGGTGGAGACGGAGGCCGACGTGGAGGAGCTGTCCGAACTGGTTTACGCCAAACAAAGGCTGGCGCGCGTGCGCTGGGTGCTCGCTGTTCCGGAGGATTCGGCAATTCGAGGACCGCGGGACTTGGAGGGGAAGGTGGTTGCCACGGAAGTTGTGCGAATCACGGAAAAATATCTGGCCAAACACGCCGTTAAGGCTCGCGTGGAGTTCTCGTGGGGCGCTACGGAAGTGAAGGTGCCGCAACTTGCGGATGCGATTGTAGAAGTAACAGAAACGGGTTCGTCGCTGCGCGCCAACCGCCTGCGGATCGTGGATACAGTTCTCGAATCCGCGACGGTCTTCATCATGAACCGCCCTGCGGCGGCGGACTGCTGGAAGCGTCAAAAAGCTGAGAACTTGATACTGATGCTGCAGGGAGCCATCGCGGCGGCGAGTAAAGTGGGCTTGCTTCTCAACGTGCATCGCGACGATTTGCCCGGAGTCCTGGGCGTGCTGCCGGCGCTCAAGAAGCCGACGATTTCCGCCTTGAGCGATCCGGACTGGGTGGCGGTCAACACGATAATCGAAGAAGCGGTTGTGCGGCAGATTTTGCCAAAACTGAAAGCAGCGAAAGCGCAAGGGATTGTCGAGTATCCCTTAAACAAAATCGTGTTGTGATGAAAATTCTCAAGCTCACGCCTCAAGCGGAAAAGTGGTTGCTGGCGCGTCGCGCGCGGCCAGACACCGAAGCACAGGCGATTGCCGCGCAAATTGTTGCCGATGTGCGAAAGAGGGGGGATGCCGCACTTTTTGCCTACACAAAGAAATTCGATTATACCGACTTGACCAAAACCGGCGTTTGGGTCACGCAAAAGGGAATCCGCGCCGCCCAAAGAGAAACCAGTGCGAAGTTTCGAAAAGCCGTCGAGAAAGCTGCGGCCAACGTTCGGCGCGTGGCCGAAAAACAGCTTCCTCGCCGCTGGACTGTCGAAACCACGCCCGGAGTGAAGATTCATCAGGTTGTCAGGCCGATCGAAGCGATCGGCTGTTACGTCCCAGGGGGCAGATTTTCGCTCGTTTCGACGCTGGTGATGACCGTTGTTCCTGCAAAAGTTGCGGGCGTGCCGAACATCGTCGCCGTTTGCCCCAAACCGAATCCTGAGTTGCTGGCCACGGCGGGGATTCTGGGGGTGGAACGGATCGCCCGCATCGGCGGGGCTCAAGCCATCGCCGCGCTGGCCTACGGAACCAAAAGTGTGCCGCGCGTTGACAAGATTTTTGGCCCCGGGAACAAGTACGTCACTGCGGCCAAGCAGATCGTGAGCAGCGAGTGCGCGATCGATTTGCCAGCTGGTCCCACAGAGGCCATTGTGTTTGCGGAGCATGGCAATGCACGCTGGATTGCGGCTGACCTTCTTGCCCAAGCGGAACATGCCAGGGACGCGGCAAGCTTTTTTGTCACGACTTCAGATGCTCTTGCCCGCGAGGTTCAACGTGAAATCCAAAAACAGCTCGCGCAACTCCCGAACGGTGCAGCTCACAGCTCGACTCGACTTTCAGGGGCAATCCTAATAGCGGAATCGGCTGAACAGGCGTGCGAATTCATCAATCGTTTCGCCCCCGAACATCTTAGTCTTCCGGAAAATGGAGCAAAGTCGCTTTCGAGAGTTCGGGCGACGGGGACCGTGTTTCTTGGTCCGTGGGGAGCCCAGCCGCTCGGCGATTACGCCACAGGGAGCAATCACGTTCTGCCTACGGGCGGTTGGGCGCGCAGGCGCGGCGGACTTTCGACGGCCGACTTTGTAAAATGCATCAGCGTGCAAACCATCACCGATAGGGGATTTCTCCATCTCGCCGAGGCCGTAGAGACTCTTGCGGAAGCCGAAGGCCTGATGGCTCATCGCAATGCCGTGAGGATCCGCCGATGAAAGTGCGTTTGCCGGTGCGCCAAGCCATCCTGAATCGCCACACGTACGAGGCGCCCGCCGAAGGACGAACCGGCAAAATGCGCTTGGACTTCAACGAAAACACTTCCGGCTGCTCGCCGGCAGTACGGCGCGCGCTCGCAAAGCTCACGGCCAAGCAACTGGCAACCTATCCGGAATATGGGAAGCCTACCGAACGGCTGGCGCGTTATTTTGGCGTCCGCCCCGAAGAGTTGTTGCTCACCAACGGCGGCGACGACGCACTGCGCGTTTTCTTTGACACGTTCGTCGAGCCGGGCACGAGCATTTTGATCTGCGAGCCAACGTTCTCCATGTATCGCTACTGGGCCGAGATCGCCGGGGGGCGAGTTTGTCCCGTCCGCTACGGCGCGAATATGGAGTTTCCAGCCGAGGAAGTGCTTGCGGGGCTGCGCAAAAACCCACGCGTCCTGTTTATCGCCAATCCGAACAATCCGACGGGCACGCTAATCGGTGAAAAAGAGCTGCGACGCATCCTGCAGGCGGCAACGCAAACGGTGGTCGTGATGGATGAAGCTTACGCGGAGTTCTCCGATTTCACCGCTTTGCCGTGGATTCAGAAGTATTCGCAATTGTTTGTCGCACGAACGTTTTCCAAGGTTGCCGGGCTCGCATCACTGCGGCTCGGCGCAGTGCTCGCGTCCGCGGAGTCGCTGGCTCTGGTGCGCCGCGCGATGCCGCCTTATCCCGTCAATCTGGCTGCGCTGATTGCAGCGGAGGCGGCAGCTAGCGATTCCGCAAGGATGCGAGCGTATGTTGCCGAAGTAAAGCGTCTGCGCGTGTGGGTAGCCAAAGAATTATCAGAATTAGGCGTGAAGACGTACCCAAGCGCGGGAAATTTTCTCCTGGCGGACTTTGGCCCCGATGGCCCAGCGCTGTGCCGTAGCCTGGAACGGAAAGGCATTTTGCTCCGGGACCGAAGCAAGGACATGGGGAGCGGCTTCGTGCGCATCACCATGGGCACTTCGTCGGAAATGCATCGCTTGCTCAAGGCCATACGGAGGGAATGGAAACCCTCGGCGCAAAATGGCGTCACTCCAAAATGAATTGACCATGGCTCGCACCGCGACAATTCATCGAAAAACGAAGGAGACGGACATCCGGCTGAAACTGAATCTGGACGGACGCGGAAAAGCATGTATCGCCACGGGGATTCGGTTCTTCGACCACATGCTGGACCTGGTCGCTCGCCACGGCGCGTTTGACCTGGACGTAAACGCGCGCGGCGATCTGGACGTGGACCAACACCACACCGTGGAAGACGTAGGCATTACTTTAGGCCAAGCCGTGCAGAAAGCGCTTGGCACCAAGCGAGGTATTTTGCGTGCGGGCTATTTCCTTATGCCGATGGATGAAACGCTCGCTGCTGCCGCTGTGGATTTGAGCGGTCGGCCCTGCTGCGTCGTGACCGCGAAAATCGCGGCAGACCGCGTTGGCGACTTTCAAGTGGAACTGCTGGAGGATTTTTTTCACGGTTTTGCACAAGCCGCAAAGGCCAATGTTCACCTGCGCGTGTTGTATGGTCGCTCTTCGCATCACCAGGTGGAGGCGGTATTCAAGGCCTTTGCGCGAGCATTGCGCTTTGCCGTCTCGAAAGACAAACGTTTGCGAAAAGTCTTGCCCAGCACCAAGGGGCTGTTATGAAAGTCACCATCATTGATTATGGGGCGGGCAATGTGCCTTCCGTCGAGCGCGCCCTGCACCGGCTGGGCGCGGAGTCGGAGCGAACTGGCGCGCCAGAACACATTGCAAGAGCCGAAGCTTTGCTTTTGCCCGGTGTGGGACACTATTCCGCGCTGGTGCGCGCTCTTGACGAACAGAAGACGCGCCAGCCCCTGGTCGATGCCATCCAGCGCGGTGTGCCTTTTCTGGGTATATGCTTGGGATTGCAGGTACTGTTCGAGTCGAGCGCCGAGGCCCCGCAATTGCGCGGGCTCAGCCTGTTACCCGGAAAGGTCTGCGCCTTGCCTTCCAGCGTGAAACTTCCGCACATGGGATGGAACCAAATTGCGGCAAGTCGCGAGTCACGATTGCTCGCGGGAATCGATTCCAGCGCCTATTTTTATTTTGCGCATTCCTACGCCGCGCCCGGTTCGAATGGTTCAACCATTGCCACTTGTTTTCATGGAGCGCCCTTCGCGGCAGTCGTGCAAGAGCGACACCTTTGCGGCGTGCAGTTCCATCCTGAAAAAAGCGGCGACGCCGGCTCTCGTCTTCTAGAAAACTTTTTGAGGTTAGCC
The DNA here is from genome assembly GCA_003224085.1 of Acidobacteriota bacterium. Taxonomy (GTDB): domain Bacteria; phylum Acidobacteriota; class Terriglobia; order Acidiferrales; family UBA7541; genus Acidiferrum. Next base: position 60,586 of record QHYK01000043.1, on the reverse strand, counting down.
GCATGAGCCTCGCGCATCGCATCATTCCGTGTCTCGATACGGACGGCGAGCGCGTCGTAAAAGGCGTGAACTTTGCTGGCCTGCGCGACGCGGGCGACCCCGTGGCTCTTGCCTCTCGCTACAACGCCGAAGGCGCCGACGAACTGGTCGTTCTCGATATCGCTGCTTCGCGCGACCGGCGCCCCACTTTCCTGGAGACCATCCGGCGCGTCGCAGCGGAGCTTTCCATTCCACTCACCGCAGGCGGCGGCATTCGAACGCTCGAAGACGGGCGCGCCGTGGTGCGAGCCGGTGCGGACAAAGTCACCGTGAACACCGCCGCAGTCCAAAGGCCCGCGTTGATCTCCGAGCTTTCACGCGAGTTCGGCGCACAGGCTGTGGTCCTGGCCATCGATGCGAAGCGCAATGGCAGTCACTGGGAGGTCATGGTGCGCGGTGGGCGCGAGTCCGCCTCCCGCGACGCCATCGAGTGGGCGCGAGAAGGTGTTTCTTCCGGCGCGGGCGAAATTCTGCTTACTTCCGTGGATCGCGACGGAACGCAGATCGGCTTCGACACGAAGCTGACCGCGGAAATCTCCAAAGCGGTGTCCGTTCCGGTGATCGCTTCCGGGGGCGCCAAATTGCCGGAACATTTTGTTGAAATTTTCAAGAAAGGAGCGGCGGACGCAGCGCTGGCCGCTTCGATCTTTCACGATGGCGTGCAGTCTATCCGCGCATTGAAAGATTTTCTCGCTGCGAACGGAATCGAGGTTCGTTTGCCGTGCTGATTCCTTGCATCGATCTCCAGGACGGGCAAGCCGTTCAATTGGTGCGCGGCCGAAAGCGCGAGCTCGCCGTTGCGGATGTCTTTGGCTTGCTGCACGAATTCAGCAAGTATACATGGCTTCATATCATCGATCTAGACGCGGCCATGGGCAAGGGGTCGAACGACGAGCTTGTCCGCGCACTCTGCACTCAGGCTAGAACAAAATTCAAAATGAAAGTTCGTGTGGGCGGAGGAATTCGCACGGTTTCGCGTGCCGAGAAGATCGCGGCGTGGGGAGCGAATCAGATTGTGGTCGGCAGCGCTGTTTTTCGCGACGGAAAAGTGAATCTGCGCTTCCTGCGGCAGATCACCAGGGAAGTAAATCGCAAACGCGTGGTCATCGCACTGGACACCTTGCAAGGGCGAATTACCATCCACGGCTGGCGCCGGCGCGTTGCTCTTCAAGCGGAAGAAGTGATGGCGCAACTTGAGCCGTATTGCGCGGGGTTTTTGTGCACAGACGTGAACCGCGAAGGCACCATGACGGGCGCTAACCTCAAATGGTTCCGGAAATTACGGCACGCTACGTCTCATCCCATCATCGCGGCCGGCGGCATTCGAACGAGGCGCGAGATCTCTGCGCTCGAAAAGCTCGGCATGGATGCTGCTGTCGGCATGGCGTTGTACAAGAACTGTCTTCGTTGATCCCCGGGCTCGCGTTAACCCGAGACATGGGCAAAGGGGAGGGCCTCAGCGGAGGTAAGCATCCGTGATGTACTGCTGCACCATGCGCTGCGTATTAAAGAATGAGCCGTTGATGGCGATGGCGTGCTGCATGACCTCTAGAAACTTGTGGCGTTCACTGTAATACAGGGGAAGGATGATGCTTTCCAATTTCGCATAAAGCGATTCCGCCTCCGCTTGATTGTCAATGGCCGTGCCATCCCCAGACCCGCGGCGAGGCTCACCAATCGACCAGCCGGTCACCCCTTCGATGTGGCCCTCGACCCACCAGCCATCCAAAATGCTCAAGCTGGGTACGCCATTGAGCGCCGCCTTCATGCCGCTCGTGCCGGAAGCCTCGAGAGGAAACTGAGGCGTGTTCAGCCAAAGGTCCACGCCGGAAGTCATTTTTCCGCCGAGTTCCAGGTTGTAGTCGTCCAGAAACACCGTCGGAACATTTTTCCGCAGCGCTTTTTTCGCTTTGTAAATGTGGCGAATGATGTCTTTGCCGCCCGCGTCATTGGGATGAGCTTTGCCAGCAAAGATAATCTGGAAAGGGCCGGCGTCTTTCGCTATCTGGCGCAAGCGATCAAGGTCAGAAAGAATGAGGTCCGCACGCTTGTATCCGGTGGCACGGCGCGCAAAGCCGATCGTAAATACTTCGGGGTCAAAATGCAGGCCCGTTTTCATGCGGACTACTTCGAGCAATTCGTGCTTGGCGATGAGGTGCGCCGCCCACACATCTTCCGCCGGCAAGCCGAGCGCGCTTCGCAAGCTGAAATTGTCCTCACGCCAAGAAGGAATGTAGCGGTCGAATAATTGCTGGAACGCGGGGCAAGTCCACGTGCCGGCATGGACGCCATTGGTGATGGCCTGGATTGGCACTTCGGGAAACATCTGGCGCGAAGTTTCGCCGTGTTGTTTCGCCACTCCATTGACGTAGGTGCTCAGGCTCAGCGCAAGCTGCGTCATGTTCACTGAAGCGCCTTGTCGTGCCGCTTCCTGCAAACCGGAAACATTGTGCTCCGATTGCAGAATCCGCTTCACCAAGTCCGCCGCCGAAGCATCGCTCAAATCAAAAAAGTTCATCTGCTCGGGGAACACGCGGGTCAGGTATTCCATCGGGAACCGGTCGTGCCCCGCAGGAACCGGCGTGTGCGTGGTAAAAACGCATATGCTGCGGACCCGTTCAATGTCTTCCCCGCGGATGGACGTACGTCCCGCCTTCCGCGCTTCTTCGCCCAGCAATTCCAAAGCAAGAAGTGCCGCGTGGCCTTCATTCATGTGGAACCGTGTCAGATCGTTGTATCCCAGCGAGCGCAGCATGCGCACGCCACCCACGCCGAGCACAACCTCCTGACAAAGCCGGTAGTAGGAGTCTCCTCCGTACAATGAGCCGGTGAGATTGCGATCGAATTCCGTGTTCGAAGGCAGGTCCGCGTCGAGGAAGTACACCGGCACTTCGAATCCATGAACGCCTTTGACCGAATAGCGCCAGCATCGAAGCTCAAGGCGGCGATTTTCAATTGGAACGCTGGCGCGTTCCGGCTCCTCGGTCAAGAAGTCTTCGACGCGCCAGTCCACCGGTTCTTCCGTTTGCTGGCCGTCTTCCGCGAGGCGCTGTGTAAAGTAGCCCCTGCGATAAAGCAGCGAGACGGCCACCATCGGCAGGCGCAAATCCGCGGCGGCGCGAATGGTGTCGCCTGCCAGCACGCCGAGCCCCCCGCTGTAGCTGGGCATGGCGTTCTCCAGCGCAATTTCCATCGAAAAGTAGGCAATGAATCGTTTTACTGAGTTCGGCTGAGTCGACATCTCACTCGCATTTGGTCAGGGAATCCACGACCGCTCGATTGGAAAAAGCCCTCTTTCTTTCGTAAAAGCACTATTGTCGGGGATTAACGCATCTCTCGCAAGAGATGTCGCGGGAGCTTGTGTCAAGAAGTATCGTCAGTTTTCCAAGCAACGGCCAAATGAAAAGAGGGGCACGGTACCTTGTGCCCCTCTTAAAGGCTGGGCCCTAGTCTAGCTGCTAAGCTAGCAGCTCCCTGCTCCGCCAAAGCGTCTCAGGCAGCGCCGGTCCCTTTGCTGGTTAACTAGAACTCGAAACGCACCGACAACTGCGCCTCGCGGGGGTCACCTACCCCCTGGCGAATGAAGCCGTCGAAATCAAACAACGGCGTGCCGCTCCCGCTGATGGTGTTGATGTTGTTCTTGTTGTTGAACAGGTTGAAGACTTCGATCTTTGGGATGATTTTGTAGCGCTCTCCTAATTGAAGTGGTCTGGCCGCTCCAAAATTGAATGCAAAGTATCCATTGTCCTTACGGAGGAAATTCCTTCCGCAATCAATGTTTGTTCCGCCGGGTCCTGCGCCGCGTTGAACTCGGTGCGCCGCCTCAGAGTTGCTGCAAAGCGGACCCGTCCCTGTTGCGTTGGGGTTGGCACTATAAGGCTGTGCCGTGTGTGCCTGCATACGCACATCGAGAGCAACTTTCCCGGGCAAATCAGCGTGCGTAACGAAATTGAATTTGTGTTTCTCATCCCGGTCGGAGTAAGAATATTCCTTCTTAAGGTTGTAAAAGTCGTAGTAACGGAAGCTGAATGGATCCCTCTCATTGGAGTCATCGTCCAAATCCTCGGACCAGACGTAGTTTGCCTCCAACTGGAATCGGTTGCTCAATCGCTTGCGGACTCCGATGGTCGCCCCGCGATAGAGCGACTTCGCTGAACTGGCAGTATCCGTGATCCCGCCCAGATTCGGGAATGGCGGTGCACCACTGTAGGAAGGCCCGCTGCCGAGATTTACGTCCGCAGTTGGAATCAAATCGGCACTGGAGCAACACACGTTAGGATTGACGAAGCGCGTCAGATGTACGCCCTTGGACATTGCCAGATCAATGTATCCGGCCCAGCCGGAGGCGATCTCCTGCTCGTAACCCACATCGGTCGTATAGATTCGTGGATTGGCATAGGCCTTGTCGAAGACTTGGATTGAGGCTCCAGCGGGAGGCGGCGTGCCCTTTGGCGGAGGATTGTTGATGGGTCCTGCGTTCTGGCCGAATGCAGGCGGCGCGCCAAACGCAGAGCCGGCGGCAAAGGACTGCTGTTGTACACCGTTGGTGGTGATCGACCCGACTTGGGTCAGCATATTTTGATTGGCATTGTAAATGCCCCAGCTCGCGCGCAGGGCCGCCTTCCCGTTTCCTCGGATATCCCAGGCAAAGCCTACACGAGGCTGGAACATCTTGTTCTGATTCGGCAGTGTCCCATTTGTTGGGAACCCTCTAGTATTCAGATATTGACCGTAGGCCGTCTGCGACGGGGGAATCACTGGGCCCGGGAAGTGCTGTGCTTCCCAGCGAAGCCCGTAGCTGAAAGAAAAGTTGTGCGTAACCTTCCATGTATCCTGCGCAAACAAAGCGAAGTTTTCGTTGTTAATCGACGAAAATCCGGACTGGTCAAACGTCTCTCCTTGCGTCGCGGGTCCGTGCTGAAGGAACAGGAAGAGGGGGCCGCCGTCGAATGTCGAGCCGACGCTCGCGCAAGTGGCGGGGGGAACCACATACCTTCCGTTGGCGCATTCTTGCACCGTCGGTCCATCCGTCACGTAGTGCATGAATCCGACAGCGTTATCGAAAAAGTAGAGGCCTTTGAAAAAACCACGAAAGATTTGCGTATTGTTGCTGTGTACCCATTCCCCGCCGAATTTCACCGTGTGCTTGCCACGGATCGCCGTGAAATTATCTCGTGCATCAGTGCGCCAGAAGATTTCATCGATTGTCGGCTCGAGAAAGAAGGGTTGTCCGAACCGGAAGGCAAACGATGTGGGGCTGTTCACGGAACCAATGTTCGTGTCCGGCACGCTTGTTGGATTAATCGCGTTGCGCGGCCGGTTCTCCCGCGCGTAGGTAAAGTGCGCTTCGTTCAGTTTAGTCCCAGAGATTGTGCTGAACCAGTTTGTGTTGACCGCTTGAATCTTCGAGGGTCCCTCGATGCCGTTCGCCGTGGTCCCATAGGCGGGCACATCAAAGGTTTGGTTCGAGTTTTTCGAATAGTCATAGTTATAGGAGCCGAAAATTTGGTTCTTCGCATTCAGGTTGTAGTCGATCCTTCCAAACACAGCTCCGTTACGGATGGCGTGGTTTATCGGAGCGCCATCCGTCTCGTTGAACGAGGTTTTCATAAAGTTCAGGAGCGCGACCCGTTGGCAGTCTGGAGCAGCCAGGATTGCAGCATCGGTAGCGGCGGTGCCGTCAAACGCGATATTCGTCGGACATGTCGTTCCAATTGGCGCGCTCAAGTTTTTGCGATTCAGATTCTCGCGAATGCCCTCACCAGCGGCAAAGAAAAACAGTTTGTCGCGCCTAATTGGCCCCCCAAAGCTGCCGCCAAACTGATTGCGGCGGAAATCCTGAAGCGACTGACCATTCGAGGTCGCAGCAGACAAGCCTTCCGTCCGAAAATACTCAAAAGCACTACCATGCAGGTCATTCGTGCCCGATTTTGTGATGACGTTTACTACCCCACCGGCAGTCCGGCCGAATTCGGCATTCGCGCCGCTGGCTACGACCTGAAATTCCTTGACCGCATCGAGCGTGATGTCGATCGCCGCACGCTGCCCTCCCTCCTGCTCGCCAAAAAAGCCATTGTTATAATCGCCGCCATCGAGGCTGACGTTATTGAAAATCCCGCGCTGGCCGTTGAAGTTAATTTCGTCGCCATCAGGCCCCTGAGTGATGGCCACGCCAGGCGTGAGTGTGAGCAGGTCTTCAAACTTACGGCTCAGCACGGGCGTCGAGCTGACGGTGAGCTCATCGAGCGTTGAGGCTGATTCTGTCTTCGTCACCTCAACTACCGGCACGTCGGTGACAACGATTTGCTGCGCCACCGCGGAAACCTTTAGGGTCACGGGGATATTGATCGTCTCACCCACGGTCAAATTCACGTTCTGCTGCAGAACCGTGGCGAATCCTTGTTTGCTTATCGTCAGGGTATAGCGCCCCGGAGCGAGACTCAAAAAAGCAAAGTGCCCGTCGGTATTCGTCGTCTCCGTCTGCGTAAAATTGGTGTCTAAGTTTTTTGCCTCTACCGTTGCACCGGCGATAGTTCCGCCTTTTTCATCAAACACATCCCCTTGCACGGTTCCCGAAGTAATCTGCGCCTGTCCCCAAGCGGTGGAAGCAAAGCACACCACAAGTACCAGCACAAAACAGGCACACAATAATTTTTCCATGTTTCTCTCTCCTCAAACTCCACACCCACGCGAGCCTTGGAATCCCTCAAAGGATGGAGGCGGCTGACGAAAATAATTGCTGGCAGGAGTTTAGTGCGGGAGAGTCACAAAACACAAGGGCAACGCCTGTGGAAACTTCAGCATTGCCATTCAGCCGCTTATCGAGCGACGGCCTCGCCGAGCCACCCAGCAAACTTGTGTTTACGTTCGCGATCGTGTGCGTGCCTTCTTTGCCGCCCCACGAAAATAGCCGGAACAACTGAGGGAACCCTCCCGCGCGCAACGCCAGCCCAGGGGAGAAGCCGTGGGCAAGCCCAGTCAAGACAGGCATCTTCTTCAGCGGAAAGTAATACATGTTTTTGTGCGACTGGTCGACGTCCTGCTGCTGTTGGAAATAGCTCTTCACGAAGCCCTGCATGTTGGCTACGCGGGCAGGCCCTGGCAGTGCGCCCCCGAAAATCTGCAGGTCCACGCCTGGAAAGTGATGGCGCGGATCAGGGTCAAGTTGCCCTTGGAATTCCGCAAGCGGCTGAACGGGGATCATCTCGCCGGTGGCATCGGGATTTTTGTGTTTTGCGGGATCCACGCCGCCGATGCGTTTGTCGGTGTCCATCAGCGCGCCCGGCATGTGGTCAAACGAGCGGTTCTCCAACATGAGCAGCATCCCCCGCCCGCACTTGTCAAGATAGGCCTTGTCAAACGCAAAGAAATCCACGCCCGTGCCTCAGGACCCGCCCGCCTGGTGGCCTCTCGCGCCACATCGCGCGACTTGGGCATGGAGTATACCGTCGCCCCGCCTCCACTCGCAATGGAACCTCGAATCTGGCGAATCTGGCTCAGACAAGGTCATTCCAAGCTGGGGGTGCGGCATGCTGCGCTCATCGCTTGATAGGCATGACAATTGGACTATTACGCCTCCGCCCGTCATTCCGAAGCCGCGAAGCAGGTGAGGAATCTTTCTGCTTTCTGCCTTTCTTTGAAACGAAATTCACATACCCTGCACTACTTCCCTGTGAAAGCTCGTGTCCGGGATTCTTACCCGGGGGGGCCCACCCCTGGGCCCACCCCGGTCCCCCTGTGCCCCAGCAGGCGCATCCGAGCCTGCCCTGAACGGGCAAGGGGATGCGCCTCCCCTCTTCTACCGGCTTCTACCGGGGGGGTAGGCCGTCATCGATGGAGGTTTTGTGTCAAGTCCAGTTCGCCAGTCAAACAGTCTCGGAAAATCTGTCACGACTTTCACCGCTATCTCCGGCGCCAAATGCAAAGTCGAATCGCGCATCGCCTGTGCAACCCGCGGTCTCACGGCGTTCAGCATTGAATTCGTCGACAAGCCCGAGCAAGCCGCCAAGGCCATGCTGTTTCTCCCTGCCACGATTCAATCCGGTTTGGAGGACATCAACGGCTTCGCCGGCTGCCTCGTCATGGTCTCCCACCAGGAAGCTCGCCTCATCACTGTTATTGTTTTTTGGGAAGGCGGTGAGGCGCACAAAAATTGTGAACGCAGCGTACGTCGTCTGCGCGCCCTGATCGCTCCGTACCTGGACCGCTCCTTACGCCTACAAAACATGCGGGCGCACCTGCCGGTCCCGCAAAATCCACGGACAGGTGCCAGTTCTATTGACACGCGGTTCATAACCGAGGAGACTATTGTTCAGGAAGCCAACGCCTGCGTCGCCGAGCGCATCTTAATTGAAGAAGAAGGAGATGGGGAAAGAGGGAATGGGGGAACACTCCGAATCACGAGGCGGGGATCGAGTGGGCGCGAAGCTCGTGGAACGAAACTGCAGCGAGGATGCTTGCCACAGCGCCGCGGCTACTTCCCTGGATCAGCAGGTTCTATGCCTGAACCATTTCCTCCTGCGCTGCTACGCCAAATTGGAGATGCTGGATCAGCGCGGCCAAAAATCGCGTGAAGAGCGCGTGGACCTCGCCGCGATGCGCGCCTTCATCGAAGAATGCTCGCGCCGGGCCCTCGAAATAAGCCTGCAGCGCGAAAATCTCACGAATCTGGAGCGCGCGCGCCTGCTTGACATTATGCTTTGGGCCAGCGAGTTGTTCCTCATTCTGCGCGCGCCTCGCGTTACTCCCGAACACCCTTACCCTTCCTTTTTCTCGGAGAATCGTGGATCCAAGCGAGCCGCCTCCCGGCGCTCGTGACGGCGCTCGTTGAACCGCTCTTAGTTACGTGCAGAACTTTGGTGGAGCGTGGCAAACTGCGCGGCGTCGCTGAAAAAGGATTTTGAAACCCACCAGCTCAGTCGTTGTCGGAGGGTTTTGGAGGGCTAGGAAGGCGGCCAAAGATTCGTGCGGCCCATTCCGTCCAGGAAACGGCCTCCAGCTCCGCCAGGTAGGAATACGCCACCGGTACGACCAGCAGCGTCAGCAGCAAGCAAAGCGTCTGCCCGCCGATAATTGTCACCGCAATCGAAGCGCGCTGCTCCGAGCCGGCACCAATGCCGACGGCCACGGGAATTAATCCGGCAATAATGGAAAGGGTGGTCATCAGAATCGGACGCAACCGCACCCGGTTGGCTTCGAGGATCGCTTCCTGCAAGGGCATTCCGCCGGCTCGCAGACGGTTCGTGTAGTCCACTTGCAAAATCCCGTTTTTCTTCACAATGCCCAAGAGCAAAAACATGCCAAGTGCGCTCCACAAACTGAGAGCACGTCCAGTGATCCACAAGGAGAACAGTGCGAATGGCACGCTCAGCGGCAGCGTCAGCATGATGATAAACGGATACGAGAAGCTTTCGAATTGCGCCGCCAGCACCATGTACATGAAGATGGAAGCCAGCAGCATCGCCAGCAGTAAGTTCCAGGTGGTTTCTTCGAGAACTTTCACTTGCCCGGTAAACGTGTACGAATAGCCCGAAGGCAGACCCACTTCCTTGATGGACTGAACCGTGTGCGCGGCGGCGAGGTCCAGAGGATAACCCGCGCCCACATTGGCGTACACGCTGACCTGAAACTCGCGGTTGTAGCGCTGCAGCGTGGCGGGGCCGGCGCCGCGCTGAATCGTCGCGACATTTTCGAGGCGCACCTGGCCCAGCTTCGAAGAAGGCACCATCATGCGCGCCAGCACTTCGGGATTGTCGCGCTGTTCCGGGAGCAACTGCATTGTTACGGGATACTGCTCCGAGCCTTCCTTGAAGCGCGTAATTTCATCTTCGCCGGAATAGAACAGCCGCACCGCATCGCTCACGTCGGTCATTCGAACACCGATGTCCGCGGCGCGCTGCCGGTCCACTTTCACCTGCAGCTCCGGCGTATTAAGATTCAGGCTTGGATTGACATCCACCAGTTCCGGATATTTGGCCATGTGGTCGGCAGCGGCTTTGCTTATTTCCGCCAGACGCGAAAGTTCCGGACCGCGAATTACCGCCGCGATGGGAAAATAGATTTCGCCGCCAAGAACGGAAGGCAGGCGCACGTTATAGGTTATGTTGCGGTAGCTGCTTTCGATTTTGCGCACGTCGGCGGCCAACTGCACGTGACTGCGTTTCCGCTCGCTCCGCGGTACCAGCACGATAAAAAGGTGAGCATGATTTGTGGGCCCGTGCGTGAAGGACTCGACCAGCGCCACTCCGGAAAGCGCAAGGACGCGTTCCGACATTTCCGTCGCCAGCTTCGTGGTTTTTTCCAAAGACGTACCTTCCGGAAGAGTGTAGGAGCTGATCAGCTCGTTCTGATCATCCGCGGGGATCCAATCGCGTCCCACCAAATGATAAAAGCCAAACGTGGAAAGAAACGTAAGCACGCAGATCACGAGGATAGTGCCGCGATGGGCCAGCGCCCAGCGCAAGGCTTTCAAATAAAATTCGTCCACGGAATGCAGAAATCCCACGGAGTGTGTTTTCTTTTCCTTGCCACTTAGCTGCAGCATGCGTGAACTCATCATCGGCGTCAGCGTAAACGCAACCAGCAGCGACACCATGATGGCCATGGCCATGGTCCATCCGAAGGAGTTCACGTACTTGCGTGCGTAGCCGGTCATGAACGCGATCGGGAGAAAAATAATCACCAGCGAAAGCGTTGTGGCCATGACCGCCAGCCCAATTTCTTTCGTCGCCTCGATCGCCGCTTGAACGCGGTCTCTTCCCTTATCCTCCATGTAGCGAAAGATATTTTCCAGGACGATGATGGCGTCGTCGATGACGATACCCACGGCCAGCGTCAACGCTAGCAGCGTCATGTTGTTCAACGAAAAGTCCATCCCGCGCATGAGCGCAAATGTGGCAATCACGGACGCCGGGATGGCGACCCCCGCAATCAGCACCGCGCGCCAATTGCGAATGAAAACCCAAACAATGAAGCTCGCGAGAATGCTCCCGAGAATCAAGTGTTCGATGAGCGAATGGACGGAAGCTTTGATGAAATCGGAAATGTCGTGAACGATCTGCAGCTGAACGCCCGGCGGCAATTGTGGGCGCAGCCCCTGCACCTTCGCTCGCACGTCGTCGGCTACGCGCACAGTGTTTACGCCCGATTGCCGCAGCACCTGAATGGAGACGACGTCCTCGGGAGGCGCGTCCTTTCCGAACAACGCGGACCACGTGCGTAACTCCTGCGCGCCATCTTCCACTTGGGCTACGTCTCGCACGCGCACCGGGGCGCCTCCGCGCGTGCCGATCACGATTTCGCCGAACTGTTCCGCAGACGTCACGCGCCCCAGCGTACGCAGCCCCAACTCTTGCGGCCCGGTAATCATGCGGCCGCCTGGCGCTTCTATATTTTCTCGTTGCAGCGCATCACGGACGTCCAGAACCGTAAAATTGTGCGCCGTGAGTTTCTGCGCATCGAGCAAAACGCGAATTTGCCTCATCTGCCCGCCGTTTAGTTCGACGCTGCCCACACCGTCCACGGTCTGAATCGCTCGCCGCACCTGTTTGTCCGCGATTTCCGTCAGCTCCCGCCGGCTCATGGGGCCGCTCACGAGCAGCGTCAGGATGGGGTCGGATTGAGGATCGAGCTTGGTAATAATCGGTGGCAACGTGTCGCGCGGCAGGCGGTCAATCGCGCCCGCTACTTTTTCACGAATGTCCTGCGCCGCGCCCTCGATGTCGCGTTCCAAAACGAAAGTGCAGGTAATATCCGCGAAACCTTCAAACGAATACACCTGAATTTCGTCGATTCCGCTGACGGAGGAGATAGCATCTTCGAGCGGCAACACGACTCCGGTCACCACTTCTTCGGGAGTCGCGCCCGGCAGCCGGACCTCGACGTTCACCGTGGCCGGGTCAGCTTTAGGAAAGAGGTCAACGGCCAAGTCGCGGTAGGAGAACGCCCCTAAGGTCACCAGAAAAGCGATCAGCATCACCGTGAACACGGGATACTTGACGCAAGTTTCGGCGAGCTTCATGTCGATTCACGCTTTTCTGTGATGGTGGTTGCGCGGCTCTTATTTCATTGCCGGCGTGTTTCCCGTATTCCCTTCGCCCTGTTCTTGGACGATCGCGCCGTCGTGCAACTCACCCGATACAGCAACGGCCACGCGGTCTCCCGGCTTCAGGCCCTCAGCAACCTCGAAGCGCCGCCCGTGTTCATCCTCGGTTTGTCCAGCCGGCCGAATTTGCCGCTCCGAAACGCGGTTGCCGTTCAGCAGAAACACTTTGTACACGCCGTAGCGATAGTTCACCGCGTTTTCCGGGAGGAAGATGGTTTTCTCTTCCTTCTCGCTGGGAATGGAAGCTTGCAGGAAAAATCCAGGTTTCAACTTTCCATCCAAATTGACCAGAAGCGCTTCGGCCTCGAAAGTCCTCGAGTCCTGCGCCACCGCCGGGTTGATGCGCGAAATCTTTCCATGAAAGGTTTGCGCTGGAAACGCGTCCACGTGCAGATCAATGGTGACGCCATCCTTGACCCATCCTGCCCAGCGCTCCGGCACTGCCAGGCGCGCGCGCAAACGGTCGGTTCGCACAAGGACCATCACCGGGCTTTGCACCTTCAAGTACTCGCCCGGATGCACATCGCGCGTCCTGATAGAGCCGGGATAAGGCGCGCGAATCGTGGAGTCGTTCAGTTTCTTCTCCGCCAGTCTTTCACTCGCCTCACTCGAAACCAGAAGCGCTTTTAGCCGGTCCACTTCCTGCAAGGCGACTGTATAGGATGCCTTCGTGCTCTGGTAGCGGCTGGCGGCCTCGTCCAGCTGCTGCTGTGAAATCAGCTTGTCGTGAAACATCTCCTGCGCGCGGGTGTATTTGTGATCCGCATCAAACAAGTCCGCTTCCGCGCGCTGGACGGAAGCAATCTTCTTGGCGTCGGTGGGCGGCGGGTCATTGGGCCCGATCCCCAATTGCGCTCGTACCTGCGTAACGATGCCGCGCTGGCGATCCACTTCGAATTGCAGCTCCCTCGGATCGAGCCGCACCAGCGGCTGCCCTTCTTGCACGTTGTCGCCCACGTCGGCAAGCACTTCAGCCACCCGGCCTTCCACTTCCGAGCTAAGCGTGCTCTCTTCCAGCGCATAAAGTGAGCCGACAGCCTGAATGCGCCTTCGCGCCGTTTCCTCCGCCACGGTATAGAAATGCACGGGAGCGGGATGCGAAGCGTCACCCAACACACTGGCCGGCTGCACCTTGGAGCAACCCGCCATCGCAAAAAGTAGAAATGCCGCCATGGGCACGAATTCCCTCGTCGCCCGGCGAAGATCAAGCTTTGTGTTCATGCAAAGGGCACCGAAAAGGCCTCTCCCGTCTTGCTGTTTGGACGTGCGAGCGCTGCAAATCGTTTTGGCCAAACGCATGAGCAAGAATACTCTGCGGTTCTCCAAGGGAGGGTCAGCGGCTCTCAAAACTATCCCCTGGTATGCGCGTCGGGAATCACCGGCAAACCCCTAAATTCTAACAAGAATGTGCGAAGTCTCTAATTCCAATTTGGCCGCGCGAGGCCCTCTAACGGTACGCGTGGCCTTTCGTTACATAGCCCTGTGCCCTGCGTCACTGCGGTTTGTTCGCCCACACGGCAGACTTTTCCTGGGAGGCAGGAGAGATGTCTGGAAGCAAAGAAGGATGTGCTGGCAACCCTACAGGCGGAACTGGCGTTTGTGGAACGCGGCGGCTACCGTTCGCCGCAGCAAGCATCCTGGCGCGCGCAGTTTATTTTTGAGGATTCCCCGACGTGTTTGACCCACAATCGCGCAACTCAAACACGAACTAGCGCCCGCGATGTTTCCTAGCCCGGAAGTGAGCCCGGCTTGCGGTAAGTGCAATGACTAATTCTGCGGATTATATTTCTTTTCCTCCGCGCCAAGGTCGCCGTAGGGCCACAGGTTGAAAGCCTTCAATTCCTCATACTCGTGCTGGGCGCGCAGCATTCTGGCGGTGCGTTCCGCGGGCCATGGTGAGGCGAAACGCTCGGGGCGGTCCGCGATCCAAAAAGCCGCCAAGGCCATTAACGTGGCGTTGTGCGTGAGGATGTCAGGTTTTTGCGCTTCCAAGGCATCGGCGGCGGAGTGATGCGTGTACAGGTAGTCGCCGGTTTCCTGCAGCATGTTTATCCCAGGCAGCCCGGCGATGGAAAACGGCAACGTATCGGTTCCCGATTCCACTTTGTCGTCCACCTGCACCGGCTGAAAATTGGAAAGTGTTTTCACGAACGCCTCGAATGCCGGCACCAAATCATCGCGTCCGCCCAACTGGAATCCCTTCACCGGCCCCTGCCCGAAGTCCAGAATCAGGTCGCCAAGATGATTGCCCAACTCCGCCTTGTGCTGCTTGACGTACGCGAACGAGCCATCGAGTCCTTGCTCTTCGCCCGTGAATAACACAAAACGAATGGTGCGCCGCGGGCGCTGCCCGGAATGTAGGATGGCTTCGGCAGCTCCAAGCGTCGTCGCAATGCCCGACCCATTGTCAGTGGTTCCCTCCGCCAGGTCCCAGGAATCCAGATGCCCGCCCACCACCAGAACTTCTTCCGGGTGTTCGCGCCCGCGAATCTCCCCGACCACGTTCGCGGTCTCCACCGGGCCGTTGGTAAACGTATTTTGCACATTGAACCGCACGCGCGGCGTGATGCCGCGCTCCAGGAAACGTTCCAACTGTCCCTGGTCTTCCGCGGTCATGGACACCACGGGCACAGCAAAATCCGCGTTGAAGCCGAGAATGCCCGTGTGCGTCAGGTTCATGCCGTGGGACCTTCCGCCGCCCTGTCCGCCGATGACCGCGATCGCGCCCGCCTGTCCGGCAGCTTTCAGGAAATCGCCAAACAGGGCAAAGAGATTCATCTCATTTTGGCTGGGCTTCCCTTTGGCCGTGACCAGAACGACTTTTCCTTTCAGGTGCGCGACATTCTTACTCTCGTTTTCGATGTCGAACATGTTGACGGCCACCACGTCCCCTTCCGCTCCTCCCGCCGGGGTTGATCCCGTCCATCCCATCGCGTCCACATGCAATTTGTGCCGGATCGGCGCAAGGATTTCGCCTTCCGCCGAACCGCGGGTCCAGCCGCGCCAGATGGTGTATTTCTCCGTGTGCACGTCTTCCAGGCCGATGGACTTCATCTTCGCGGCGCCCCAGTCTTCTGCTTTGCGTTCCGCGGGGCTTCCGGTGACGCGCCCGCCAATGTCGTCGCTCAACTCCGTCAAGAACCCGAAGGCGTGCGAATTGAGCAGCCCTTCGCCGGCAATGCGTGTCAGCGCAGGCTTGGTGCCGTCCTCGTCCGGGCCTTTAGGAGGCTTCTCATCAGCGCGCAGGGGCAGCGCCGCCAGATCCAAAGTCGCCGCTAATGCAACCAACCCCACAAGAATGCGTCGCATCTGTTCTCTCCTCGCGCTTTTGGCGCCCATCAAGACTACCATGCACTCAGACGCAACTTCGGCCGGATTGTTTCTTGAAGCCAATCGCCCGTCCTTCTACACTGCCTTGGAACGTCCCATGAAGAGTTTTTCCCAGGCCTGGGCATTTTTCTTCGTACCACTGGCGATGTGCTTGTCCTTCGCTTTTGCGTCCTCGAACTCGCTTGCGCAAGAAGCTCAGCAAAAACCTGCAGTTAGTCCCGTCGCGAAGGAAGCCGAAAAGGCCGGCAGATCAGAGAAACCGGCGCACCCCGCGCAAATCGACCTGCTGGAGACCAAAGTTCGTTTTGAATCCAACGGCGATAGCCGCAAAGAGGTTCATGCGCTGGTGAAAATCAACAGCGAACTTGGCGTCCGCCAGTTTTCCCAGCTCAACTTCGATTTCAACAGCTCGTTCGAATCGGTCGAAATCCCGATGGTTCACATTACCTACGCGAACGGCGGCACCTCGGACATCTTGCCGGGCGCCATCACCGACCGCCCGAATCCCGCAGTGGTGAATGCTCCCGCGTATCAGGACGTGCGCGTGAAATCTGTGCGCATCCTCGGACTCCAGCCCGGCGACACCCTCGAATACCGCGTCATCCGAACCGTCTCGCACCATCCGCTCGCCCCGGAGTTCTGGCTCGAACATTCCTTCGACCGTGCCGGCGTGGTGTCCGAAGAAGACTTTCAGCTTGATCTACCCGTGTCGAGACACGTCGAAGTGCGCATCAACCCGGCTACTCCGGCGAAGAGTCAAGAAACGACCGGGGAAGGCGCATCAGCTCGCACAACCTACGTCTGGCATCACAAGCTGGCGGGAAATTCCGATGGATCGGGCGATGCGAATTCGCAAGCACCGGACGTCGCACTCAGCACCATGAATGAGTGGAGCAAACTCTCTGCAAGAATCGCGCAACTACTTTACCCGGTTGGGCGAACGTCCAAGCAGGCCGACGCGAAAGCGAAGGAACTCGCGGCTTCTGCGGACCGGGCCAGAGGCAAACTCGAGACAATCTACGATTTCGTGGCGCAAAACATTTCCACCGTGGATGTGTCCCTGGGTTCCACGGGCTACCAAACGCGGCCGCCCGACGAGATTTTGGCTTCAGGCTATGCGACGCAAGAAGACAAGGCCGCGCTGCTGGCTTCTTTTGCGCGCGCGCTGCACTTTGAGCCGTCCGTTTATTTGACCTTCCCGAACAAGAATGCGGATTTGCCCTCCCTCCCCGGACAATTCGATCATGTTTTGCTGAGTGTGCCGCTGGAAGGCCGGCACGTATGGATGGATCCAGCAATGCAAGTGGCGCCGTTGGGAATGGTGTCTGACAAATACCGAGGTAAGACCGTGTTTTGCGCGTCGGCGCCTCGCGGAGATCCTACTGGGCACGTTGTCGCTTACTTGCCACGAGTTGCGGACGATTTGCCTTTCGCCGCGACTCAGCAAGTGAATGTTGGCGCTACGCTTGCGGAGAACGGCACGCTTCGGGCGAAAGTCCGCTATTCGATGCGCGGGGACAACGAATTGGTGCTGCGCACCGCGTTCCATCGCACGGCGAAAGAAAAATGGAAAGAAGTTGCGCAAATTCTCTCGATCACGGACGGATTCCGTGGGCAGGTGACCAGCGTCAACGCATCCGATCCGTACGCCACCAAAGAACCTTTCACCGTTGAGTACGAACTGGAACAGCCTAAATTCGTGGATTGGGCGAAGAAACCCGTGCGCATTCCCGCGCTGCTTCCGGAGTTGGGTCTGCCCGATCCCCCAGCGAAGCCCGCCTCCGGCTCAGCAACGGCTCCTGTCGAACTCGGCACGCCGCTGGAAGTTGACACGCGCATGACTCTGCATCTCCCGCCCGGCTCGACCGCCAGCGCTCCCGTCGGGACTTCCGTGCAGCGCGACTATGCGACTTATGCCTCGCAATACTCCACGAACGGCTCGACGATCACCGCCTCGCGCCACATCCAATTCATTTTGAGGCAAGTTCCCGCCGATCGCGCCGCCGACTACAACGCTTTCCTTCACGTCGTGCAGAGCGACGAAGCTCAAGATTTCACCCTGGAACGCCTGGAACGGCCCGAAACCAGACCATCAAAAACAAATTCGGCGGCGCCAGACACGAAAGCACCGCCGAAAGCAACTCCAGCCAAGCCCTGAAAATTTATTTAATCTCCAAAATCTCTTTCTCTTTTGCGGCGGAAAGATCTTCGATCTTCTTGGTCTCCGAATGCGTGAGCTTTTCCAGCTCTTCGTTGGTCCGCTTATGCTCGTCCTGGCTGATTTTCTTGTCTTTCTCCAGCTTGTCGACGGCTTCCTTGATATCCCGGCGGATATTGCGCACGGCCGTGCGGTGGTTCTCGAGGATTTTGTGCAATTGCTTGACGAGCTCTTTGCGGCGCTCCTCGGTCGGCGCGGGCATCGGCACGCGGACGACTTTGCCGTCATTGGTGGGATTCAAACCCAGGTCAGACGCGCGAATCGCCTTGTCAATCATCGGCACGACGCTGGGGTCCCACGGCGCAATCACCAGCAACGTGGCCTCGGGCACCGTCACCGTCCCCAACTGGTTCACCGGCATCGGCGTGCCGTGGTAGTCCACGCGGATGGCATCCAGGATGGCCGCGTTCGCGCGGCCGGTGCGTAGCGTGGCCAGATCTTTGCGGAAATCCTCGACCGCTTTTTCCATGCGCGTCTTTGCCGTCGCCATCGCATCTTTGGTTGTTGCAATCGTCGTCATGCTTCCCCTCGGTTCATGAAAGCAGGAAATGTGAAACTAGAAAGCGAAGCCCTCATTCGTACCCATTGTCTATTTTCTGATTTCCAATTTCCAACTACGTCGGCGTTACTTTCGAGCCCACGTGCTCGCCCATCACGACGCGCTTGATGTTTCCCGGCCTATTCATGTTGAACACCACGATGGGCATGCCGTTGTCCATGCACAACGAGATGGCCGTTGAATCCATCACTTTCAGGTTCTGGCTCAGCACCTCGCGGTAGGAAATGGCGGAGACAAATCGCGCGTCCGGCACCTGCTCCGGGTCCGCGTCGTAAATCCCCTCAACTCGCGTCGCTTTCAGAATCGCATCCGCCTTGATTTCCATCGCGCGCAGCGCCGCAGCGGTGTCCGTGGAAAAATAGGGGTTTCCCGTCCCGGCCGCAAAAATGACGATGCGTCCTTTTTCCAGGTGGCGCATGGCACGCCGCCGGATGAACGGCTCGCAAACTTCTTTCATTTCGATGGCGCTCAGCACGCGCGTGAATACGCCTTCCTTTTCCAGCGCGTCCTGCAAGGCCATGGCGTTGATCACCGTCGCGAGCATGCCCATGTAGTCGCCGGTGGCGCGATCGATCTCGAACCCTTTTTGCCGCGCCCCGCGGAAAATATTTCCGCCGCCGACCATGATGGCTGTTTCGACACCCAACGCGTGAACATCCTTCAGCTCGCGCGCAATGGCCCGAATCGTTTCTCCATGAATCCCGAATCCTTGCGGTCCCTGGAACGCTTCGCCGGAAAGCTTCAGCAGGATGCGCTGGTACGCCGGCTTGTGTTTCTTCACAACTCTAGTAATTGCGCTTTTCTTCGCGGCCATGAGTCTCCGGTTTTGCGGCTTTGAATCCCCGGAATTGTAGCAGACTCTGTCCGGCCCCGCACTTCGCCCGTGATGGCGGCAAGTACGCCGGAGGATTGCCGCCGCGAAGGCACGAAACAAAAAGAGCGCCACGATGAATCGAGACGCTCCGCGTAAGTTTATTCTGACAATTTGAGTTGCTTAGGCTTTTGCGGGCGCCGCCGAAGGCCCGCCGCTCACTTCGCCTACTTTGAAACGCACGAAGCGGCGGATGGAAATGTTCTCACTGAGCTTGGCGACGGCTTGTGAAATCATTTCACCGATCGTGACGCTCTCATCCTTGATGTAGTGCTGTTCGTAGAGGCAATTCTCCTCGTAGAATTTCTCCATTTTGCCACTGACGATTTTCTCGACGACTTGCTCCGGCTTGCCCGAAGCCAGCGCCTGCGCGCGATAGATTTCGCGTTCCTTCTCGAGCATGTCCGGCGTGACTTCCTCACGCCGCACGTAGCGCGGATCGAGGGCGGCAATGTGCATGGCAATGTCATGCGAAAGCTGCTGAAACGCCTCCGTACGCGCCACGAAGTCCGACTCGCAGTTCAGCTCTACGAGCACACCAATCTTTCCGCCGGCATGAATGTAGCTGCCCACGAGGCCTTCGCTCGCTTCGCGCGTGGCTTTCTTGGCAGCGGCGGCCTGGCCTTTTTTGCGCAGAACGCTGATGGCCTTTTCGATGTCGCCATTGGCTTCGATCAGAGCGGCGCGGCAATCACTGAAGCCCGCATTGGTCCGTTCCCGCAATTCCTTCACGAGTTGGGCTGGAATTTGCACGGCAGGTTGTTGTGTACTCATCCTTCTTTCCTTGCTCATTAAAATTGTGTTACATGCATCCACTTCTTGCAGAACGGCCCGCCCCCGAGCCATCCGGGGCGGGCCACTGGACTTTCCCCCCCCACGCAGCCTGCCTGCGGCAGGCAGGTTCTTAGCGTTCTTCTTCGTCCGGAGGCACGGTGGTTTCCGCGCCTGCCGCCAGCGCTTCCGCACCCTCCACGTAGTCGCCTTCCTGCTTCTCGTACTGTTCGTACGCGCTGGTGTCCACGTACTCGACACCCTCGACCAGCGCCTGATCTACCGCCGACTTTTTCTCCGCCACCTGCGATTGCTGGTAAGCGTTTCGTCCTTCCGCCACGGAATCCGCGATTTTTGTGGTGAACAGCCGGATGGCGCGCAGCGCGTCATCATTTCCTGGAATGATCCAGTCCACCACGTCCGGGTCGCAATTCGTATCCACGACAGCGACCACGGGGACGCCCATGCGCCGCGCTTCCTTCACCGCAATTTCCTCGGCATTCGAGTCGATCACGAACATGGCGTCCGGCAACTGGGCCATGTTCTCAATGCCTTCCAAATTCTGCTGGAGATGCTTCATCTCGCGGTCCAGGCGCGCGCGTTCTTTTTTCGAGAGTTGCTCCATACGCCCGTCTTCGGTCATGGCTTTCAGCAGTTTCAAGCGCTTGATGGATTTCTGCAGCGTGGCCCAGTTGGTCAGCGTCCCGCCCAGCCAGCGGTGGTTCACGTAAAATGCGCCGCAGCGCTTGGCCTCTTCGGCGACGGCTTCCTGGGCCTGGCGCTTCGTGCCCGCAAACAAAATGTTTCTGCCTTGCGCGGAAATATCACTCACGAAGCGGCTCGCTTCGCGAAACATTTTCAGGGTTTTCTGAAGGTCAATGATGTGGATGCCGTTGCGTTCTCCGAAAATATATTCTTTCATTTTCGGATTCCAGCGGCGCGTCTGGTGACCGAAGTGGACTCCGGCCTCCAGCAATTCTTTCATCGTAATTTCTACCGCCAAGTTCCCTCCTAATTAGGATAGCTGCTTGCAGCAGCGAGAGGCCGTGAAGATGCCCGACCGAAGCCCGGCGCTACACAACCATCCGCTACAGAACAGCCTTCTTGCCGGCGGCTTGCCGGCCATGATCTCAGGAAGTTGACTTGCGCCATCTTCCTGGAACTCGTTGCAATCGGCTTTTGGTCTTTCGCCAGCCGCCGATCACCAGTCAGCAATCGCTTTTTAGCGTTTGGTGAACTGGAATCTCTTTCTCGCGCCTTTTTGCCCGTACTTCTTGCGTTCCTTCATCCGGGAATCGCGCGTCAAGAATCCGTTCGTTCGCAGCGACGGCCGCAGCTCCGGATTGTATCGCGCAATCGCGCGCGACAATCCCATACGCACCGCGCCGGCCTGCCCCCCTACGCCGCCGCCGTTCGCGCTCACCAACACGTCTACCTGCTCGGCAAGGCTGGTGAACTTCAGCGGTTCCGTCGCTTCATACTTCCAAGCATGATTCGGAAAATATTGGTCCACGGTGCGGTCGTTCACGGTGAACTTGCCCGAGCCTGCGCGAAGGAACACGCGCGCAATCGACTCCTTGCGCCGCCCTGTTCCCATGAACCATGTCTGCTTGCCCGCTAAGGGCGTACCTGCTGTACTCAACGTTCCTCCTGACTCTCAAAACCAGAAACCGCAAGTTCGGCCCGCTAGGCTCACCATGTAGCCAGCATCTACAAGACGGAACCTACAAGTGACGGCCGTCGAGACACCCACCGGTCGGCCTGCTCCACGCCCTAGTACCGTTCCGATTGCCGCTCTCAATTTGGTGGCGCCATCGGCAAGAAGCCAATGAATTGGAACGGCACTAGCTGATTCCCCGCGAAGGCCTGCACCGGACCCACGTAGATAGGAACAGCAACGTGCGGAACTACGAATCTCGTTTATAACTGGGCGACCAGCGACTACTTTTTGACCGTATTCCTCAAAAAACTGCTACCTAGCCGCCACTTCCCCCTTGGTTTCTGCGTAAGTGTTGATTCTAAGGGGGATAAAGTCTTTTGTTTCATACACTTTAAGTGCTGGTTCTAAAAAACTTGCACTTACCCGCCTGCGGGCCTCAAACCGTTACCGCTTGCGGCTTCTGCCCGGCATGCCTCGCCAGACCCGCCGCATCGCGGTATACGCGCAATTTCTTTGCCCGGCGCGCTTGCAGCTTATTCTTCGGGAGCATCCCGAGAATCGCTTCGCGCACAACCCACTCCGGACGCGTCTCCCGGACGCGTTTGACCGGCACGGTTTTCAGTCCGCCGGGGTAGCCACTGTGGGTATGATAAACTTTCTGTTCCAGCTTGTTCCCCGTCAGCTGGATCTTTTCCGCATTAATCACGACCACATGGTCGCCAGAATCCAGATATGGAGTAAAACTCGGCTTATCCTTGCCGATCAAAATCCGGGCCACTCGAGTTGCCAGCCGGCCCAAGACGGCGTTTGTGGCATCCACTACATACCAATTCGACCCCGCTTTCAGGGCCTCGGCCTCGGCTCCCTTGGCTACGTACGTCCTCATCTCGTTCAGTCACACCTTTCCCCTGAGAGACAAACGTTAATTCTAGAGTAGCATTCGCCCGCTGTCAACGCGATTAATGGGATTAGTGGCCCAGGGCGCGCGACTTTAAAGGGACATCGACGGTGCTTACATCTAGCGCGAATCCATCGCTCGGTAAAAAACACTGTGACCTTCACAGCGATGGTGTCCTCTTCGGTCGCCGGAATACAAAGCGGAACGGTGAATTTCTATTTGGATGGAATGGCACGGCGAAGTATTCGACCAATTCGTTGAGTGCGGGAACCCACTCCATCGTGGCGGTGTTCACTTCGACCAATCCAGATTTTGCCAGGAGCACTTCGCCCGCGTTCACGCAATTTGTGTCTGACTTCACGGATGGCGTATCTCCCAGCTCGCTGACGCTGACACCCGTCGGCGAATTTAGCGGGATAGGTGCTTTCTTGTGGAGGAGCGCCCGGAGGCACCACTTGTGCGATCTCGCCAATGCAAGTGACACCAAGCGGCTCCGGCTCCGCACAAACGACTGTCACGATCACTGCTGCTCAAAATGCTTCCAAAAGAACGCACACGCAGGCGACTATCGGACCGATGCCTTTGCCTTGGTTTTTGTAGTCTATAGCTTAAATTCCGAAGTTGAAGAGAGCGCCCTCGGCCGGGATGACAGGTTTGTGGTTACCGGTTTCAGTTCAGGTGTGCTGCACTCGGTTGCTCGTTGCCCGTGACGCGTTCGGCGTGATCGATGAAAATGACTGCGATGGGGCTGTCTCCTGAATCGAGTTCCAGCCCAAGCTGCTCTTGAATCGCAGTGAAGAACGAAGACCCAGAAAATCCAGGCGGAGAAGTACTGCCGAGGACTTGCTGGTGATCTCCCGCTGCCTGAAACATGGGGCCTTGGCTCTCATCTCCTATCTTCCATTCCAGCGTGAAATCGTAGTTGCCCGTAAGCCCTGTGTTGTCTATAACGTGGCGGTTCAGAATGTCTTCCGACAAGAGTCGGACCAATTTCGCCATGGACAGACCTTGACCTACGAGCTCGCCCCTTCCTCCGTGGAACCTTCCCAAGCGGAACATGCCCGCTGGGCTGCCACCTTCAGGATTTTTTAACCCATTCCGGTACGTGTCGCCGGGTTTTGCCTCCTGAAGTTTGGGGCCGTTCTTTGCAACGACCAGTACGTATCCGCCAAGCTGTGTGGTTTGGCGGTGAAGCGTGAGCTTGAAGCGGTCGACCAACAGCGCCTGAAGCATCCTTTGCCTTTCAACGCTAAGTTGATCTTGGCTCATCCCGGCAAGTTCCTTGGCCACAGCAGAGTCCATTCTCGCTTCAACATCGTATTTTTCCGAGTTGAACCAATTAGGCCCTCCAAAGATTCGGTTTTCCTCTGCTCCGTATGCCGCTCGAAGAAGATTACGCAGCGTCACGTTGATGGCAGTGAATCCATCCTGCTCGAACATCATCTTGAACAAGTCGTTGCCGGATGTGTGCGGTTTGATCGAAACGAGCTCGAATGTGGGAGGAATGGCGCCTGTGTCTTGAGTCTGAAGCGCAGTTCGACCTCTTGTTGCGTTTACTACTCTGGTCCGCATTGGCGGACGCGAGAGTGGGCGCAAGGCGGCTGAATTCTGGGCCTGCGACTCAGCAGGTTTCTCGGCGTGGTCGATCACGAGAACGTCCACGGTCGTTTCTCGCGATTCCAGTTTGAGCCCGAGCTGCTCCTGGATCGCCCTGAAGATTGAAGGCCCTACGGATTCGGGCGACGCGCTGCCAGTGCCTTGTTGTTCTTCAGCCGCAGCGTGGCTCTTGATTGGGGTCCACTCCAGCGTGAAGTCATATTCCCCGGTCAATCCGGTTTCATCTAAGACAGTGCGGCCAAGGATTTTAGTCAGTACCTCGGCAACTGTAGGTATAGGGAGTGCTTGAGCGGTCAAACGGCCATCTTGCCCGGTGCCCCTATTTGGTCCCACAGTGAGGCCGTCAAGACCCACGATTCCATCAGCGTATGTGTCGCCGACTTTTGCCTCATGAAGTTTGGGACCGCCTTTGGCTATAACTAGCGCATAAACGGGTACCTGTCTTGTTTCGCGACTCAACCTCAGCTTGAATTCGTCTGCGAGCAAGGACTGAACCATCAACTTGAGCTGGTCATGGCGCAAGCCGGGAGGAAACCTCCCTGCTACATTGGTTTCGATGAGCCTGCCGGATTTGTAGGCGAGTGCGTCGTTCACTCTCACGTCGATGTCGTATCTTTTGGAGTCGACCCAGCCGGGTCCTCCGACGGGCTCAAGGTTATATGCATATACAAGGAGACCCTTCACCGTCCAGTTTGCTAAGGTAATTCTGCCAGGAGCAATTCTGACACCAGTGTTCCCGTCTCCAGGGCGACTTGGCTGAACAGAGGCGACTTCAAAGGCAGGCGTAATGGGTGCGTTCGAGGCGCGCAATTCGGCTCGGCTTTGCGGCGAGTGCAGCAGGCCAAACGTGATCGGCGCGGCGACGGCCAACACTCCCGCGATGCTGAGCAATAGTTTCCTGCTGAAGTCCAATTTGCGCGAGAGATTTTTGGTCATGATATAAGCCATCCTTTTCTTGAGCTCGGCGCCCGTAACTCCAGACACGCAAGCTAGCGGCGACTCCACGTAGAATTTGCAAACTTTGAGAATGCTTTCGGCATAGACCTGAGGATCGGCGCCCAGACTCAACACCTCTTCGTCGCAGGCACGTTCGCGTTCGTCCACGAGCCGCGCCCCCATCCACCAGACCAGCGGATGAAACCAGAAGAGAGCCTCGACCAGCATGTGAAGCGCGGCTGCCAGATTGTCGCGGCGGCGGACGTGGCACAGTTCGTGCGTAATGACCGACTCCAGTTGCGCGTCGGTTAGTCGCTCGGAAATGCCCGCTGGAAGCACAAGGAGCGGGCGGAACACGCCCAGAATTCCGGGCTCGAGAGTGGATTGCGAGAGGACGAGGCTGATTTGCCGGGGGGATCGCATCCTTAGCTCCATCCTGCGGAGCGCTTCGAATTCACGTCCAGATTTTGACGGCAAAGTTGCTCGTCTCGCCGCGGTTAAACGCCGCCAACGCAGAAACCACATGAGGAGCACGGCGACACCCCCGGCAAACCACACCATCAGAAGAAAAACGGGAAGGTTGCGAAGTACCGCTTCCAACATGCCAGGAGGCGCGGTTATCGGAACAGGAGGCGGATTGGGGAGCGAAAAGGGATGGCCTATTGCCTCCATCGCAACGAAGAGCTTCGGTTGTGTGACTGCCGGGGTTCTAGACCATTGCAGATGGCTTCCCAAGCCGACCAGCAGCGAGAATGGAAGAAGGAATTTCGCCGACGCGGCAAGCCACAGGCAATAGCGCGTTTGTGCGCGGTTTTTTCTCAGCAGGAAAGTTAACAACCAAACCATCCCGGCAAATCCTGTGGATTGCCACAAGTGATTGGCTAACGGCGCGCCGTATTCCGCCGCCAATGAGGACAAAGAGCCAGCCATCACAGGAAGGTTCATGCCGATTTATCCTTTCTTGTGAGTCTGCGCAGGGCCTTCTCCGCTTCTCTTACTTCTTCCAACGTCAGCTTTCCGGATTCCACCAGGTGCGCCATGACCGGCTGCGTACGCCCCCCGAACAGGTTCAACAGGTCATCAATCAACCGACGGTGCGCCGCGTGGCGCGAGAGGACGGCTTCGAAGATGTGCGCGTTGCCGATTTTCTTGATTCGGCGCAGCACCTTCTTGCGTTCCATGCGGTACACCGTGGTCTGCACCGTGGTATAGGCCGGGCGGCGCCGCTCGGGAAACGCTTCCTGAATCTCGCGGATCGAGGACGTGCCACGGCTCCAAAGCGCTTCCATAATCTGAAGTTCCAGCTTCGTCAGTTTGGGCAGGTTCATGAGTCCTTTCTACTACATTCGTTTGTTTTTCTACCACACCCGTATTTGCGTGTCAAGCGAAAAGCGAGAGGGCTAAACCGTTACCCACGCGCCCTGAGGGTAAGACGTTTCTGCTTTGATTTCGCTAACGCTCGGCGAAGACAGGCGCTTGGCGGCGCCACCATTCCTGACCAGAGGCGGGCAGAGTGTAAACGGGGTCGTAATATTCGTAGAGACGGTGCAAGGCTTCGGGATCGTCGGCTTCGATGCCGGTGCGGTAATTCTTGGTCCAGTAGGAAATCCCCTTCTCGCGATTGTACTCCTTAACTTGATGCACCCAGCGCTTGCCGACGAACGGCACGTCGCAAATCACTCGTGGTGTGGCAAAACCCGGCAAATAGCCCATGATGTCATGCTGTAACTGCTGCGCTTCGTGGATGGCCAGGCGCCAGTGCTCGGAATTGGGAATCATGTCGCACATGTAAAAGTAGTACGGCATGATTTTGGCGCGATCGAGCAGCGTCAAGCAGAGCTCGAGAAGATCTGTGCCGTTGGTGTTCACGCCGCGCAAGAGCACTCCTTGATTGCGAACGTCGCGAAAGCCGAGTTCTAGAATTTTCTTTGTCGCTTTGGCCACCAGCGGCGTGACCTGGCTGGCGTTGTTCACGTGCGTGTGGAGGGCCAAATCTATATCGCGCTCGCGCGCTTTCCTGGCCAGGCGTTCGAATCCCTTCAACACTTCGTCCTGCAGGAAATGCTGCGGAATACCCATCAGCCCTTTGGTGGCCAGGCGAATGTCCTTGATGTTGGGAATGTCCATGAGCGCGGAGACGAAAGGTTCGAGCTGCGCAATGGGCATGTTGGCAATGTCGCCGCCGGAAACGACAACGTCGCGCACGGAAGGCGTCTTGCGCAGATAGTCGAGCATCTGCTCGTAGCGGTCTTTCTGCGGAAGCTGAAAGCGCAGCTTGACGACCTGGGGCACGTCGTTGCCGACGAGATCCATGCGCGTGCAGTGGCCGCAGTATTGCGGACAGGTCGAAAGCATTTCGGCTAGAACTTTCGTGGGATAGCGGTGCGTGAGGCCTTCGACGGCCCACATGTCGGATTCGTGCAAGCTGTCGCGGCTGGACTTCGGATGGCTCGGCCAATCGGGATTGCGATCATCGAAGGCGGGGAGCATGTAGCGGCGAACGGGATCGTTCCAGAGATCCTTCTCGTCCATGGTGTTGAGCATCTGCGGAGGGATGAGGATGGACATGGTGGCGCGCTCTTGGATGTCGCGCTCCATGCTTTCGAGGAGGCTTTGCGGCAGCAGCGGGCCAAAGACGGCCTGAACTTCTTTCAAATTTTTTACCGTATGGCGGCGCTGCCAGAGAGCAGTTTCCCAATCCGCGGCAGTGACGTCTTTGTAGCCCGGGAGGCGGCGCCAGTCCGGCTCAACAAATTCGCGGGTCAAAGGATATTTGAACGGCTGCTCGCCGGTGTGCACCTTGCCGGCGGGCTTCCAGACGGGCCGGGGTGTCTTGACGTCGCTCATCTTCTCTGACCTTGGGCTTGAGCTTGATCTTGCAAACCTAATGGCCGCACGGATTTCCGGAAGGCCCTGAAACACGAAACGGCTTTTCGCGAAAGTGCGGGGAAAATTCCGTGTCGTTTAAGGATACGATGAATTACGGAATAAGAAAACAGGCGCGCATTGCGCTGTGAGGGGGAGTTAATCCTTGAGGATTCGCAATTCGTCCGTCAATACCCCCAATTCGCTGCGGAATCGATGCTTGCTTGCGTCGACTTCGAGCCGATTCTTGAGGGTCAGTTTGGCTTGCTCAGCGGCGGCTCGCAATTCAGGATTCTTGTGGACGTCGATGGAAGTCAAAACGGCACTGGCCAGACGCTGCAGGCAGTTCTCCAATTCCGTGATTCGCCCGACGACCTCCGGAGCGGACGTCTGCGCCTTGACGTAGGTATCAAGGGCGACTTCGCCTTCGATCTTTTCCACGTATTCGCTAATCGCACTTTCGCCGTCGTTGACAGGATGGACGACCTGAGGAACGACACCTGCTAATGGATTGGGATTCGCCATGTGGCGATTATAAGCCAGAAATCGGCCAGGCGAAATGTCTCGCGCGAACGCTTGGAGCCTCTCGCCGGAAAGTCTAACTTACTTCGAAACATGTTCAGTGCAGAAGGAGAGGCGAAAAAGAAAATGCGGGCGGGCTGGTGTGCGCGCCCGCCAGTGGATGCAGGTTTTCTGCCTTCACGGGCTCGTCAGAGTGATTTCACTTCGACGTGCACCTTCTTCACGACCTCGGCCTTCGGTAGCGTGACTTCCAGCACGCCATGCTTCAAGATGACCTTCACTTCCTCCGGACGAATTTCAACGGGGAACTTCACCGTGTGATAAATTTGGTTGAGCTTCTCCTTGCAATCAGGTCAAAGAAATCCGGCATCGGCGTGGAGAACTCCTCGAAGGGAGTGGGGAGCGGCTTATGGTCCTTTCAATGATCGACTCTTTCATGGAATCCTCCGCTTGGGGGGATTCTCGGTACGAGGAAAGAGTGTATCGGTCATACGAATCTTGTGATGGAATGCACTTCAGTACCGCTTGCTGGTCACCAGGCTGTTCACACGGCCTGGTCTCACTGCTCTCCTTTTTCGGAATCCCCCAGAGGTTGCGAGCAATCGCGCGACCAGCAAAAAACCTGCGGTGGAAAAGCTTAAGTCGTTTGCGGCGAGCGGAAAGTTCTGGCGGCGAAGAGCGTTTGCGTGCATTTCCGCTCTGAGCTCGGGAAAATTCGCGCAGAAATCCGACGCAGCACTCCCTCCGTCGTTATTTCTCGCAGCGGCGACCGCGCTCTTGAGAAACATCCACCGTTAGTGGTGCGGTTTTGTGACCGGCATCACCGCCTCCTTTGACGGCAATTGGCCATGAAATCCTACGGGGAGTAATGATATTTTTGTGGCTGCGCCAACGTAGAAATAGAGGAAGCCAACGGACAGGTCCAAATCCCCAAATGCGCGTGAAGCGTCTCTTTCCAACTGTTGTGTTGCTGTGCGCCGCATCGCTTTGCGCGCTTTTAGGCGCGGCGCGCGCCCACGCCGAAGATATCAAAAGCATTCATCCCACAGGGTACGTCACCGATCTTGCGGGAGTCATTGGCACAGACAAGACCGCCAAGTTAGAAGCTTTGTGCACGGAGCTCGAACAGAAAACCGGCGCGCAGATGGCCATCGTGACGGTACGCTCGCTGGATGGGGAAAGCGTTGAGTATTACGCCGTGGACCTTTTCAAGCAACTTGGGATCGGCAGCAAAAAGGACAATCGAGGCGTTCTTTTGCTGGTGGCGCCAAATGACCGCAAGTATCGCATCGAGGTTGGCTACGGACTCGAACCAATCATCAACGACGCGCGCGCCGGCGATGCAGGCCGCGCGATGGTGCCGTTTCTGCGGCAGGGCAATTACGGCAGTGCCATTGAAACAAGCGCGTGGCAGTTGGCGAAATACATTGCCGACGATTCGAACGTCACCTTAAGCGGGCAGCCGCCCGTGCGGCGCTTCAGTCATAGAAGCAATGG
Source organism: Acidobacteriota bacterium (assembly GCA_003224085.1). Classification (GTDB taxonomy): domain Bacteria; phylum Acidobacteriota; class Terriglobia; order Acidiferrales; family UBA7541; genus Acidiferrum. Next base: position 30,700 of record QHYK01000043.1, on the reverse strand, counting down.
TGGGGGGATCAGCATCTTCTGGGTCATCGCGGGGCTGATTTTTCTGTTTTCGTTTCTCGGACGCGCCTCAGGAGGACGCCTGGGCGGCGGTGGCAACGGCCTGCTGTGGTTTTTGCTCGGGATGATGGCAAACTCCGGGCGCCGGTCGGGCAGCAATTGGGGCGGAGGGGGGTTTGGTGGCGGGTCAGGTGGCTGGGGCGGCGGAGGAGGGTTTGGAGGGTTTGGCGGCGGGAGCAGCGGCGGCGGAGGCGCGTCAGGAAGCTGGTAACAGGCCGGGGTGATGGGCGAGGAAGCCACGTCGCGCTCGTCGAGATCTTGGTAGAGTGACTGGAATGAGGCGGAAATGCTTTCTATGGATGCAAAGTTGACGGAACTGGTGAAACGGCTGAGAGAATTCGCAGCGACAAATTTGGAATGCGTGATCTTGTTTGGCTCGGCGGTGCGCAGCGATTTTCGCGAAGGGCACTCGGACCTGAACGTGGTGTGCATTTTGCGTTCGCTGAGCGTGGAAGAACTCGGCCGGCTGGAGGGGGTAGTGAAATGGTGGTGTGTCGAGCAGAAGGAGCCCGCGCCACTTTTTTTCACGCACGAGGAATTGCGGCAGGCCGCGGACGTTTTCACCATCGAGATTCTGGACATGCAGCAAGGGCGCCGCGTGCTGTACGGAGAGGATTTGATCGCCAAAATCGAAGTCCCGATGAATTTGCACCGGCTGCAGATCGAGCATGACCTGCGTACCGTGCTTTTGAAACTAAGGCAGCATTACCTGCGCGCGCCGGGAAATGCTCATGAGCTGGTGCCGGTGCTGCGAAAATCCTTTTCTGGCGTGCTGACGCTGCTTCGCCATACCGTGATGGCCTTTGGTGAAACGCCCCCGGTGCATGCGCACGAAATCATTGCGCGGGCCGCGGCGCTGACAGGCACGGAGCCATCGGCTTTCGACCCGCTTCTGAGGCTGCGCGAAACCGGCGAGTTTCACGGAGAAATTGTTTCGGCGTATGGCGCGTATCTAAAAGCGCTGGAAAAGGTTTTGCATGCGCTCGACCATCATTTCCCGAAGCGGGAATGGCAGCGCGTGAAGAAAACGAGCAACTGAATTCGAAGGATTCGAGGTGGATATGAAAGCGTTTTTCGTGGTGTTAGCGATTCTAGTGATCATTGCACTGATTTTCGGAAGCTCGTTCATCGGGCGGAGGAATCAGATGGCCATTAAACGCGAGGCCGTGAATGCGGCGTGGGCGCAAGTGGATGTCGTGCTGCAACGGCGCGCGGACTTGATTCCCAATCTCGTGGAGACCGTGAAGGGATTCGCAACGCAGGAGCAAACCGTTTTTGGAGAAATCGCCAAGGCGCGCGCGGCCTATCTGAGCGCGGGAACTCCGGCGGAAAAAATTGCCGCGAACGCAGAAGTAGACCGGGCCATGGTCAAGTTCCTGGCCCTCACGGAGAATTATCCGCAGCTCAAGTCGAACGAAAATTTCTTGCGTTTGCAGGATGAACTTGCCGGCACTGAAAACCGCATCGCGGTGGAGCGGCGGCGTTACAACGAAGTCGTTCAGGACTACAACACGTTCATAGCCACTTTCCCGAACAGCCTGGTGGCGAGCCTGAGCGGATTCACCCGGAACGGCGCGTACTTCAAGACGGAAGAGGGCGCGCGCCAGGCTCCCAAGGTGAATTTCAGCACCACACCGAAGCCTGCGCCGACACCGGCAAAGCCGTGAGGCGGTTTGCGGTTCGCCTTTTTCAGGTTTAAGCAAGATCAGCAAAGAATTTCGAGGGTTTGAAGATCGGGTCTGCGTTGATGCCAGATAGCCGTCCTTAACAAACCGCTACAAGCCCAGACGCTTGCGAATTTCGGAGACGATTTGTTCGGGTGAGTTTGACACGTCGATAGTGATGGCGTCGGTTGGCTCTTCGAGATCTCTCAGCTGGCTCAAGAGCATCTGCTCCTTCATGTAGTGGCCCTTTCGGGAATGTAGCCGTTCGAGCAGCAGATCGTAGGTGCCCTGCAGATAGACCAGCTTGATGTCTTTTGCGTTGGAATGGAGTCCCAGTAAGTCGCGGTAGCTGCGCTTCAGCGCGGAGCAAGCCAGAACGACATTTCGCCCTTGCGCGAGCCACCGCTCGATCGCCTCGCGGATCGATTGCAGCCAGGGAAGGCGGTCTTCATCCGTCAGCGGGATGCCGCCAGACATTTTCGCGACGTTCGCGGGCGGATGAAAATCGTCGCCATCGGCAAATTCCCACGACAGTTGCTCTGCCAGCAGTTTTCCAGCGGTTGTTTTGCCCGATCCGGCAGGACCCATCAGGAGCACGATCACCGGAGCACCCGCAAACCAATCAAGGCCGTGCGAGGAATTCGTCGAGCAGCATGTGGAAGTGGTGGACGCCGTTTTCACGCTTCACCGAGTAGCGCCCGCGGTCGTAGGCGGCGGAGCGCAAGCCGCGCTGGACGTGTTCGCAAAGCCCGACGTCTTCTCTTTGCACTTCCTCGCTGAAGGCGATGGCCTTGGCAATGCCCTCACGCACTTGTTGGGAACCGGCGTGGTGGAAAAACCATTCGAAGATGGTGAGCGTTTTTTCGTGAGAGAGAGGCACGATCACGTTGGTCTGAATATTGTCGGGATAAATGTTGAGCATCAAGTTGGGGAAAATCCAGAAGTACAGCGCGTCCTGTAAGCCGGGGCCCGGCGCGTAGATGCGCTCACCGGAGTCTTCCGGTTTCATCGCGCGAATGGGAGCAAATTGCTGCGAATAATAGCGATACGTGTCGGTGCGGTACTGCGCGTAATCGATTTCCTTCATCAACCCGGGATGAGCGATGGGGATGTGGTAGCCCTCGAGATAGTTGTCGACGTAAACCTTCCAGTTGCAATCGATCAGGTAGTCGCGGCGTTCGGCGAATTCCAGGCCTTCGAATTGAAACCCGCGCGCCTGCTCGGGAATTTTGCCGAGCCAGGCAGAAAGCGGCTCGGCGTGAAGATCGAAATTCACGAAAATGAACTGGCCCCAGGTTTCGCAGCGCAGGGGAACCATGCCCATGGTGCTGCGGTCGAAAAATTCGACGCCATCCACGTCCGGCGTGCCAATCAGGCGGCCATTGAGGGTGTACGTCCAGCCGTGGTACTGGCAGCGGAGCACATTCTTGCAGCCGGAGCCGAGGGCAATCGGTCCCGCGCGGTGGCGGCAAACATTGCTGAAAGCGCGGAGTTCGCTTTGCTTGTCACGCACGACAATTACCGGCTCGCCGACAACATCCACGGTGAAGAAACTCTCCGGGTCCGAAATAGTGCGCTTGATTCCGTTCACTTCGCCGCATGGCTGATGCAACGTTCCGGCGAGTTGCCAGGTGCGCTGAAAAATGCGGGTTTTTTCGACTGCCAGAATCGCCGGATCGGTATAGAAGCGCGAGGCGAGAGTCTGCGCGCATTCGATTTGCTCGTGCATGTCGAGATGGAGAGGTTTTGTGGTCATCGTTTTCTAGAGTCCAAGAGTCGAAAGTTCAAGAGTTCAAGAGCCCGGTTCAAGAAACAGCACGAAACAAAAAGCAGACTCCTGGCTTCGCTCGGAATGACAACTTAACGGTGTCCTCGGCAACTCCAACAACGAGGCGTCCCTTTCAGAACTTGCGGGTTTCCTGGCGCGACCAGCGCTCAATGACGATCTTTGATTCGGTGAAAAATTCGACGGCGTCGCGGCCCTGGCCGTGGAGAATGCCAAAGAAACTTTCTTTCCAGCCGCTGAACGGGAAATAGGCCATCGGTGCAGCGACGCCAATGTTGATGCCGATGTTGCCGGCGGGCGCCTCGTAACGGAACTTGCGCGCGGCGGAGCCGCTGGTGGTGAAAAGCGACGCTTGATTTCCGTACGGGCTGCGGCGGAGAAACTCCATGGCTTCGTCCACGGAATCGGCGTGAATCAGGCTGAGCACCGGGCCGAAGATTTCCGTGTGCGCGAGTTGGCTCGTGGAAGGAAGCCCGTCGAGGACCGTGGGCGTCAGGAAATTTCCGGCTTCGTACTTCGGGATTTTTGTGTTGCGGCCGTCGAGAAGAGGCTTTGCGCCTTCGGCCACGCCCGCGTTAATCAGCCCTTCGATGCGCTGCTTGCTCTCTTTGGTGATGACCGGGCCCATTTGCACGCCGGGTTCGAGGCCATTGCCAACGTGAATCTTTGAAGCGGCATGCGCGATGGAGTCGCGAAAAGATTTTTGCGCATCGCCTACAGTGACCGCGACGGAAACCGCCAAGCAGCGCTGTCCGGCGCAGCCAAACGCGCTGTCGCTGATGATTTGCGTGGCCAGCTCCATGTCCGCGTCCGGCAGAACGATAACGTGATTCTTTGCCCCTCCCTGGCACTGCATGCGTTTGCCGCCGGCGGCGGAGCGCGTGTAAACGTGCTTGGCAACGGGCGTGGAACCCACAAAGCTGATGGCGCGCACCTGCGGATGATCGCAAAGCGCGTTGACGACCTCGCGGCCGCCGTTGACGAGATTCACCACGCCCCTGGGCAGGCCGGTTTTTTCGAGCAGCTCGAACGCGCGACGCATGGAAAGCGGCACGCGCTCAGACGGCTTCAGGATGAAAGTGTTGCCGCAAGCGATGGCGTAGGGCAAAAACCAGTAGGGGACCATCGCGGGAAAGTTGAACGGCACGATGGCCGCAACCACGCCAAGCGGCTGGCGAATCTGCATTTCGTCGACGCCGGCCGTCACGTCCTCCAAGTTGTAGCCCTGCATCAACATGGGGATGCCGCAGGCCACTTCGACATTCTCGATGGAGCGGCGCATCTCCGCTTTGGCTTCGGCGAACGTTTTTCCATTTTCGGTGGTGATGATGCGCGCCAGTTCGTCGATATTCTCTTCGAGAAGATTTTTCAGCCTGAAAAGGTATTGGATGCGTTCGCCCGGAGGCGTGCGGCGCCACGCAGGAAACGCGGCGGCGGCCGCTCGCACAGCAGCGTCAACATCGGCAGGTGACGAGAGAGGCGTGCGCCCGAGCAACTCAGCGGTCGCGGGGTTGGTGACTTCGGCAAATTCGGAAGCATTGGCCCGACGCCAAGCCCCGTCCACATAGTTTTCCAATTCGAGAACTTGAGTCGTCACCGCGCTACCCATGGTTTACTCCTTGACTTCACTCCTGGCCTGTGTCGGAAATCGGGGAGATGTCCGCCAAGGCCGTTCTTTGAGGAATCGCGTCGTCCTAGCTTATCAAAAAATTGTGAAAGAGAGGCGCTGGCAAAATAGCGGATAAAAGAAGCAGCATGAGATCGAAACCTAGCGATCGACGGCGGCCAGGGCTTCGTAAGCAGCGCCCAGCAAAGGGGCAGATTCATTCAGGATGATGGAGACAGGAATATTGCTGAGGAGCCCTTCGAATTTCCATTTGTCCTTGAAGGCATGAAAGAACGAACCATCTTTCATTTTTTCCAGGATTTTAACGGCGATGCCCCCCGCGACATAGACGCCTCCGAGCGCCAGCACCTTCAGGGCGAGATTTCCCGCCTCGGCACCATAAATTGCGGTCCACAGGTCCAGCGTGTCCGCGCAAACGCGGCAGGATTTGTCCAAACCGCGCCGGCTAATCTCCGGAGCCGGGTCCGCATCCGGATCTTCAAAGGAGGCGTGCATTACTTTGGGAGCCAGAAACTCGTGAATGGTGCGGAAGCCTCGGCCGGAAAGAATAAGCTCCCAACTCACCTGCGGGTAACGTCGGCGCATGAAGCGGAGCAATTCAATCTGCTGCTCGGTGTGGGGAGCAAAGTCGGAGTGACCGCCTTCGGAAGGAACGACGCGGTAGCGGCCGGAGTCCCAGAAGAGGATGGACTCTCCCAAGCCCGTGCCCGCAGCAAGCAGTGCGCGTGTGCCGCCCGGCTCCGGCTTCCCCGGATTCAGAACGCAGAAGTCCTCCGGGCAAAGATGTTCGAGGCTGTGACCCCACGCGCCCAGGTCATTCAGGAGGACCACGTGAGGAACTTTAAGCTCTTTAATCAGAGTCTCCGTTTCGACGATCCAGGGAAGGTTCGTGGCGCGCACGCGGCCGTTGATGACCGGGCCGGCGATGCCGAATCCGGCAGCGTCAATCTCATCGCTGCCCAGGTGCTCCGAAGCCTGGCGCGCAAATTCCTTTACGATCAAATCGAATCGCGCGAATTCCTTGCTGGCAAAGCGATGACGGAAGACCGGCGTGAGGTTGCCATCCTTCTCGGAAAACAGAGCCAGGTTGCATTTGGTGCCGCCGACGTCTCCCGCCAGGATCACCTGTCCCCCTTGTGAATCCCTCTTTTAAATCGGTTCAACGAATTTTGCAACCGACGGCAGTTTCCCGCATTAGGGGTTATACCACCGACGGCCGTCGCGTTCGAGCAGAAGATCGGATTCGCGAGGGCCCCAGCTTCCCGCAGGATATTGGGGCACGGTAGCGGTTCGTGCCGCACCCCAGACGTCCAGGATAGGGTCCACGAGCGACCAGGCGGCTTCGACACTGTCGCCGCGGTCGAACAGGGTGGCGTCGCCGCGCAAGCAATCATTCAGCAGCGTGGCGTAGGCGCTACGTGAAACGTCCCCGAATCCTTCGCGGTAACGGAAATCCATGGTGACGTTTCCGATGCTCATTTCCGTGCCGGGCCGCTTGGCGCCAAAGCTGATGGAGATCCCTTCGTCGGGCTGGATATTCAAAACCAAGCGGTTGGGCTGCACATCGCGTTCGCGGAAAACAATATGCGGCGCGCTGTGAAATTGAATCATGATTTCAGTGCTGCGTTTTGCGAGGCGTTTCCCCGTGCGGATGTAAAAGGGAACCCCCGCCCAGCGCCAGTTGTCAATCAGCAGTTTCGCGGCAACGAACGTTTCCGTTTTTGAATTGCGGCTCACCCCCGGCTCTTCGCGATAGCCCGGCACGGGCTGGGCTCCGATTTTTCCGGGGGCGTATTGTCCGCGAACGACGAACTGCGCCACCATCTCGAGATTGAACGGCCGGATGGATTGCAGCACTTTCAGTTTTTCATTTCGAACGGCGGTGGCATCAAAGGCAGCAGGCGGCTCCACGGCGACCAAAGAAGTCAGCTGGAGGACGTGGCTCTGAATCATGTCGCGCAAAGCGCCAGCGGTCTCGTAAAACCCGCCGCGGCGCTCGACGCCCAGTGTTTCCGACGCCGTAATTTGGACGTGGTCCACATAATTGCGGTTCCAAAGCGGCTCAAAAATTCCATTGCTAAAGCGCAGAACGAGCAGATTCTGCACCGTGTCTTTTCCGAGGTAGTGGTCAATGCGGTAGACCTGCTTTTCGTCGAACACATTAAGGACAATTTCGTTGAGGGCCTTGGCGGAAGCCAAGTCGCGCCCAAACGGCTTCTCAATGATGATGCGCGTCCAGGAGTTGGAAGAAGCCGGCCGGGCAATGCAGGCCCGCCCCAACTGTTTAACGATGTCTGGATAGACTTCCGGCGGCGTGGAGAGATAAAAGAGACGGTTTCCACCCAGGTTCTTGGCTGCCTCAAGTTCCTCCAAGCGCTGGCAGAGCTGCGCGTAGGATTCCGGGTTTGCGTAATCCCCCGCGTGGTAACAGAGGTTGGAGGCGAAGGCATCCCACTGCTTGGGATCAATGGGACCGACCTCGGAAATGGTTTTGGCGGCTTCCAACAAACCGGCGCGGAAAGAATCCTCGGTCATCGCGGTGCGGGCGAATCCGACAATGGCGTAGCGTGGCCCGAGAGCGTTGTGCGTGGCGAGGTCGTACATCGCGGGAATGACTTTGCGCTTGGCCAGGTCTCCCGACGCGCCAAACAAAACAACCGTGCAGGGTTCCGCCACTCCGCCGTAGGCCGACCCGGAACGACTTGTCTCCCCCTCCATCGTGTCTCCTTCTTCCGCTTGTGCGCTGCCTATTTGAGGCGCCGTTTTATGAAGTCGCTTGCTATTTTAAGTCGCTGCTTATTTGAGTCGGGCGAACGACGTGGCGTTACTATACCTCAACGCCGTATTTTCCAAGGTCCGCGCGCAATTGTTCCGCGGTTTTCTGAAGGATCGTGTTCATGCCAAGCTTCCGCGGGCTTTCCAAATTCAACGGGCGGTCATCAATGAAGAGGCATTGCCCCGGTGGGTGCTGCGTCACTTCGAGCGCGATTCGAAAAATCGTTTCTTCGGGCTTGCGCGAATGCAGGTAGCACGAGCTAAAAAAAACCAGGAAGTTTCTTCGAAGATCGAAAGCTTCGATGCGGTATTGGTTGAGTTCCAACGGCTCATTGTTGATGGCGCCGACAAAATATTTTTGCGTGTTCGTAACCTTGTCCAGAATGGCCCGCGTTTCTGGATATTCCTTGGACTGCGCAAACATGAAGGCGGTGAATTCCTCGCGAGAAAACGGGCGGCTGCGATAGAAGAGCGTGCGGTCGAGGTATTCATTCAGCGTGATCAACCCGCTGTCGAAAGCCGGAAAAGAGAGGTCGTGGCGGTCCTGGAACTCTTCCCAGTCCAAATGAAACGTCTCGGCGGCTTCTTTGCGAGATTCACGGTCCCAGCCGTTGGTCAGAATGACGCCGCCGATGTCCCAAAAGAGGGCGGTGATTTTGGGCAAATCCCTTACCTCCAGTCTCTTCCTGCAGCAACTACCGGCTTGGTGAGGCGAGGTCTAAAAAACCGTTGCGGAGATGGGGCGAAATCCGTTCGGGCGGCTAGGATTTTACTCTAATTTGCAGTAAGGTTAAAAAAGACAGAAACGCACAGGAGAGCGGCATGGCCAACGAATCTTGCGACCCGACGCCGGCACCGGCGCAGAGCGAGCCGGTGAAGCCGGGAACCCGCATGGTGCATTGCGTGAAGTTCGGCAAGGAAATGCCGGGCCTTGACCGCATCCCATGGCAAGGGGAACTGGGGAAACGCGTCTACGAAAACGTTTCGAAAGAGGCCTGGAAGCTTTGGCTGGAGTACTCGAAAATGATTATGAACGAGTATCGCCTGAATCCCCTCGATCCTAATTCGCAGAAGATCATGGGCGAGCAGATGGAGCAGTTCTTTTTCGGGGAAGGCGCAAAGCTGCCGGAAGGATACGTTCCGCCGAAAGCTAAAGGTTAGCTTGAGGGTTAGCCGCCTGCGGGCAGCTGGTGTGTGGCGGGGTGCTCGACCGGCAGGCGCGGCGTGATGCGGAAGCGCAATTTCTTGTGGGCGTCGCGGAGAGCTTGCTCCGCCTCTTCGGCTGTGTTTCCCCTTGCGAAAATAAACCCCAAGTAGCTGGAGCCTTCGGGCCAAGCGGCAATGTAATCATGCAGCCGCGCCGTGATGATGAGTTCCGTAATGCGGTGAGTCGCGCGGGCGGCTTCGACACCGTAAACGCTTTCCAAAATACCGCTTTGAGGAACGGGAATCATCAGGACTCCGGAGGGGTGAGCTTCGCGAGGCGCATCGCTGCCGGGCATTTTAAGTGCGTGGCAGACGAGCAATTCCTCCAGGCCTATCGGCTGCTCGGCATCGTTTGCGCAAAACCGTAAAGCCCGCGCGCAGAGCCCGCCAATGGGACGCGCGGCGACTTCGATGGGCCATATTCCGTCCTCGTTGATTCGAAACTCCGCGTGAATGGGTCCTTGAGTGAGGCCCAGCGCGCGAGTTGCATCTCTTGCGCACTTTTCGATCTGACTTTGTGTGGACTCTGGAAACCTAGACGGGGTGACGTAGATGGTTTCCTCGAAGTAGGGGCCTTCGAGCGGATCGGGCTTATCGAAAATCGCGAGGATTCGTAAGGCGCCGTCAGTGAGGAGGCCCTCGACGGCCACTTCCTTGCCGGGGATGTATCCCTCGACGATGATTTGATCGAGGCTCGGTTCGCGCGTGGCGCGAATCTCGGCGGATTCGAGCAACCGGCGAAGACGTTCCGCAGCGGCAAGAAATTCTCTGCCGCTGTTTGCGCGAATTACGCCTTGACTCGCGGAAAGCGAAAGCGGCTTCAGTACGCAGGGGAACGAAATACCTGCGAGCGCGGGCTCGGGAACCGGACTAATCGGCAAACTTTGGAACCAAGGCACACGCAGACCCGCCTCATGAAATACTTCTCGCATCCGCAATTTGCTTCGGCAGGCTTCGACCGCGGCTGGATGGTTGTAGGCGATTCCCAGACCGCGCGCCGCGTACGCCGCGGCGGCCGCGGGACGATCTCCCAGCGCTAAGACTCCTTCGACGTCTTGGCCGCGCAACGCCTCCCTCGCCGTGTATGCGGCATTCTCTGGAGATTCGAAGTGCACTGGTATGGCGTGATCGCCCCAGGGATCTTCGAGTTGGTGACAGCGATCTGTGACGTAAACAAGCTGCACGCCCAGCTTGCCCGCGGCGTCTTCAAAACTCCGCGTTTGGTACCCTAGCTTCGCGGTGAACAGCAGCAGGCGCCTGGTCGTGTCACCCGTTTCTTTCGTTTCCTTTGTTACGTCAGGCAAAGGTTCTCGACTCAAACAAACGACTCCGTCTGTGGTAAGGATTGTTTGGCTTCGGCGAAGGGGACCAACTGGTCCCGAGTTGGCTCAGCTCAACAGTACCAGGGCTCATTGAGGTAAGGAATTGTTGCGCGCGACACGAGAACAGGCTGCGCGGCGAACTCCGCTTTTACGCCCGCTGCTTGGTGCGCCGCCTTCCCAATGCGCTCGAAGATTGCCTGCCGGGGCAGCTTGCGCTTCTCGTCTGAGGCTACAATCTGTTCAATTTCCTCACTGAGAGCATCCACGCGGGGATCGGGATTCCGCCAAGGATAAAGCAACCTGGAAGCGTCGAACGGGCCAACAAGCCGCCTCACTTCTTCGAGTTCCAACAATCGCGAGCCAGGAGGAATTAACAGCCGTATGGCCAGCTGGATCGGCGCAACATTTTCGACGAGCTCGTTTTCGCGCAACACCCGGAGCAGCCCGATGTAGGTCTCCAGTGTCGTCCAAGGCGTGAATGGTACAAACGTCGGGTGCAAAACCATTCCCAACTCGCGAAAGATGCGATGGACCTTGAGAAAATGTGCCCCGGTGTGGCCTTTGTCCAGCCGGCGAAGCACTTCGTCGTCCACCGATTCGACGGCGCTGGTGACGAACAGGCAGCCCGTGTCGCGCAACCTGGGCAAATGCTGTCGATGCTTGAGCAAATGTTCGATCTTGATGGTCACATCGTAGGTGACCTGCGGGAATTCGCGGGGCAGCGATTCGACGAGAGCCATGGCGTGACCGATGCCATTGAAGAAGTCAGGGTCACCAAAGGTGATGTGTTTTGCCCCGGCCGCCACCTGTTGCTGGATGTCTTCGAATACGACGTCGCGATCCACTACCCGAAAGACGCCTTTGTAAACCGGAACAATCGGGCAGTGCCGGCAGAGGTGTTTGCATCCGCGGCTTGCTTCCGTGTAGCCGGCAAGGCGATGTTCGCCCGAGGGAAGAATGACGTGGGCATATTTCGCGAGTGGCGCAAGTCCTTGGCGGTCCGGCGGAATGAATTTCTGCCGAGCCAATGAGATCAATGGCTCCGGTTGCTGCGAGGCCGATGCGCCGTTGCCGTTTCCGTTCCTTCCGAGGCGCTCCGCCAGATGCGACAGCCCTTCTTCAAATTCGCCGCCAAGAATCGTGGAGACGCCAAGCGTTCGCAAGTATTCTGCATTCATTGGCGCGTACAAGCCGTAGCCGCAGAGATGCGCGCGCGGATTCATCTCTCGCAGCGCTGGAACAAGCTGCGCCGCAAGCCGCGTCGCCGTATGCATGGGCATATAGAGCGCGATGAGCCCCGCTTCGCGAACCTTCGCCTCCTCAAGCGGCTGCCGCGATAAATCGAACGTGGTCACGCGGTGGGCGCGCTTTCTCAGCCACGCCGCAGGCGAGGCCAATCCAAAAGGCTGCCGCCCCAGCTCGTACGTCGATATCAAAACAATATTCACTTCCCCACTAGTATAGCTGGACGGCGCGCGGATGCGATTTCGGTTATCATAGAGGACTGCTTTCCACAGCGAAAGGATCGCAAGGATGGCCATCAACGCGGGAAACTCCTTCCGCACTCGCGACAAACTCAACGTCGGCGCCCAGACGTTTGAAGTTCACCGGCTGGAACTTCTGGAGAGTCAGGGAATCGCTGAACTCGCAAAACTTCCCTTCTCATTGCGGATCCTTCTGGAAAACCTGGTGCGCTTCGAAGACGGCCGATTCGTTCATGCCGCAGACATCCAGGCTCTGGCGCGTTGGCGGCCCGACGCCCCGGAAAAAGAAATTGCTTTTATGCCTGCGCGCGTACTTCTCCAAGATTTCACGGGCGTCCCCGCGATCGTGGACCTGGCCACTATGCGCGAAGCTTTTGTGAAAATGGGCGGTAACCCCAAGCGCATCAACCCGCTCTTCCCCGCGGAGCTAGTCATCGACCATTCGGTGCAAGTGGACAGCTTTGGCAACGTCAACGCCTTCGGGCTGAATGCCGAGTTGGAATTTCAGCGCAACGTCGAGCGGTACGCTTTTTTGCGCTGGGGACAAACCGCGTTTCAGAATTTCAAAGTTGTGCCGCCGGACACTGGAATTTGCCACCAGGTGAACCTCGAATATCTGGCGCGTGTCGTTTGCGCCATGCCCCATGGCAGCCGTTGGGAAGCCTACCCCGATTCTGTCGTGGGCACCGATTCGCACACCACGATGGTGAATTCGCTCGGCGTTTTTGGCTGGGGCGTCGGCGGGATCGAAGCGGAAGCCGCCATGCTCGGCCAGCCTTCTTCGATGCTGATTCCGGAAGTTGTAGGCTTTCGCTTGCATGGCCGCTTGCGCGAAGGCGCAACTGCCACGGACTTGGTGCTGACGGTCACGGAAATGTTGCGCAAGAAAGGAGTGGTGGGAAAATTCGTCGAGTTCTACGGCTCTGGCCTTTCCAGCCTGAGCGTGCCCGACCGCGCGACTATCGCGAACATGGCTCCCGAATACGGCGCAACCATGGGGTTTTTCCCGGTTGATTCGGAAACGCTCGCCTACCTGCGCTTTACCGGGCGTCCTTCGGAACAAATCGCGCTCGTGGAGGCCTATTGCAAGGAACAAGGGCTTTTTCGCACCGATGAAACGCCGGCTCCGCTCTTCAACGACACGCTGGAGTTGGACCTTGGAGGCGTCGAGCCCGCAGTCGCCGGGCCCAAACGTCCGCAAGACCGCGTGCCACTGCGACAAGCCAAATCTTCATTCACCAAAGTGATTGAAGGAACACCCGCCAAGAGCGTTCCTGTGCGCAGCAACGGTGACGCGTTCGACCTTTCCAGTGGCGCCGTAGTCATTGCAGCGATCACCAGTTGCACCAATACGTCAAACCCTTCGCTCATGATTGGAGCGGGCTTGCTGGCAAAGAAAGCGGTCGAGCGCGGTCTGCACATCAAACCCTGGGTGAAGACCAGCCTTGCGCCCGGCTCGAAAGTCGTTACCGACTATTTGCAAGCCGCCGGACTCACACAATATCTCGACAAACTGAATTTCCACCTGGTCGGGTACGGCTGCACCACGTGCATTGGCAACAGCGGCCCGTTACCGGAACCAATCGGCGCTGCCATCAAAGAAAACAATCTAGTCGCCGTCGCTGTCCTCAGCGGAAACCGCAATTTCGAAGGCCGCATTCATCCACTCGTGCGTGCTAATTATTTGGCGTCGCCGCCGCTCGTGGTCGCCTACGCGCTCGCCGGGCGCATGGACCTCGACATCACCGCGGAGCCCCTCGGGAACGACACGTCCGGCAAACCCGTTTACTTGAAAGACATCTGGCCCACGACGCAAGAAATCGAAACCACCGTCCGCGCGGCCGTTTCCACCTCGCAATTCTCAAAAGAATACGGAGAAGTCTTTGAAGGCGATTCGCGCTGGAAATCCATGCCCATCCCGCAAGGCGACACTTACAAGTGGGACCCAAAGTCCACGTACATCAAAATGGCGCCGTACTTCGACAACATGCCGAAGACTCCCCCACCCCTCGCCGACATTCGCGGCGCCCGCGTGCTGGCGGTTCTCGGGGATAGCGTTACCACGGACCACATTTCTCCCGCCGGCTCGATTCCCGTCGACGCTCCTGCCGGAAAATATCTCATCGCCAACGGCGTCAAGCCGCATGAGTTCAATTCCTATGGCGCGCGCCGAGGCAATCACGAAGTCATGATGCGCGGTACGTTTGCGAACATTCGCCTGCGCAACCAGCTGGCTCCCGGCACCGAAGGCGGTTGGACGCTCTACCAACCGAGCGGCGAAAAGATGGCCATTTACGACGCAGCGGTCAACTACCGCGAGTCGGGCGTTCCGCTAGTCGTGATTGCAGGCAAGGAATACGGCTCCGGCTCTTCGCGCGACTGGGCCGCGAAGGGCACGAGGCTGCTTGGCGTGCGCGCGGTCATCGCGGAAAGCTACGAGCGTATCCACCGCAGCAACCTCGTTGGCATGGGGGTGCTCCCGCTTGAATTCAAGCCGGGCGAAACCCGCGAATTGCTGGGATTAACGGGTCGCGAGATTTTTTCCGTCGAAGGTGTAGCTTCGCTTTCGCCAAAGAAACCCGTCACCGTCCATGCCAAATCCGAAGACGGCAAAGTCAAGACTTTCACAGCCGTCGCGCGGGTGGATACGCCCGAAGAGGTTTTGTACTACCGGCATGGCGGCATCCTGCCGTACGTTTTGCGCCAAATGTTGTAGGGTCTGTTGTAATCTTCCCCGACTCCGAATTCGAGGCATCCGAATGTTTAGGCGAATCTCTTTCCTTGCCTTGCTGCTGGCTTGGTGCGCGTCTGTCTGCACGGCGCAGAGCGCACCAACACAGCCAGTCTCCTTTATTCGTGCGGGAAAACTTCTGGACGTTGATTCCGGCCGCTTATTGACAAATCAGATGATTCTCTTGCGCGGCGGCAAAATCGAAGCCGTCGGCGAGCATGTCACTGTTCCGTCAGGCGCGACGGTCATCGATCTCTCCAAATTCACGCTCCTTCCCGGACTCATCGACTGCCACACGCACCTGGCCGACATGACCGACGGCGAGCCTCTCCGTGTCCTGCAAAGAACGGCCGCCGAAAACGCCTACGCGGTTATCCCCAACGCTCGCGTCACGCTTCTCGCCGGATTCACCACCGTGCGCGACGTTGGGGTCTACCGCGCGTTGGTTGATGTAGCGCTTCGCGACGCCATCGCCCGCGGCGACGTCATCGGCCCGCGCATGTTTGTCGCCGGCGCCTACATCACCATCAGCCAGGGCGCAGGCGCAATGACCGGCCTCGCGCCCGACATTCAGCTTCCCTGGGATTTGCACTACGGCGAAGCCAACAGCCCGTGGGAAGTGCGCCAGAAAATCCGCGAACTTGCGCATCGCGGCGCTGATCACATCAAGATTCTCTCCACAGGCGCTGTGCTGACACACGGCAGCAACCCCAAGTCCATCGAATTCACACCCGAAGAACTCCAAGCAGCCGTCGACGAAGCGCGCAACTTCGGTCTTCGCGTGGAAGCTCACGCCCACGCCGCGGAGGGCATCAAGAACGCCATTCGCGCCGGTGTCGCTTCCATTGAGCACGCCACGCTGATTGACGACGAAGGCATCGCCCTCGCCAAGGAGCGCGGCACCTATCTGGACATGGATATTTACGACGAAGAGTGCATCCAGGACACCACCAAAAAAAACGCGACGCCCGCCGACTTTTTGGAGCACGACCGCGACCTCGGCGAAATCCAGCGCCGCAATTTCACGAAAGCCCTGCGCGCCAGGGTGAAACTCTCGTTCGGCACGGACGCCGGCGTCTGCCCGCACGGCATCAACGCGCGCCAATTTGCATTCATGGTCAAGTACGGCATGACGCCGCTCGAAGCCATCCAGTCGGCCACCGTAAGCGCCGCAGACCTTCTAGGTAAATCCGATTTACTTGGCTCGATTCAGCCCGGGAAATACGCCGACATCATCGCGGTTTCCGGCAACCCGCTCGAAGACATCCGCTTGCTTGAAAACGTGAAGTTCGTGATGAAGGAAGGGAAAATCTACAAGCAGGAACAGTGACCCACCCCTCGTGCGCCACTCACGTTGTGGTGTCGGCTTTTTGTGGACTGGATTTGCCCCCCCATGCAAGGACAATTCCCGCAAGCATGGAAACCAAGCTCGCAGCCTGCGCGTTGGACATGCCGAAGAATGACTTAGGGTTGATGCGAATGAATTCGATCAGGAACCGTGCGACACCTGTCAAGATCAGATAAGCGCAAAACACTTTGCCCGGTGCCTCTCCGCCCAAGGCCTTTTTCCCCATGCGCCACAAAACCACGGCAATCAGCATCCAGATCAGAAACTCGTAGATTGGTGTCGGGTGCACGCGCTCCGTTGTTGGAACCACGCCATTGGGGAAGCTCATGCCCCACGGCAGCTTGGTTGGAACGCCGTAATCTCCGTCGCCTGAAAGCAAGCACCCGATACGTCCGATCGCGTAGCCCACGGCAGCCGCGGGCGAGCAGAGGTCCATGAACTCCAGCACCGGAATGTGATAATGCTTCGCCAGGAAAACCAGAGCGATAAATCCGCCGAGGAAGCCTCCGAACCACGCAAACCCGAACCGGCTGATGAGCAGCGCAGGATCGGCCATTAATTCCCGCGGGCTTTCCAACACGTGATACAAGCGCGCGCCCACCAAGCCGCTGATTCCTGCTATTCCGATGATCAGGAACCCCTCGTCGTGATGGTTCGGCTCTTTGCTTTCCTTCAAGTAGCCCTGTTTGAGGAAACCCTCGCGGCGGCGATCAAAATCCGCTTGCAACACATACGCCGCAACGAGCAGCCCTGTGGCGACCATCAATCCAAATGTCGGGATTGTCAGTGGGCCTATATGCAGGAATGGAATCATCGCTGGCGATGCGTTTCGCCTTCGGAAGTATACACGAGCGGCACTTTAGCTCCTGCCCCGGCGCAGCGCGGCTCCCAACGCGATCCAAATACCGAACGCAAACCATTCCGCGGGAGAAAAATGACCTGGAAAAACCGGCAACACTTTCATAAGGAAGAGCGTGAAGGAAACAAGAATTCCAAGCCCGGTCATGGCTCTCATTCCCGCGCGCTTCTCCACGCACCAGAACGAAAGGCATGCCGCGAACCAACCCAGCGCTGAGGCCATCGACCCAACTTCCGTCACCGGCACTAGCAAGGCGTCGCCCAGCAATTGAGCACCGAGCGTTCCTGCGGCAATGCCCAGCACGGCCACCGAGGGCGTCTGGAATGTGGGATGCACTGCGCCGAAGCTTGCGGGAATCGTTCGTCGCCGCCCGAATGCAAACAGCATCCGACTCGAGGCTACAAAATTTCCATTGAAGCATTGAAACAGCCCGAACATCGCCATCAGCAAAATCAGCCGGACCGGCCATCGCGCTCCTAACGCTTGTTCGAACGCGATGGCAGTGGCAAAGCGCTTGCCGAGCAAACCTTGCCAGGGCGATACATACGCAACCGCCGCCACGGCCAAAACATAGAACCCTGCGCCAACAAGAAGGGCCATCACGATCGCGCGAAAGAATCCCACCGAGCGAAATTCCGTATGGGATTCCTCCGCCACTTTCGTCACCGATTCGAATCCTGTCAGGAAGTACGGCACAATCTGCAGCGTTAGCAAGATCGAAGCAAATGGGCCGGCGCAAAACAGCGGCTCGAAGTTTGCCGATTTCCCGTGAGCTCCGCTGACTGCCAGCAACGCAACAAAAACCGTTAGCACCGTTCCTGTTGTCCAATTCTGAAAACTCGCGCTCAGACGAATCCCGCGATAATTTAGCACTGCGAGAAATAAAGTTAGCGCTACTCCCAGTATCAATCGCGGCAGAAAAACCGGTTGCCCCGCCACGCTATACAACTCCACAGAATTGAGGGATGGAAAAACATAAGCCGCGAGCTTCCCGAGCGCCACCGCTTCCCAGGGACATACGATAAAGTACGCCAGCAGCATCATCCACCCTGCGAAGTTGCTCACAATGGGGGGGAAAACCTGCGCCGTGTAGGCCGCTTCGCCTGCCGCGTCCGGAAGCCGCTTTACCCATTCTCCGTACACGTAACCAACGGGCAGCAGCAGTATTCCACCCAGCAGGAATCCCAGCATGGCCCCGAGCGGCCCGCCGCGACCCAGCCAATCGTCCATCAGCACGAGCCAGCCGACTCCCACCATCGTGCCGAAGGCCAGCGCAAAATAATCCACCAGCCGAAGTTTGCGCGCGAGCGTGCCCATGCCTTCCCCTAAATGCGCCCCGATTCTATATGGCTTTTAGAGCTTTAGAAGTGTGCCATCGCTTTTACCGGTCATTCATCTCTCCCTAACAGTAGGCGACTATAATGGCCTCCTGCGTGAAGACGGCCTGATGCCTTTCGAATCCCTGTGCCCCAAAAGGCGCCTGGAGTGTTCTGCGCGGATTCCGACTTTCGGCAAAAACTTGAATTGGAAGGAGAACTCTATGCATTCTTGGTGGACCAGAGCGATGGCACTGGGGGCAGCCGCTGGCTTCATCCTGCTACCGGCTAGCCCGGCCTCCGCTCAAGGCAGTTCCTCGACCGCGACTCCCATCAAACACGTCGTCGTGATTTTCCAGGAGAACGTTTCCTATGACCACTATTTCGGGACCTATCCCTTGGCCGCCCCCAATAATGACGGAACCGTCTATTTCGGCGCGCCCTCCAGCTCTACACCGCACGCCAATGGCTTGAATCCCGGCCTGCTCAAAAACAACCCCAATCTCGCCAATCCTTTTCGCATTGACCGCAGCGTTCCGGTGACCTGCGATGAGGACCACAACTACGGAGACGAGCAAGCAGCCGCGGATGGCGGATTGATGGATAAGTTCGTACAGAAACTGAGCTGCAACGACAGAGTCCTTGGCGCGGCCAGCACCATGGGCTACTACGACGGCAACACCGTGACTGCTCTTTGGAACTACGCGCAGCACTTCGCCATGAGCGACAACTCCTTCGGCACCACTTATGGTCCTTCCACTCCCGGCGCCTTGAATTTGATTTCCGGCAACACGTTTGGCGCGACGCTTGTGCCGCTCCGGCCCAACGGCAAGCCCGCCAACCCTGCCGGCAATATTGCCAATTCTGCAACCACCGGGGCCGTGATTGGGGATCCGCGGCCGGGCTACGACGATTGCGTGGTCACCAACCCGAAACTCCAGAGCACCAGCATGATCACCGTCACCGGGAGCAACGTCGGGGACCGGCTCAACGCCAAGGGAGTCACCTGGGGCTGGTTCCAGGGCGGGTTCGCCCCCACCGGTGTGGACGCGCTAGGCCGCGCGATTTGCGGTTCTCACCATGCCGGTCTGGCCGGAGATGATTTCGTTACTACCGTTGGTGACTACATCCCGCACCACGAGCCCTTCGAGTATTACCAGCAAACCGCCAACCAGCATCACACTCGGCCCAGTCATCCATCGCTAATCGGAACTTCCTCTGACGGGGCCAATCATCAATACGATCTCGCGGACTTCACAGCAGCGTTGCATCGCGGGAACCTCCCCGCCGTCACTTTCCTCAAGGCCGCCGCATACCAGGATGGTCACGCGGGTTATTCGGACCCGCTCGACGAACAAATCTTCCTGGTGAACACCATTAACGCCATCATGCAGAGCCCCTACTGGAGCACGACCGCCATCATCATCTCCTACGATGACTCCGACGGCTGGTACGACCATCAGTTCGGGCCCCTCGTCACGCAATCGAATGTTTCCGACGACCAGCTCTTCGGCCCCGGCAATTGCGGCACGCCAACCGCCACGCAACCCGGCGGCACAACGCAAAACGGCCGTTGCGGCTATGGCCCGCGCCTTCCCTTGGTCATCATTTCGCCCTTTGCAAGACAGAACTACATAGACCATCGGGTCACCGACCAGTCGTCGATTCTTCGCTTCATCGAAGACAACTGGAGTCTCGGCCGCATCGGCAATGGTTCCACGGATGTAGTTGCAGGCCAGCTGGATGGCATGTTCAATTTCAGCGGAGGCTCTGCTCCCGCGCTCATCCTCGACCCGGCGACAGGCGCAGTCCTGCCTTAAGGACTAGACTAAAACTAGGCGCAGAGGAATCCTCTGCGCCACACCACCCCGAACACGGCCCTGGGCCGATTCAGCCCCGAAGTCGGTCCAGGGTCTTTTTTTGCCATCGAGACAACCCTCGCATGTCACTTGATCATCTCTTTACTCGTTCTCCGGCTGCAAGGAGCGATACAAGTGCGTTGGCTTGTCCCGGTAATGCGCATTGGTTTGGTTTTGACGGCCCAATGCAACGGCACTGTTTTCGCCCAGGCTCCTCCCCATTCGCTCGAAACCAATTCCAAATCACTTGGGACGGACCAACCTGCGGTGCTCGACGGCCTTCGATTGATAGGCTTGCGGCACCTTTTATCCGCGGCCGTCGCCGCGCAGCTCTCCTTGCGTCCAGGCGAGCCGTTCGATGCCGCAAAACTGCAGCATGATCTTCGCACGCTCGCGAGACTTGGCTGGTTCAAGTCCATTCGCGTTGAAGAAACCTCGCGAACCGTCTCCGCCCTTCAAAGCTTCCTGCCACAGCAACGTGTGACTCTCATTTTTCATTTCGAGGAAGAGCCGATCCTTTCCCGCTTCGAGTACTCCGGCTCCCGTCTGCTTTCTCAAAGCCAAATCGAGAAATTGCTGGAAGAGAACAAGCTCACGCCGGGGCTCGGTAAACCAGCCAATCCCGCGACGCTTTATCGGATGGCCCTCGCCATTCAGTCCGCTTTGAACGAGTTGGGTCATCCCGACGCTTCCGTCCAGATTCAGCGACAAACACAGATGAACTCGACAGTCAGCATCCGCTTTGCAATTGTCGATGGCCCACATCTGCCCGTCCGGCAAGTCCGCTTTGAAGGCGACACGGGCGTTTCCGAGAGACTTCTGCGCACACAAATCCAGAGCATCGCGCCTTGGAAGCCGCTCGCCTCGCTTCGCGGCAAAGACGGATACCTGCGAGCGGCCTATGAGGAGGATCGCCAGCGCATCCTGACCTATTACGCGGATCACGGATACCCGGAGGCACGAGTGGGCAATGCGCGAGTTGAGCAAATCTTGGAACGATCTCGAAAGTGGTTTCCCCTCCCTCATCACTCAACGCAGCCGGGACTACTGCTTTCCATTCCTGTGCATGGGGGCCAGTTCTATCGTCTGGAATCGGTGGAGCCGAGCCCAACTCTTCAGCGGGTCTTCGAGGAGCAAACCGGCAAGCCTCTTCTCTTGCCTGTCACGCAAGGACGGGCCTTCTCCCAGCAAGACGTCGACAAGCTTCGCCGCTTTTGCAATTTGCGGCTGCAATCAAACGACTCGAGAGCACGGAGAGACGTTTCCCTCCCGTCTGTGGACGCCAACCCCATTCTTGATCCCGACAAACATTCCGTCCGCCTCAAACTCAACCTTAGCGATTCTCCTCCCTATCTCGTCCACCGCCTCGAGTTCCAAGGTCTGCACAGATTTAGTGATCGCTTCATCCGCCGCAGAATTCCCTTGCGCGAAGGCCACCCACTCGACGAGCGCGCCCTCGAAATTGGCCTCACGAAGCTGGCCCGAACCGGTTATTTCAAACCCATGCGCAAAGAAAACATTCACATCCAACTCGACGATGCAGGCCGCACCGCGGACATCTCCATCCATCTGGAGGAAATCGGCCAGCAGCGAGTTACCTTCGACGGCGGCCGCGCCCAGTTCGGCAGCACCCTCGGCCTTGCTTATACGGTTTTCGATCTCTTGAACCACGAAGAGCTGCTCACCGCGAAACTCGAAGGAGGCCCCGAGAGTGTGCAACTGCTTCTGGGCATAGCCAAGGAGGGAGTCCTCCTCACACGCGGCTCGCTTGCGTTTTCTGTTTTCGACAATGTGATTCGGCCCCGCTTCATCCACGGCGTCCAGGGTCCGTTCACCACTTCTCGCAGCCTGGGTATCAGTGTGCCTTGGACCTACGCGATCTCCAACTCCGATTCTTTCGGCGTCAACTACACGCTTGCGCGAAGCACATCGGATCAAAAGTTTGGCTCTGGTGGAACGTCCGACACAACTACCGTGCAGCCCATCGATTTTCAAACTCACACTTCCAACCGTTCGCTCGCAACTGCTTGGGCGCACGACACCGGCAACGAACATATTTCCTTTTCGGACTCCGCCTCCGGCAGTTTTCTTGGCGGCGACGAAAACATGCTTCGTTCTTCCGGCGAAGCTGCGCGCATTTTTCGCGATCCGCTTTTCTCCCCTGCGAACTCTTGGGCTTTTCGCACGATTTTCAATGCCGCGGGCAGCTACCGCGGCGAAGCTCCAAACTCCTCTCGTTTCTTCCCCGGCGACGAATTCGTGCGCGGCCTTGGCCCCGGCGAGCTTGGCCCCGTGGCGATGACCGAACGAGCGACGCCTTCAGGCCTGCTCGTCCCTTCGCCTTCCTACGCCGGTGCTAACCTGCTTACCGCCACGAACGCGGAATATCGCATTCCGCTTCGCCATGGCCTGCAAGCCGCCGGCTTCTTCGATCTGGGCTCTGGCTGGCTTCTCCCCAATTGGCTGGGCCCAACCAAGCCAAATCTTCTCAGCGCCACCAATGGCGTCCTGCACGGCTCGACAGGCATTCAACTTCAGTGGACCATCCCTGGCGTCCAGGTCCCGTTCCGTTCTTACTGCGCGCTCACCGTGCTCCGTCTTGACCGCGTAATTCCCCTCTCCGAAAAATCTCTCTTGCACCCGCATAATCGCTGGGGCGCTTTCGGTTGGGGACTCGGCTCGTTCTTCTAAGGCTCGCCTAAACTAAGACTGTTTCTGGCCTTCTGTTCTGCGTCGCGTCGTTGTACTACACTCCCCGCACCATGAAACACGACAAATTGCTGAAGGAAGGCTCGCGCATCATCGAACCGTACTGTATTACCAAAGGCGAAAAGTTTCGCCTGAAGGATCACGATCCCGCAGATAGGAACGACATCAAGGACAAGCACGCCGCACAGGACCTGCTCGAAGACGGCATCGCCTGCCTCAGCCACTTCCAGGAAATGCTTTACGCGCAGGACCGGTGGGCGCTTCTGCTCATTTTTCAAGGCATGGACGCCGCAGGAAAAGATGGCGTCATCAAGCACGTCATGTCGGGCGTGAATCCGCAGGGCTGCAATGTCCACGCCTTCAAATCGCCCAGCAACGAAGAACTGAATCACGACTATCTTTGGCGCAACCACAAAGTCATTCCCGAACGCGGCAAAATTGGCATTTTCAACCGCTCTTACTACGAGGAAGTCCTCGTCGTTCGCGTTCATCCAACATTTCTTCGCGCGCAAAAACTCCCCGACCGTCTCATTACCAAACATATTTGGGAAGAACGCTACGAGGACATAAACGACTTCGAGCGCTATCTCACGCGTAACGGCATCGTCGTCCGCAAGTTTTTCCTTCACCTCTCCAAGGAAGAGCAAAAGAGGCGCTTTCTCGAGCGCCTCGCAGATTCAAAGAAAAATTGGAAGTTCTCCATGGCCGACGCGCAGGAGCGCAGCTTCTGGAAGGACTATCAGGAAGCGTACGAGGAGATGATTCAGCAAACCGCCGCCAAGCATGCTCCATGGTACGTGGTTCCCGCAGACACCAAGTGGTTCACGCGCCTCGTCATCGCCGCCGCAATCCTCGAAGCCCTCAATGAACTCCATCTCTCTTTCCCTGAACTTGAGACATCCAAGCGCAAGGAGCTCGCCTCCGCCCGCGCCTCCCTCTTTGGCCAAAGGGACTAGCTATCTTGCCTGCGCAAACCGTTGCTGACGGTCCCGCGTGAGTTGGCTCTCAGGCGTATTTCCGATGCAGGTGGCGCATGACGAGCAAATCGTGAAGCGCGCAAAGTACCTCTTTCTGCTCTGCGCCTCTCCCCGCGTCTGACCCGATGTCCAGCAGACAACAAAGGCACATATCCATTGCAGTCTTGATTCGCATCAGTCGAACAGTTCGATCGTTTTCGTGGGTCGCTTCCGTGTAGGACTCGCTCCATCGATACGGTTTCATTGTGGCTCCCTGAGACGCGCGGTCTCTTTCGCCACAAATGGTTTAGATTTCGTGAAATCGCCACGGAAGATAAATCAGGTGTGACGTCCTCACTATACGCTTATTTCCGTCCGATTGCTGTATGCATCGGGCCCCGCCGCGAATCAACGCGGCAGGGTGGAATATTGGTAGCGGAGACTCGGCGGCATGCGGTCGGAGCGCGTGCGCGTGTTGTACTCGAGTTGATAGTTTAAATGCTCCGGATCACCCGGGTAATCCTTTCCGTCCGGATACGGATATGGCCGCAGCGAGTGACGCGGCAGCGGTTCCACGGTAAACGCATCGGCCGCGTAAAAATCCAAATCTTTCTCGAAGCCGTTCGCATAGAAAAAGTAGTCGCGCGCCCAACCGGCGGGGAGCACTGGAAGTTTTGCAGGATCAAAATCAAGCTTCACGCCTTCGCCCGAACCGAATATCGCAAAGCGATCATCGGGAGCGCGGAGCAAATCCTGCACATCGCCATAGCGCGTGTAATTTCCCGCCGCTCGCGAGTACGGCCCCGACATACTCCGCTGCGCGTACGAGTACGTCGTGTCGCTCGCGGGCTGCAAGCGAATTTCCTGCGGATAGCCGAGAAAATCCAGGGCCGCCTTCGCCAGCGGCACTTCCGAAACGCGAACATCCTTCGGCTCAGGCGTCTGGTCGATGCGAATCGCGTCCCAATAAATCTTCAAGTTTGTGACCATGCGAATGCGCCGCGCTCCCGGCGGCAGCTTGCCGGTCAGGTCGGCGATCATCGTGCGTTCGAGCCCGGCTGGAAAACCCATGTCTTTCACCACGCGCACCCATTTGCCTTGCGCGTCCTGCGCTTCCACGTATGGCGCAATCACTTTGATGCCCGCCTGGTCCGCCGCATACATCGAGGTCGCGGTGAAATAATCCGTGTAGCCGTCGATGATCAGCCGCAGCGGCTTTTCCCCATCCCAGGCGCCAAGATCGAGTTCGAGCGTGTGCAGCTTGGCGAAGCCCACGAACGGCAAATCGCCGAAGTCCGTGGCATACTTCCGATCCCGCTTCGCAATCAGCGCAAGAACATCATGCCCGCGGTCGTCCCAGGCGCCTGCCGGCGGACGCGCATCCTTGCTGGCGATCACACGAAATTCCGGAAACGGCGGCGCGCTGGCGAATCGTTCATTCGGAAAAACCTCGTAAGCTGCCGGATGATCGATCGCCAACAATCGTACTTGATCCAGATAAACTGTCTCTTCCATGGGCTCGAGGAAGAGAAAGCCCAGCATCCCATCGCGCGGCTTTACGCTTCGCGCGGGCACCTTCAAGTATTCATCCGGATCGGGAACGTCCCGCTCTCCTGGCGCAGTCCAATGCCCCACCACTCCCGGCCCAATCATGTCGGCAATAAATTCATATTCATGCCCATTCCAAGAAAAAAGAATCGGGCATGAGCTGCCGCGCCGGTCCAGTTCCGCAATGGACTGCACTTTCTTCGCCGAAAGATTAATTTCGTCCTGCGGCACGCCGGTGGGCCACAACAGCCGCACTACTTCGGCGTTCGTTTCAGAGCCCAGGCCCGCAAGGATAGGTGAAGCGTTTTGCCCCAAATATCCCGACGCGCCCGCCACTTCCCACTTCTGATACAGCGTGCCCGCGTACAACTCGACCTTCGTCCCGATGCCGCTTTTGTTGTCGTTCAGCGCTTTTAGGTCGATGCTCATCCAGTTGCGCTGATTCCCCCCTTCGTTCCGCAGCACCAACGGCGGACCGCTAAGCTGCGTCACTACCAAATCCGCGTCGCCGTTGCCGTCAATGTCCGCCACCGCAATCGCGCGCGGCTGATTCAGCTTCACCGCGTCCAATCCCACGCTTTTTGTCGCGTCGCTCCAACCCTTGCTCCCCGAATTGCGCAGCAGCCGCAGCTCCCCGCCGCCGCTGGTCTCGCCTGCCGCCAGGAGATCCAGCCAGCCGTCATTGTCATAATCGAGCGCTGCGACCCCCCAACCCTTTTGCCAGCCAAAATCCGGCAGCGTCACGCGCTCCAGCCGCTTCCCTTCCACGTTCCGCCACAAACTGATTCCCGGGGCTCCGGCATGCGTAAATGCCAAATCCATCCAACCGTCTTTGTCGAAATCAAACGCCGCCACGCCGACGGCTGGCGGCAATTTCTCTTTCGCAAAATCAATCCCTTCGAGCGGCGTAAATTTTCCCTCGCGCGGATTCAGCAGAATCGACGCGCCTGTTGCTCCGCCCGCCAGAACAAAATCAATTGCCCGGTCATTGTTAAAGTCTGTAGTCACAACGCCAGCGCCCGTTGCGAAGAGACCAAGCGCCGTTTCCGTGGAAAGATCGGTGAACGTGCTGTTGCCGTTGTTGCGCCACAGAACATTGTGCGCGGCGCTGCCCGGCGAACCAGAATCCACCACCATCGTGACATACAAATCCAAGTCGCCGTCGTGGTCGTAATCCACGAACGTGACGCCTACGCATCCTTTTTCTTTGCGGATTCCCGCAGCGTCGGTTACGTCTTCAAATTTTCCTTCGCCTTTGTTGTGCAGCAGCCGTACTCCGTCGCTCATGCACACCGCAAGGTCCGTTTTTCCGTCATTATCAAAATCCCCCGCCGCGCAGCCCATCCCGCCGCCGTTCAGGCGAATCCCTGCCGTTTGTGTCACGTCTTCGAATCGCCCGTCGCCCAAATTGTGCAGCAGATGGCTTGTCCCATCCCTCGCACCATTCATGAGGAACAAATCCGGTCTGCCATCGCCGTCAAAATCGAAGAAACACGCGCCCGTGCTCGCTCCAATCGACGTGGCCCCAGCACTCCCGCCGCTCTTCGAAACAAATGGCTTCGCTACCTCCACGAAATGCACAGTAATCGCCGCGGGCACTTCTGTCGCCCCGCTCAGGGGCAACTCCGCCATCGAGTACTTCCCTTGATCCCCATACCCCGCGCCGAACGGCGTCCCGAGATGCTCCGAGGTGATTTTCTGAAACCGCGCCAAATGTTCTCGCGCGGCGTTCGAATCGCCCTTGCGCTGCAACGCGCGCGCCAGCCCGAACTCCGCCGACGCATGCACCGGATTCAGCGCCAGCCCCTTCTGGAACGCCGCAATCGCGTCGTCATATTTCTGGATTTGCGTGCTCAGGTAGCCCACAAAATAATATGCGTCCGCTTCATTCGGTTTGATTTCGGTCACACGCCGGAACGCCGCAATCCCCTTTTCCGGTTCCCCGCCGTCTTTGAGCGCCAGCCCGAGGTTGTACCACGCGTACGGATCGTTCGGGAGTTGCTCGGTCGCTTCCGTTAGCGCCGCGCGCGCTGGTTCCAATTTTTGCTGACCGAGCAATGCCACACCCAGATTCAGTCGCGCCACGGCAAACGTTCGATCGGCTTCCAGCGCTTGGTCAAAATATTTCTGCGCGTCCGCCGGACGCTGCTGGTTCATGTACGCCACGCCCAGCGTGTTGAGACGGTACGCCTCTGCAGGGTTGATCTTCCCACCAGGCTTTTTCGTGAACGTTGTTTTGTCCTGTCGCGCGCGTGCGGCGACCCGCTTGCCAATCGCCCCGCAAAAGCACAGCAGCGCGCAGCCGCTAATCACAACTCCACGCCGAACTGTTGAGTGCATGAAAGTTTCTTCCTCTTGGCGCGGAACGCCGCGGCCGCTTGCAAAATTCACCCCCGCGCTATAAGACCTTTGAAATTCTCCGGACTGCCGGTTGCAAGGTCAACTTATTTTATCTTCTTGATTGCCCTTAAACTTTCGCTCCGCATCTCGCTTGACCCGCTTCCTATTCCACGCATACTCTCGCTTTCTTCTTATGACCGACTTCTTCCCCTTTGCTAGGATCGCGGAAATCACGGCAGGCATCCGCGATAAAAAAATCTCTCCCGTGGAAATCGTCGATTCTCATCTGCGCCGCATCGCGTCTTTGCAACCCAAACTCAATGCCTTTGTTCACTTGGACGCAGACGGCGCTCGCTCGCAAGCCGGCGCTGCCGAAGGTGCCGTAATGCAGAAGCAGCCGCTCGGGCCTCTCCACGGCGTTGCCCTCACCGTCAAAAGCTGCATCGACGTCGCGGGCTGGCCCTGTCCCGCGGGTTCTCTTCTTCGCAAAGATTATGTCCCGCGCTCCGACGCTCCTCTCGTCGCGCGCCTCAAAGCCGCGGGCGCCATTCTCCTCGGCAACACCAACACGCCGGAATTTCTGATGGCCTACGAAACGAACAATCTCCTCAATGGAAAAACGAGCAACCCGTGGAACCTCGCATATTCCGCAGGCGGCTCCAGCGGCGGCGAAGCTGCAGCTATTGCCGCAGGCTGCTCGATGGGCGGCGTCGGCAGCGACGGCGGCGGCTCCATTCGCGTGCCTGCGCATTTTTGCGGCATCTGTGGATTGAAGCCCACGCCCGGCCGCATTCCCGCCGCCGGCCATTTTCCCTCGGGCGCAGGCGCATTTGGCTGGATCGGCGTTGTCGGCCCGATGGCGCGCACGGTCGCCGACGTGCGCGCACTCTTCGAAGTTATGGCCGGCCCCGACGCCGGCGATGCGCATTCCGTGCCGGTCCCGCTTCGCTCTTACTCTGAAAAAGAATTGCGCGAGACGCGCATCGGCATCCTCGAAAGCCCGGCGCTTGGCGGCGCCACGCAGGAAACCCGCCAAGCCGTTCATCGGGCCGCAAACCTATTAAGCGATTGCGGCTTTCGCGTCGAGCCATTCGAATTTCGCGGACTTGACCGCGCAATCGAACTCTGGTGGTTTTTTTTCGGCCCGGTGATCGCCCATATGCTCAACGCCAGCGTGGCCGGCCACGAAACTCAACGCAGTCCCATGTTGCGCGAATATCTCTCGGCCGCCACTTCGCCAAACCCTCCCTCACTCGATCAATTCCTTCAGGCTTGCGTCGAACGTGATCTTCTCCGCGAAAAGATCCTCCGCCAAATGGACACCATCTCCATCCTTCTCTCGCCCGTTTCTTCTGGGCCCGCGTTTCGCCATGGCGAGGGAAACTACAGGCTCGGCGCCTGCTACCTCGACACCATGCGCTTTTCTCAATGGCTTAATCTCACCGGCTTCCCCGCCGTTTCGGTTCCCATCAGCCGTTCGAACGAAGGCCTTCCCATCGGCGTCCAAATCATCGGCCGCCCTTTCGAAGAAGAACGCATCCTCGCGATCGCCGAAGCCCTCGAACACTCCCGCGGCCCCTGGCAACCACCTCCCCTCGATCTCAGATAAGAAGACATCACTGCTGCGGTTGTTTCGTTAGCTCCGGATTGGGGATCGGACCTTCTTCGAGCGCTTCCTGATCTCTTTTCAAGCCTGCATCTAATGACTTCTGCGTCGCGGCGAATTCCGCCCGCGCTTCTTTTTCACGCCCCAATCTGCTCAGGATTCTTCCTCGCAAATAATGACCCCCATGGATTTCCGGAGATAGCCGCAGCGCCGTATCCGCCATTTTCAGGGCTTCGGGCAGCTTTTGCTGTTTCAGGTAAAGCTTGGCCAAGCCCAGGTACGCTCCATCGTCCTTTGCATCTCTCCTCAACGCTTCGCGAAACGCCTTTTTCGCATCTTCATCCCTTTGCATCTTCGAGAAAAGCAGTCCAAGCTGTTCGTGATTGTCCGCAAGATCCGGTTCCAGTTCGATGTCCTTTTGAAACTCCGCTTCCGCGCGTTCGTAGTCTCCCGAGCGCATGTAGGCGATTCCCAGATTCATGTGCAGAAAAGGCAGGTTGGAGTTGATTGTCTCGGTCAGCTCCAATTCCGTCTTTGCCTCAGAAATATCGTAGCGGTTGAGAAACGCCTTTCCCAGAATCAGGTGGTATTCCGCCGTTTGTCCGCCTACGCGAATCATCTGGCTCAGGATTTTTTCGTCGAGCTCTTTTTGACCGGACTGTACGGCCGCAATGTCGTACAAATACAAATACAAAACGTCGTCCGACTTCGCGGACCAGAGCGGCTCGAGCACTTTCGCCGCCTCCGCGTAATGTTTGGTAAAGACCTGGCACAGGCCCAAAAGGTAGCGCGCCTGCTCCGAGTCCGGCTGCTCGCGAAGAACCGACGCCAGTGGAGCAATCGCCGCAGCATAATTTCCGCGGCGGTATTCCACAAGCGCGATGTTCAGCCGGATTCCCACCATCTTCGGCTCCAGCTTTTCGGCTTTTCGCAAAAGCGTGATGGCCGTGTTCCACTCCTTGCGCCGCATCGCGATGACGCCGAGATTTGAGTACGCGGCTCCCGATCCCGGGTCTAACCCTAGGACCTTGCGAAAGGCCGCTTCTGCGCCGTCGAGGTCACCTTTCTGCAGTGCCGCTTGCCCCTGGGCGAACAATGCCTTTGGGTCGTTGCCTTGGGCAGGCGGTAGAGGCGGGGCTTTAGCCCCGCTCTGTCCTCGCGCTTGCCACCAAACGGGGAGCAGCCATGCCAACACGCAGATCGCCCATGCTCTCGTTCTCATTAAGCCGTAGTCTCCGGCAGCGCGCCAGAAATTACAAGAACGATGGGCTCGCCGAACTGCTCTCCGTTTCACAGCTTGCGCTTTTCCACTCTTGCCCCTGAACTGCGATTCAGACAGTAGCTTGACCCGTTCGCTGGCCTAGAAAGCCCAGATCGGTTGAGCAGAGACTGACCATCCCAAAGTGGGCCATGGACGCGCCTTCGGAAGCGCGCACCCGTTCTGGTTCTCACCACCTCGCTGAGGGGTCCGATTCTTACCAAGCTCATCTTTTTTGGCCTTGCTCAT
>QHYK01000135.1 GCA_003224085.1 Acidobacteriota bacterium | reverse complement strand
GCCTTCATAGTCGCCGAAGATGAAGACCTTGTTCTTGATGATCGGGCCGCCCGCGGACACACCAAATTGGTTCTGGCGAAGAGCGCCCTTCTTGATGCCACCAGCGTTTTCGAAGAAGTCGGCGGCGTCGAGTTTGTCGTTTCGGAAAAATTCCCAAGCAGAGCCGTGCAGCTCGTTGGTGCCCGATTTGATGGTAGCGTTCAACACGGCAGCGCCGGAGCGGCCATACTGCGCGCTGAATCCAGACGTCTCCACTTTGAATTCCTCGATGGCATCCACAGGAGGAAGAACCACGAAGTTCGTACCGTTCAGGAAGTCCACCGTATCGGAGTTGTTATCCACTCCATCGAGGAGGTAGTTGTTCTGGGCCGGACGCGAGCCATTAGCCGAGAAAGCGCCGTTGGCGGCGTTGCCGCGCGTATCGGCCTGTGGCGTGTTTACACCGGCAGACAGCTGTGCCAGGAACGTGAAGTTCCGGCCATTGAGCGGGAGATCATTTACGCTCCGAGAGTCGACGACCTGCCCCACGGAAGCGTTTTGCGTTTGCAGCACAGGAACCGCCGCCACGACCTCCACGGTTTGCGTCACCGCGCCGGGCTTGAGGTTGAAATTGATCACTACATCCGTACCAACGTTGACCTCAATGTTCGTTTGCGTGGTGGTTTGGAATCCCTGGTAGGAGGCCGTGACTTTGTAACTCCCAACCTTGAGTGGGGTGAACTTGTAAACGCCATCCGCTCCCGTCGTCGTCGAGAGCGCAGCGCCCGTGCCTTCGTTGGTTAGCGTGACTTTGGCGCCGCTAATGGCCGCACCCGAGGCGTCCGTAATAGTGCCCAAGATTGAGCCGGTGTCCACCTGAGCCTGGAGAGGCGGCACGCTCAAGGACAAGAGCAACAAGAGCGCACTCACCGCCAAAGAAGCTCTTAGCATCCCAGATGAATTGGCCTTAGGTTTCATAAACCGGTCCTCCTCAGTTTCTCTGCACCCGGGAGTATGTTACGCAAGGCTTTCATTCTTGCCGCCTGGAATATGACGATAGAACATCGAACTCGCGAAGCAAAATGAAACATCCTGCCCCACGGCACCAACTTTATTCTTGAAGCACAAGGCCACGGAGGGATGAACCAACTACCCATATCGAGGCCCCCAAACCAACTTAAACGCTTAACCTTGTGGCCCTCTGATACACTGTTGATAGCATCCAGTCAAGCGATTTCTTTCATTTATACTTCGCGTGGGTCGACACCGTTTTCGATTTGGGATTTTTCGCCGAAACCAGGGGGCACCGAGTCCTTGAACCAGGGTCTAACCATTCGAGAGGTAGCAAAGGCTGCGGGCGTCTCGACCGCCACAGTCTCTAATGTTTTGAACAAGACGGGCAAGGTAGGCCGCAGCACTCACGCGCTGGTGCTCTCCACCGTGAAGCGCCTCGGCTACTTCCCAAACGTTCATGCGCGCCACCTTGCTTCCCGCGACAGCCGCACCCTTGGAATCATCGTCTCCGATATTGAAAACCCGTTCTTTCCCGACGTCATCAAGAGTTTTGAAATGCGTGCTCGCCAACTTGGTTATGACGCGATCCTCAGCGATACCAATTATGACCCCCGCCGCACGCGGGACGCCGCCGAGAGAATGATGGAGCATAACGTCCGGGGAGTGGCCGTGATGACCTCCGAAATCAGTTTGCGCCTGATCCACGAGCTGGCGCGCAGAAGGATCGCGGTGACTTTCCTCGACCGCGCTCCCGTTCGTGGATACATGAGCAACCTGAGAATCGATTATTTCTCTGGGGTCGAGCAAATCGTCAAATATCTCTACAAGAATGGCCACCGGCGCATTGCTTTCGTGGCCGGCCGGCCCAAGCTCAAATCCAACAACGTTCGTCTGGAAGGCTACGAAAAATGCATGCGGGATTTGGGGCTTGAGCCGGGACCGATCCTCCGCGGCGACTTGCGCTTTGAAGGCGGATTGGCGGCGGGCCTGGCGCTCGCGAAGCACTCCCCCCGCCCCACCGCCGTCATGGCCATCAACGATCTGACGGCTGTCGGCGTCATCAAGGGCTTGCTCAGAGCAGGCTGCCGCGTGCCGCAGGATATTTCCGTTACGGGCTTTGACAAGACGCGCTTCGCCGAGTACAGCAACCCTTCGATCACCACCGTGGACATTCACCGCGATATGCTCGGCAAGCTGGCCGCGGATGCTCTTCACGAACTTTCCTGCGCGGCCGACCCGCATGGCCGCGAATACCAAGTTCCCGCCGAGTTGATTCTGGGCGATTCCTCGGGACCCGCTCCCGTCGAATAGTCCTTCCCTGATAAACTGAACTCGGACACCTGTGCGCCGCAAGGACCAGATAGATGTTTTCTCGCGCCGGACCTTCCTCCGAGGGATGCAGTGGGCACCTCTTCTTTTTCTTCCGGCTCCCCTGCATGGATTGACGTTTCCATCGCTGCATTGCGGGATCTTCGAAGACGCGGCCTCTGCGTTTCCTTTTGCTGATTCTCGCCTCAGCCCTCACTATCCTGCCAAGTCCCCGCTCGATGATGTCCTTAGGCAAGTTGTTCCAGGCACGGATGAGTACGTCGCCGAAAAATACGCCTTTGAGATCATGCGGCTCCTCAACGAATGGAGCCGCGCTCTGAAGGAGGCGCCGCCAGCACTGTCTGTTCTGGCGGAAATCCTGAGCGCTTCGATCGAAGGTGCCTCCTTGGTTCCATCTCAGGAAAGGACGCTGCGTTCCGGGAATGGCCTCGAGGTCCAGCGAAGGCAGTTTTCAGCCAGTGTGACCGCACGCCGCGAACGATTTCTCCAGGAGATCAAGAACTATCTGGCGCCGATTGCACGCGTGGAGACGGCTGAATTCGAAATCACTGGCATCGAAGAAATCACCGGCGCGTCAGAGAGACTCCGCGCCGACATTCGCTACGACTTTGTTGGTACGAGCACGGACATGCGACGCGAGGAGCGCATTGGCCTCTGGCGCACGCACTGGCAGCGCGATAGTTCGAACTCATGGCAAGCCTTTCGCTGGGAGGCTACGGAAGAAACCTTAAGCCGCGCGAGCCAGCCCGTCTTCATCGACGTCACTTCGCAAGCTCTGGGGCAGACAGATTCCTACAAAAATCAGCTGGCTTACGGCGTGGACTATTGGCGAACCGTCCTCGATGGCGCCTGCGGCATCGACGTCTATGGGAACAATGGTTTAGCGGTCGGCGATTTCAACGGCGACGGGCGGGATGATCTGTACATCTGCCAGCCCGCGGGACTTCCCAACCGGTTATATCGCAATCGCGGTGACGGTACGTTTGAGGATGTCACGGAAGAATCGGGTGTGGCGGTGCTAGACAGCACGGCTTGTGCTCTTTTCGCGGATTTTGAGAACAAAGGCCTGCAAGATCTTCTTGTGGTTTGCGGCAGCGGCCCGTTGCTCTTCCTCAACCAGGGCGATGGGAAGTTTTCACTCAAGCGTGACGCCTTCCAGTTTGCTCAGTCCCCGCAAGGGGTTTTCACGCATGCTGCCATTGCCGACTATGACGGCGATGGGCGCCTCGACATTTATTTTTGCCTATACACCTATTACATGGGTCTAGACCAATATCACTATCCCACTCCTTATTTCGACGCGCGCAATGGTCCTCCCAATTTTCTCTTTTGCAACTCCGGTAATGCGGCTTTTGTTGACCGCACGCAACGCGCCGGGCTGAACGTCGACAACGACCGTTACAGCTTTGCTTGCGCTTGGGGCGACTACGACTCTGACGGCTTTCCCGACCTTTATGTGGCTAACGATTTCGGTCGAAACAATCTTTATCGTAACAATGGCGACGGAACATTTACCTGCGTCTCCGCCGAAGCCGGCGTGGAGGACGTCGGCGCGGGAATGAGCGCTTCGTGGTGTGATTTCGACAACGACGGAAGGCCAGATCTCTACACCGCGGCCATGTGGTCTGCCCCAGGTATCCGCGTTTCACAGCACGAGCGCTTTCACGAACGAGAGCCGGAGAATATTCGCGCGCTCTATCGTCAGCACGCCCGCGGCAATTCGCTCTATCGAAGTCTCGGAAACGGCAAGTTTCAAAACGTAAGCAGCGCAGCGGGCGTGGAAATGGGCCGCTGGGCGTGGTGTTCGGACGCCTGGGACTTTGACCACGATGGTTACTCGGACGTTTACATCGCCAACGGCTACATCTCGGCTCCTGAAACTTCGCAGCGCGATCCGGCTGACCTCTCCAGCTTTTTCTGGCGCCAACTCGTCGCGAAATCGCCTCCGAACCAAACCCCGTCTTTGAAGTACGAGCAGGGGTGGAACGCTATCAACGAGCTCATTCGCTCGGACAGTTCCTGGAACGGCCACGAGCGCAACGTTTTCTATGTCAACAATCGCGACGGTACGTTTTCGGAAGTTTCGGGCGCCGTCGGCCTGGATTTTCTGGAAGACGGCCGCTCTTTTGCGCTGGCCGACTTGGACCAGGACGGACGTTTGGAAGTGGTGCTCAAAAATCGTAACACTCCTCAACTTCGGATTGTGCACAATGCGATGAAGGACATCGGCAACTCGATTTCGTTCCGCTTGCGCGGACAAAAGAGCAATCGCGACGCGATTGGCGCCGCCGTTACCGTGGAGGCAGAAGGCTATCGCCAGACAAAATACCTTCAGGCCGGCTCCGGATTTCTATGCCAGCATGCCAAGGAACTTTTCTTTGGCGTTGGCAAATTAGCCGGCACTGTCCGTGCCTCCATCCGCTGGCCCAGCGGATCGACGCAGGTGTTCGAGCATCTGCCCATCAACCATCGCATCCAACTCCAAGAGAGCTCTGCCGATTTTCTCGCCAAGCCTTTTGCGGTTTCCCCTCCTGCCTATGCGCGGTCCGGCGAATCGCCCAAACCGGAAGTCTTGCCTTCGGCGGTAGAAACCTGGCTTATTCAGCCCCTGAGCGCTCCTGAATTCTCTTTGCCTGACCTCCGCGGCAGCATGCAGGATTTGCGTTCGTTGCGAGGCGGCGCCGTGCTTCTCCATTTTTGGTCAGCACTTTCGCCTGCGTGCGCTGATCAACTGCGCCTTCTCCATGAGCATCAGCAGACGCTTGCCGCAAATGGTTTGCGTATCCTGGTCATCAACGTCGATGATCTGCGCGACTCACAAATGGCGCGAGCATTCGCCGAGAAAGAATCGCTGTCCTTTCCGACTCTGTTCGCCACACCCGATGTCGGCGGCGTCTACAACATCATTTACCGCTATCTGTTCGACCGTCGCAGAGACCTGCCTCTCCCCGCTTCTTTCCTCCTGGACAAAG
This sequence comes from Acidobacteriota bacterium, assembly GCA_003224085.1. GTDB lineage: Bacteria > Acidobacteriota > Terriglobia > Acidiferrales > UBA7541 > Acidiferrum. Next base: position 15,249 of record QHYK01000135.1, on the reverse strand, counting down.
AAGGATTGGTCGTCAAGGTTTACCAGGGCAGGGTGAATCCTGAACGGCTCACGGAAGACTTGCGTTTCGTCCACTTGTCTCAGGCCGATCGAGTTCGGAAGGCCCTTCCCTTCGCCGGAACCCTCTACCAGGACGTCTTCCAGCGCAATGATTTCACTTACGGCGTTGCCATGTTTCAGCACGGCTATCTCGACCAAGCCGCCGCTTCCTTCAAGCAAGTCATTGATGCCAAGCCGCAAGATCCAGAGGCCTACTACAATCTTGGCACTCTCTACCTCCGCAAGAATTCCCTGCCAGAAGCGCGGCAATACCTCGAACAAACCGTCAAGCTGCGCCCAAACTATCCGGAAGCCTGGAACAATCTTGCCATGCTGTCCGCGCAGCAAGGTCAAATTGACGACGCCATTCGCCATTTTAAAGAGTCCTTGCGCCTACGGCCCGCTTATGCGATCGCTCTTGTGAACCTCGGAAACCTCTATCGCCACCAGGGATCCCTTGACGAAGCCGAAAAGCTTCTCCGCCGCGCTCTGGAAATCACGCCCGACGATCCCGAGGTCAACTACAGCCTCGGAATGCTGTTTGCCCGCCAGGAAAAGCTTGATCAAGCCGAGCAGTATTTGCAAACCGCGCTGAATTGGCGCCCGGATTATCCCGACGCCCTCAATAATCTCGGCGTGCTCTTTGTCCGCGAGCGGCGAAATTCCGACGCAGAAAAGAAGTTCCAGGCCTGCATTCGCGTCGCCCCTGACTTTGACCAGGCCTATCTTAATCTGGCCCGCCTCTACGCACTGGAGGAAGAGACGCAGAAAGCCCGAGAGGTGTTGCTGGCCCTCCTCCAAAAGCAGCCGCAGCACAAAGTGGCTCAGCAAGAACTGGAAATGTTAAAGTGAATTGGCGTCTGCGACGATTTCCATAGGAAGGAATTCCGGCGGAATGAATCTAAGCGCTTCACCCTCGCATTCAACCAGAACCGTGGCCTTCCCGGATTTGTCAAGAGTTTTTGCACTAGCAGCGGCACTTCTGATGTTGTTGGCCGCCGCCGCTTCTGCCCAGCAACCCGTTCCTCGCAAGTCCGCCGTTTCGCAATCTTCCAAGCCCCAGCCGCAATTCCAGGAAGTCGAAGCTCTCGTCCGCCAGGGTTCACTCGACCAAGCCAAGCAGAAAATTCAGGATGTGCTCCGGCAGAATCCCTCGAGCGTTGAAGCCCACAATCTATTGGGCATTATTTGCACCGAGCAAAAAGATTTTCCTGGCGCCCTCGATGCCTTCCATCACGCGCTGAAGCTTGACCCCAGCTCCACTAGAACGCGCAACAATCTCGGCAATGTCTACGCTGCTCAGGGCAAGTCCGACCTTGCCGAAAAAGAGTTCCGCGCCGTCGTTCGCCTTGATCCGGCGAATCGTGATGGAAACTACAATCTGGGCCTCATCTTAATGGCGAAGAATCAGCCCGTGGAAGCCATTTCTCGCTTTCAGCGCGTGCGCCCTGCGAATCTGGAAACACGATTCAATCTCATCCGCGCTTTCTTGCAAGCTCACAGGACAGCCGAAGGATTAAAGGCGGCAACGGAACTTTCTTCCGAAAATAAAGACGACATCCAACTGCACTTCACTCTCGGCGTCCTGCTCGGAGCCGAAAAGCAATACAAGCCGGCCCAGCTCGAACTCGAAAGAGCCAATGCTCTACGGCCGGAAACCTTCGAGATCCTCTTTAACCTCGGACAGGTTTACCTTCGTGGCTTGGAATACCCAAAAGCGGAACAAGCGCTGAATCGGGCCTTGAAACTAAAGCCCGATTCGCCCGAGACGCTCTACTTGCTGGCTAAGGTTTACGCCGATCAGACTCGCGCCGTAGACGCGCTCGATCTGCTCGTGCGGGCCCACAAGCTGGCACCGGAAAATACCGACATCATCTTTCTCCTGGCTCGCGTCAGCATGCTGCAGAATTATTTCGAAGATGCGATTCCGCTTCTCGAATCAGGCTTGGAAATCGCGCCACAACGCGCCGATCTTCGCGCCGCTTTGGGCGAAAGCTATTTCATGTCCGGCAAGGCGGAAAAAGCCATCGATGAGTTCAAGAGCCTGATCCAGCTGGATCCTTCAGCCCGGTCGTACACATTTATGGGACTCGCTTACCGCCATCTCGGCCGCTTCAACGAAGGCCGAAAATACTTTCAGGAAGGTCTCAAGCTGAGCCCTCACGACGCTTCCTGCCTTTTCAATCTCGGGTACATCGAAGAGCGTCAAGGCAATCACGCCAAAGCCGAAGATCTATTCCAGCAAACGCTGCGCTCCAATCCCGATTTTTCCGATGCCCTCCTCGAACTGGCAAATCTTCGCATCGAGGCCAAGCGCCTTGAAGAAGCCGCCCAGCTTCTTCGCCGCTACGTCAAGGTCACTCGCGATGCCGCTTCCGGCTACTATAAACTCGCCATGGTCGAGCGCAGCCTTCACCAGATGGACGCTGCCCAACGCGATTTGCAAGTCTTTCAAACCCTCTCGAAAGACCCTTCCACTGGTCCTTATCCCTACCAGCACCTTTTCGACTACCTCGACAATCGTTCCACCCTCTCCGCGCGAGACCGCACGCAACTGGATCTGACCGAGCTGACCAACCAGATTCAGAAACATCCGGATCAGCCTCAGGACATGTACCTTCTTGCGGAAGCTTATCTTAAACTTGGCAAACTCGACGAAGCTCGCAAGACCATTGCGCAGCTCGACCAGCTCAGCTCAGGCGACTACCGCACCCAGACCGGTGTCGGCGTCCTTCTCGCTCGCTTCCGCTTGTACCACGACGCCATTCAGCATTTCCAAGCGGCCTTGCGCGCCAATCCTGATTCCGACGACGTGAAATTTGACCTGACCGATGCTTATTTTCGTCGCGGCCTCTATTCTCAGGCGCTCGAAACTTCTCAGCAGGTTTCTGCCTCCGGCCAGCAGGATGATTCCTTCCTCTCGTTGCTGGGAGATATCTACGCGCATCTTGGTGACGCGGCTCGGGCTGAGGAAATTTTCCGCGAGGCTATCAAGCGCAATCCGGACAACGACCAGTATTTCCTTTCGCTGGCGCTCGTCGAGCTGCGCGAGAATAACGTCAGCGCAGCCGAAGAAACGTTGCGAAAAGGTTTGACCCGGAGTCCCAGCTCTGGAAAACTCCTCTGGGGCTTGGGAATCGTTTTCGTCCTGGAAGGGAAAACTCCGCAAGCGGCACAGAACCTCGAGCGCGCCGTCGACCTCTTACCCGAATGGCCCGGCAGCTATTCCACCCTCGGCGTTTTTTACTACCAGACCGGTCAGGTCGACAAAGCGCGCGAAGTTCTCAACCGCTTCAAGGGCAGCAACGCCGGCGGCCTGGACGTGAATCGCATCGAACAAACCCTGGCCAGCGCTCCGGCCACTTCCTCTTCTCTCGGCGAACCCATATCCGTGGCTGCCCGGCAGCAATTACTCCTACTCGCTCTTTCCATAGCTGACCGCACCCTGTGACCGTTCCTCGCAAACTCGGAGTCGCACTGGGTACCATCCTGGCTTTCAGCGCTGCTATTGGCATTGCCCGCCGCGGACAACTGCTCGCGGAACAGGCCCCCAAATCGCCGGCCCCTTCCATCAACGTGCGGTTCACCGACATTCGGCCATCCACCGGAATCACTTTTCGCGAGGACTCCACCCAAACCGACGAAAAATATTATCTCGAGACCATGGGCACCGGCGTCGCCTGGCTCGACTATGACCAGGACGGCTTGATGGATCTCTTCTTCGTGCAATCCGCCGCCACCGACATCTACAAACCTGTCCATCCTCTGCGCTCCGCGCTTTACCACAACAACGGCGACGGCACCTTTACAGACGTCACCGAAAAGGCTGGGGTGGGCGGTGAAGGGCATTATGGCCAGGGCGTTGCTGTGGGTGATTTCGACAACGACGGCTTTCCCGATCTTTATGTTACGGGCTACGGCCGCGCCATCCTTTATCACAACAACGGCGACGGCACCTTCACCGAAGTCACGGCCGAGGCCGGTGTGGCCGACGAAGGCGGCTGGTCCACCAGCGCCGGATGGTTCGACTACGACAAGGACGGATACCTCGATCTTCTTGTCACTAACTACATCGAATGGACGCCGAAAACAAACCTATGGTGCGGTGAACGCCGTCCCGGCTATCGTTCCTATTGCAATCCCGGGAACTACAAAGGGCAGAAGACTAAGCTCTACCACAACAATCACGATGGCACATTCACCGACCTCAGCGAAAAGTCTGGCGTCGGCAAGCCAGAATCCAAGGGCATGGGCGTCGTTCTCGCCGACTTCAACAACGATGGCTGGACGGACATTGCCATCGCCAACGATACCTGGCCGAATTTCCTCTTTCTCAACAAACATGACGGTACATTTCAAGATGTTTCCTTCGTCTCCGGTCTCGCCGCCAGTGAAGATGGCCGTTACGAAGCGGGGATGGGCATCGATGCGGCGGATGTGGATGGGGACGGTTGGCTGGACGTTTACGTCACCCACCTCGATTTCGAATTGAATCGTCTGTATCACAACAACCGCGACGGCTCGTTTGACGACTCCACCTATCGGTCCGGTATCGGCAACAAAGCCATCCTCGTGAGCGGGGTTTCCATGAAATTTCTTGATTACGACAATGACGGCTGGCCGGATATCCTGCAATTGAATGGCGCGATGCTCGACAACGTCAGCCTGTACCACAGCGAAGTCTCTTACAAAGAGCCTTTGCTGATGTTTCGCAACCTCGGCAAGGGCCAGTTCGAAAAAGTGTCCGATTCTTTGGGTCCAGACTTTATTCGGCCCATCGCTGGCCGCGGCTTGGCCACTGCCGATTTCGACAACGACGGGGACATCGACATCGCCACCAACAATCGTGGCGATTTTCCCGAGCTTCTGCGCAACGATGGCGGCAACGCCAATCACTGGCTCGAAATCCTGCTCATCGGCGCCAGGTCCAATCGCGATGGGATTGGTTCTTCGCTCAAGCTAACCGCCGAAGGCGTCACCCACGTCGAACAATCCAAAGGCGGCATGGGCTATATGTCCGCCAGCGATCCGCGCATTCATTTTGGCCTGGGAAAACGCTCCAAGATCGATTCTTTGGAAATTGCTTGGCCCAGCGGCCAGATCGACAAGCTCACCAACGTCCCCAGCGACCGCATCATCGCCGTCAAGGAAGGCGCGGGAATCGTGCCCCGAAACTTTCCCAAGGTGCCCAGCAAATGAATTTTGTTCGGCGGCGTTTACTCGGCTCATCCCTGATCGTTCTCGGCGGTTCACTTTTGGAAGCGCTCGCCGCGCCGCTCTGGAAATGGCGCGACTCTCTGCACCTTGAAGCTGCTCCAATTCCGTATCCATCCGTTTCGAAGCGAGCCGTAACCTCTCCCGTCCAGTTCGTCGACGTGGCTCGCGAAGCCGGCTTGATTGCACCCAATGTTTGGGGCGGTGTCGATCACAAGAAGTACATCATCGAAGCGAAGGGTAGCGGCCTGGCCTTCTTCGATTACGATCATGACGGCTGGCTCGACATTTATCTGACCAACGGAACGCGCTTCAACACCGAATGGCCCCCGGGCAAGGCTCCCACTTCCCATCTCTACAAAAACAATCGCGACGGCACGTTCAGCGACGTCACTGAAAGATCCGGTCTTGGCCGCACGGGCTGGCAAACCGGAGTTTGCGTCGGCGATTACGATAATGACGGCTGGGACGATCTCTTCTGCTGCTTCTGGGGACACAACATTTTGTTTCACAACAATGGCGATGGCACCTTCACTGACCTCACTCGCAAAGCCAATATCTACAACGAGAAAATTCACTGGGGCGCTGGCTGTACCTGGCTGGACTACGATCGCGACGGCCGACTCGATCTCTTTGTCTGCAATTACATCAAGCTAGATCCGGAAAACACTCCTTCGAAAGAAGATCCGCTGCAGTGCCAGTGGAAGGGCATTCCTACCATGTGCGGCCCGCGCGGTCTTCCGGGCGATACCAACGCGCTCTTTCACAACAATGGCGACGGCACGTTTACCGATTTCTCCGAGAAGTCTGGAATCCTGAAGCCCGGTCCCCGCTATTCTATTACCGCCGTCTCCTATGATTTTGACAACGACGGGTGGCCGGACATCTATGTTGCCGTGGACTCGCAGCCCAGCATGCTTCTCCATAACAATCACGACGGCACGCTTACCGACATCGCTGTCATGGCCGGATGCGCCTACAGCGAAAATGGCCACGAGCAAGCTGGGATGGGCGTGGCCGTTGCCGACTACGACTGCGACGGCTCCTTCGACATTTTCAAAACAAATTTCGCCGACGATACCTGCAACCTCTACCACAACAATGGTGACGGCACGTTCAGTGACGTCACGTTTTCTTCCGGCATCGGCATCAACAATCAGTACGTCGGCTGGGGCTGTGGCTTCATCGATTTCGACAATGACGGCTGGCAGGACATCCTGCAGATCAATGGCCATGTCTACCCGGAAATCGAAGGACACGAGACTGGCCAGACCTTCAAGAATCCGCGTCTCGTTTACAAAAATCTCGGCGACGGAAGATTTAAAGACGTTTCGGCCGAAATGGGCCCGGGCGTCAGCGAGCGATTCTCCAGCCGCGGCGCGGCCTTCGGCGACTACGACAACGACGGCGGCATGGACGCGCTGGTCCTGAACATGAACGACCCGCCTTCGCTCCTACGCAACGATGGTGGCAATCAGCAAAACTGGATCAAAATTAAATTGCTTGGTACGAAATGCAATCGCACGGCCATCGGCGCTCGCGTTCGTGTCGTCACCGGCAAGCACGTACAGATGGACGAAGTCCACTGCGGCACCAGCGTCATGTCGCAAAGCGATCTGCGCCTCCATTTCGGCCTCGGAAAGAATCAAACGGTCGATCTCATCGAAGTGAAATGGCCAACCACGCAAAAACTGGAACAGTTCAAACAGGTGAAGGCCAACCAGAGCATCACCATCCGCGAGGGCTCCGGCATCGTACATCACGCTGGGCCTTGGTCAAAATAGAGGCTATTCCACAAATACCCTTTAGGACGTCGGAGCTTCAGCTCTGACCATGCGACCCTGTGGGTCCAGAAGGCCTTTAGCCCCTGAGGAATTGCCTCTCTGCCTTGCACATCAGCGTGGCGTTGCCGGTCGCTGGTCTTTCAAAATAATTAGAAACTGCCGCAGCTCCCGCCGCTCTTTCTCCAGTGCCGCGGTCTCAGCTTTCTGCATCTCCTCGTACACACGAAATTCCTGCTCCGCTATTGCTTCTTCGTTCATTCGCCGGTAGGCCAGCCCCAATCGATAATGCGGTTCGCTGAGTTGCGGACTTGCCTCCAATGCTTTCTTGTACTCGCGAATCGCTTGTTCGAGTCCGCCTTGTGCAAAATGCATAATCCCCAGCTGCAAATAAGCTTCGCCAAACTTGGGATCGATCGCCGTTGCTTTTTCGAGCTGCGCTTCCGCCTGCTGCGCACCGCCTGATTGTTCCATTCCGCGGCTCCGCTTCCACAGAACAATTCCGTAATAATAATTGGCCAGCGCATTCTCGGGCTGGTCTTTCGCAAACCGCGCCAGTTTTTCCTCACCGCACGGCAGCACCGCCGGCACAGCCCTTTCGATTCTTCCGAGGAACAAGTACGCAGCGGGGTCCGCGGGGTTCAAGTCCGCCGCTTCGCAAAGCTTCCGCGCCGCCTCTTCGGAGTTTCCCCCCGCGTAGAGCGCCACGCCCAGCCCCGCCAGAATCCTGGCCGAACGCTTGTGTGATCGAGTTCCTTTCGTGAAAACTTCCACAGCCGGCTGGTCTGCGCGGTGTAGGAGCAGCTCCATGCCCCATTCGAAATAGTTTTGCTCGCTGGGGTCCATCTGTGTGGCGCGCTCGTACTCGTGCACCGCCTCCAGCGGATCGCCCAATCGTTCGTCCAATTCTGCTAGCTTTCGATGCGCATCCGCCGTTTCCGCGCTCGCGAGAAGTTTCTTCACTCGCTCGCGTTGTTCACGCAATTCTTTTTCGCTATCGCGAGAGTTTTCGGCCCCGGCGCCCGCCTTTGAATCAGTAGCGCCCGCCGGCTTCAGCGAAAGTGTTTCCTCCACCAGCGCTTCGCTCGTTCGCTGGCTCGCGTCCGACCCATGAATCTCCGTGTCGTTCCAATCCGTGACGCCCGCCACCGAGAAATTCGGCTCGTCATCGAATTCCATGCTGGGGAATGAGGGATCCATCACCAGTTCGATTTGCTTCTTGTCCCCCGGTGCCAACACAAGCGAACTCACAGCGTTGCTACGACGTCCGTTTGTTTGTGCCCACAACGTGTAGGTTCCGGGTGCAGAAATCGAAAGCGTGAACGTACCGTCTGGCCCGCTCTTCACTTCAAGAGAATACCGAACGTCTTTCCCTATCAGTCGTACCGCAGCTCCCGCGACCGCTGTCCCCTGTTCATCTCGCACGGTCCCGACAATGGTGATCCCGTCTTCTCGCTTCGGAGAACAGTTCTGCGCGCGCGCTAGGACGCCTGAAAAACTCAGCACTAGCGCAGCCAGTGCCGCGAATACCGGGCGGTTCCTGATGAAAATCAGATTCATTCGCCTCGAACCGGCTTGGGCCTTGCCGCGTAGTGGGTCAGTTGAGTTTTGTGATCCGTGACACAAAACATCAAAATTCAAACTGCCCCACGACATTCCTATCCCAGGAATTTCGCATGAAGATTTTAACACTGGGTATGATATCTGATATCGATGACGTGAGGAGGAGCACGTGGCTCAATTCGTTGTTCGAAATATCGAGAAAGAGGTCAAAGCGCGGCTTCAGCGGCGTGCGTCACGGCATGGCCGAAGCATGGAGGAGGAAGTGCGAGACATTCTACGAAATGCCGTCAATGAACAAGACGTCGCGGTTGGGGGGCTGGGTACGGAAATCGCCTCATTGTTTGCTAACGCGGGACTTGACGAAGACATCCCAGAACTGCGTGGGCATGAGGCTAAGCCTGCGTCCTTCGATCGATGATTGTCCTGGACACGAACGTGCTCTCGGCGCTGATGCGTCAATCAGCGGATAAGAGGGTCGTCGATTGGCTCGACAAGCAGCCTCGCTCGTCCATCTGGACGACTTCAGTTACGATCCTAGAGATTCGGCTCGGATTACAAATCTTGCCGATCGCGAAGCGACGTTCTGTATTGATGCAAGCTTTCGAACGGGCCCGTGTCGACAAAATCGAAAGCCGGGTCGCTCCCTTTGACACGGTCGCAGCGCAGAAGGCAGGTGATCTGATGGCAATGCGACACAAGAAGGGGCGCCCCGGTGAACTGCGGGACACGATGATTGCCGGCATCGTGGTGGCGTGTCATGCGACGCTCGCGACGCGAAACGTATCGCACTTTGAAGACCTCTCGGTTCGGGTAGTTAACCCGTGGATGACCTGAATTGTCACGCTTATATCCCCGTAGTGGGTCAATTTCAACTTCCCCTCACAATGTGCTTTGAGGATCATTCACAATCTTCTCTAATACAAGAGAAGTTTAGGTGGGAAGTGTTATTCTTTTTTCAGTTGGATTTTTTCTTCAGGAGGAATCAGTTCCGCCTCCGGCTAAGATCTTGAGAGATCAAGCGGTGCGGAAAGTGCGACAAAAAGAATCGCAGCTCATTGGAGATCTGCTTCGGTGCACGATGTGCAGGTCACCGTACAAGTCGTTCAATCATCCCGAGACGCGGGAAAATGGGCAGAGATTGGCCGCTAAAGCCGACAATCCGCCCAGCACCTCCTCTTCGCCTCTCGCACCAACGATTCATTGACGCTGGGCAACTCGAAAAATAAGCTGAGATGGCCTACGATTGCAGCCGGTCGGGAGAGAACTTGCGCCCGGCTTTGTTCGGGCCAGTCTAGAACTATTCAAAACCTCTCTTGGAGTCTTTAAGCAGGTTAAGGTGATTTAAAAGGGTGTTGAGATAGCTTATGAACAGGCGTTATGCGGGACGCAGGTCTCACGCCTGGACATGCGTCCTTCCCGCGACGAGCATTTTCGTTCGGAGCTGACTGCATGCGATACCTGAGGATTTACGCTGGAGATGGTGGAGCCTCTCGGTTTGAGGATGTTGAGTTGCAAGCAGGGCTGTTGCCTATTTCTCCGAAGTCGGACGCGTTTGCCATCTCTGCTTTTCGCCAGCAGACCTGGCGGGAATTCATCGGTATGGCCGTTGGGACGATTTTGGGCGTATTGTACCGAAAATAGACTGCTAGTTTTTGTGAAAGGGGTGTGCTATGCGAGCTGCCTGGGGACTGCTATTTCTCTCATTGGTTATCAATACCACCACGTGTTCGGCACAAACGGTAGGGGCCAGCTTACAAGGCACTGTTTACGACCCGTCCGGGGGTTTTGTTCCCGGCGCGGCGATCGAAATCCGCAACGTCGAACAGGGTGCGGTGCGAGCTCTTACAACGGATGACAAAGGGCGCTATCGCGAACCTCTGCTGCCTCCCGGAGAATACGAGCTGCGCGTGAGGGCGGCCGGCTTTCAAGTCGCCGTGCTGAAGGGCGTTAAGCTGACGATCGGGCAAGACGCGGTGCTGGACGTCAAACTGGAAATCGCAGGCGCCGTTGAACGGGTGAACGTCACAGCAGAGGACGCTCCGCCGATCGACCTAGGTTCCGCTGCGTTAAGTGGAACGGTGAACCGCATGCAGATGAATGATCTTCCGCTCAATGGGCGTTCGTTTCAGGAGCTGGCGCTCTTGCAGCCGGGCGTAAACGCCGCGGTCGCAGCCGGGAGCGACGCTGTGGGCGGGCGTGGGAAGAAAATCACGATCAATGGAGCGCGCCCGGAGTGTGCCGACTCGATTTGTTCACGTGGATTCCGGGTGTGTGTGTCCCTCACTGGTGTGAGGGGGTATGCGGGAAGCGAACCGGCGACGCCGGGCGCAGCGCGAAACGGGACAGTTCCTCGGCGAAATCTTCCACTTTGAAAAAGGCGATTCAAAGACGGGTGTGAGTTGACGAAATTGTAGGAGGAGGTGAGACACTTCAGGTCGACCAAGACATGGAGTATGTCTCATGAGCCAAAATCGACTCCCTCCTCCCGAGTCTGAAGCTTGCCTTTTTCGGCTGCGTTCGTCCACTCAAAAGGGCGGCACGCTGATCGCCGAAGATGTCACCGACCATGCCACGCACGAGCGGCGCATTTGCGATCCGGATGGCTATCGGCCACCCTTCTGCCCGCGATGCGGGAAGCGGCTGCACGTGCACGATTACCGGGAGCGCGTGCTGCGCGCAGAGCCCAGCAAGCCAGTGACCACGATTAGGCGTTTCGAATGTGTGTCCTGCGCAGCGATCTGGCAGATTCTACCCCTCTTCATTTCTCGCCATCTGTGGCGGACCTGGAATGTCGTGCGACGCGCGCTGATGCCGGATCATAAGTCATCTTCGCCAAGCGAGCCGCAACACTGGCCGAAGGTGCCACAGCGAACCGTGCGGCGCTGGCGCACACGGTGGTTGCGGCCAGCTCTCTCACTGATACAGATCCTGGCCGCCTCTGGTCAGGCCACCTGGGCAACGCTCGCCACGCAACTGCTACCCGAGGCCACCTGCGCGGATCTGGTCGCTGCCTATGCCCGCGAGCACCTCGGCCAACCTCTGGCGGGCTTGGCTGCGCTCCTTTTCCGCTTACAACCGAAGGTCCGTCTTATGTAACCCTCGGCTGTCTCCGCACCCGTCCGGGACGGCGCGGAGCACGGCGAAAATCCCCCCAGAAATGGCCGCAGCTACCCGGTATAACGCGGCCCATGAAGCAGGAAGAAAAAGAAACGATCGCCCTTTGGCGACTCGGCGTTCTCGGTCCGCTCATCAGTGCCCGGCTGGAGCACGGTGATCGTCGTCGCTACATCGAGGAAGCGGCCGCGCGGCTTCAGCAACAGCCGGACGGCACCTATGTGCAGCTCTCACCCCGCACCATCGAGTCCTGGTATTACGCCTATCGCCACGGCGGCTTTCCGGCGCTGTTCCCTCAGGATCGTTCGGATCGCGGCTGTAGCCGAGTCATCTCTGCCGAGATCGCCGAGCAGATTCTGCGCGTCAAGCGCGAGCGCCCCCGCCGCTCCATCCGACGCATCATCCGCATGCTCGAGCGCGCCCAGATCGTCCCCAGAGGCACGCTGCATCGCTCCACGGTGCATCGCTTGCTGCTGGCTCATCGCCTTTCCGCCCGGCCGCAGCGCCATGGAGTCACGGAGCGGCGATCCTTCTTGCCCGAACACGCTGGAGATTTGTGGGTGGGCGACGCGCTGCACGGGCCCCTGGTCATCGCCCCCGAAGGCTCGCTACACAAAGCTTACTTGCTCTCCCAGATCGACGGCGCGACTCGTTATGTCCCGCACAGCTACTTCGCTCTTTCCGAGAGCGCCGTCGACCAGGAGTACGGCTTCCAGCAGGCCATCCTCAAGCATGGAGTTCCGCGCACCTACTACGTCGATCTCGGCGCAGCCTACATCGCCGACTCTCTCAAGCTGATCTGTGCCGAACTCGGCATCCGTCTGTTGCACACCCAGGTCCAAGATTGTGAGGCCAAGGGCGTCATTGAACGCTGGCATCGCACTTGGCGCGAAGAAGTCGGCGACGAATTGCCCGACGAGCCGCTCCCGCTCGCCGAACTCAATGCCAAGCATTGGGCGTGGCTTTCCGCGGAATATCACGCGCGAAAACACAGCACCACAGACCGCGTGCCGCGTGAACACTGGCTGGCCGAGCTCTCCTTCCTGCGCCTCCTCCCACGCCAGAAGAACCTCTCCGATGTGTTCCTGCACCGCGAGCGCCGCGTCGTGCGCAAGGATGGCACCGTCCGCTTTAAAGGGGGCTATCTGGAAGTTCGGCCCGAACTCGAGGGCCAGGAAGTGGAACTGCGCTTCGATCCCCGCGACGACACGGCGCACCCGTGCGTCTTCATCGAAGATCGCTTCGTTTGTGACACCGTGCCGCTCGACCGCGTGGCGAATGCTTCGCGTCGACGGCGGCGCGTGCGTGGCGAAGCGGCCCCGGACGCCGAGCCCAGCGGCCTCGATCCGCTCGCCTTGATCGAAGCCGAGCACTACGACCGCGTCCGCCCGGTGGGCCAGCCGGCCACCACCAAGAAAACCGAGAAAAAGGAGGAATGATCCAACATGTATCGCCAACGCTTTGGTCTTACCGGCCATCCGCTTCCCAAAAATGCCCAGGGCAAAACCTTCTTCGACAAGAGCCCCGGATTCAAAAAACTCGAACGCGCCTTCCGTCAGCTCATCGCCGATCCTGGCCTGGGCGTACTCACCGCCGACGCTGGCGTCGGCAAGACCGCCGCCCTGCGCCATCTCTGCGCCCAACTGCCCAAGCCCGACTACCTGGTGCTCTATCTTTGCGCCGCCGTGGGGCCCTTCGATTTCTACCGCGCCTTAGCCTTGGAGCTCGGCCTTCGCCCCGCCCATCGCCGCGCCGAACTGTGGGCCAGCCTGAAGAAAAGTCTATTGCACTTGGTCGATGAACGAAGCATCGCACCGATCCTCATTCTGGACGAGGCACAACATCTCTCCGATACCTTCTTCATCGATCTCTCCGCCTTCCTGAACTTCGCCTTTGATAGCCGCGATCTGCTCACGCTGTGGCTGGTCGGATTGCCTCCCCTGGCGCGACATCTGCGCATGCAACAACACGCCCCGCTGGCCATGCGCATCGTGCATTACCTCCACCTCGAGCCGCTCGATCGCGAAGCCTTCAGCGCCATGATCGACCATGCCTTCAAGGCCGCTGGCGCTACACAGAACATCCTGGCCGACTCGGCTCGCGAACTCCTGTTCCGCACCAGCCGCGGGCTACCGCGCGTTGCTGCCCATCTGCTGCATCGGGCTTTGTACGAAGCCCACGAGCGCAATCAGAATTTCATCGACGATCACTCCATGGAGGCCGCCATCGAGCAGTCGCCGGTCGGTCAAGTGGTGCTGGCATGAGCTCCCGCGAGCGGGAAACACTGCCCGTGGTGCGCGCCGCCGATCTCGACGAGCTCGACCCCGCACGCCGCTGGCTCATTGAACCCCTCTGGATCCATGGCGGCGTGGGAACGATTGGCGGCTTGCCTAAAAGCTGTAAGAGTTGGATGGCCATGGATGTGGCCGTGTCGGTGGCCAGCGGCACGCCGTGTCTCGACACGTTTCCCGTGTGTGACCCCGGGGGCGTGCTGCTGTACATGGCCGAAGATGCGGCGCCGCTGGTGAAAGCTCGGCTCCTCGGCCTTTGTCGCCATCGCGGTCTGGACCTGTACGCCTTGCCCATCGACGTCATCACTGCACCCACGTTGCGCTTGGATCTGCTGACGGATCAGCAGCGCCTCGCCGAAACCGTGCGCCGTCAGGCGCCGCGTCTGCTTGTTCTCGACCCCTTTGTCCGCCTGCATCAGGTGAACGAAAACCAAGCGGGCGAGGTGGCCGCGATTCTCGGCTACTTGCGCGCCTTGCAGCGCGCTTACAACGTGGCGATCATTATCGTCCATCATGCCCGCAAGAATGGCTCTTCCACCGGTGGGTTGAGCCTGCGCGGTTCGGGCGATTTCTTTGCCTGGGTGGATACGGCGCTCTCCCTCCGCCGCCGGCAGCACACGCTGATCCTGTCGGTTGAGCATCGCGCCGCCGCCCCTCCCGATCCGCTCACGCTGGCCCTATTGGGCACCGAGCAAGACATGCACTTGGGCATTGTGCGCGCCGAAGAACTGGCGCCGCCTGCCTCAGCAGATCTGGATGCCATGATTCTTGATGCCCTGGAGCGCGCCGGCCCCGACGGACTCGAGCGCGCATCACTCCGCGCGGCCGTCCGCGCGCGCAACGAGCGTGTCGGCGAGGCACTCACGCGTCTGGCCGCAGCAGGGCACATCGTGCGTCGCGGGGACTTTTGGGTGCGCGTTGTTCCGCTCCCCACTCCAGACAGGCATCGGAACGGGAACGGGAATTCGTCCGCCGTGCCTGCCTGAACGGAGTTCTGTGACCGGCAGGAGATCGCGGACCAGAGCGGGCTCCGCTGGCAAGCGTCCCGCGACCCATACCGGATACCTCCTGCCGGTCTCCAAGCGTCGCGGGCATCCGGGCGGGGAAGTAAATGCCGGGGGGTTCGGGGGGCAGAGCCCCCCGGTGCGTGCTCGCTCAGCTCACGACATCAAACCGCGACGATCCCCTCAATGCAGTGTGCTCGCTCAGCTCACGACATCAAACCGCGACGATCCCCTCAATGCAGTG
>QHYK01000042.1 GCA_003224085.1 Acidobacteriota bacterium | reverse complement strand
ACGCTTCAAATGCCGTTAATTCTTCGCGGGCGATGACCGCCGCAATCGGATCACCCACGTGCCGCACATGATCTATGCAAAGAGCCTGCTCATCCTGGCTGACCGGGAGAATGCCGTATTGAATCGGAAGATCCTTCCCGGCGAGAACCAAATAGACGCCGGGATGTGCCAGCGCTCGGGAGGCGTCGATTTTTCGGATGCTCGCGTGAGGATAGGGGGACCTCAGAAGTTTGCAGTGCGTCATGCGCGGCAGGAAAATGTCGTCGGCAAAGCGCGTCTGCCCCGTCACCTTTGCGCGGCCGTCCACACGCCGACGAGGCGTCCCGATAACGCGCAAGCCTTCGCGGTTTGAATCGGGGCCCGCGACCGGCGGCTTAAATTTTTCCTTTTGTTCCGACATCATCTCTCTCAGCCGGCGCGGGGCAATCCCCAGCACTGTTTTCCCCGCTTGTCTTGACCATCGCCGCTTCCACAGCCTCGAATATCTGGAGATAGCCCGTGCAGCGGCAAAGATTCCCTGAAAGCGCCTTCCGGATTTCATCGCGGCTCGGATGGGGATTTGCGTCAAGCAGCGCTTTCGCCGTCACGAGAATCCCGGGAGTGCAATAGCCGCATTGCGCCGCCCCAAGATCCGCGAAAGCATCCTGCAGCGCATGCAGTCGCCCATCAGCGGAAAGCCCTTCGACCGTCAGGACTTCTCTTCCACTGCACTGGAGCGCGAGAACCAGGCAGGAGAGCACGGGCCTTCCATCCAAAAGAACGGCGCACGCGCCGCACTCTCCCAACTCGCAGCCGTGCTTGGTTCCTGTATGGCCTAGGTCTTCGCGCAAAACCTCCAATAATGTTTTGTATGACGCAAAGGAGACATCCAGCTCCTCGCCATTCAGCGTGAACCGCGTCTGCGCCGTCTTCTGCGATTCGATCGGGACTGTCGCCACCTTCAATCACCTTTCGGCTGAACTATGCAACAGCCGCGCGGTTTCCCATATTCTCGGAAATATCCTTGCGTGCGACTCGCCCCGTCTTTTCGCGGCGCCCAAATTGCCTAAGAGAGTTTGCCTTCGTCAACAAACCTCGAATCAGGTAATCCGCCAGACTTTCCGCAATTTCTTCCGCGGTCATTGGTCCGTCCGGTCGAAACCACTGCACGCTCCAATTCAAGGCGCCGAGCATGGCGCGCGCTATAAGGGCCGCATCGCCTTGAATAAATTCACCGCCGCGCATCCCGGAAAGAATCAGGTTGCGTACTCCCAATTCATAGCGGTCGCGTTTCGCAACAAGATACCGCTGCGGACCCGCCGGCAATGCACTGGTCAACAAGTGCGCGGCCGAGCCCTCGACTTCGTCGAGCAAGCAGCGCAAATGGGAGACAATCACGAGGCGCAATTTTGCAGATGCGTCGGCCCTCGCCCGGCGCGCCTTTTCCAGGGCGGCAAGCATGCGATCCAGAGAGCTATCCTGACAGAAGAAAAGAATCTCGTGTTTGCCTTCAAAGTAGTTGTAGAGATTAGCGGGGGAAAGCTCCGCGGCCTCGGCAATGTCGCGCATCCCCGTTTCCATAAATCCACGGGAACGAAATTGGCGCCCCGCCGCCCGCAGAATCTCCAGGCGCCGTGCCAGATAGCGCCTCTGCGGGCGCCCATTGCGAGAAGTTCTTGGTTGACGTTCGGGCGGCATGGCTCTTGAGGAAAGAATCTCCTCCTTTGGAGCGTTTCTAACGGAAAGTCTCCTCTTTTCCATTTACCCTGTCAAGATATTCTGAACAAATGTTCAGAAAACGAATGTATGTTCACAATAGGATGTTTGGGCCGCGCAAGGTTGTGTGCTCACGGTCTTGGCTTTCGAGTATGTCGTTTGCGCGGCCATCGGCTATCTAAGTTCTGTCCAACCGCAGGAAACCGCCAGCGGAGCCTTCCAGCTAGGTTTGATCCAGGCGCTGGAAGCGGCGCGCTTTCATTTCAAAGCGCGCAAGGGAACCAGGCGGCGCCACCGTCACGGTCGGACGCAGGGAAAGCGCTTGATAGATGGCTTGCTCGACGCCCCTGCGCACACCCTCGGCATCGCCGCCGGAATGGACCTCGATTTGTACCTCCAGCTGCTGCATTTCCTGCCGCGTTTTCACCGTGATTTGAAATTCATCGACAGTGGGAAACTGGCGAATAACGTTCTCCAGGGCCGTGGGGTAGACGTTGACGCCGCGAATGATCACCATGTCATCAACGCGGCCGAGAAGACCACCATCAAATCGGCCAAAGGTTCTGCCGCAGGCGCAGGGGCACAAATTCATTCGAACGAGATCGCCGGTGCGGTAGCGAATGACCGGAAATCCCGGCCGCTCAAGATTGGTAATGACTAGTTCTCCGGTTTCGCCTGGCTGGATTTCTTTTCCGGATTGAGGGTCGATCACTTCCGCGATGAATTCGCTTTCGATGACATGAATTCCGCCCGGCTGAACCTCGCATTCGAAACTGTGCGCGCCTACTTCCGAAGCGCCCGCGTGGTCGAAGCACTTCGCATTCCATGCGGATTCGATGCGCGCTTTGGTTTGTGGGACGTTCGCTCCGGGCTCTCCGGCGTGGATCAGCGCGCGGACAGGGATGGATCGCAAATCAAATTTATTTTCTCGGGCGACTTCTGCCAGCCGGAGAGCATAAGTTGGCGTGCAGCAAATCACGGTCGCTCCGAGGTCCCGCATCACATGAAGACGCTGGAAGGAATCCCATCCGCCGCCGGGAATCATCATGGCGCCGAGTTGTCGCACTCCTTCGACAGCGGCCCAGAATCCGATGAACGGACCAAACGAGAATGGAAGAAACACTCGGTCCCTTGCCGTAACGCCCGCACCCCGCAGCACATATCCCCAGCATCGGCCCCACCACTCCCAACTCTCGGGAGTGTCTACCACGCGCAAGGGGAAGCCGGTCGTTCCGGAGGTCTGATGCACGCGCGAGTAGGCTTGCAGCGGAAAAGTGGCGTTTGTTCCGAAGGGAGGCGCTTCCTCTTGGGCGCGAACCAGCTCCGATTTATGAGTAAAAGGAAGCTTGCGCATGTCGGACAGCGATCTTATGTCGTCAAGCTCGATGCCTGCTTCGCGCCATTTTCTGGTGTAGAAGCGGTTTCTGGCAAAAACGATTCGAAGCAATTGGTGGAGCTTTGGCCACTGCACTTCGCGCAATTGGTCGCGCGGCGCGTTCTCCAGGAGTGGGTCCAGGCTGGTCATGACCGGATCGAATCTTGCGGCGGGCAATTAGTCTAATTTAATTTAGACCAGTTACGACGCGTCCCAATTTGGTAAACAAAATCTGCGAAAATCCCTTGCACTCGAGAATACGGCTCCTCGCTTCTCCGGAAAGCGGCTGCCGCCCTATTTCGGGAACAGCCGCGCCGCGTTGTCGTACAAGATTTTTCGTTTTGCGGCTTCGCCTATCGGCAGGGCCATGAATTTTTCGATGTTTCCTTTGATCTCGGGAACGCCCGGCCCGGGCCAGTCCGTGCCCCACAGGACTTTGTCGGCAATCTCCTCGATGCGCGGGAAATATTCGAGTAGTTTCTGTGGCGGAATTCCGGAAATGTCCATGTACATATTCTTGTGACGGCGCACCAGAAAGAACGCTTCATTCATCCAAAGCGGCCGGCCACCGTGCGCCAGAATGACCACGAGATTCGGATAATCAACACAGATGTCATCGCAAAGCATTGGTTGCGCGTGCAAGTTTCGCGCTCCCGGGAAAATCGAAGTTCCAGTGTGGATCATGACCGGCATGCGGTTGGCCTGCGCGCGTTCGTAAACCGCGGCCAAGCCGCGGTTACCGTCCATGTAGTCGTTCGGCGAAAGCGCTTGATGCGAAGGATGCATCTTGATCGCGCGAATGCCGAGCTTGGCAAGTCGGTCGACTTCGGCGCCGGGATCGGGAACGGTTCCAGGGAGTACACCGCCAAACGCGATGAGCCGGTCAGGCGCCGCGCGGCAGTATTTGGCACTCCAGTCGTTCACCTCCGGAGTAAAGCCAATAATTGTCGGCGCGACGTAGTTGATGAGTCCCGCGCGTTCTACGCCAAGCGTGTCCAGGAATGCCAGGAAGGATTTGGCGTCGGCGCAGTAGCGTTCCACGTCCGCGTAGTCATTGCGCCCCTTCTTTATCAACTCCATCGCGGAGGGCTTCATCATGCTGTACGGCATGATATGGACGTGGATATCGATGATCGGCTGCACGGAGCTCCGCCTTAGGGCAGACAGAATCAATTTGGCATCAGTTAAAGCGGACGTACTCGAAATTCAAGGGTTTATTGTTGATGCCACGGAGCGGCGGGGCAATCCAGTTGGCGAATTGTCCCGGCTCGGTCGCGCGGCCGCTCATGAGCGATTGCACAAATTCATAATCTTTCGGGCTTGGCAGCCATTCGAATTCGTGCTTCCTCCAGGCTTCCTCGATGAGCACGCCGCCACCGGGGCTGATGAAATGTCCCGCGAAGTTTCCGATTGCCCGGTGAAAACCCTTGTGCGGCAAGGTCAAGCGGAAGGGAATTCCGGCCTGGTCGATCACTCTTTGCCAGCGGCTGACGCCGTCGGCAATCTCCTCGATATAGTCATCGCGAAGACGCTCGTTCAGCGCCGTTAGTGCGGGAACATCCTTGGTCACGATTTTGTCGCCGACAACTTCTGAAACTGGATAGGAGGCATCGATGAGCACATGATCGTCCTCCAACTTTGTTTCGCGAAAGCGCCCTTTTAGACCGCTGGTAAAGTAATTTGCTGCGTTTGAAGAAACCTCGGAACCGTAAAGATCGAGTGTCACGCTATAGTGAAAATTCAGGTACTTCTGGATGGTGGGCAGGTCGATGACGCCGAGCGCGCGAACGTCGGAGGGGTCCTCGACTTTGTTTCCTTTCATTACTTCGCAAGTCCGCTGAATAATGCGACTCACGCCGGTTTCGCCCACGAACATATGATGGGCCTCTTCGGTCAGCATGAACCGGCAAGTGCGAGCGAGCGGATCGAAGCCAGATTCCGCCAGCGCGCAAAGCTGGAATTTGCCGTCGCGGTCAGTAAAAAACGTAAACATGTAAAACGCGAGCCAGTCTGGCGTCGGTTCGTTAAACGCGCCGAGGATGCGAGGATTGTCGGTATCGCCGGAGCGCCGCGCGAGCAAAGCCTCGGCTTCTTCGCGGCCGTCGCGGCCAAAGTAGCGATGCAGCAGATACACCATCGCCCACAAATGGCGCCCTTCCTCGACGTTCACCTGAAAAATGTTTCGGAGGTCGTACAAAGAGGGACAAGAAAGTCCAAGCATCTTCTGCTGCTCCACCGAAGCCGGCTCGGTGTCGCCTTGCGTGACAATGATGCGCCGCAACGTGGAGCGATATTCGCCCGGCACATCCTGCCAGGCGGGTTGGCCTTTGTGCGTACCAAAATTCACCGGCCTTTTTTCATCGCGCGGTTGCAGGAAAATCCCCCAGCGATATTCGGGCATCTTCACGTAGTCAAATTGCGCCCAGCCGTCCGGTTCCACGCTGACAGCGGTGCGCAGGTAAACATCGTAATTGCGGCTCTCGGCGGGGCCCATGTCGTACCACCAGCCGAGAAACGCCGGCTGCCAATGCTCGAGTGCGCGCTGCAGAACGCGGTCTCTTCCCAAATCCACGTTGTTTGGAATTCTCTCCGTGTAGTTGATCATAAATGCCCCTCAGACCTCTTCAGAATCTGTGAACTAAACTTTTTCGCAGTCGAACTTCACTGGTGCCCCCGTTCCGTAGACTTTCAACGCTCCGTTCGGGCCAATGGCGTTCGGCCGGATGAAGATCCAGTTTTGCCACGCCGACAAGCGTCCGAAAATGCGCGTTTCCGTCGTTTCTTTGGGCCCAAACCGCAAGTTCGCCTCGAGACCGGTCAGTGCATCGGGGGATTGCGCGGCGCGCGATTCCATCGCCTGGCGAATCTCATCTTCCCAATCCAGATCATCAGGCGCGGCGGTGACGAGGCCAGCATCAAGCGCTTCGCGCGGGGAAAGCTTCTTGCCAATTTGACTGCGAAGAGATTCGATTTGGGCGGCGTCTTCGTAAAAGCGCGCGGCGAGACGCGAAAGGCGATTCACCATTGGCAGCGGCCCGAAGTTCATCTCGGACAGCGTCATGGTGGTGCGGTCACCCTCTTCCGTGTCTCGCATATAAATGCGGTCGGCGGCCAGGGCCAATTCCAATAGCGTGCCTGCGAAACAGGAGCCCGGTTCGACGACGGCGTAAATCGAGCGCGACGTCACTTCGAGCCGCGCGAAGGTGCGCCGCATCATCCCCAGCACTTCGCGGACGAACCAATTGTCCTGATGGCTCAAGATAAATTTGTCCATCGCAAGAACGGCGTCCGGGTTTCCGGCCGTTTTCAGCACCCAGAGGCCCAATTCGAGTTCGTTGGTCCGCAGGCTGAGGATGGCGTCATCGAGTTCGCGTGCCATCTGCAGCGGCCACCAGTTCGCGCCAGCCGCATAAGCTTGTTCGGCCGTTTGTAGGTCAACGGATTTAGCAACCCGAACAGTCATTGTCGCGGTGCGGGCCGCCCGGTTGAACTGCACATCCACGTGTTTGTAATGCAGGCCTGCTTCGTCCGTCTCTTTCTCTAGCGGCGTCAACGATACCCCTATCGCCCCCACCGGGCGATCGGACAATTCGGCAAGCTTCAGCGCGCGGTGCCTGACCTGCTCTGCAAACTGCTGTGGCTTGACGACCCCATCCACCAGTCGCCAGTCTTTTGCCCTTTGGCCGCGCACCCCGTCCTGGTTGGTGCAGAACAGGTCGGCAAGATCTTTGCGAACTTTTCGCTTGTCGGTCAGTCGCGTCAGCCCGCCGGTTCCCGGCAGGACTCCGAGCAGAGGAAGCTCAGGCAGGCTCACAGCGGACGAACGGTCGTCGACGAGGACAATTTCATCGCAGGCCAGCGCCAGTTCATACCCTCCACCCGCGGTTGTTCCATTGCACGCGGCGAGAAACTTAAGGCCTGAATTCCGGCTTGCATCTTCGATGCCTATCCGCGTTTCATTCGTAAACTTGCAGAAATTCACTTTCCAGGCGTGCGAGGAAAGGCCGAGCATGTAAATGTTTGCCCCGGAGCAAAAAATGCGATTCTTCGCGCTGGCAAAGACCACCGAACGAATCTCGGGATGCTCAAAGCGGATGCGCTGCAGCGCGTCGTGGAGTTCGATGTCCACGCCCAGGTCGTAGGAATTCAGCTTGAGTTTGTAGCCGGGACGAATCCCGCCGTCTTCCGCCACGTCCATGGTGAGCGTGGCCACCGGACCGTCGAAGGAGAGCCGCCAGTGCTTGTAACGCGAAGGCTCGGTCTGGTAGTCCACCGCCGCTGGTTTCCTCTTCGCTTCTTGAGTGACCGCCACGTCCACGCCATCCTCCTATTGCAAGTTCGCTTGCAACGTTGCTTTCAGTCTTGCAAAGCTCTCTTCCACGGAAGTTCCGGAAGTATCCAGTACCAGGTCCGCTTTCCGGTAAAGGGATTCGCGGGCTTCCAATATGCGGCGCAAATCTTCCATCGCCTGATCGTTCGCCGCCATGGGACGAAAATCG
The DNA here is from genome assembly GCA_003224085.1 of Acidobacteriota bacterium. Taxonomy (GTDB): domain Bacteria; phylum Acidobacteriota; class Terriglobia; order Acidiferrales; family UBA7541; genus Acidiferrum. The sequence continues at coordinate 77,910 of QHYK01000042.1, read as the reverse complement.
CCCTGCGCCATTACGCGCGACATGTGTTCTTCCGGTCGCGCCTTGATCCAGACCGTATAGCAGCGGGAGAGGAGATAATCGAAGGTCTCTTTCTCCGAGACAACTCCGCCTCCCGCGGAAATTACTGCCCGGTGGTTCTCTTTCAGCACTTTTTCGAGCGTGCGCTTCTCCATCGCGCGAAAACCAGATTGCCCGTAGAGAGAGAAAATCTCGCCCAGCGGCATTCCCGTGTCTTTTTCGATCTCCTGGTCTAGCTCGATGAAGCGGTTGCTGGTTTCCGCGGCCAGCTTCGCTCCCAGGGTGGACTTGCCTGCCCCGCGCATGCCGATCAAGGCGATGCGCATCCGGCGCATCTTTTCTTCGTGGCCAAAATCGCGCATCAGGCGGAAGACTACGTCTTCAAGCCGGTGCTGTGGCAGGTGCTCCAGAAATCTTTGGATCAATCTCTTCTCCGTCGTCTCGTCGGTTTGCGGCGAAAATAAATCGCCGATGGGTACACTCAGAGCCCGGGCGATCCTCTGCAGCAGGACTACCGAGATGTTTCCCTCGCCCGCTTCCAGTTGCGCGAGGTGCCGTTCGGAAACCTCTGCTTCTTGCGACACTTGCTTGCGCGTCAGCCCGCGGCGGCGACGCAATTCCCGGACACGCCGGCCGAGGGAAACGAGAAATTCACCGTTTTCAGACCATCCAGCCGGATGTAGAGTGGAAGCCTTGGATTGCGTGGTGGGTGGAGGGGCCATCAATTTCAGATTCAGAACAAATCGACAGCTTGCATTATAATACACAGGCTGGGATTCTCGTCAATGCAGGAAAAGGCACTTCGCTGCAGTGGGTTTGAGGACCATACATCACGCGCGTCACATTACAGCTAACCATAGTGTTTTTAAAGGAGTAGTTGGATACATGCGCCCGCGCTATGCGCCCATCAAACCAGAATTTGTTTAGTCCAACATGCACTATTATGCCGATGGATGCCATTCGGCTAGGAAGGTTTTTCCATGAAACTGCCAAACTATCTCGCTGACAAATGGGTCGCAGGGTCTGCTCCCGGCACCGCCCTGGTTGATCCAGTGACCGGAGACGAACTGGCGCGCATCTCTTCGGAAGGAGTTGACCTCCACAGTGCCCTCGAGTTCGCAAGGACTCCGGGCGGACCTGCGCTGCGCCAGCTGACCTACGGGCAGAGGGCGGAAATGCTAGCGAAGATCGGCGAAGTGCTTGCGGCCAACCGTGATGAATACTTCCGAATTTCGCTTCTAAACCTCGGTGCCACGCAAGCGGATGCGTCGTTTGACGTCGACGGCGCGCTCTACACCATGAAGTATTACGCCAAGATTGGCGGTGCCCTGGCCGACGGGCAAATGCTGAAGGAAGGTGCGGCCCTGTCTCTGTCCAAGACCGGCGTCTTCGGGGGCCAGCACTTTTTAACACCCGCCAAAGGGGTGGCGGTTTTCATCAACGCGTTCAATTTCCCCGCCTGGGGTTTTTGCGAGAAAGCGGCGCCCGCCCTTCTGTCGGGTGTTCCGATCGTTGTGAAACCCGCCTCCCCAACCGCCTGGCTGGCTCACCGGATGGTGGAGGATGTCGTAAAGGCCGGCATTCTGCCGCCGGGCGCGATTACGCTGGTTTGTGGCTCTGCTGGTGGACTTCTCGACCACGTTCGTGAAGAGGATATTGTTTCCTTCACCGGCTCCGCGGACACCGCAGCACGCGTGCGCTCTCATACCAACGTCCTGCGCCGGTCCGTGCGCGTGAATATTGAAGCCGACAGTATCAACTCCGCGATTCTCGGGCCGGATGGCGCGGCCGGAAGGGATCTCTTTGAACTCCTCGTGAAAGAAGTTCTGAAAGAAATGTCCATAAAAGCCGGGCAGAAATGTACGACGATCCGGCGTATTTTCGCGCCTCGCCCAATCCTCAAAGCCTTCGGGGAAGCTGTCTCTTCCCGCTTAAGTACCACGAAAGTAGGAAACCCCCGCAATGCCGAAGTGAAAGTTGGACCGGTGGTCAATAAGGCCCAGCAAGCTGCGTGTCTCGAAGGGCTAAGAAAATTGCGAACGGAATGCTCGGTTGTATTTGGCGGCGACGAGCACTTCCAGCCGGTCGATGCCGATTCGCAAAGGTCGGCGTTTGTCCAACCAACGGTTCTCCTCGGCAACAACGGGCTTGCGTCGAAATACGTTCACGACGTCGAGGTATTCGGGCCGGTAATGACCCTGATTGCCTACGACAGCCCGAAGGATCTTATTCCTATGGTTCGACGTGGAAGCGGTTCGCTGGTGGCCTCGGTCTTTTCCAACGATCCCGGCTTCTTGCAGGAAATCGTTCTCGGCATCGGGGATCTTCACGGCCGGATCGTGGCGGTGGATTCCACGGTGGGGAGTCAGCACACTGGTCACGGCAATGTGGTCCCAAGCTGTCTACACGGCGGTCCCGGGAGAGCGGGCGGTGGCGAGGAACTGGCAGGTCTGCGAGCGCTCCTGCTTTATCACCGCCGCTTTGTTGTGCAGGGGCCCGTGAATTACCTCAAAGAGCTATCAGCACCATGCGCGGACTCGAATCTGCTCTATTCCTAGAGACGGTAAACCAATTCCGCGCGACGACTTAGTCCATGACAAACGAGACAAAGAGCAGTTTCTGCTCGCGCTGAATCTGCAAAGCAACTGGCGCCCCCGGCGGCAGCGATTTCAGCGCACTGCGAAGCCGGTCCAATGTGGTCATTGGCTGCCCATTCATTGTTCGAATTACATCTCCGGCTTGCAGGGGTACCTCCACGGTCGCCCCGGTCGCTCGCGCAGCCACAAAAATTCCAAAGGGATCGCGCAAGTCCGGCACCATCGCGGCAATTCTCTGGTCTATTTCCACGCCAAGAATTCCGAGCGTCGCGACGAGGTTGTTTTCCGGATCCGCCAGAGCCGCAACTTGATCCGTGTCTCGAGGCGGCTGGGCTACAGGCACATGAAACGCCAGCCGTTCCTTGCCTCGAAGAACATCCAGAGCGACCTTTTGCCCGTACTCCAGAGAAAAGAAATGAAACGCCACAAAAGGCAGATTTTCCGCCGGCCTTCCGTCTATGGCAGCCAGCACGTCGCCAATTTGCAATCCGGAAGCCATCGCTGGCGTGTCGGGCAAAACGTCAGAGATCACCACTCCATAATTTCTCGGCAGGTTTAATGCTTCGGCCAAGGTGGGAGTGATGGTTTGCATCGCGATGCCAATCTGCGCGCGATGCAGATGGCCAAACTTGCGCAACTCCCGGTAGACCACACCGACCACGCCGCTGGGGATTGCGAACCCGAGTCCTTCATTTCCGCCGGATTGCGACAGTATGAAGGTATTCACCCCCACCACTTCCCCGTTCACGTTGACCAACGGGCCCCCGGAGTTTCCTGGATTAATCGCGGCGTCGGTCTGAATGTAGACCATCGGTGAATCGGGATCGGTCTGCCGCGCGACGGCAGAGACCACGCCCATGGTGACAGAATTTCGCAGGCCCTCTGGGCTTCCGAAGGCAAACACCATTTCTCCTTGACCGAGCTTGCGGTAGTTCGCGAGGGGAAGTGCAGGAAGCGCTCCCGCGTCCACTTTGACGAGCGCAAGATCGAGTTCCCGCGAGACGCCAACAATCTGCGCGGAAGCAATGCGGGCCCGTGTGGAAAGCGCTGCCTCCAGTGAACTCTCGGCGCTCGGATTCGGCAAAACCACCTGCACGCGCTGCGCACCGTTCACCACGTGGGCATTCGTCATGATGTAGCCGCTTTCTTCAATCACGAATCCCGAGCCAATGGCACGCTGCCTGCCGATCACGGTGCTTGTGCTTCCGCGGTCGCCATCTTCCAGCGGCCCGTAGCCGGTAACCAGAATCTGCACCACGCTGGGCGACACCTTCTTGACCAGCGCGTCCACGGACTGGTTCAGCTTGCGCAAGTCATCCAGCGCACGGTCCTGCGCCCGTGCAACCCGAGTTGCAGGTCCCAGAAAGACAAGAACTGCGGCTATCAAAAGCGGTCGCCAGCCCTGCCGCGGTCCAAAGCACTTCCAGCCTAAATAGTCGTTGGAGTAAGACATGGCCGTTGTCTCCTTAACGTGCCTTGTAACGGGTGCGCCCGGGATGCACTAGAGTACAACGGCTGAAGTTCAATGGCGGTTTCTTCGCCGAAACACCGCCTTGACTTCATTTCTTGAGTTGCATTCGCGCCAAGAAGTCTGCAAGGCTGAACGGATGCCAGTTGACAGAAGATCTGCAGGGCTTTGGACGCCCTTTGTGTGCGAGCGAGGATACTTTCGGAACTCACTCTGCGCTTTTTTCGAAAAGATGCGACTATAGCCGGGGTTTTTCATCTAAAGATTTGCCCATGCCACGAACGCCAACTGCGGAAGAACGCCGCCTCGAAGAGTCGCGCCTGCGCAAAAAGCATTGGCAGCGCTGGGGACCTTATCTTTCCGAGCGCGAGTGGGGCACGGTCCGCGAAGATTACAGCGCGAACGGCACGGCTTGGGAGTATTTCCCCCACGACCACGCGCGCTCGCGTGCTTATCGCTGGGGGGAAGACGGCATCGGCGGAATCAGCGACCGCCACCAGATGATGTGCTTCGGCATCGCTCTTTGGAACGGGCGCGATCCCATTCTCAAGGAACGCCTCTTCGGGCTCACCGGAAATCAGGGCAACCACGGCGAGGATGTGAAGGAGTGCTATTTCTATCTGGATTCCACTCCCACGCACAGCTACATGCGCATGCTGTACAAATATCCGCAGGTCGAATTTCCTTACCAACAGCTTATGGAAGAGAACCGCCGGCGCGGCCGCGGCCAGCCGGAATTCGAACTGCTCGATACAGGAGTTTTCTCTGAGAATCGCTATTTCGATGTCGTTGTCGAATATGCCAAAGCGGACTTCGAAGACATCCTCATTCGAATTACCGCCGTCAATCGCGGCCCGGAAATGGCTGCGCTCCACCTCCTCCCCCAATTTTGGTTTCGCAATACCTGGTCCTGGGGCAAGGATCTGCGGCGCCCGACGGCTCGGGCAGCAGCCAGCTTCCCCGGCGCTGCGAATGTTGAACTCGAACACTGGCAGTATGGCAAGCGCTGGCTTCTGTGCGGAGGAAATCCCCAGTTGCTGTTCACTGAAAACGAAACAAACTTTGCCCGCCTATTCGGTGCAAAGAATAGTTCCCCCTATGTCAAAGATGCGTTTCACGACTACCTTATTCGCGGCTACAAAGCCGCCGTCAACTCCGATCTTACGGGTACGAAAGTGGCGGCTCATTGCGCGCTGCACCTGGATCCCGGCGGGTCCGCCACGCTGAAGCTCCGCCTTACCGACATCGAGCCTCTCGCCGGCTTGGATATGGATTCTCCGGGAGCCCGGATCATCACTTCACCCGGCCACGCCGAGCGTGAGGAAGGCGTTCCTGGCACGGATGATTTTGCGGCCGGATTTGACGCGCTCTTCGCCACGCGCCAAAAAGAAGCCAATGAATTCTACGAATCACGCATGCCCAAGAATCTTTCTGCCGATGCGAAAGCCGTCATGCGCCAATCCTTTGCCGGCATGCTCTGGTCCAAGCAGTTCTATCACTACGACGTTCACGCGTGGCTGGAAGGCGACCCTTCCCAGCCCCAACCTCCCGCCGAGCGCTGGAAAGGCCGCAACAAGGATTGGACTCACCTCTACAACGAAGACGTCATTTCCATCCCCGACAAATGGGAATATCCTTGGTATGCCGCCTGGGACCTTGCTTTCCATTGCATTCCCATTGCGCTGATTGATCCGGACTTTGCCAAAGACCAACTCATTCTTCTTCTTCGCGAATGGTACATGCATCCCAACGGACAATTACCCGCTTACGAATGGGCTTTGAGCGACGTAAACCCTCCGGTGCACGCCTGGGCCGCCTGGCGCGTTTACAAAATCGAGCGACGCGTGCGCGGCGTGGCCGACCGGGCCTTCCTCGAAAGGGTTTTTCACAAGCTGCTTCTCAATTTCACCTGGTGGGTCAATCGGAAAGACCCGGACGGCGCGAACATTTTTCAAGGCGGATTCCTCGGACTCGACAACATCGGAGTCTTCGACCGCTCTGCGCCTCTTCCGACCGGCGGCCATCTTGAACAGTCCGATGGCACCAGCTGGATGGGCATGTACTGCCTGAGCATGCTGGCCATCGCCTTGGAACTCGCCAAGGAAGACATGGCCTACGAGGATGTCGCCAGCAAATTCTTCGAGCACTTCGTTCACATCGCACACGCCATGAATGACATCGGCGTTGACGGAATGGCGCTCTGGGACAACCAGGATGGCTTCTACTACGATGTTCTGCGCTTACCCGACGGAAGCCAGCACTTTCTCAAGATTCGCTCCATGGTAGGCCTTATTCCGCTTTTCGCGGTGGAAACGCTCGAACCGGAGATCGTCGATCGCTTGCCGGGCTTCAAGCGGCGCATGGAATGGTTCGTGGACAATCACCCCGATATCCCCGAGCATATCGAAATGACTCAGCGTTCCGCGCGCGGCGTGCGGCGCCTTCTCTCGCTCGTCAACCGCAAACAGTTGAAACGCGTTCTCGCGCGGATGCTGGACGAAAACGAATTCCTTTCCCCTTATGGCGTGCGCGCTTTGTCGCGCTTTCACAAAGACCATCCATACGAAGTGCAGGTCAACGGCAATATCAGCCGTGTCGCGTATGAACCGGGGGAATCCATGGCGGCAATATTCGGCGGCAATTCGAACTGGCGCGGCCCCATCTGGTTCCCTGTGAATTATCTCCTTGTCGAGTCCCTGCAAAAGTTTCATCACTACTACGGCGAAGACTTCAAGGTCGAATTCCCCACGCACTCCAACCGCGAAACTGACCTCTGGCAGGTGGCGGCGGAGATTTCGCGCCGCCTGGTCCATATCTTTTTGCGCGATCGCGCCGGCCGCCGCCCCGTCTTTGGCGGAACCGAAGTCTTCCACAACGATCCTCATTGGCGTGATCTAATACTGTTTTACGAATACTTCCACGGTGACAACGGCGCCGGTCTTGGCGCCAGCCATCAAACCGGGTGGACGGGCCTGGTGGCAAAGCTGCTCGAACAAAGTGGAGAATGAAGGTGCCATCCCTGGATTTTCGTGAAGCGATTCCCGGCGATGAAGCCGGGCTCTTTCCCATGATGCGCGCTCTGGCAGAGCAGGAGCCGGGGGCCGCCCATTTTGAGGAATCCGCGGTTCGTTCGGCCTTCCATCAATTCCTTTCGCTTCCCGCCTTTGGCCGCATTGGGCTTCTCTACCACGGCCCGGCGCTCGTGGGCTATGTCATTCTGACTCTCGGCTTCAGCTTCGAATTCCGCGGCCATGACGCCTTCCTCGATGAGCTGTTCATCGTCCCCGCTCGCCGCCGCGGTATTGGCCGTCAGGCCGTGGCTTTTGTCTGGCAAGAGGCGCGCGAAATGGGCGTCAATGCCATCCATCTGGAGGTCGATCGTGGCAACGATCCCGCCCTGGAACTCTATCGGCGCACCGGCTACCGCGACCACGACCGCTTCCTGATGACCAAATGGTTGAAGAGTGGTATCAAGTGAGCCTTGAGGTGTCGCGATGAGCGCGAGATTCGAGGGCAGCACCGTTTTGGTCGCCGGGGGCACTGGCGGCCTGGGGCGCGCGGTGACTTCGGCATTTCTCGAAGAAGGCGCCAACGTTGTTGTTACCTATCGCAATCAGCCCGAATGGGAAAGGTTCAAAAACTCGGCTTCTGCTAATGCTTCCCGCCTCCAAGGCCACGAAGTTGATGTCACTGACGAAGCCGCTGTGAACCAGCTTATCGAGAAAGTCCTTCTTAAACAGGGCCGGCTGGATGCGATGGTAAATACCGTCGGTGGCTATGCAGGGGGTTTGAAATTGTGGGAAATGGAAACGATAGTCTTCGACCGGATGCTGAACCTGAATCTCCGCTCGGGTTACGCGCTGTCACGATCCGCAGTTCGTGTGATGTTGAAGCAGGGACGCGGCGCCATTGTGAACGTCGCGTCCAAAGCGGCCCTCGACCACGCGGCTGGCGCTGCCGCTTATGCTGCCTCGAAAGCAGCTGCCGTGGCCATGCTCGATTCCCTTGCCGCGGAGGTGACGGGGACCGGCGTGCGGGTGAACAGCATTCTTCCTAGCATCATCGACACGGAGCCGAATCGCAAGGCCATGCCAAAAGCGGATTTTACCAAGTGGCCGAAAGCTGAGGACATCGCCCGCGTCATTTTGTTCTTGTGCAGTGAGGACGCCAAAGTCATTCACGGCGCGGCTATTCCCGTCTAGCGGCCTAAGGTGGGAATGAATCTGATGTGTGAGCTAGGCGAAGAATTACTGAGCCTTGGAGGTCTCTTGGTACAGTTCGATCAACACCTTGCCTCCGTCTGGCGACGGCACCAGGAAAAAATTGACCCGCGTGCAATCTGACCCTGGCCGGGTCGCGGGATACAGGGGAGCAATTTTGAATTTTTCTTTCAGGATTTCCGTTGCACGGTCCACATTTGTACAACGAAACTCCACCTGCTGAACGCCTTCTCCAAATTTCGACAAGTAGCGTGCGATGGCCCCAGCCCCTCCGGGCTCGCGCGTCGTCAACACATCCACAGAAATTTCTTTTGAAAAATGCAGCTCGAATTCTTCCGCATCTTGGTCCGGCGGCACGTCCGCGAGCTTGGGGGTGCCGTTGGCAATACGAATCCGGTTGAATGTTTCTCGGGATACCGCCAGGCCAACCGTGATGACTGGAGCCGGCGCGAGCAACAAGACGGAAAGCTCCTCGTCACCCCACCAGGCGGAAACCGCGATTCCCGCGGTTGCGCGGCCCAGGCGATAAACTTCCTCGGCTCCAGCCTGCCTGGCGGACGGCTCCGCGGAGGTTAGTCCGGCAATTGCTGCGGTTAGAGGACTGGACATGGCCGCGCCAGGAATTGTAGCGTGATGGTCGGCCCAAGGAAAGGCTACTGCGCGCAAGCCCTTGGGACGCAACGAAATCCGTTTTCCGCTCATCTGAGGGGTATGCCTAAACCAGTCTTGCTCACGGTGGACGACGACCCGGAGGTGTTGCGCGCCATTGAGCGTGATTTGCGCAGCCGCTATGCGGACCGCTATCGCGTCATGCGGGCCAACTCGGGCAGCGCCGCCATGACCACTCTGCGCGAATTAAAGGCCCGCAACAATCCCGTTGCTCTCCTTCTGGCCGACCAGCGCATGCCGCAGATGGACGGCGTCGGCTTCCTGTCCGAAGCTATGGAACTTCATCCACTCGCCAAGCGCGCCCTGCTCACGGCCTACGCCGATACCAGCGCTGCGATTGATGCCATCAACGACGCTCGCGTCCACTACTACTTCATGAAGCCCTGGGATCCTCCCGAAGAAAAACTCTATCCCGCGCTCGATGACCTGCTTCACGACTGGAGTTCTACGTTTCGTCCCCCTTACGAGGGCATCCGCGTGCTCGGCACGCGCTGGTCCAATCGCTCTTACGAGCTGCGTGATTTTCTTGCGCGCAATCAGGTGCCCCATCAATGGATCGACGTGGAGCTTGCCGAAAGCGACCCCGAAGTTCGTGGTCTGGTGAATTCGCTTGGCCCGGAGGCGCAAACGCTCCCGGTAATCCTGTTTCCCGATGGGGTGCGCCTGGCCGAGCCGCCTCTCCCCGCCGTCGCCGACAAAATCGGCTTGCGCACCCATGCACAAACTAACTTTTATGATCTCGCCATTGTGGGCGGCGGTCCTGCCGGACTGGCCGCCGCGGTCTACGGCGCCAGCGAAGGCTTGCGCACGGTCATCATCGAACGCGAAGCTCCGGGCGGCCAAGCGGGCCTCAGCTCGCGCATCGAAAACTATCTTGGTTTTCCCTCCGGCCTTACCGGCAGCGATTTGGCGCGCCGCGCGGTGGCGCAAGCGAAGCGTTTTGGCGTGGAGATTCTTTCTCCCCAGGAAGCCGTGAGCATTCGAATGGACGGCCCTTACCGCTACTTGAAACTTGCCGACGGCTCAGAGATTTCCTGTCATGTTCTTCTGCTCGCGATGGGCGTCCAGTGGCGCACCATGGACGTTCCCGGCATCGACCGTCTTCAGGGCGCTGGCGTCTATTACGGTGGCGGAACTTCCGAGGCCATCTCGTGCAAAGGCGAAACCGTGTACGTTATCGGCGGAGCAAATTCTGCCGGCCAAGCGGCCATGCACTTCTCCAAATTCGCCGAAAAAGTAGTCATGCTGGTGCGCGGCACCTCTCTTGCCAGCACCATGTCTCACTACCTGATCGAGCAAATCGAAAAAACGCCGAACATCGAAGTTTGGACGCAGACGAGCGTCGTGGGCGTCCACGGCGAGGAGCGCCTGAGCGGCATCACCGTTCTTTGCTCTCCTTCCGGCGAGACGAAGGAACTTCCAGCAACCAGTCTTTTCATCTTCATCGGGGCGCAGCCTCGCACCGACTGGTTGGGCAACGTCGTCGAGCGGGACGAGCGCGGGTTCATCCTTTCCGGCCCTGATCTGATTCATGATGGCAGGAAGCCTGCCTCGTGGACGCTCAGCCGCGATCCGAGCTTGCTCGAGACCGGCGTCCCCGGAATTTTCGTGGTCGGTGATGTGCGCCACGGCTCGGTCAAGCGTGTCGCCTCCGGCGTGGGGGAAGGCGCGGTCGTCGTACAATTCATGCACCAATACCTGGCAAAGGTCCAATGAGCAGCGTGATGGATCAAGCGCGAATCGAAGCCCTGGTGGCGGATTTGAGAAAAATCCTGCCTTTTGCGGATCAGCCCCGGGACGATCTCGAGTGGTTTGTCTCGCAATGCGAAGAGCGGCGCACTGCCGTGGGCGAAACCGCGGTGACGGAAGGCGCTCCGGCTGACGTTATGTTCGTCATACTCGAAGGGGAATTGCGGGCTCGCCGCGAGAGCGGCCCCGCCGGGGGCCCGGTCTACACCGCCCGCGTGGGCGACGTTACCGGCGTGCTGCCGTTCTCCAGAATGAAGGCTTTCACCGTGACCGTGCGCGCTGTCCTCCCCATGCGCACGCTCGCGTTTCCCGCCAGCAAGTTCCCCGAACTGTTTCAGCGCATGCCGGAGCTTTCTCAGCGCCTGGTGGGATTGCTCACCGACCGCGTTCGAAATGTCACCCGAGAGGAGCAGCAGAGGGAAAAACTGGCGGCCCTCGGTAAATTGTCGGCTGGCCTCGCGCACGAGTTGAACAATCCGTCGGCAGCCGCGCGCCGCTCCGCTGCGGCTCTGCACGATTGCCTCGAACGCCTCCGCTCGGCGAACCGCAACTCCACGCTTCGCGCGGAAAACTGCGGATTGCTCGCCCAGCGGGAAGATGAAATTCGCGCCTCGCTGAAGCCCGCGGATGATAAGGACGAATTCGCCCGCGCCGACCGCCAGGACGCCATCCAGTCCTGGCTCGAGGCGCATGGCGTCAATGATGCCTGGAAGCTTGCCCCTCTGATTGCGGATGCGAATTTAACTGACGAGCATCTCGAGAATTTTGCATCAGCCGCCGGTCCCGCGCTCGGGCCGGAGCTGATCCGCTTCGCGACCCTCCTTGAAATGGAGCGCATTGCTTCCGAACTCGACAACAGCACCGCCCGCATTTCCGATCTCATCAAAGCAATCAAAGAATATTCCTTTATGGATCAGGCGCCGCTCCAGGAAGTGGACATTAAATCGAGCCTGGAAACCACGTTAACCATCATGCACCACAAATTGAAGCGCGGCATCGCCGTGAAGCGGGACTACGACCCGGACTTGCCGAGGGTCATGGCTTATGGCAGCGAGCTAAATCAAGTGTGGACCAATCTGATCGACAACGCCGTCGACGCCATGGGTAATTCCGGAAGGCTTCTGGTGCGCGCCGCCCGAGAGAATGAATACGTGCTCGTGGAAATTGTCGACAACGGCCCGGGCATTCCTCCCGAAGTGCAGTCCCGCATTTTCGAACCATTTTTCACCACCAAGGGCGTGGGCGAAGGCACCGGACTGGGCCTCGACGTTGTGCATCGCATCGTCCAGAAAATGCGGGGCCTCGTCACCGTTAAATCCGTTCCCGGCGACACTCGTTTCCAGGTGCGAATTCCGATTCAAGCCGCAATGTGATTCGCCTCGGCGCAAATCCAAGGAGGCCGCATGGCCGATAGTTGTACTCACCTCGACCAGATCCGCAAAGTCAAACCGAAAACCAAAGGCTGTGAGGAGTGCCTCAAGATGGGAGACAGCTGGGTGCATCTTCGCTTGTGCCTGACCTGCGGCCACGTCGGCTGCTGCGACTCCTCAAAGAACCAGCACGCCACAAAGCATTTTCGCGCTACCAAGCACCCCATTGTGCGCTCGCAAGAACCAGGCGAAAGCTGGATGTGGTGCTATGTGGATGAATTGATGTTCGAAGACGACTGAGGCTTCCCCTATTTCTTTGAGGGGATCAAAACGGAGAGCAGCAGCGCGATCAGCAGCACCCCGCCTACAACCGCGAGCGAAACGCTCACCGGAATGGAAATCCAGCGCTCGCCAGCCATCTTTCCGCCGATAAAAACCAGCACGATGGCCAGCCCTTCATCCAGGAACTGCAGCCGGTCGATTGCGCCCGCGAGAAGAAAATACAGCGCGCGCAGGCCGAGAATTGCCAGCACATTCGATGTGTATACGATAAAAGGATCGCGCGTAATGCCGAAGACCGCTGGAATCGAATCCAGCGCCAGCGTTACGTCCGTAATCTCCACAACGAGCAGTGCTACAAACAATGGAGTCGCGAATAATTTCCCCGACGTGCGCACAAAAAAATCAGCGCCGTGATATTCCTGCGTCACGCGCAAATGCCGGCTGGCGAAGCCAACGATCCTGTTGTTTTCGGGATGCAAATTCTCTTTTTTGAAAAACAGGCGAATCCCCGCGTAAACGAGAAATGCGCCCAGCCAGTACAGCACCCAGGAAAAATGTTCAATTAGTTCTGCTCCCGCCGCGATCAGGATTCCGCGCATCAGCAGCGCACCGATCACTCCCCACTCCAGCAAGCGGTGCTGCAAGCGATCCTCCACCGCGAACGCGCGGAAGATGACCAGGAAAAGAAACAAATTGTCGACGCTCAAAGCTTTTTCGATCAGATAGCCGGTGAAAAACTCGAGAGCGGGCTGGGTTCCGCGAAAATAAAACACCCCCCATCCGAAGAGCACGGAGATAGCAATCCAGCAGAAACTCGCGGTGGCGGCCTCGCGCATCCCTACTTTGTGCGGCTGCCGGTGAAAAACGCGCAGATCCAGAACCATCGCAAAGAGAATGAAAACGTTGAACGCGAACCAGTCAAGCGCCGTGCTCATCGCGGCAGCACTCCCGCTCAGGGATTGGAGCCGCTGGCTTCGACGCTATTCAGGTTGGAAAGCTCCACGCGGGCCGTTTGGCCCGCTTCGATTCTCACGGGAACATCCCAATGCACACGCATGTCGCCTGCGCTGGCGTCCAGATTGAGAGAAGAAATCCAATAATCGCCGGGAGGCAGGCCGGAGACCAAAGCGTGGCCCTCGAGATCGGTTTCCGCCTTTACCGCAAGAAACTTGAGCTGGGCCAGGTCCGGCGCGGTGCGCGACACGCGCTTGTGGCGTGCGCTCAGAAGCGCGTCCCATTTCCTCTGCGGATTGCTGTCCTGGAATTCCAATTCGATGGTGGTGACCGACTCAGGATGCGCGTGGAGGTACTTCCTAAGGGCTTTCAGATAATCCTGTCGCAGCTTTTCGTACTTTTCGGGACGTTTCGTGCGATCCGCCTCGGTATATTTCGGTTTGGGGAACCCCATGGTGGCGCCGCCGCTGTTGGAACGCTGATAGGCGGCCAGGAATTCAGGAACGCCGAGGATGTCGTCTGCGGTCAACAGTTTGTCAAGGTCTGGAGAGGCAAGATCGAGCGTGTCGTGAGCCTTAAACCAAGCGCGCAGTTCCGGAGAGGCCTGAAGGCCGTCGATAAAGGCATTGCGGTCCGGGGCGGGATCTTTCTCTTCCGCTTCTTTCACGATTTGCGTATAGCTCTTGGTGAGAATGTAGAAAGTGAACTGCCGGACCGGTTCCGACCGGGCGGCGGTAGGAGTGATGTGCGCGGAGAATTCCAAGGCTCCGGCGGCGGTCTGGGCTGGCGCGGCGCCGGCAGTCGCAAAGCGGAAGACAAGAAGACTAAAAATCAACCAAGCTGTTTTTCTCATGCCGGAATCGTAGCAGATTGCCGGTTGGCGAAGGGAGGGATATCCGCCTGCACCTTGCGCATTCGGCGAACCGGACCGAGCAGGCTCACGCCCTGCCGGTATGTTAGGCTTGCCGGGTTGCGCAAAGCGGTTCGACTGCCTGATTGGTCGTCACCTGGTGAATCTGCGCTCCAGAGGAAAGGACCTTCATGAAGAAGTTCGCCCTTATTCTTGCGGCCTCGGGGTTGTTTACCTGGCCGGCGTGCGCGGGCCAAGTAGCGTCGACGCCGCACGCGGGACAAGCAGGCGCCACGCCGGAAATGGCGCGGTGCGAGCAAGAGGCGCGTGAGGTGACGATCATCCGCGATAATTGGGGAATTGCCCATGTCTACGGAAAAACCGATGCCGATGCGGTCTTCGGGATGATTTATGCGCAGGCGGAGGACGACTTCAATCGGATCGAGACGAATTATCTCAACGCGATGGGGCGGCTGGCGGAGGCGCAAGGTGAATCCAAGATTTACAAGGACCTGCGCATGAAACTTTTCATCGATCCCGAAACCGTCAAAAAAGACTACGCGGCAAGCCCGGAGTGGCTGAAAAAGCTGATGAGCGCCTGGGCCGATGGTCTGAATTACTACCTTGTGAAACATCCCGAAGTAAAACCGCGCCTGATTCAGAGATTTGAGCCGTGGATGGCGCTGACGTTCACAGAGGGCAGTATCGGAGGCGACATCGAGCGCGTGGACCTGGGCCCGCTTGAAGCGTTTTACGGCAAAGTGCAGCTGAGCCAGATTCCTGAGGAGTTTGACACCGACATCGAGGAGCCCGGCGGCTCGAACGGCATCGCCATCGCGCCCTCGAACACCATGGACCGTCACGCACTGCTGCTCATCAATCCCCACACCTCGTTTTTCTTCCGCTCCGAATTGCAAATGGCGAGCGAGCAGGGCCTCAACGCGTACGGGGCGGTGACGTGGGGCCAGTTTTTCATCTATCAGGGATTCAACGACCGCGCTGGGTGGATGCACACTTCGAGCGGAGTGAGCCAGCTTAGCTTTTATCTCGAAACCGTAGTGAAAAAAGGTGACCGCTTTTATTACAAGTATGGCAAAGAAGAGCTTCCCGTCGCGACCAGTGAAATCACTGTGCCGTACAAGACCGCCAGCGGAATCGCCGAAAAAAAGATCACCGTGTACCGCACGCGGCACGGCCCCGTTGTCGGCGAATCCGACGGCAAGTGGCTGACCATACAATTGATGAACGAGCCCGTGAAAGCACTCACGCAATCGTACTTGCGCACCAAGGCGAAAGACTACAAAACGTTTCGCGAAACGATGGAGCTACATACCAACTCGTCGAACAACACCATCTTTGCCGATGCCGATGGCGACATCGCGTATTTTCACGGCAACTTCATTCCGCGGCGTGATCCCAGCTTCGATTGGACCAAACCAGTGGATGGCAGCAATCCCGCAACGGACTGGCACGGCCTGCTTTCCGTGGATGAAACGCCGCACCTGCTGAATCCGAAAATCGGCTGGCTCTACAACTCCAACAATTGGCCCTGGTCCGCGGCGGGGCCGGACAGCCCAAAGAAGGAAGATTATCCGCCTTACGTCGAAACCGGTGGAGAAACCGCCCGCGGCCTCCACGCTATCCGGGTGCTCCAGGATAGAAAGGATTTTACGCGCGATTCGCTAATCTCCGCAGCCTACGACAGTTACTTGATGTGGTTCGAGAAGCCGATTCCGGTGTTGATCAAAGCTTGGGACGAGGCAGCGATTGACAATCCGCTGAGGGCCAAGACCGCGGAACAAATTGAGGCGCTGCGCGGATGGGATTTGCGGTGGGGCGCTGCCTCAGTACCCACTTCGCTCGCGGTGTTTTGGGGAGAAGCCCTGCAGCGCCGCGTTGGCATGGACGCCCGTAAGGCCGGCATCTATCTCAGCGACTACGTTTTCACCAAGGTGCCGCCGAACTTTCTCCTTGAATTGCTGGCAGAAGCCTCGGACAAGATGGCCGCGGATTTTGGCACATGGAAGACTTCCTGGGGCGACATCAACCGCTTCCAGCGCCTGACCGGGGACATCGTTCAGCCGTTCAGCGATGCCGCGCCAAGCATTCCTGTGGGATTTACGTCGTCGTTCTGGGGCTCCCTTGCTGCATTCCAGTCGCACTCTTACCCGGGAACAAAAAAGTGGTATGGCACGAGAGGCAACAGCTTCGTTGCGGTGGTCGAGTTTGGCGACAAAGTTCGCGCCAAGGCCGTGACTGCGGGAGGCGAGAGCGGCCATCCTGATTCGCCGCATTTCAACGATCAGGCCAAAAGATACAGCATGGGAAATTTGCGCGAGGTTTACTTTTACCGTTCGCAGCTCAAAGGCCACACCGAGCGCGAGTACCACCCCGGAAATTGAGAGAGCCCCGGCCTATCCCTGCGCTGCGATTAGTGAGATGGACGGGAGGCCACGTCTAGCCTCACTAGGCTCCTAGAGAAGGCGAAAGACGGCTTCGATGGTAACCCACGTTGGCACCGCCCGGCGATTAGCATCGCGCGCGGGCGTGAATTTCCACGCGCGGACCGATTGCACGGCGCGATCATTCAAGCCCATGCCGAGGCCCTGCCTGAGTTGAATTTGCGAAGCGCGGCCATCAGCTCCGACCAGAACCCGGAGCGTGACTCTGCCTTGTACCTTCGCCGCGCGCGCCTCGTCGGTGTATTGCGGTTCAGGGCAATACACGCAAATGGGCAGCGTCACGCCCGCCCGATACGCGGATTGTGCATTATCCTCGCCGCCTGGCCCGTCAAAGGCTCCGTCACCCATGGTCTTTCCCTTGCTATTGCCAATCGTGTCGGAGTCGCCGGGTCCGGGTGAATCGGTGTCATCGCGCATCCAAGGCAGACCAATCTTGTTCACTGGAGTGAGCACCGCTAGTGCCGCGGGGTCCGGAATCGTCGGAGGCACGGGCATGACGGACTCCCGCTTGGGTGGCAGAGAAGGCCTGACGACCTGGATGGATGACACGGGCACAAGATTGCCTGTGGTAGCTGGTATCGGCGTCTTTCCTCCGCCACTGCCTCTGCCCTCGGCCGGATTGAGGCCGCGAATTACGTTCAGGAGGTCGCCAGGCACTCGAACCAGTCCGCCTGGTTCGCCGCGAAGAATGGGCTTGGGATTCGGCCTCCGCGGATGGACAGCGGCGAGTACCAGCGCGGCGATAATGACGGCATGCGTGAGCAGGGAAGCGCTTTGGGCGCGGCCCGACCGCGGAGACCTCTGCCAGTCGAGCGCGTGCAGCGGAGCTCCGTTGGCGGACCAAGGAAAGATCCGCGCCGGGGAAAACGCTTGCTTGAAATTCTCCTCAATGCGTTGAAACAGCGAATCCCGCGACGAATCAAGCGAACCGAAGGATCCAAAGAATGGTTCGCGCATGGATGCACCTCCATGGACGCCTCGGAAGGGCAGGACAAAAGCCACCGGAGACGAGCAGCGAACGCGTTGTGAGAAGCGCAAGTTAGGAGATTGGTTGCCCGACCATCGCGCCGAATGGAAGAAAAAGACTTGACGCAAAGTTCGCAAAGAACTCAGAATTTTGGGAAAAAACGAAGTTAGAAAGGATTCCCTACAGGAGGCGGAAGACAACCTCGATGTTCACGCGGCAGCTCACGGGTCTGCCGTTGGGTCCCATCGCCGGGCGCATTCTCCAGTTTTTCACGGCCGCAATGGCCTTTTCTTCCAAACCAAGTCCAGGCCCCTTCAGCACTCGCGGGTCCATCACCCGTCCATCCGCCGTGACAATCACGTCAAGCACCACGCTACCCTGGTACTTGGCCTTGCGCGCTTCGTCCGAATAATCAGGATTCGGGCAATAGATGCACGCTGGCTGGCCTACGCCATTCACGCCCGCGCGGAATTCCCCGCCGCCCGTCCCGCCGCCCGAACCAGGCCCCAAGCCCCCTCCGGAACCGCTGCCGATACCCGTGCCATTGCCGTGTCCCAGCGAATCACTGACGCCGTTGGCCAACGGATCGCCGAAAGTCGAGGCATTCAAATTGGATATTTTCAAATCAGGTGGCCCGAGCAACGAAGGTTCCATCGGCAGCTTGGGATTCTGGTTCTGAATCCTCACCTGAGGTGGCGCAAATTGCGTCCACTTGAACTTCGGCACCTTGCCACGATTCACTGGAGCCGTCGTGTGGTCGTTTGCTCCTCCGCCTCCGCCGGCTTTGTTGGCGCCCGCGGGGAGCTTCGCGATGTAAGGCGATATATCCAGGAGCGTGACGTCCACTTTGTTCTTCGCTTGGATTGTGGGAACAACATGCCAAGCAATGGGAACCATGAGCAAAGCAATAACGGCCGCGTGCACGACCACTGCGAGCAGTTGGCTGGTGCTGAAGTTTTCGTCTTTCGTCCAAATATCTCTGACCTTGACCGGCGTAATGCCGGGCGGGAGAGGGGGCTGCTTCGGCGGTGAGAAGAATTCCTTGATGCGCGTGCCGAACCCGCCGAAATTCGCTCCCCAGGCCACGGTCAGGCGGCTGTTGACTGGGCGCTTGGCTGATGGCCCAGGCCGGAAAAATTCCGCTAAATTGCCCGCGAGCCCGGTGCCAAAGGAAGTCCGCGTGAAGGGCGCGTCCTTGTGCTCGCGAACCTTTACGGGCCGCTCGGTAAGAAACTGTTTGAGGTTTGACCAAAAGTCGTCGGGCACCAGCATTGGCGGTCGGCCGAACCTGGGCACATAAGGGGGAGCCTGCGACCCCGTTGCAGACACTCTGGGCTTCATAGCGGAAGGTGGCACAAGATTGTTGATTTTGCCCGGCACCGTTTACCTCTAACTATAGACGGACTTGCCCCGCCTTGGGTATCCCTCAGGGATAGGATTCCCTTGGACCTGGAAAGGTTGCGCGCCCCCGGCGGCTGACACCTATCTGCGGTTCATTGTAACATACAAGGTTCAACTGCTTTCCGATGTTTCCCGCCGTGCAACTGGTCAAACGGACGGCAACTTAGGCAAGAAGGGACAGCTGAACACTGCGAGCTATGGCCGAGCCACTGGAACTCAAAAAGACGCTGAACCTGCCCAAGACCGACTTCCCAATGAAGGCCAGCTTGCCCCAAAATGAGCCGAAACAGCTCGAGGCCTGGTACTCCGGCAACATTTACGAGCGCATTCTGGAAGCGCGCAAAGGAAAGCCTCTCTTCGTGTTGCACGACGGCCCCCCCTATCCCACCGGTGAAATCCATCTCGGCACTGGCCTGAACAAAATCCTGAAAGATTTGATTGTGAAAACGAAAAGCATGGCGGGGCATTACGCGCCCTACGTGCCGGGATGGGATTGCCACGGCCTGCCGATCGAGACGCAGGTCGAAAAAGAACTGGGCGGAAAGGGCAAAGTGCCGCCGGCGGAATTTCGGAAGCTTTGCCGCCAATTCGCGACCCGCTACGTCGAGCAACACAAGCGCGATTTCAAGCGCCTGGGGATTTTCGGCCAGTGGAATGACCCCTACTTGACCATGAGCTTCAGCTATGAAGCCACGATCGCCGGAGCCTTTCTGGAGTTCATGGAAAAAGGCTACGTTTATCGTGGGCGCAAGCCGGTGTACTGGTGCATCTACGATTCCACCGCGCTCGCAGAAGCCGAAGTCGAGTATGAGGACCACACCAGCCCGTCGATCTGGGTGAAGTTTGGCGTTTTTGGCGGCGGCAAAGGAGAGGCAGCTAAAATCGGCAGAGATGTCAGCGCCGTAATCTGGACCACCACGCCGTGGACGCTTCCTCACAATCGCGCGCTGGCGTTTCATCCGGATTTTGATTACGTCGTCGTGGATACCGAAAAAGGCGCGCTTTTGCTTGCTGCAGACCGCGTGGCCGCGCTGCAAGCCGAGTGCGGCATCAAAGCGAAAGTCCGCGGCAGGTTCAAGGGCCGCGAGTTCGAGGGCATGAAATTTCAACACCCCTTCGTGGACATTCAGGTTCCCGGAATTCTCGCCGAATACGTCACCCTCGACCAGGGCAGCGGCATCGTGCACACCGCTCCGGGTCATGGCGCCGAGGACTTCTATTCCGGACAGAAATATGGTTTGGAGATTTACGCGCCGCTCGACGACAAAGGCGTGTATACCGAAGGCTTGCCCGAATACAAGGGCAAGGATGTCTTCAGCGCGAATCCTATCGTTGTGAAGTTGCTCCAGGAGCGCGGCGCGCTCCTCGGCCATCACGATTACCGGCACACTTACCCGCATTGCTGGCGCTGCCACAATCCTGTGATTTTCCGTGCCACCGAGCAGTGGTTCATCAAAATGGACCAAGCGGCGCACGGTCGGCAAAAAACGTTGCGCCAGGAAGCGCTCGAAGAAATTCATAAGGTCAAGTGGATCCCCGCCTGGGGCGAAGATCGCATGTACGAAATGATCGAGAAGCGGCCGGACTGGACTGTTTCACGGCAGCGCTTCTGGGGCGTCCCGATCATCGTTTTCTATTGTGAAGGCTGCGGAAAGCGTCTCGAGGATTACAAGGCGCTGCGCAACGTCTTGAAGTGGTTCGAAAAAGAAGGTGCCGACGCCTGGTACAAGCATCCGCCCGAGGAGCTGTTGCCGAAAGGAACAAAGTGCGGGTGCGGCGATTCGAAGTGGCGCAAAGAAAACGACATTCTCGACGTGTGGTTTGATTCCGGTTCATCCCACCTTGCTGTGCTCAAGGGCCCGGAATGGCCTGCAGACGTTTATCTCGAAGGGCCTGATCAGTATCGCGGCTGGTTTCACAGCTCCTTGCTTGTGGCCACAGGCACGCGTGATGCGGCGCCGTATCGCAGCGTGGTCACGCACGGCTGGACGCTCGACGAGCAGGGCCGCCCGATGTCCAAACATCTGGGCAACGTTATTACTCCAAAGCAGATCACCGAGAAGTGGGGCGCAGACCTGCTTCGTCTCTGGGTTACGTCGGTGGAATACCAGGCCGACGTGAAAATGAGCGAGCGCGTCATGACGCAACTCAGCGAAGCCTACCGCAAGATCCGCAACACCTTCCGCTTCGCCCTGAGCAATCTCGGTGATTTCGACCCTTCGCGCGATGCGCTGGCGAATCATCAGCTCGAGGAAATTGACGCGTGGATGCTGGACCGCACCGCCGACCTCGTCAAAAAATGCCGCGAGTGGTTTGGGAGCTACGACTTTCACCGCGTCTACCACGCTGTCCATGACTACTGTGTGGTCGATCTGAGTTCGTTTTATTTCGACGTTCTGAAAGATCGTCTCTACACAAAAGCGCCGAAAAACAAGTCGCGGCGCTCCGCCCAAACCGCAGTTTGGAAAATAGCCGACGCTCTCGTGCGGCTAATCGCGCCAATCCTCGTATTCACTGCCGAAGAAATCTGGAAGTATCTGCCCAAAACCGCGGCCGCGGAGAGCGTGCATATGACGCTCTTTCTGGAAGCGGATGCGCTGGCTTGTGGAATCGCGGCCAAAGCGGCCGAGATGTGGGAGCGTCTCGCCCAGGTACGCTCGGCAGTTCTCCTGGCGCTTGAACAGGCCAGAGCAGCGAAGGTGATTGGCGGCGGGCTGGAAGCCAAAGTCCGTTTGCACGCCAATTCGAAAGCTCCTGGCTTGCAAGAACTGCTCAAAGAAAAACGCTCGCTTCTCCCCGCGCTTTTCATCGTGTCGCAAGTTACCGTGGATCCGGCGGAAAGCGACGGACTTGTCCCGAGCGAAACTGTGCCGGGCCTGGCTGTGAAAATCGAGCGCGCCGACGGCAAAAAATGCGAGCGCTGCTGGAACTACTCTGCCCGCGTCGGCGAAAACAAGCGCTACCCGACGGTATGCGAACGCTGCAGCGAAGCCCTCGCTGAAATTGAAGCTGACACAACAGCTGGCGTTGCCGCGAACTAGCACCATGCCGAAAAGCTGCGCAAGAAGTCCCCAAACCCGTCACTCCGAGCGGAGCGAGGAATCCCTGTTCGTTTTTGTTTTTGTGCACTGGCCACTGGCCACTGGCCACTGGCCACTTTCTTCCTCCCCGCTTATCTCATGAGTCCTGTTTCCCGCCTCCGCTGGCTCTGGCTCACACTGGCCGTCGTGCTCCTCGACCGCGCCACCAAAGCCTGGTTCGAAGCGCACACCGTCGAAGGCTGGCGCCAGGAAGTCATTCACAATTTCATTTACCTGGTGCACAGCCGCAATCCCGGCATTGCGTTTGGCGTGCTCGCGGATTCGGCCTCTCTCCTCACACGCGTCATCTTAATCGCGGGTTCTCTCGTCGTGATCGGCGTCCTCGCGTGGTTGCTGGTGACAGGCAAAACCTCCAGCCCCAGGGGCAATGCGGGCCTGGCGCTCTTGCTTGGTGGCGCGGCGGGCAACGTTTCCGACCGCATCTTCCACGGCGCGGTGACCGACTTTTTCGAGGTGTGGTTCGGCTCGTATCATTATCCCGCCTTCAACGTCGCGGACTCCGCCATCACCATTGGTGCCGCCCTCATCCTTCTTGACGTATTATTCGCTCGCAAAAACGAACCATGAAAGACTCCGGCAAGTGCTACGCCAAACTGACCGACACCGGCTCCCTCACCTAGCTGCTAGCAGCTAGCCGGTTATCTCATAAACTCGTCTGCAACATTTGCCGCTGCAAGTTCTTGTGCCTGCGCTGCATTTCGAGCGGAGCGAGAAATCCCTCTTCGCATTCGGTCCCGCACCACTCCGTTGTGAGGTTCAAATGTAGCGCCGCTTTACCCCGTGGGGGCTGGCGCCCGGCATCTTCGCACTTATTCCTTAGAAAACGGCTATAAGCCCTTTATTTACGACTATTTTCATGGTTCGCTTGCGGATTCAAAGAACCATGAGCTATTCGTAACGCAAGGCTGCCAGCGGATCGACGCGTGTCGCCCGCCGTGCAGGGATGTAGCACGCGGCCAGAGCTGTCAGTGCCAATAAAAGCGCCACACCAACGAACGTCGCCGGGTCGAGAGGTTGGACGCCAAAGAGCAAGCTCCCTAAAAAGCGCGTGACTAGGAATGCCAGGCCAATTCCCACGGCCACCCCAAAAGCAGCGAGCACGAATCCCTGTCGCAGGATCAGCCTCAGAATTTGTCCCGGCTGGGCTCCGAACGCAGCGCGAATACCAATCTCATTTGTTCGGTGAACCACAGCGTAAGACATCAGGCCATAGATTCCCATGCAGGCGAGAAATAGAGCAACCAGGCTGAAAAAGCCGGAGAGCTGCGCTGTCAGCCTTTGATCCACGACAGAGCGGTCCACCTGCTCCCCAAGTGTGCCAGCATCGGTGACGGGAAGGCGCGGATCGACTTCATGAATTGCTTGGCGGACCGCCGAGACCGTGAATTGGGCGTCGCCGGAGAAACGGACTGCAAAATCCCAGAGATACCCGGGCTCCTGAGAATAAGCCAGGTACGCGGCAGGCCACCGTCGTTCCTTCAAGCCCGTATACTTAGCATCCCTTACGACTCCTATGACCATTTTGTCGTTCTCAGGTTTTGCGTCTGGCCCGTCCATGCGAAACCGGCGGCCAAGCGGGGATTCGTTTGGAAAGAAGCGGCGCGCCATGGTCTCATTTATGATCGCCACTTTTGGCGAATTCTCAGTGTCCTGCTGTTCAAACTTGCGCCCTGCCAGCAGCGTCAAGCCTATTGTCGAGAAAAATCCCTTGCCGACCTTGTTATAAATAACCTCCTGATCGTTCTTCGCTTCGGGAGACTCCTCCGGTGTCCAGGCGTCCTCAGACCATGCCCCCTGATTGAAAGTGAAAAAGCAAAAGCTGGCGGCGCGCACGCCAGGAATTGCACTCACCCTGCTTTCGATCTCCTCGTAGAGCCTCGTGAGCCGCGAATCCTCCTGGTAGCCCACCGAAGCTGGTTCGATTCCAAAAACAAGTACGTTGTTCTTGTCGAATCCGGGGTCCACATTTGTCAGGTTGACCAGCGTGCGGAGAAATAGTCCGGCTCCAACGAGCAAGACCAGCGAAAACGCAACTTGGGCGACGACCAATGCCCTCGCAAGCGGACTGTTGGCCGCTGCCGTGCTTCGTCCTTGTTGTTTGAGCGAAGAGTTGAGGTCGACTTGCGCCGCGAGCCAGGCAGGAGCCATCCCAAACAGCAGAGGCGTGGCCAGCGAAACGAGTAGGGCAAAGACGAGTACCCGGCTGTCGAGCCCCACGTCGAGTGGAAGAGTCTCCGCGCTCGCGGACACCATCACCAGCAGCAACTTGCTGGCCCAAGATGCCAGCGCGACACCGAGAACAGCACCCAGCATTGCCAGGATGAGGCTTTCTGTCAGCAACTGGCGAATCACGCGCCAGCGTCCTGCACCCATGGACATCCGCACGGCGATTTCGCGTTGCCGGTTCGTCGCTCGCGCCAGCAGAAGATTGGCGATGTTGGTACAGGCGATCAACAAAACCAGTCCGACCGCCGCCATAAGTGCGCCGAGAGGTCTTGAGAACTGCACACGGAGCCGTGACAATCCGCTGGCCGCCGGAGTCAACTCGATGAAGGCGTGTTGGATCCCGTCGAGCTGCTTTTTTGTGGGTTGCGGACCTGCCATTTCCCGCGCAGCCTCTTTGAAAAGCACGTTGAGGTAGATTTGTGCCTGTTCGACGCTCACCTCGGGCCTGCGGCGCGCGATGATGTAGAGCGACTGGAACCTCTTGTCGTTTAATCCTTTCCACCCTGGCGGAAGCACTTCCTCCATCGAGAGCGGAATCCATACGTCCGGCGACTCACCCACCGTTGTGCCGGAGAAGCCTTGCGGAGTGACGCCGATGATGGTGTAGACCGTCGAGCCGATGGTCATTTTCTGGCCCACAATCGAAGGGTGGCCCCCGAAACGCCTCTTCCACCAAGAGTAGCTGGCCACCGCTACAGGGCTGCCTCCGGGAATCCGATCATCCTCATCGCCGAACATACGGCCCAGGATCGGGCTTACTCCGAGCGTTGAAAAGTACGTCCCGGAAACCAACTGAGCGTAGATCCCTTCCGTTTCCGCAGCGTCGCCGATGGTGCCGTGCGGTCCGCTGGACATGCTCGAAATGGCCGTCACATCGGAGAAAACGCTGTTCTCCCGCTGGAGCTGGCGGTAGAAGGGAAAGGAGAACAGTTGCCAGCTTCGATTGGGCAATTCATCCATGATTCCGCCCCATTTGCCTGCTCCAAACAGCACCAATTGGGTCGGATTCTTAACCGGCAAGGTTCTCAGCATAAGCGCATTCATCAGGCTGAAAATCGCCGTATTCGCGCCAATGCCGAGCGCGAGCGTAAGGACGGCTATGGCGGTGAAGCCGGGAGACTTGCGGAGCGTGCGGCCGGCGAAGTGCAGATCTCGCCAGCACGTCTCTAAAAAAGATTCCCAGCCTCCAGAGCGAACGACTTCCTTCGCGAAGTCGACACTCCCGCGCTCCAGGCGCGCCGCGCGTAGCGCCTCCTGGCGGCTCATGCCTTCCTTCATCTTTTCCACCGCGGCCATTTCCAAGTAACCGCGAAGCTCCTCATCCAATTCCCGCTCGGCGCGTTCCTTGCGGAACAATGATCGAAGTCCGCTTACCATGTTTCGCAGCAGTGCCATGATTACTTCTCCCTGTCTCCGCGCCCGCTGTGCTCTTCCTCTGTGTCCTCTGTGTCACGCCCTTTTCTTTTTTTGCGGGTCAAGCATTCACGGGTCACGCTCATTTTCTTTTCAATCCATGACCCCCTAACCTCCTAGGACGCCTCGATAATCCTGCCGATCGCCGCCACTGGCCTGTCCCACTCTCGCGTTTCGCTATTGAGCCTCTTGCGTCCCTTCTCCGTCAGAGCGTAGTACTTCGCTCGCCGGTTGTTCTCGGTGGGCTTTCCTTCGCCGTCGATTAGCCCATCTCTCTGTAATCGTTGAATCGCGAGAAATAACGAGCCTGCATTGAGGCGGAACCCCCCCCCGGCTCATCTGTTCGATGCGGACGGATATCCCGTACCCGTGCATCGGTTCCAGGGCCAACGTTTTTAGGATGAGCCTGTCTAGAGTGCCCTGGACGAGATCACTCGGCTTATCCGGCATAACGTTCCTCTCCTGCTCTTCCTGGCAACCAGGAGGAGCATCATACGCCTCTCCCTACTCGGGGACAAGCGGCTGCGATTAGCTGGATGTCTCTAAAGAGAAAAACGGCTTGTTTTATTCTCGGCCTCTTGATGCTAAAGCTCAAATCTGTCATTCCCAGCACAGCAGGCCGACATTCACTTCGGCTTTGGAACTCTGGGGCGGGCTGATTTCTCTCTTTCCTGTCCCATTTTCCCCGGGTACCCGGCAGCGCTTATAATCAAGCTGTGTCTTCCGTTTCCTCCACCGTTCATCGCGAAATCGTCGCATCTTCGGCGGATTCCGGCGAGCGCCTTGACCGTTTTGTTGCGGCGCAATGTCCAGAACTAAGTAGAACGCGTGTGGGGGAATTGATCGACTCCGGCCAGGTCCGCGTAAACGGCCAGCCTGCCAGGAAAGGCTCCGTGCATCTTCGCGGCGGCGAAAAAATTTCCATTGAAATCACGGAACGGCCCGCCATCCCCGCGAAACCCGAATTCATCCCGCTGGAAGTCCGCTACGAAGACGAAGACGTCATCGCCATCAACAAGCCTGCGGGCATGACTGTTCATGCCGGCGCCGGCAACCCCTCGGGCACTTTGGTGAACGCCCTTCTTGGACGCGGGCTGGAGCTTTCGAAAGGCGGCGATCCGCTTCGCCCCGGAATTGTCCATCGCCTCGACAAAGAGACTTCCGGCGTGATTCTGGTCGCCAAAAACGACGCCGCGCACGCGAAACTTGCCGAAGCCTTTCAGCAGCGCGCGGTGAAAAAAACTTATCTCGCACTCGTGCAAGGTCTTCTGAAAGAAAAAACCGGCCGCGTCGAACTGGCCATCGGGCGCGATCCCGTCCGCCGCACGCGCATGGCCACGCCTCGAAAATCCTGGCGCGGCACATCTCTTTTGAATCCCCGCGCGGCGCGCACGGATTGGCGCGTGCTCGCCGACGTGGACAACGCCACGCTGGTCGAAGTCCAACCCCACACCGGCCGTACGCATCAAATCCGCGTGCATTTCTCTGCGCTGAAGCATCCTGTCGTCGGCGACACGCTTTATGGAGCTGCGGCGCAATGGCGCATCGGCAAGGTCGCTCTACCGAAGTTGCAACGCAATTTCCTTCACGCTGCGCGCCTCGGCTTCGCGCAGCCGCGAACGGGCGACTGGATCGAAGTGCGCGCGCCATTGCCGGTAGAACTCCGCGATTTTCTGAGGCAACTTTGTTTCGCTGCCGGAGAATCGCAAACTCGAATTGACGCTGCGCTCGCGGCGTACCTATAATTCGAATATCCATGAATCGGGCAAGAATCCTAATCGTGCCTTTTCTGGCTGCGGCGCTCCTTGCTCCGTCCGCAGGTTGGGCGCAACAGTCCTCCTCTAGTTCGAATCGACAATCATCGCTCCCGAACCAGCAATCCCCGTCCCCGAACCAACAGGCCACGCCACCCGCGCAGTCTTCCAACCAGGACGCCTCTCATAGCGGCCAAACCTTCCGCCGCGAAGTCAACCTCGTCGACGTCCTGTTTACCGTCCTAAATCGCCGCAATAAATTGGTGCCGGATCTGGAGCAGGGCGATTTCAAAGTTTTTGACGAAGGCAAGCCGCAGGAAATTCGCTACTTCAGCAAGCAGACCGATTTGCCTTTGCGCATCGGCATGTTGCTCGACACTTCGAACAGCATTCGCGACCGCCTCAAATTTGAACAAGACGCTTCGGTCAGTTTTCTTTACAGCGTGCTTCGCCGCAACAAGGATGAAGCGTTCGTCATGACCTTCGACGACGAGCCCCAGATCCTTCAGCCCTTCACCAGCGATACCGGAGCGCTGCGGGACCAGATTATAGGCACGCGCGCCGGGGGCGGCACCGCCATTTACGATGCCATTTATGAAGCTTGTTTGAAACAGTTGAACCATCCGCCTCGCCCTCCCGGTGACCAGCCCGACATCGTTCGCCGCGTGATGATTCTCATCAGCGACGGCGAAGACAATTTGTCCACGCACACGCGCGCCGAGGCCATCGAACTGGCGCAGCGCACCAGCGTGGTCATCTACACCATCAGCACCAGCACGCAATGGGTCTCCCTCGAAGAAACAAATCCAAACAAAACCAGCGACCGCAAATACCACCTCACTGATGGAGACAAGATTCTTCAAGACCTCGCGTATGAAACCGGCGGCCGCGCGTTTTTCCCGTATCACGTCGACGATCTCGACCAGTCGTTTCAAGACATCGGCGACGAGCTTCGCAATCAGTATTCCATCGCTTATCAGCCCGCGAACTACGTCCTCGACGGCCGTTATCACCCAATTCGCGTCGAAGTGCCGGATCACAAGGGCTACCAGGTGCGCGCGCGGCGGGGATATTTTGCCCGCGCGAATCGCGATTCAAACGCTCCGTCAACGCCCGGTTCGGCCGGCCAGCAGGGCTCGCCGCAAGGAACCTTGCAGCCGTGAATTTTCATGAGCGGACACCAAGCTGTTCTGCGCTTATCGGCTCTCGCCGCGACGTGCCGGACGTGGGACGTTTGCTCCTTTCCTCGATCTTTGTCCCTAACAACCTGTGGACAAGGTGTGCCATGGGGAGAATTTTGGCAGTTTCGCTTGGCATTCCCTCAGTCTTGGGTTCTCATTCTCCTTTGGCATCAGCCGGGGCACAGAAGCCAGAGACGTTGCAATCCACGGACAAGTCCTCGCCATCCAACAGGCGCCCGTTCGTTTTTTCGACTGAACCGAAAAAGCCGGAAACGTAAACCGAGGTTGGGCCGTCTCACCTGGTAGCCTGAACTGCCCGTGGGCCGGGTCACTTTCCATCAAGCACGACAGAACAAAGCCCTGGAGGCGAGGGTGCGAAAACATCGCAATGCCTTACTGATTCTCTTGTTCCTCGTGGCTTCGGTCGCGGCGCCCCTCGTAACGGAAGTTCCGCTGCGCGCGCAAGCGCCGACGGCGGCGGACCTGAACGCCGTCCAGCAAATCAAAGATGAAGGCTTCAATCATTCGCAAGTCATGGACACTATGAGCTATCTCACGGACGTTTACGGCCCGCGGCTCACCAATTCGCCGAACATCAAGCAGGCCGCCGACTGGACCATGAGCAAAATGAAGGAATGGCAGCTTGCCAACGTGCACCTCGAGCCGTGGGGGCCTTTTGGCAAGGGCTGGTCCAACGAACGTTTCTCTCTCCAGGCCATTTCGCCGCGGTCCTTTCCGCTGATCGCCTACGCCAAAGCGTGGACGCCGGGCACGAATGGCGTCGTCAATGCAGAAGTCGTGTGGGCGCCCATTCAAAAAGAGGAGGACATCGAAAAATATCGCGGCAAACTCAAAGCAAAATTTGTCCTGACCGCGCAGCCGCCGGAAATTCCATCGCGCACCGAAGCGCAGTTCCATCGGTTAACGGACGCGGAGCTCACTGAGGAGTCCACGCAACCGGTGCCGACCGCGCGCGCCGAGGACCGCTTCGCCCGGTTTCTCGCCCAACGCGAGCTCAACCAAAAAGTTCAGAAGTTTCTTGTTGAAGAAGGCGTTGCCGCGTGGGTTGAGCCTTCGAGCGGCGACGACGGAACCGTTTGGGCGCAGTCGGGCGGCGGACGTGATCCCAACGATCCGCCCGCACCGACGCGCGTGGCCGTGGCCAATGAAAATTATGGCCGCATCGTGCGCATGCTGGAGAAAAAAGTCCCGGTCACATTGCAAGCGGACATCCAGAACAAGTTCTACGAAGAGGACCTGAATTCCTTCAACATCATCGGCGAAATTCCCGGCGCTGACAAATCCAAAGCCGATGAAATCGTCATGATCGGCGGGCACTTTGATTCCTGGCACGCGGGAACCGGCGCCACGGATAACGCCGCTGGATCGGGTGTGATGCTGGAAGCAATGCGCATCCTCAAAACCACCGGCGTAAAGCTTCGCCGCACCGTGCGCATCGGCCTGTGGACCGGCGAAGAACAGGGATTGCTCGGGTCACGCGCCTACGTGAAACAGCATTTTGCAGGCTGGGAGCCCGACACAGCCACCACTGAAAAAATCAAAATCCTTCCCGAGCACGCCAAGTTCGATGCGTACTACAACGTGGACAACGGCACAGGGAAAATCCGCGGCATCTATCTTCAGGGCAACGAAGCCATCGCGCCGCTCTTCTCGCAGTGGATGGAGCCCTTCCACAATCTCGGCATGACCACGCTCACCATTCGCAACACCGGCGGAACCGATCATCTTTGCTTCGATGCCGTGGGCTTGCCGGGATTTCAATTCATCCAAGATCCTCTGGATTACGAGACCCGCACGCACCACTCCAACATGGACGTGTACGAACGCATCCAGGAGCCCGACTTGAAGCAGATGGTGGTGATTGTGGCTTCGTTCGTGTATTTCACCGCCAACCGCGACGAAATGGTTCCGCGCAAACAGCTTCCCAAAACGCGCCCCAAGCGCACCAGCCCGTTCTAGGCAGTATCCCCAAGTTCAATCATCTCACCGGGTTGCATCTTATCGAGGGCTGAAGCTCAGGCAGGGCGCCTTGGGCGCAACACTGGTCAATCAACACCTTCATCGGAGCCGAGAGACAGGGCTTACTTTTGCCTCTTCGATGGCGGCGTTGACCAGTTCGCGGCTGACGACGCTTGCCGCGGGGAAGCTGAGCCCGGCGGTTCGCGGCCTGGCTTTGACAAGAAGGAAGACCTGAGGAGTCAAAAGTTCAGGGGCAGGTAGTTGATCAGGACCTGCCTAACGCAAGGGCACTGAAGCTGAGGCACAGAGTCTTCCAAGGAGGCGAGCAAACTTCGAGCGGATTGAGAATGCGCGCAATCACCAGCTAAACAATCCCGATTTTTGCTATAAGATTTAGCGCGAGATCCAGCCTCAACAAAAACCACACGGCTTGGTTGGAGGTTATGATGAATCACGCAGCTGTAAGGAATTCCAGCGGACGAGAGTGCAATTCGAATCGAAAAAATCGGCGTGCCAGCAGTTGGCGAAGCATTTTTGCAGGCACACTCGGCGCTCTCTTCTTCCTCGCGTCGTGCGCGAATAAACAGGCTTCCGGGCCACATGCAACCATTCTGATGCGAGATGGCGGCACGCTCACCGGCACGGTCACCTCTACGTCGCCGGCGCAAATCACCTTGGCCGGCGACGACAACACGACGCACACGGTCCCGATGACGCAGGTGAAATCCATCGAGTATGACGACGCGGCGGCCGCACAAGGGCCGGGCACACAACCGGGAGCCACGCCGAGCGGGATCGGGCGCACGTCGGCGGCAAGAGCGGCGTCCGACGCTGTGCACGAACATCACTATCATCCGACGCGCGCCGAAATTCATACCAAGACCCACGTTCTGCCCGCTGGCACGCAAGTTTCCGTGCGAACCGAAGAGACCATCAACTCCGCCACGGCGGTCGAAGGCCAGACCTACGCGGCGGAAGTCGCTGACGATGTTCTCGACGCCAACGGCGATGTAGTGATTCCGCGTGGCTCGAACGCTCAAATCGCCATCCGCTCGGCTTCCAAAGGAGGACGCTTTCATGGCGCCTCCGACCTTGTGCTGGACCTGCAGTCGATTTCCGTAGAGGGGCAGCAATACCTCGTTAGCACGAGCGACTTGCAAGAAAAAGGCAGACAAGGGTTTGGCGCCAACAAGCGAACCGCCGAAATGACCGGCGGTGGAGCGGCCCTCGGCGCGATTATCGGCGCCATTGCCGGAGGCGGAAAAGGCGCCGCAATCGGAGCCGGAGCCGGCGCGGGAGGCGGCGCTTTGACGCAGATCTTGACCAAGGGAGGCTCGATCAAAGTGTCGGCGGAGACGGTGCTGACCTTCCAGCTCGACAAGCCCGTCCGCATCGCTGAGGCCAAGTAACTGCCGCGGCGGCGCCGAGCGCCGAGGTTGGAATCCAGAGACCATGTGTGGAAATCCAGGAGGGGGAGCCATGAAGAAACACAAACCGCTGGTTATCCTTGCCCTGAGTCTCGTCGTGTTAGTCATCGCGTATTTCGTTTACGACCATTTCCGGCCGCGTTGCGACAGCATCTTCGAGCAAACCGCTACCAAAGTGGTAGGCAACCTGGACGTCGTCAAGGCGAAGGGCGAACCCTTCGTTGGCCGGGAGAAAGTTCAAGAACCGGCCGAGGCCTCCCAAAACGTCGCGTTGCACTTGAAGACCTGCTGCGTCACCCAGCAGGGCGGCGCCATGACTCCCGAGCAGTTTCAGGGCTGCATCAACGGCGCGAAGGATTACGAAAACAAGATCCAGCAGGTCAGCAGCATCATCGGCGAGGCGCAAACCGCCAAAGACCAGGGCAACCGGCAACTCGTCGAGCAAAAGGCCGCTCAGGCCAAGCAGATGGCCAGCGCCACGACGACACTGTCGGTCAGTTGAGCAAAGTCGCGGAAGCCCTTGCCTTCCCAGTGCCGGGCGGTCCGGCAGCGGACAAGCACATGCTCTACGCTTACGACAATGCGGGAACAGCGGTTACCATCAGTATCGACGGCAAATGGTGCAAATGGTGTGGGCCAAATGGGACACCGATTCTGGCTCGATTCCTTTCGATTCCGTTGTGCACGGCAAAAACGAATTGACGATGGAGCTGCAAGGTCCCGGATCGGTATGCCCTTAGGGTGCCCGCCGTGATGTAGATGGACGCTGCTTGTGCTGGCACTGACGCAAGAGGCGTGCTCTGGGGCGGATTGGATTGCGCCTCAAAGTTTCCGCTGCTCAAAAGCACGAAAAAGATTGCGGCGCCAAGTTGTGGAAATTTCACGAGGAGCGATTGTACATCATGGGGCGACGTCAGCGGAGAACACCTTTACGCGCTTGGCTCTTTTGAGCTCTTAAGAATCATTAGCGGGGAACGTCGCGCAAAAGTACGGCGTCGGATTCCGTATGCCCGCGCTGGATGGCGAGTTGCACGCCGTCGGGAGAAAAAGCGAACTGCGAGATTTTCTCCGACGTGAAATGCGTGAGCTGGCGGTAAGGCGAGCGGTCCAGCGGCTGCACCCAAAGATTGTCCACACCTTTTTCGCGCACGTTGTAAACAACGTTCTGGCCGTCCGCCGCAAACCGGAAGGGCCAGGAAGCTCGCTGGTCAACGTCGTGATACCAGGATTTCTTGTCCGCCGTGGACACGAATTTCATCATCAGCTTGTGGTCGGACTCGCGCACCTCCAGCGTAACGTAAATCTTGCCGTCAGGTGAAAGGTTGGGGCCGGGGAGGGCGGATTCAAATACGGTTTCCGGCGTGCCGCCGCCGATGGGGACCCGCTTGGGCAGAAAGTTGTCGGCGGCATCCACGTAATAGACCCACTTATCGTCGGAGGCGCACTGCACGTCGGTTTCGTTCTGGCCGAAGGTAAGTTGCGTCGCATTGCTCCCGTCCGAATCCATCCGCCACAGATTCTCGGCTGTCTTGCCGGCTTTCCCGAGTTGCCGGTAGACAATATAGCGTCCGTTCGCGCACACGGCGACCTGATCTGCAAGATGGCTCTTGTCTGAAAAGATCACCCTCTCTCCGCCTTTCGGGTCCAGAATGCGGATGTCGCCTCCCTGCGGAAATGCCAAACGGCCATCCGGGGTCCAGCTCCACCGCCAAATCGGCAAGTGCGAGGAGAGCTGGACTGGACGCAAAGCATCGGGCGACTGCGCGGAGGCCAACGAAACTTCAAACTGGAACTGCGATTGCGTCGCAACCAGAGTGCGTCCATCAGACGCCACGCTCGGCGAGCCATAGTTGTTCGTGTCGGCGGTCAACTCACGCACTTGTGCTTGCGGGTAGCTCAGAAACAAAAGTTGCCGGTTGAGCAGCCCCGTCTGAATGGCCAACGAAGACAGAATCAAGCCGGATGAGTCCGGCATCCAGGCGGGATAGAGAAAGAGCGGCGCGTCCTGCACCGTTATGGTTTGCCGTTTGCCGGAAGCAGCATCCACCACGAGCAATCCCGTAAACGTGTCCGCGGTAGGCTGCGTCACCGGAATGACAATAATTTTTCCATCCGGAGACCACGCCGGAATGTGCGCGTCGCTCACAATCGAAACGCTGGTGAACAGCGCGCGATCCGGCGAACCATCCTTGTTCGCCACCAGCAAGTCCCAGAACGGAGAATCGTGCCGCTGGCGGAGGTACGCAAAGCGCTGGCCATCCGGCGAAAACGTCACCGGACTGTCCACGTCGCGAACCAGCGCTTGCGGCGTACCGCCCAGCACCGGCGCGCGGTAGAGCAGCGCTATGGTGTGTTCTTGTTCATCGCGCCGCACAAAATAGATGTAATATCCGTCCGGCGAAAACGTCAGCCCGGCATACCTGGTCGCCGCTGGCGCGACGACTTGCGCGTTGCTGGCCGTGGGAATGTGCCTCAGCCACAGCGATTGCAATCCGTTCTCCTCCACGACGTTCAGAAGATAGTTTCCATCCGGTGAGATGGCCGCGAGCGCCACTTGGCCGTTGTTCGTCAGGTTTTCGATGGAGAAATGCTCAAAAGGCACGTGCCGCGTGCGTTCCAAGAAGGAGTAGATGCCGAATATCGCCGCCGCAAGCACAATCGGCACGATGATCAAAGTGATTCCCGCCCCAAGCTTGTTCTGCTTCGCCGCTTCGATGAGCACAGAGCCGCTTCCGCTTCGCTTGACCTGAGCTGGCGTGGTCTCCTCGCCCGCCGGCGCGAGCGGCAGCGCGATCCACAGGATCAAATACAGGAACAAATTCAAACCACCCAGTGCGAGGAAGGCGAATACCCAAAGGATTCGCATCAGCCTGGCATCCATGCCGAAATGCTCCGCCAGCCCGCCGCAAACCCCGGCGATTTTCTTGTTCGTGCCGGAGCGCATCAGGCGCTTTGTCTCCGCCCCTTGCGCCACGCCGCTTGCCGCTGGCGATGCTGCCGAAACTCTTGGCGAAGACGCCGCCGCGCGTCCAGAATCCGTCTCGCGCTGCAGGCGTTTTAAATCCGCGCGCAGTTCCGCCGCGACCTGGTACCGCATGTCGCGGTCTTTTTCGAGCGCCTTGTTCAGGATGCGCTCAAGCTCTGCAGGAATCTCGGGATTCAACGTGACGGGAGCCACCGGAGCATGATGCAAAATATTGTCGAACACCACCGCGCTGGTGTTGCCCGGGAAAGGCTGTTTCCCCGTCATCATCTGGTAGAGGACCGCGCCCAGAGAAAACAAATCGCTGCGCGCGTCGAGCTCTTCGCCGCGCGCTTGTTCCGGCGACATGTACGCGATCGTGCCTACAGCGGTTCCCGGGCTGGTGAGCAGCAAAGTTTCCGCCTCAACGACGGTTTCGCCGTCGCCATACGCGTGATTTTCCGGCAGCAGCTTGGCGAGACCGAAGTCGAGAATTTTGACCTGCCCGCGGTCCGTCGCAAAAATGTTCGCAGGCTTGATGTCGCGATGAAGGATTCCTTTTTTGTGCGCGGCGTCGAGCGCGTCCGCAAGCTGAATCCCCATTTCAATCGCGCGCGGCACCGGAAGGCTGCCGAGCCGAATCACTTTGTCGAGGGTAGGCCCTTCGAGCAGTTCCATGGCGATGAACCTCAGCTCACCGGTTTCTTCGATCGCGTGAATGGTGCAGATGCCGGGGTGATTCAGCGCGGAGGCCGCGCGCGCTTCGCGCAGGAAGCGTTCCAGCGCTTGCGAATCACGGCGGGAACTTTCCGGCAGGAATTTCAGCGCTACGCGCCGGCCGAGTTTTGTGTCTTCGGCTTCATACACCACGCCCATTCCGCCGCTCCCAAGTTTGCGGAGAATGCGATAGTGACCGATGGTTTCGTTCAGCATTTCAGTTCAGCATTTCAAAGGATGTTCCTAGGATGAACGCGTACGTGAATCCTGCAGCGTCGCATGCGCCGCCCTGGCGGCACAGAGCGCCATACACATCGCGCCTAACACAAAATGGACATGAGTCCTAATCGTTGAACAAGGTCGAACGACGATGGTAAACGCACGCCCCATCGCGGTCAAATGCGTTCGATTGGATTTCTTCCGGCCTTTTTGACGGCTGGCGGCAACCAAATCATCTCGCGCAAGCCGCTTCTCAAGCCCGCGAAGTCACTCCGATTTAATTCGCTTCTTAACACCCGTCCCGCGCGCCGCACGCTGGCGCGCGAGGTCCATAGTGATTCCTTTGCCGTGGGGAACTTAACGTGGAAGGAAGTTCGAAACCCTCTAATCTTGACCGCCGGATGAGTTTTGGTCCTTTGGCGCGTAATTTCCTTTGCGGCCTTTGTGAAACTGCATTAAGCTGGCCCATCCTTAGGGGTGTAGTAGCCTTTGCGGGCGAGCACCTTCAAATCTTTGTCCGTGGTTTCCACTTTGATCTTGCGGAACGTGCCGTCGCGCACAGAATTTGTCGGATAATATCCAATCGTATATTCAAACCGAAGTTCTTCGGAGATCTGATCAAAAGCCTCTTGGAGGTGCTTCTCGGAAGAAACTTCGATGACCCGGCCGCCGGTGGCGTCGGCAATTTTGTGCGCGACGTCGGGGCGCCAGCCGTAGCCGGGATCGTGCACCAGCAAAATGTGCACCACGGTGTTGGAACGCTGCGCGGCTTCGATGGCTTCTTCCACTCGGACTCTACTGCCTTGGTCGTCGGCGTCGGTGATGATTACGAGCGCTTTGCGGCCGGCTTCGGTGGCCAATTTTTCTCCGCAAGCAACCCAAATCGCGTCGTAAAAAGCGGTACCGCGCAAACCGCGAGTGCGCGATTCCGGCGGCAAAGGACCCGGGTTGGTCATGGACACCATCGGAGCGTTGATGCGGGCGCTTCGAATGGCCCGGTCGAGTTGCGCGCGATCTTCGGTGAAATCGGAGAGAAGGTCCACGTCGACGTCGAAAGAAATCACCATGGCTTCGTCGCCCTTGCGCAGAACGCGGTTCAGGAAGCGCGTGGCCGCTTCCTGCTCGGCGGGCAGGCGATTTTGTTCGCTGCCGCTGGTGTCAATCAGCAGCCCAAGCGTGACCGGAAGCGTTTTTTCGGCCGTGAAAAAGGCAATCTTCTGCTCCTGATCGTTTTCAAAAATCCGGAAGTCTTCCTTTTTGAGCGTGGGGATGATGTGTTTGTTTTTGTCGCGCACGGTGGCGAAAACGTTGACCAGGCCAACTTCGGTTTTGATGGTGGGAACTTGCTGGTCGTTTTGCTGCCTGGACGGTTGGCTGGGCTGCTGGGCCGGGTCCTGCGGCCATCCGGGAGCCGCCAGCGCGCATGCAACCCACGCTGCGAAACAAGGCGTCACAACTTTGGTTATCGAACGCATGTATACTTTCCTTGCTATAAAAATTGCCCCGCTAAACGCGCGCGGGTCGTCGCCACGTTCCCATTGGATGCCACCTAGAGCCTTAATGGATGTGCGCGCATCAAACTGACTGTGCGGGAAAATTCACCACGAAGTTTGGACAGGGGATGAATAAAAGACTGCGACAATGCGCGCTTTTGCTTGGAGTGGCCCTGCTCGTCGTGGCCCTGGCGCCGCTCGGCGCGCGCACGCCGCAGCAAACTTCAGCGCCGCCCGCCGAAGCGCAAAAGCCGGCGCCGCAACCGCCTCAGCAGTCGCCGGGACTGCGCGTGCAGGTGAATCAGGTGATCGTTCCGGTCACGGTGAAGGACGGTTCCGGCCGCCTCGTCCCAGACCTGCGCAAGGACGAATTCCGCATCCTGGAAGACAACGTCGAACAAAAGATTGTTTATTTCAGCGCGGACGCAGTTCCTCTCTCGATGGTCCTGCTGATCGACAACGACCTGAACCGGAAAAACGCGCGCCAGGTGGGGGACAGTCTCGATTCCATCGTTGCGGGGTTGAGCGCCAGCGACGAAGCGCTTGTCTGCCGCTTCGACCAGGATGTGCATGAGGGACACGGGTTCATCAGCGACCAGGACAAGCTGCTGACGGAATTGAAGCGCACGCGGCTGGATGAACAGCCAGACGCGGGGCCGGCGGGTTCGGTGAACGATACGCCGACCATTAACGGCCACTCGGCCACGGGCGATGCGCCGAAAATCCCGGAAACGACGCTCCACATCCAGGCGCAGTCCACCAAGGCGCTGGATGATGCGGTTTACTCCGCGGCGCAGTTGCTCAAGGACCGCGACCCGGAGCGCAAGCGGCGGAAAATCATTTTGCTGATTTCGGACGGGGTGAACAATCCCAAGGTCAATGCGAACAAGTACGACACGGTGATCAGGGACCTGCTGCGCTACGAGATCGCGGTGTATGGCGTGGGAGTGGGGAGCGCGTACTTCAACCGCAGGTTTGAGCGGCTGGCCAAATATGCCAAGGATTCGGGCGGAGACGTGTACTACGGCCTGAAGCGGCAGGACATGGAAGAACTGTACTCGCGCGTGACCGAAGAAGCGCGGAACCAGTACACCCTGGCATATACACCCACGGGCACGGACCGCGGCGCGGAGTATCATTCGATTGAAGTGCGCGTGAAGCGCCAGGGGCTGACCATTCTTACGCGCGAGGGGTATTACTCGGGGTTAGCGCGGTAGCCGCCGCGCGTGTCCACTCAACGGTCCACTCAACATCATCCAGGCGCAGTCCACCAAGGCGCTGGAACAAGAAAGTCGACAGTTTACAGTCATCGTCCTCAGGGCCAGCACATGCTGGAACGGAGGGAGCGGCGTGAGATTTGTTACCGCAAGCGGGGCCGCGAAGCAGAGGACCGGCGCGGTGGATCACGACGCTTTCCTCAAGCCGACTTTGGAACAGGTCCGCTCCGCTGCGTCGTGACGCTTGCGGCACCGCTAAGATTTCGCGCAACTCTCATTCGATTGAAGTGCGCACAAAGCGCGAAGACCTGACCATTCTCACGCGCGAGGGTTATTATTCCGGCTTAGCGCGGCAACGACTGAACAACCCGTGCATGCGCTTGAAGCAATTGCGCGTGCTTTTCGGGAACTCAACCATGAAGAAAAACCCGCACCCTAACACCCGAACGGTGCGGCACCCCGCTTTGATCATCGCGGGAGAAGGTCGACAGTTGCGCAGTGGTATACTCCACGCGTGTCCGCTCAACCAAAACCAATTCTGGGAAGAGGCAGCGCCCCCCGCCCGGGTACCGGCATTTCGCTCGGGCTCGGGCTGACCAACGAGTGCAACCTTAAGTGCGCCTTCTGCTACCGCGATCCCACTCGCGCGGACCGCCTCTCGTTCGAACAGGTCAAGTCGGTGATGGAATGCCTTCCGGTCCGCTCCGTGAATCTGGGAACGGGCGAGAACGGAATGCATCCGCACTACAAGACTATATTGGCTTACCTGCGCACGCGACCGGTGAAACTCACCATCACCTCCAACGGCCACAGCGTCGCCGTTCTGAAAGACGATGATTTGCGCGCTTTCCACGACATCGAGTTCTCTCTCGATTATCCAACCCAGGCGGAACAGGATGCCCAACGCGGCCAAGGGAACTGGGAACTGATTCAGCAACAGGCCGCGCGTTGTGTGCGCCTGGGCGTGCCCGTGACGATTATCGCCGTCATGATGAAGTCAAACTACCTGCGGCTGGCGGATGTCGCACGAGTTGCGAAACGGTTTGGCGCTCCCCTGCGTGTGAACGTCTATCAGGCAGTGCGGTCCGATCTCTACGCACTCACCTACGAAGAATACTGGCAAGGCTTTCGGCGACTTTTTGAGAGGACCGATGTGATCGCCATCGGCGAGCCGTTGGTGCGGGCGATGGCCGGCCTGCCGCCACTCGAAGGAGGATGTGGCGTCAGCACGGTGCGAGTTACGCCCCGCGCCACAACGCAGCCTTGCGTTTATTGGCCCGGCTCCGGAGAGCCGCTCTCGCACTTGGTTTCGGCAGGGGCCGAGATTGTGAACTCTGCGCCGTTTGAGCGGGCCCGCACGCTTCCAGAAGCGTGCCAGACCTGCGAGTTTCGCGACGCGTGTCATGGAGGGTGCGCCGGACGACGGCGCCTGCAAGGAGCGTTGTCGCAGCCGGATTTTTATTGTCCGATCATTCGGCGGGAGCGCCCGCGGCTCGAGATCCGCATGGCCGCAAATCGCGATCTGCCCAAACTCGGAAGCTCCTGCACCACGATCGTTATTGCGCGAGAGTCGGAGTCCTGAAGATCGACGTCAATTGCAGGCAAAGAGCCGGACGCGGTGAGCCGCGCGTTTCCTATTGCGCGTCCGTCCAAGTGTCCGACCCCGAGAGTTTGAAGGACACATTCGAAAAGAAAATTCGGCACGGCTTGCCGTCCGCCGTCCCGCGATGGTCGGTTGAGATGAGAAGGGGACCAACTTTCTTGTAGCCCGCCCAAGTTGTTGTGACGTTGCTCGGCTTCTTGGGTCCGCCCCGATGATAGATGAATTCCTTGACTCGCCCATCGGACCCGACGTAAAGATCCCAAGTATCTCCCGGCGTGTAGCCGCCAACCTCCGGAGGATATTTCACCGACACCAGCTTCGCCGAACCCTTCCCCAGCGGCAGTTTTTGCATAGGCTTGTCCGTCACAACGGCGCTCGTGTCCCAGTAAACATGCAAAGGGAAGACCAGCCAATAATTGTCATTGACGAAAGCCGGCTCAATTTCGTCCTTCACGTTGGCAGGCGAGCTGTTGATCTCAGACCGGACATAAGTCGCCTTGACCGGCTTGCCATCCTTATCTTTTCCCTCGTACGAGACTTTGCCAGTCTTGGGTTCCCAAACCCAGGAACGGGAGAGATTCAGATTCAAAGCGGGGAGAGCTATGTTAAAGGTATAGCGGATCGCATCAATTTGCCCAAACGAATCCAGGCCATAGGCTTTGGCAAGCTGTTCGACAATGGGTGGGCGCGTCTGCGCCTGGGAAGTTGCAGCAAGGATCAGCAACACAAAAATTAGGAATAGGATCGTCGTCGACCGGCCTGGCTGTTTCATGGATGGTCCTCCTCGGTGAAGAAATGAATGCGTGTTGGATGACGCACAAACGCCCGTGGATACAAAAAATCGCGACTGGTGCGGTTGGCTTTACTTTACCCGGCCCGCTGAGCACGGGAGGGTGGCTGATCGGCCGAACCGAAGAAAAGCGATAATCGCAGCAGCTACTGCCACCGACCCGTATTCCAGCACCATAATCCAGTCAGGAACCAACCACGGCCGTCCAAGCGTGCGCAGATGCCAGACATAATAGGTGGGAATAATGCTTAATGTCCAGATCGTGACCGGCAACGTTGAGGCCGACCGAAGGAAGGGCAGCAGCCACAGCATGTACCATGGATAAACAACCGGTGCACATAAAAGCGATGCTGTCATTGGCCAGGCAAAACTGTCCGAAGACCCTTCGGCGGACTTTCTTCTCATCCACATCGCGGTAAGCAAGCCGACAAGCACTGCAAGCCCAACCACAACCTGGGGAGCCGCCACTCGCTCCAGCGTTGCAAAAACGGGATCATTAAAGCGGAACCGCTGCACGTAGCTGGCGAGCGAACCGAAGGGAATGCGGCCGTGGTTGAGAAACGGTACATAGAGAAGTCCGAGGACAACTGCGGCCGGCACACCGTCGCGCAGGCGAACCCGCTTCCAGTAGAGTGGCAGCACTACGATGGGGAGCAATTTCACGGCAGCGGCCAGCACAAAGGATACGGCCGCAACGGCACGCCAGCGCCTCACAAGCGCTGACGCGGACACCAGCAGCAAGAGCACGCCGACAATATCGACGTGACCGCTGCCCGCCACTTCGGTCGCCAGCAGTGGGTGCCAGGCATAAGCCAGAACCCAGTGCTCTCCCTGCCCGGTGCACCGCAAGAGATCGAGCAACACAAACACAATCCCGAAATGGCAAATTACAAAGGCTACCTTTAGCGCAGATATAGACTCGTGAATCGCGGTTACGGCGCGAAAGAATAGCTGTGCCGCCGGCGGATAGGGGCTCGGTACCTCCGGATTATTCAGCGTCCGCGTCTCCGATGTGTGCAAGCTGGCGAGGGCCGGATCGCTCGGAACCAGAATATAAGGGTTATAGCCGAGGCGCTGCACGCGGCCGTCCCAAAGATATCGATGAACGTCGTCATCTAGACCCGGTGGCATGCGCAGGAATTGAAGATGCCACAGAGCAGACAGGGCGAGACCGAAGACGATGACGCGCTTCGGAAATGTTGGCGTGAACCGGAGATCGCGGATGGCCAGGAGATACGCGACGCCAGCAACGGCAAGGGGAATAATGAATGACGGTTCACCCGTGCGGCTGAAGTTGCGCGAGCAGATCGTCAGCGACACGAGCAAGATGGCGCCAAGTCCGTAGAGCCTGTGCGAGGGTGTGAGTTTCACAGGCCTTCCCTAGCAATGACCAAGTTGCGCGACTTCTTGCTGCCATTGGCCGAACCAGGCTGCCGTTCTTGGCGCCTTCGCTGGAGCGAGCCGCAGCTCTTGGGCCAGCAGAATCAAATCGTTCGCGACGTCGATGTCGTAGATGGGTTCGGTGCAGCCCGCTGTAAGTTCAAGGACCTTAATGCGCGTC
The DNA here is from genome assembly GCA_003224085.1 of Acidobacteriota bacterium. Classification (GTDB taxonomy): domain Bacteria; phylum Acidobacteriota; class Terriglobia; order Acidiferrales; family UBA7541; genus Acidiferrum. The sequence goes on along the minus strand of QHYK01000042.1, from coordinate 35,259 downwards.
AGCAATCTGTCAAGCGCGCTCCTTGTTCCCATACTAGCGCCTTCGAAGAGCGACGCGTGAGCGGCCTTGGCGCCAACCAGATAGTAGCCTCCATCGTAGGTTGGCCCGACTACTACGTCGTGCGTGGCGAGTATTTGGAACGCGCTGTTCAGAACAGACGGCGCAAGGTGTGGACTGTCGCTATTGAAGGCGATGACGTGCCGCTGCCCGGCGGCAGCAAAGTGTCGAAAAACCGAGGTGAGTCCCGCGGCGAGACCTTCGCCTTTTTGCGCCACGACCGGCGCGCTATTGCCTAACAGGCGCGCCAATTCGTCATGATCCGGCTCAGGGCACATCACCGCGACTTCCACGCTCGTCAATGACTTTGCCAAAGCGAGGGTGTCCTCTAGCAGGCAGAGATAAAGGGCTGTCACCGCGGGAGAAGGAAGGTTCTCCGTGAGGCGGGTCTTGACCATGCCCGGCTTTGGGGCTTTCGCCATAATAACCAACGTGCGCATTGGGGAAGAGAGACACTCAGTGGTCTGGCCGGAGAATTCCATGTGAGATCAATCTGTCGGACCTTACGCCGGTCGCGGCGTGCCCGCCCTTCGACGGCGAAAATAATAGCGCACGATCCGGCTCAGGATGAACCATGTTGCTCCCACCGTCCCCTTCACCGTGCCGCCAATTTTGGACTTTCCGATGCGCGGGTAGTAGCTCACAGGGACTTCCACGATGCGAAATCCCGCGATGGCCCCTTTCACGATCATTTCCACCGCCCAGCCGTAGGTAGCCTCTTCCAGGGCCAGGTCGTGCAGCACATCTGCGCGGGCCGCGCGAAACGGACCGAGGTCACTGATCTGCACGCCGTACAAAAGGCTGATCAGGCCGGCGGCGAGGCGATTGCCGAACGATTGGTGCCACGGCAGCGCACCGGGGTTGCTTTTGCCGCCGAGGCGCGAACCGAGCGTAATGTCTGCGCGCCCCTCGATGATCGGGGCTAAGATCATCGGCAACTCCGAAGGGCGGTCGCTGTAGTCTCCGTCAAGAAAAACGACTACATCCGGGTTTTGCGTATTCGCGAGGCCCGTCAAACAAGCGCGCCCGTATCCTCGGCGAGGCTCCTGGATGACTTGCGCCCCCATGCTTCGGGCGAGATCGGGCGTTCCGTCGGCCGAATTGCTGTCGACTACGATGACCTCATTGACGAGATTGGAAGGCAGATCGGCAAGCACCCGGCCAATGGCCTGCGCTTCGTTATGGGTAGGAATGATGACCGAAACTCGCACGCAGGTTCGCTCATCACCACCACGGGGACGAGGGGCTCCGCCGTGCAAGCAGCGCGTCGATGCCCCAGGCTCGACCTGCGCGTCCCACCGCGAGTCCGAGCGATGCGAGAACGGGAACCAGTAGTTCCCAAATCCATGAAGTGCCCCATTCCGAGACCCAAAGGCTGCCGAGGAACAGGAATGCGACAAACGCGGCTGGACGCGTAAGCAGACCAATGACCAGCAGGATCCCCAGCGAGATTTCCGTCGCCGCCTGCGTGGGAGCCGCCATGGCCGCATGGCTGGCCATGAATCCCAAGACCCACTTCCATGCCGCCGGAGAGTGGCTTCCCTTGATGTAGTAATTGATTACCCCGGCGTAGCCGGCCGGTGTGTAGGCGCCTTTCCCCAGATTCTCGAAGAAGACCGACACGAACATGGCGCCGATGGTCATGCGAACCACTGCCAAGCCGCTTGCCGCACTGGACTGGCCAGCGAAGTTGACCGGCATTTCTTGTACTTGAGCCGGGTTTGTCGTCATCTTAAGCCTCCCCGCAACAGATTCCCCCCGCGACTGAGGGCGCAATCTTAAACTGTCCGTCCCGTCTGCGCCAGATGGGATGCGCAAGGAATACTCAAGTTACGGCCGGGAGAAGCTGCTTACGGGTTAAAATGCGTACGGTTGGAGGAAAAAAAGTCTTGACTCTTGCGCGGACCGCTCGTATATGGGAATTGAAAGCGGGCAGGCTGGCCATTGCGCCGGTTGTCCGCTTCAGCCTTGAAGGAGATAGACATGAAGAAAAAAGGCCAGAAAGGCGGCAAGAAGGGCGAGAAGAAAGGGAAGTAGAGCCGATCAGGATTTTGAATTCATCAAGCTTCAGTTCAGCAAGGCGCTCCGAGACGATCGGGGCGCCTTTTTGTGCGATGAGCGAGTTGCCCACAACCAAAGGCTTCAGGGCTCCGCTACGACTCCCGGCGCGCTCGTATTCCTCTTTGCAGTCCGCTCTTTAGCAAAACAGAGAATCATCCCCAAGGCCATCGACGTCTGGCCAATCGCCGACGCCTTTGTAACATAAGAATTCTGGCGAACGTAAATCGCCCAACAAGCTCTTGGTGACGGCGACTAGGGTGGCTATCTGAGATAAACACCTCTAGCGAAGCCTATGCCGCCAGGAGCATTACGCTGGCCCGGGCCGTGGAATAAGATGGTGGCTGATGAGCGAAACGACAGGATCGACTGGGGGCAAGATCATTCATATCGACATGGACGCGTTTTATGCGTCCGTCGAGCAGCGCGACGATCCGCAACTGCGGGGCAAGCCCGTTATCGTCGCGTGGCGCGGGAATCGCTCTGTCGTTTGCGCCGCCTCCTACGAAGCACGACAGTTTGGCGTGCGTTCGGCGATGCCGGCTGTTCGAGCAGAACGTCTCTGTCCCAATGCGGTGTTCCTGCCTCCGGATTTCCCCCGCTACCGAAACGTGTCGCGTCAGGCGCGCGAAATCTTCCGGCGCCATACCGATCTGATCGAGCCGTTGTCGCTTGACGAAGCGTACCTCGACGTCACAGAAAACAAGACCGGACTGCCTACCGCCACGCAGGTAGCGCGCACGATTCGCGGACAGATTCGGACGGAGCTTCATTTGACGGCGTCGGTAGGCGTAGCGCCAAACAAATTTCTCGCCAAGATCGCTTCGGACTGGCGCAAACCGGATGGACTCTTTGTCATACAACCGGAAGAAGTGGATTCCTTTTTGTTACCGTTGCCGGTGAGTTGTTTGCCTGGAGTAGGCAAGGTGATGGAGGAAAGGCTGAAGAGCTTGTTAAGGGCCACCCGTCACTTTCATTCCGAGCGCAGCGAGGAATCTCTCTTCCAACAAGCCCCCAAGCGCCTCGATGTACCAACCGTGGCGGATCTTCGAAAGGTGGACTTGGCAACACTCAAAAGCCACTTCGGCCGCTATGGCGTGCGCCTGTATGAGCGGGCCCGAGGAATCGACGAAAGCGAAGTGATACCCGACAGGCCAACGCAATCCATTTCGGCCGAGGACACGTTTGAACGGGATGTGCTACTGACCGAGACGGAGCCGATGATCCGCAAACTTGCACAACATGCTTGGGCCGCATCGCGCAAGGAATCACGAATCGCTCGCACGGTGGTGCTCAAACTGAAGACCAGTGATTTCAAGATTCTCACGCGCAGCCATACGCCTCCTTCTTCTCCCGCTTCTTGCGCGGAATTGGTTTGCATCGCCCTATCGCTCCGAGATCGTGTTGGCCTGGACCCAGGTCAAAGGTTTCGCCTCGTGGGCGTCGGTCTGAGCAACTTCCGCGACCCCGAGGATGGATCGGCACAGCCGGCTCTGTTCACCTAGCAGTGGCCTTCGATTCCGGCGAACTGAGGTTTGACCAACCTGGTGCCTTAGGCTTTGAGCGCCTTCAAGGCCTTCACGGTCTAGCGGTGAGCCGGTCACAGACTCTGGGCCTTCCAGATCGATAGCAAGATCCAGGTAGCCCCCGCCAGGAAATACCACCCATCGCGGCGCCCGTATTTTTTCCGTCTGGCGAATAGACCGTCATGGTCGGCCGCGTGACCTGATACGTGGCAAATCCGCAAGGCCCACCAGGGCCTGTTGGCCACCAGTGGCTCGCTTCCGGCCCCGCCACAGACTGCCAGTCAGGCGCCGCCCCAGGCCAATCGGGATTTGCGTATGTCCTGGCGATGGCTGCCAGGCAGGCTGCGGCGCGCCCGCACCGCCAAACGCAAAGGCAAACACAACACAAAGGGCAAAGAGCAGAGGCCTCACGACCACCCAAGCATTTCCTTTAAAGAGTTTTGTCATGGAGTTTTCTTCATCCGCTCAACTCCTCTTCGTGCGCCGGGCAAATAGGTTTGTAGGCGCAGCTTCGGCAGACAGACGGCATGGGCCGGGGAGGGAATTCTCCCGCGCGAATGTCCGCGGCGGCTTCCTGCACGATGGCTTGCGCCTCGGCAAGCTGTTTCGAATCGCGCGTGGTGACTTGAACTTGATTGGTCTGCAAGTAGTGGAAGACCAGCCGCACTGGGTTCCATTCAAAAACTTCTTTTGCTGCCAGCGCATAAAGGCTGAGCTGCAAGTCTTTTTTCGCCAGTGACTCCTTCTTCGGCCGGCCGGTCTTGTAATCCACAATTTCCACGTCGTTGCGGCCGAGCGAATTCACCTGGTCCATTCGGCCGGTGATGATGACGTTGTTCTCCAGAGGCAATTCGAACCGCCTTTCCTGTTCGCAAACCTGCGGCGGCGCGGCCATCGTGGCTTCGTGAAACGCGCGCAACTGCTCATTGCCGTCCTTCTTGAATTCTTCTTCCTGATATTCGTCTTCGAAACCCACGGAGCGCCATTCCATTTCGAAAATCCGCTGGACTTCTTCAAACGGCAGCTGGTTTCCTTTGCGCAGCTCGCCGAGGAACCGTTTGATCGTGTTGTGCATGATGCTGCCGAAGCTCAGCGCAGCCCTGGGGCCTTCTCGAAGCGACCACAGGTAGCCGAACAGATATTGCTGCGGGCAGGTCCGGTAACCGTTCACCGTAGAAGGGCTGAGGGTTAACGGCTCCGGCGGGGTGGGATGAAAGGTTTCCGCCCACGCGGCGATGCGCGAAAATATTTTTGCCGGTCCCGAAGTTGCGGAGAAAAGGTCTCCGGTCGCTGCGGCGAAACCATCTTTACTGCCGACGGTATCGCGTGCGGGTGGCAGTTTCGGCATCATTTGCCGCACGTCCCGGCGCCGCACCGCCGGATCCATCAAAATGTCTTCGATGAACACGGGAACTTTGCCCTTCGGTTCGGTCAGCGTAGTTATGGTCAACCGCTCTTGCGCGCGGGTCAGGGCGACGTAAAAAAGGCGGCGCTCTTCCTGAATGTGGAACTGCTCGGCCGGTTCGCCTTCCTTCATCAGGCGCGCGGGGAATTCGAACACGCGCGGGCGTTCGGTCGCGGGGAATTTCTTGTTGTTCACGCGCAGCACGAAAACGTGGGGAAACTCCAATCCCTTCGCGCCGTGGACGGTCATGAGCTTAACCGCGTCCGCCGGTGCGTCGTCTTCCAGGCAGATGGCTCCTCCCGCCTGTTCGTAATAGTCCAGATACTCGATGAACTCCGTAAGGCGGCGCGTATCGCTCTTCGGTTCCCACTCCTTGGCGAACTCGGTCAGGCGCGCGACATATTTGTAGTCCTGCTCGCTTGCCCGCTGCGGCACTTCCAGCCATTCGAGCAGATCCGCCAGAAGTTGCTGCGCCGTGCGCCGTCGCATGGTTTTGCGCTGCCCAGCGAGGAACTCGAACAGCTCCTTAATCCCGGTCTTCGATCCATCAAATGGCAGCTCCGATTGCGGCGCTTGCAGGGGGTCGTAGAGCGCCGTGCCGCGCTTCTTCGCGGCGCGCTCGGCCAGCCGGACCAAATCTTTCGGCTGCAAATTCCACGCGGGCGCCGAAAGCGCTCGCGCGCAGGCAATGTCATCAAACGGCCTTGCAATCAAGCGCAGATACGCGAGCACGTCTTTCACCAGCGGATGGTCCAGGATGGAAAGCCGGCTGATGACAAAAGGAATTTTTCGTGTGGAAAGTTCGGCGACCAACTCGTCGCGGTGAGCGTGCTGCCGGTACAAAATGGCGAAGTCCATCCAGCGGCGGCCAGCGGCATGAAGGCGCTGCAGCTCGCCCACCACCCACCGCGCTTCTTCTTCCTTGCTTCCCAACTCCACGATTCGCATCTTTTCGCCTTCGGGCCGGCTGGCGCTCAGAAGTTTCTTGGGAAAGTCGGCGCTCACGGTGTTCTGCCCGATCACTTGCGTGGCCACGCGCAGAATGTTCGGCGTCGAACGGTAATTTTCAGTCAGGCTGACGCGGAATTTCCCGGAGTCGTCGGCGGGCTTCCACGCCGCGAACTTCTCGAGGAAAAGCTGAAAGCTCGCGAAAGAAGCGCCGCGAAAACGGTAAATGGCCTGGTCATTATCGCCAACGGCGAAAATGTTTCGCGATTCGCCCGCCAGCAACTTGAGCAGCCGCAGTTGCGCGATGTTGGTGTCCTGAAATTCATCTACGAGGATGTAGCGATAGCGCTGCTGCAGCGATTCCCGCAGCGCCGTATCCGCCTCCAGTAGCGCCACTGCGCCTGTGATCAAAGATCCAAGAGAGACGCGCTTCTTTTCGCGCAGCAGTTCATCGCTGGCGCGGTACGCACGCGCAATCTCCTGCTCGCGCGCAACGGCCTCTTCGCGCTCGGCAAGCGTGTCCGCATCCAATGCTGCCCGCTCTTGTTCGAGTTCGCTCGCCAGCAGGTCGGCATACTGCTGATAACCTTCCGCGGAGACCAGTTCGTCCTGACAGCGCGAAAAGAATTCCACGAAATCATTCAAGAATTCACCGGGCTCCGCGAGCCGCCGGTATTTGTCGAGCTTCAGTCGGCCAAGATTCCGCCGCAACAGGATCCAATGATCCTCCTTGCCCAGCAGCACGCGCTGAGGGTCGGTATCTTTCAGCAGCGTCTCGCAGAAGGAGTGAAACGTCGCGAGCGTTACGGCTTTTCCGCGCTCGCCCGCGGTTTTAACGACTCGCGCTTTCATTTCGCCAGCAGCTCTTTTCGTGAACGTCAGCCCGAGGATATTTTCGCCGGAGAGATTTGGATTCGAATGCAGGAGATGCCGGATGCGCTCCGTAATGACGCGCGTCTTTCCCGTGCCCGCGCCCGCGATGACCAGCAGCGGCCCTTCGCCGTGCAGGATAGCGCGCCGCTGCGCATCGTTCAGCTTGAGCCCGCTCTCTTCGAGCGGCTCCATCTCGAACAGAGTTTTCATGGATCAAAAAATAGTAGCTGAATTTCAGGCGCGGAGGAAACTGAGCCTGTGGATATCGTCTCACTGTCGAGCATTCAGCGCTGGGACTTGCGTCCCGCGGCGAGATCGGCGGTGAAGGCTGCCGATTTGCCGCGCGGCACGCTCAGGGAATCCCACTTTCCGGTAGCTTTTGCCGTCAAGTGCTTGGCCAAGATTACGATTTGTCCCACATGATGGGCGTAGTGCGCCATCTGCCGGTTAATGGCCTGCATTACGGAGTGCGGTTCGGTTCGAATCGTCACCGTGCGCGTCAAGTCCGCCTCCCCCAGCGGCTCCAGCGCATCGAAAACGTATTTCCACCCGCGCTCCCACAATTCCATCAGGGCGGCCCGCGTCTTCGGCGGGTCTTCAAATTCCGTGTCGCGGTTGCGGTCAGGCTTCTCTCCGTCTGTAGTCAGGAAATCCATCCACCGAGAGCGCATGTTTCCAGCCAGGTGCTTCACGATGATGGCAATGGAATTGGATTCCGCGTCCAACGTCGCAAACAGTCCCTCATCGGGGCACTGCGCCATGGCCCGCTCGCCGAGTTTTTTGTAATAGCGAAAAAGATCGATGGAATCTTTCACGTAAGAAGTCGTAAATTGGTGTGGCATAGCGCCATTGTGTTCCTTGCCGCCGCGCTGTCAACCCCATTCGAATGGGTTCACCTTTCAGAAGACTCGACTTTCCTGCTAGCCATCCGTCTGATCCGTGCAACCAGGGGAACAGCCTTAGACACTCCGGTGACGGACTCGGCGAGTGTTCGTAAGTGTTCCTAAGAACCCTTGACAATTCGCTTTTTGTTCGCCTAAGATGGCCTCTCGGCGCAACCGTCTTGTGAGCTAGCAGCAAAAAGGAATTCACATTTCTGTTGTATAGAAGGCTAGGAGGAATGTCGATATGACCATTGGACAATCGTTGCTCTCGGAATTTGATCAGGAAATGCAAAACACGCGAAAGGTGCTGGAGCGCTGCCCCGACGAAAAGTGGAATTGGAAACCGCACGAAAAATCCGGCACGCTCGGCTGGCTCGCGGGCCACGTTGCGACCATGGTGGAATGGCTGCCGGTCACGATCCGGACCGAAGAACTCGACTACGCCCCAGTGAATGGCCCGAGCTGGCGGCCGCCGAAAATCGACAACCGCAAAGAGCTGCTCGCCGCGTTCGACAAAAACGTTGCCTTGGCGCGCGCCGCGCTGGCCGGCGTCAGCGACGCCGAAATGATGAAGAATTGGAAGCTGCTCGCCGGAGGCCAGGAAATTTTCACCATGCCTCGTATCGCCTGCATTCGCGGCATGGTGCTGAATCATCACATCCATCATCGCGCGCAGCTCACCGTGTATCTGCGCCTGATGAACGTCGCGGTGCCGGGCCTGTACGGTCCCAGCGCAGACGAAACGCAACCCAACGCCGCCGCCGCAAATTAGCCGGCAGCACAGATTTCGGTCTGTGCTTTTCTTGTAGGGGCGCGGCACGCTGCGCCCCAGGTTGTCACCGGGTGCCGATAAGTGACCGCCCGTCGGACTGCCGACTTTAGGCTTCTCCGTCGAAACTTCTGTGCAGCCACTGCCCGAGACAAAAGCAGCGTGGGCATCGACCTTGGTTTGTCTTCTTTCGCAACGCTGTCAGACGACGCCGAGATTGAAAACCCGAGGCTGTATCGCCAAGCGCAGAAGAAACTTCGTCGTGCCCAACGTCGTGTAGCACGTCGCAAGAAAGGCTCAAAACGCGGTCGCAAGGCAGTTGTGCCCTTGCATAAGATCCACCAGCACATCTTCAACCAGCGTAATGACCATCACCACAAACTGGCGCGCATGCCGGTCCAGCAATTTGGAAAGATTTTCGTGGAAGACCTGAACATCCAAGGTCTTTCCCGGGGAATGCTGTCGAAAGCAGTTCATGATGCCTCGTGGGCGTCGTTCATAGCAAAGTTGGCGTACAAAGCGGAAGAGGCTGGTCGCCAGCTAGTAAAGGTAGACCCGAGAGGAACATCTCAACGTTGCCCGTGTGGAGCACGAGTGCCAAAGAAACTCTCAGACCGAGAGCACGTTTGCACTGCATGCGGTCTGATCGGCAAACGAGACCACGTTAGCGCCGTGGAAATACTCAGGCTCGGACTGAGCCTTCAAGACGTAACGGAACCTGATGTAAGGGTATGCGTGTCTTGAGAAGCCGCCTCGTTCACGAGGCGGTGCATGTCACCACCTGGCTCTGCGTTTTTTTGTTTAGCACCGACGGGCGGGCCGCGTGCCTTTTGTAGCGCGGGACGTTAGCCCCGCGGCCTTTTCTACCTCAGCTTGCCCTGCACGCGCCGGTTCGGCAGCTTTCTCCGCTTCGCGCTATACTACTGCCTTGCCGCTCCTCTGCAGGCAGACCGTCGGAGGCCCGTCATGAACACCGAAACTCCCGTCATTCTCTCCGCCGTCCGCACGCCCATCGGAAAATTCCAGGGCGGCCTCGCCGGATTCTCCGCTCCCGAACTTGGCGCAAAGGTTGTGGCTGAAGCCATTCACCGCGCGGGTCTTGAAGCCAAACAAGTGGACGAAGCCATCTTGGGCAATGTTGTGCAGGCAGGACTCGGCCAGAATCCCGCGCGCCAGGCCGCGCTCAAGGGAGGCTGCCAGCCGCGCGTTGCCGCCATGACCATCAACAAAGTTTGCGGCTCGGGCCTCAAAGCGGTGGCGCTTGCGGCGCAAGCGGTTCAGCTCGGCGAATCGGAAATCGTTGTCGCCGGCGGTATGGAATCGATGTCCAACTGCCCGTATCTTTTGCCGCAAGCGCGTACTGGCTATCGGCTAGGCGACGGCAAGCTGGTGGACTCGATGGTCCACGACGGCCTTTGGGACGCTTACGAAGATTTTCACATGGGCATGACCGGCGAACTGGTCGCCGAAAAATACGGCATTACCCGAGAAGAGCAGGACCGCTTCGCCGTGGAAAGCCACCAGAAAGCCGTGCGCGCCCGCAAGTCCTGCTTCTTCGAAGCGCAGATTCTTCCCATCGAAGTTCCGCAGAAAAAAGGCGATCCGCTCGTAATCAAATACGACGAATCGCCGCGCGAAGATACCACGATCGAAGCCCTCGCGAAACTAAAGCCTGCGTTTAAAAAAGACGGGACCGTCACCGCTGGCAATGCTCCTGGCACCAACGACGGCGCGGCCGCGTTGACCGTAACGAGCGAACGCAACGCCTCGCGCCTGGGCAAACAGCCCATCGCGCGAATCGTTGCGCAAGCGGTCAGCGGCATCGAGCCCAAATGGGTGATGATGGCACCGGTGGATGCCGTCGAAAAGCTGCTCGCCAAAACGGGTTGGGACCGCGACAAAGATGTCGATCTTTTCGAATTGAACGAAGCTTTCGCTGTCGCCGCGATTGCCGTTACGCGCCAGCTCAAATTGAATCCCGAAAAAGTTAACGTGAATGGCGGCGCGGTCGCGCTCGGCCATCCCATCGGCGCAAGCGGCGCGCGCATCCTCGTCACGCTGCTCCACGAATTGCAGCGCCGCAACCTCAAGCGCGGCGTCGCTGCCCTCTGCCTCGGCGGCGGAAACGCCGTCGCCCTCGCCGTCGAGCGTTTCTGAACTTCTACTCCCGGCCTGCCTTCCTGCTGGAACTCGCCGTAGCACGAGGGGTGGAGCAAAGCGCTTTTTGTTCGGCGCGACCCTGGCAACGTCCTTGCTCCTCGCCACCCACTTCTTTGCTGGCGAATCTGGCACGCCCCGCATGTGATAAAGTTCCCTCCTAATGAGACGCGGTGACATTCCCGCCTGCCGCCGACAAATGGACCTCGGCGGGACTCAAGGCTTGTGGGTGAACAAGCGGAGCAGTGCAGGCAAGCGAATGAGTGCTTCGGTTCGGGCCGCTCTCCTTTTCGCGGTCGCTGCATTGGCCCAGGCGCATCGGGAAAACGGATGGGTTTCTCTTTTCAACGGAAAAGATTTGACAGGCTGGAAAATCAACGGCGAAGAGCGCTTGGTTGCTGAGAACGGCACGATTCTTTGCGAAAGCACGGCCGGAAAGTACGGCTACCTCACCACGGAGAAAACCTATCGCGACTTCGACCTTCGTCTGAAATTCAAGGGCGAGGCGGCGGGCAACAGCGGCCTATTTTTCCACTCAAAAATTACTGGCATGAATCCGCAGACCGGCCCGGACATCCAAGCCATGCAAGTGGAAGTCGATCCCCATCCCGGCAAGGACACCGGGGGGGGCTCTACGAGAGTGGCGGCCGGTGGTGGGTAATGATGCCAACGGCAGATGGAGAAAAAGCGCTGAAGCCCGGCGAGGGGAGAAGTCTCTGTGCAGGGAAATCAAGTGGTCACTCGCCTCAACGGCGTGAAGATTGCCGACCTACCGCCCAAATTCACGGATGGTGTGATTGGCCTGCAGATCCACACGGGCGGCGGCGTTAAAACGCGCTGGAAGGATATTTTCATCCGCGGGAACGAAGAGAATCCCGGGCGTAAATAGTCAGGGTGAGTGCCCAGACTTTTCTTAGGAGTAGTGATCGTGCAAAAACACAACCGACGAGCTTTTCTTCAGACTTCAGCGGGGGCGTTGGCGGTTGGTCTGAAAGCCGCTACTTTATCGCCACGGACCGCGCACGCGGCTCTCGCGGAAAAAGTCCCTGCCTTCCCGCCGCAACAGATGGCCCCGGCCGTTACCTCCAACGAGGGGAAGAAGCCGCTGCGACTTGGCCTAATCATCGGGATCGGGAAGGATCCTGATGCGGCAATGGCTAAGGTCCGCGGGCTTGGCTTACCGACGAGCCAGGTATTTGTGGACGATTTTGAAATGGATCTTGTCGGCCGGCTGCGTCAAGCGCTCGAGAAGCACCAGATTGAAGCGACGGCGTTGGTCGTCGGAGGGCCAGGGAAGGAAGTCTGGGACTTTTACGAGGGACCGCTGACGATTGGCCTGGTTCCGCGTGAAACGCGCGCGGCACGCATCGCGCATCTCAAAAAAGCTTCCGATTTCGCCAAGCAGTGTGGCATCACCGCCGTGCAAACGCACTGCGGATTCATCCCCGAAAATCCCAATGATCCGCTGTACAAAGAAACGGTCGCGGCGATGCGCGAAGTCGTCGCATACTGTCAGCGCAACGGCCAGAATTTTCGTTACGAGACCGGCCAGGAAACGCCCATCACGCTGGTCCGCGCGATTCGCGACGTGGGCTTCGACAATCAAGGCGTCAATTTCGATCTCGCGAATCTCATTCTTTACGGCAAAGCCAATCCCGTCGACGCCGTCGAAACTCTCGCGCCCTACATCCAGGGGATTCACGCGAAAGACGGTGTGTGGCCTACGAATCCTCGCCAGCTCGGCGAAGAAGTCTCCATCGGGAGGGGCAAAGTGGATTTTCCGCGCATCATCGCCCGCCTCAAAGAATTGAAATATGGCGGTGCCGTGACCATCGAGCGCGAAATTTCCGGTCCACGCCAACTGGAAGATGTGCGTGCCGCGAAAACGTATTTGGAATCGCTCATCGGTTAGCGTCTTGTTTATTTCACCGGCGAAATCCACGCGCCTCGTTTTTGTAGGGGCGCGCTTTAGCGCGTCCCTGGGTCTGCCTCGAAGCGCATCTAGAGCGAAGCGGAAGTGCGCCCTCTCTCCGCTACCCCCTTCAGCCGAAATCCTAGTAGCATTCTTTAGGAAACGTATGGATGCAAGCCTTGGGGGAACACCATGTCAGACGAAACAAAACAAGCGGCTAACTCCGCCGACCAACTCAACCGCCGCAAATTCATCGGCGCCGCCGCGGCCACGACCGGCCTGATGTTCATCAAGCCCGAACTCGTGCGTGGCACCGCCGCCAATTCCGCCGTACGCGTTGGACTGCTGGGCTGCGGCGGGCGCGGCACCGAAGATGCCTCGAATCTGGTGGACACCGGCGGCGCACGAGTCGTCGCGCTCGCCGATCTGTTTCAAGACCAGCTCGATGCGGCTCACGCCAATTTCGACAAGCTCCAGCAAGCCAAAGGCTTCAGCGCCATGGACCCTTCGCAACTCTTCGTCGGCCCGAACGCTTTCCACGAAATGGCCGCTTCGAAGGAAGTTGATGCGATCGTCATCGCCACGCCGCCTTACTTCCATCCGCAGCACGTGGAGGCCGTGGTCGCCGCCGGCAAGCACGTCTATCTCGAAAAGCCCGTCGGCGTGGACGTGCCCGGCGCGAAAAAGGTCATCGAAATCGGCAAGCGCGCTGAAGGCAAGCTCAGTCTCGATGTTGGCTTCCAAATCCGGGATTGTCCTCCGTTCGTCGAAATGGTCCGGCGGATTCACGGCGGCGCCCTCGGCAAAATCGCCTGCGGCGAAGCCTACTACCTCACCGGGTACATTGATCGTCCCGCTTGGCCCAGCGCCTCGCCCGCCGAGCGCCGCCTCCGCAACTGGGTGCACGATCGCGCGCTTTCCGGCGACATCATTGTCGAACAGAACATCCACGTCATCGACATCTGCAACTGGGTTCTTCAGGCGCATCCGCTAAAAGCTTCCGCTACGGGCAGCCGCCTCGGGCGACCGGCCAACGACGGCGACTGCTATGGTAATTACAACGTAGTCTTTCACTATCCGGACGGCGTCGACATCACTTTCAGTTCCACGCAATTCGCCAAAGGCTGGTGGGACGTTTCGGAGCGCTTTTTCGGCACCAAGGGCACGTCGTTGTCCCCTTACCACGGCCCGCTGGGAATTTGGGGCGACGAACCGTGGCAGTGGGAAGCCTCGGCCACGAAGGAGGCCCGTGACCAGGGATTTTCCACCACGGGAAAATTCACTTCCAATCTGGAGCAGGCCGATCCGGAAAAGAAAAAGGCCTTCGTCGAAAGCATCGCCAGCGGCAAATTCCATAATCAAGCTGCCAAAGGCGCCGAGTCCGCGCTTTCTTGCATGATGGCGCGCCACGCCGCTTACACGGGACGCGACGTCAGTTGGGATGAATTGATGAAGTCCACCGAAGTGCTCGATCCCAAGATGGACTTGAACAAATTGCGTTAAGTCAGCTCGTGCGTGTAGCCCGGGCGCATTGTCATTCCGAGCCGAGCGAGGAATCGCGGCTTGGTTCGAGCGATCTGAAGGAGAGTAAGGATGCGTGACCCATCCCGCCGCGAATTTCTGAAATCTTCCATCACTGCTGCTTGCTCTGCGGGCGTAAGCGCGGGCCTTCCGGCATCGATGTTTACCGCGTCTGCGGACTCCGCCGCCCCGCCTATCAAAAAAGGCGTGCTCCTCGACATGCTTCCCAAACAACTCAACAACGCCGACCGCTTCAAGATGGTTCGCGACGTCGGCTTCGAGGTCGTGCAAGCGCCCACTACCCCCGACGAACACGCCGCTGAAGAAATCAAGAAAGCCGCTGACGCGGCCTCCATTCGAATCGACTCTGTCATGAATATGGACCACTGGAAATACCCGCTCTCTTCCAGCGACTCCGCCGTCGTAGAAAAAAGCCTTACCGGCATGCGCACGTCTCTGCACAACGCAAAACTTTGGGGCGCCGACGCCGTGCTGCTCGTTCCCGCGGTCGTAAATCCGCAAACTTCCTATCGCGACGCCTGGACGCGCTCGCAAACACAAATTCGCAAACTAATTCCGCTTGCGGAAGAGCTGAAAGTCGTTATTGCCATCGAAGAAGTCTGGAACAAGTTCCTTCTCAGTCCGCTCGAAATGGCCAAGTACATTGATGAATTCCAAAGCCCGTGGATCCAAGCCTGGTTTGACGTGGGCAACGTCGTGCTTTATGGCTACCCGCAGGACTGGATTCGCACGCTCGGCAAGCGCATCGTCAAGGCGCATCTCAAAGATTTCAAGCGCAAGGAAAGCGGCTACTCCTGGGTGAATCTTGGTGATGGCGACGTGGACTGGCCCGCGGTGCGCCAGGCGTTCGCGGAAATCGGTTACGCAGGCAGCGCCACTGTCGAACTCGAGGCCGGCGACGAAGCGTATCTCCGCGACGTCAGCCGCCGCGTCGACCGCCTCCTGCTCGGGCGCGCCTGATGCTGTCCTCTACAAATTGGATTTAGCGCGGGGTGCACCCCGGCGATTTTTCTTCATCGCGGCTCGTGACTTTGCAGACGCGCCCGCCGCAAACCCCGCAGGGCTGGCGCCCTGCGCTACAAGTTGGAAGGTTGCGGCGCGAGTTCCGTCCTTCCTGCCGCCAAGTCGTTTCCGCAGTACGGGCAGAATTTGTCGAGTTCGGCGACTTCGCGTTTGCACTGCGGACACGACGGTTGCAGGTTGCATTTGCAATTCGGGCAGAAATTGAATCTTGCGCTCACCGACGCGCCGCACTGCGGACACGGATAGGGCAGCGGCTCGCGCATCAGAAAATAAATGACCAAGCCGATAAGGCCCCAGGTGGGCAGGAAAATCAGAATGAGGATCGTCCACAACGCGGAGTTCATTCCGCGCCGGGCTGCATCGCGGTTCACGTAGGCCGTCAAGAAGACGAAGGCCGCAAAAAAAATACCGACCAAGGTGACCAGGCCGGCCAAAGCCAGAGAAGCCAGCACCACGTGACCTTGCCCGCTGAGTTCCGGTGGAAAAACCTGCTCCCCGCGTTCGGGAGCGGTCAAGTTCACCAAAAGCGCGATGGCCTGTGCGATGAGAAAGAGCACAATGACTAAAACGATTACCCATCGCGGAATGATGCGAAACTCTTCCGCGAAGCGCAGCTTCTCTTTTTTCCTGCGAACGCGCATGAGCCGCATTCTTTCGTTGAAGGAACTCGTGACTTTTTGTGAGTAATCAGCCATTCTTTTCTCTTTCGAGCAAGACCCCTCTTGGATGTGCGGCGCGTCGCTGCGAGCCTCTTAGCGCTCCGGCTTCACCCACGCAGGCTCGTCCGAATGCCTCGCGCCTTCCAGCAGCAACACAATCACGGCAAACAGCGCCGGAATCGTCCACCAAAGCCCGAAGGCGATTTCCAGGGCCAGCTTGGGCGCGCCGGTAAGTTGGCCAAACCATTCGAAGACGCGCCAGACATATGGCGCGCTGGCGATCCCAAAAATCCACGAAGCCGCGCAAGCGAGCCAGAGCATGCGCCGCTTCGGTTCGCGCTCGCGCATTTCCATGGCGCGCAGCCGCACGCGGAATTGCGTCCGGCTCGCGAGGTCCGCCGGGACCGGAATCGCCGCGGTGCGCAGCAGCCGCAGCGCACGATCTGTCCGCCGCGCGTGCTCGTTGCAAAACTCGCAATCTTGTAGATGCGCAGTAAGCCAGTCGCGCTCCGAATCCTCGAGTCCTTCCACGCGCCCCTTGGCCACGAGTTGCAAGGCGCGGTCGTGCACGTTTTCGCTCATGCCGCGCCTTCCTGCAGTGCGCCGCGCAGCGCATCGAGTCCGCGATACAGCCGCGACTTCACAGTCGAGACCGGAATGCTCAAAACCCCGGCCATCTCTTCGATTTGCAATTCTTCGCGAAAGCGCAAAACCAGCACTTCGCGGTAAATCGCACGAATTTTGAGCAGCGAAGCCTGCACGTTCTCTTCTTTTTCCTGGGCCAACATCTGATGGAGCGGCGAAGGTTTGCTTTCATTCGCAAGCTGCAGCGGCCTTTCTAGCTCGGGGTCCGTCAGCGCGTCCAGGCTTTGCGCCTTCTTCGTGCGCTGCCAGTCGATCACCAGGTGGCGCGCGATGGCGAAAAGCCACGCTTCGAACTTCGATTTGCCGTCGTATTGATGGCCGCGCTCGAGCACACGCATCCACGTCTCCTGGAAAAAATCTTCGGCGTGGGCCCTATCGCCCGTGATGTAGAGGAGGTAACGGAACAGCCGGTGTTGATATTGCTCGATGAGCCGGTCGAGCAAGTCGGGGTCGCGCCTCTGCAAGCCGCGCGCGATGCTTTTCGCTTCATCGCGCATGAGCGTGGAAAAGGAGAGCGCTTGCCCCAACGCGTTCGAAACCAAGGGCATGCCAGTTTGCCGAGAAGTCAGACATGCAGTCGTGTCATTCATTCTAACTGCTATACGCGCGCCGGCTCCAAAAAGACGCAAGAAACCTGCGCCGCTTCCTCATGGCCTAAGTATTTTGTTTTTGGCGAGTTACAGCGTGCCGGTTGGAGGTCTTGCCGTTTATTGAAGTCTCGACTGTCTTTCTCCTGGCAACCCCTGGTGTACACTCGCCTCGGCCATGTGAACAACTACCCCGCATTTCAGATTGGCGTTCCTTTTTCGTTGTTCGAGAAAGCGGAGGCGGCGGTGAAGGACGCTTACGGGATGGATGGTTCGGATCCTGATGCCGTGCAATCGCTCACCTCCCCGGCTTTTATACCCGACCGTTCGAGGGTCATTCGAAAACTTCCGAACATGCTTACACCGGCAAAGGAAGAGAATATTCCGGGCCCTCCTGATGCTGGGGAAGATGCCGAGATGGATTTCGATGGGCGCGGAATCGAAATTTGGTCTGGCGATGACTCTTCGCTCGGCGACATGCTGGTCGCGTCTTTGCGGGAAAACAAGATTGGCGTTCGTCGCAAAAACTCACACGGCAAGCAATCGCTGCTCGTTTCTTCGCGGGAGGAAGTGCTTGCCCGCGAAATTGTGAAAGAGGAAGGAGTACCGCCCGAATGAAGCAGGCGGCGGCAGGGTTTGGCGTGCATTCGGGATGGGCTGCAAGGGTCGCGGTGTGCGTGGAGAAAGGCGCGCCGAGGGTGGTTGCACGCGAGCGGGTTTACCTGGTCGAAAAGACGGAGACGTGCCCTTTGATGCTGCCTCCCGGGCAGTAACAAACAAAAAACGCCCGCCTTCCCGGCCAGCCGGGGCAAGCGGAAGGCGGCCGCTACAAAGTAACGCGGGGCTCCCCCGATGCCTTTGGGTTCTTGGTGTTCAGAAACGGAATTTCAGTCCCGTGGATACCGGCAGGCTGTTCTGCACCTGCCGACCAACGCCTGGAATCCCATGGAAGTTGGTCATCAAGTAGTCCACTTCGCCCAGTCGGAGACTGAGATGTTTCGTGGCGGCAATATCCAGACCTGCGCCCGGCGCCATCGCGAAGGAGTTTCTCGAACTAGGAAGGCTGAAGGCTGTGCCACCGGTCGTGTGGGCCAAGCCGAAGAGGCCTTCCGCGAAGGGAGTGATGCGATGGTAGCTCGGCGCCCAGAGGCGCGGACCGAAGAGATGGGTTTGCATCGTCGAATCGAACCGATCCATGTGGTAGCCGCCGAAGTTTCCGACAACGCCAAACCAGCTTCGCGGATTCAGTGCGACCTCGGCATGCCCTCCGTGCATGTTGAAGTCCGTGGAATTTCGCGTGGCAGGCTTTGCCGGACAAAGGAGTAGCCCAGAGTGACGTCGGTTGTCGCCCTCTCCTGAGCGGCAGCCGTCAGGCAGAAGAAGAGAGACACCGCCGCGAGACACGCAAACTTACGCATATCCAGAAACCTCCGAGTGCAAATTCTTGATGGTTGCGCGGAGCAGAAAAAGCTCTCGGCGCGGCAGCGCCGCCAAAGGTCAAAGGGCGCGCACTACCATTAATAGCGATGCACTATTTTTGGTGCAGAGTTGTCTGCGGGCGTACGCGCGCTTTGTGATGAGCCAGAATTGTTTGAAAGAATTGGCGGACCGTTCTTGACTTGTCTCAAATCCGCGTGATTCGGTAGGGTTGCAAAGGAATGGAGAAAGTATGAATCTTGAGCAAGTCAAGACCGTGGCGGTGCTGGGGGCGGGGACGATGGGAAATGGCATCGCGCACGTGTTTGCGCGCGCGGGATACAAGGTGATTTTGCGCGATGTGGAGCAGCAGTTTCTGGACCGCGCGCTGGAGACGATCGGGAAGAATCTCGATCGCGAAATCAAGAAGGGGAAGCTGGCGGAATCCGAGAAGGAAAATGTTTTGAAGCGCCTGCAGCCGGTGACGGAGATGCGCGCGATTGCGGCAGCGGATTTTGTGGTGGAAGCGGTTCCGGAAAAAATCGAAATCAAGCGCGCGGTGCTGACGGAGGCGGACGAGACTGTGCGGCAGGAAGTGATTCTTGCGAGCAACACGTCGTCAATTTCGATGACGACGCTGGCGGCGATGACGAAACGGCCCGACCGCTTTGTGGGAATGCACTTCATGAATCCGGTGCCGGTGATGGTGCTGGTGGAGGTGATTCGCGCGGTGCAAACGAGTCACGCGACGTTCGAAACGACGATGAAGCTGGCGGAGAAGCTGGAAAAAAAACCGGTGGCGGTGAACGACGCGCCTGGCTTCGTTTCGAACCGCGTGCTGATGCCGCTGATCAATGAGGCGGCGTATTGCGTGATGGAAGGCGTGGCCACGGTGGAAGCCGTGGATGCGGTGATGAAGACGGGGATGAATCATCCGATGGGGCCGCTGGAGTTGGCGGATTTCATTGGCTTAGATGTTTGCGTGGATATCATGCGCGTGCTGCAGGAAGGGCTTGGCGATCCGAAGTATCGCGCATGCCCGCTGCTGAAGAAATACGTGGCCGCGGGCTGGCTTGGCCGCAAATCCGGCCGCGGGTTTTATGGCTATTGACGTGAGAGGAATCTGAGCAGCTATCAGGTCATGACATCGGATTTCACAAATTTTGTCGAGAATCTACATTTCCTTCTCTGCTGATTAGGTCGGCCTCAAGGTCCGTGCGCAGAATACTTGTTAGGGCAAGTCCACTACCAGCTTGACCTGGTCGTGTCCGCGGAGAAAAAAGTCGCCTTCGGCGCCCCCAGAAAATCTTCCTAAGAATGAAATTCGCGTGGGCTTGGTCTTTGCAAAGGGAAACTCGTGAAAGACAAGGCGGAGAAAAGTATTTGCTTTTTCTTCGCCTACGTGCTACCTTGCCTTTGCCCGTTTTCAACAGGTGCGCCATGCACGGTTTCCCGAGCAATGTTCTAAGCTGTCTAGGAACCGCCCTGGGAATGAAAGGCTAAGGGGTTTGGCATTCTGATGCATTGGGAAAACGCAAAGCGCAGGTGACTTTCTAATTTCCTCAACCGAGGTGTGAGATGGCAGACGAGAAACAGAAATTGCTCGAAGCGGCGATAGCGCAGATCGAAAAGTCGTACGGCAAGGGCTCGATTATGCGGCTGGGCAGCAAGGATGTCTTAGTGCCGGTCAGCGTAATTCCCAGCGGATGCTTGTCGCTGGACGCGGCGCTGGGCGTGGGCGGCTTCCCGCGCGGGCGCGTCATCGAAATTTATGGGCCGGAGTCCGGCGGCAAAACGACGCTGACGTTGCACGTGATCGCCGAAGCGCAGAAGCTCGGCGGGCAGGCGGCGTTCATTGACGCGGAGCACGCGCTCGATCCGGTGTACGCGCGGAAACTGGGCGTGGATGTGGACAACCTACTGGTGTCGCAGCCGGATAACGGAGAGCAGGCGCTGGAAATTGCGGAAACGCTGATCCGCTCGGGCGGCGTGGACGTCGTGGTGGTGGATTCGGTGGCGGCGTTGGTGCCGAAGGCGGAACTCGAAGGTGAAATGGGCGAGCCGCAAATGGGTTTGCAGGCGCGGCTGATGTCGCAGGCTCTGCGGAAGCTGACGGCCATTGTTTCGAAGTCGCGCACCTGCCTGATTTTCATCAACCAGATTCGCGAAAAAATTGGCGTGATGTTCGGCAATCCGGAGACCACCACGGGCGGGCGCGCGCTCAAGTTTTATGCGTCGATGCGCGTGGACATCCGGCGCGTGCAGTCGATCAAGGAAGGCGACAAAGTGGTGGGTTCGCGGACGCGCGGCAAAGTGGTGAAGAACAAAGTGGCGGCGCCGTTCCGCGAGGCGGAGTTCGATATTCTGTACGGCGAAGGAATTTCGCGCGAGGGCGATTTGATTGATCTCGGCGTGGACAAGGGGCTGATTGAAAAAGCAGGAACGTGGTTCAGCTTTGGCGGCGAACGCATGGGCCAAGGCCGCGAGAATGCACGAGTTTTCCTGAAGGAAAACACGGACGTTCGCGAGAAGCTGGAAAACGCGCTGCGCAAGAAGATGGAAATTCCGCAGCCGGGCAATTCGAGTGCGGCTTCAGGAGCCAACGGCCACGCAGCTGCGGCTCCGGCGCATGGTGAAAAGCCGGCGGTGAAAGTGGCGACCGCTGCTGCTGGCGCAGACGCCGCGAAGGCGCGGCCAGCACGATAAGAAGTTAACCGTCAGCCGTTCACCGATTCCGATCGCCCGCCGCGGTTGGTGATCGAAGTGAGCGGACAACAATGAATGAGTTTCGGAGGAACACGAGTGGTTCGCGCCCTTTTGTTTTGGCGGTGGCCAGTCGTGGCTGCTGAGCAAGGTAGGGGCGCGAAGTGGGGAGAATTATGTTCGAGGGCATTCGAGGCTACAAAGCGCAGGGCTGGCACCCTGCGTGCTACACGCCTTCCGAAGCCTTTCAGATTGAGATGGGGCGGCGCAGGCACCTCGAAAAATGGGACCAGCCGGGCGAAGGGGCAGGTTCCTGACCGGTTGGGCAGCCAGTTGAAAACAAAGCACATACGCTCGTACTAGGGCTGATACTCTATTGCGGCACGGCAACGAACTTCATAGAATTATTGTCGCAAGATGAGAGGAGTGTTTCTCTTTTGTGCAATGTTTGATTCAGTGTGAGCAAGCGCTGCGGTCTAAGTCGCATGGAATCAACAGCGCTTGCGATTGGTCTCAGGCGTGCAAGCTGTTCCCGAGCGGGCGAAGGCGCAATCCGTAGCAGCAACGAACAACTTCTAAGAATGTTGGTTAACGCTCAGTGACAGCCTGAGGTAAAGAGTGGGCCTCGGCGTGATGAGCGGCGGGGTAATCCGGGGTTGGACGCGAAGGTGGTATCGGCTCCGTTATGAGGGTGGAACGGTGAAGCAGTACAGTAAAACCAGCATCGCAATTTTGTTGGCGGCGATTTGCGCGCTGCCTGCTCCGGCAATGCCGGCAGGTGCGTCGACGCGGTCGCACCGATACGTGCGGTATCCGGGCGTTCCCACGTTTGCGGATTCCACGAGCACGGACGACGCGACCTATGATGATCCGGTTGTGCGCGCGGCGGCGGTAGCGGCGCTGGGACGCTACAACGGCGCCCTCGTCGCGGTGGACCCCAACACCGGGCGCATCCTTACGGTGGTCAATCAGAAACTTGCGTTCAGCGACGGCTATATCCCTTGCTCGACCATCAAGCCGACGGTGGCGCTTGCGGCGCTGGAAGAAAATGTGATTACGCCCGACACGATGCTGCGCGTCGGCCGGCGCAAGTACATGAATTTGACCGAAGCGATGGCGCGCTCGAACAACGAGTTTTTTGAGCAACTCGGCGCGCGCATGGGATTTGAAACGGTTTCGAAGTACGGCCGGCTGCTGGGCCTGGGCGAACTTGCCGGTTACAACCTGCCCGATGAACATCCGGGGTCTTTTCCGACCACTCCACCGCCGCACGGCGGAGTGGCGCGGATGTCCAGTTACGGCGAAGGGATTCAAGTGACGCCGCTGCAGCTTGCGGCGCTTTCCGCGGCGTTTGCGAACGGCGGAACGCTTTATTATTTGCAATATCCGCACAGCCAGGAAGAAGTCCAAAATTTTACGCCCAAGGTGAAGCGGGAATTGAACATCGCGCCGATCCTTCCGGAAATCCGCGAAGGCCTGCTTGCGGCCGTGCTGTACGGCACGGGCCGGTCGAGCTATGACCGCGGCGGCGACGAGCTGCCGATCGGGAAGACGGGAACATGCGACGATCACGCCACGCTCGCGAAAATCGGGTGGTTCATCACCTACGCAGATGAAACGCACCCGAAAATCGCGCTGGCGGTGCTCTTGCGCGGGAATACGCGGCGCGTGAAAGGTCCGACGGCCGCTCAAGTGGCGGGCATCATGTACCGCAAGCTGCGCGAACAAAATTATTTTGCGGCGTCCGGCTCGCAGGTTGCCACCCACACGGGAAACTAGCAAGCCTTCTTGGTACAATCGAGAGTAGTGCATCCTGCTGCGAGGTTACCGCAGCGTTTTTGTTTTCCGCCGGGCAGAATTTCACCGCGGCGCTTCAGAAATTCGGTCTGAGCGCGGAGGAAGCAGCGAGCGCCTCCGTGGCTGCGCAATGCGCGCTCAACTTACGGCAACTTCGCGAAGGGAATACGATCACGTTGGGTCGTTCGGTAGCGGGCGAGCTGCGCGAAATCGACTACAAGATGGATGCTCCGGAAGAGGGCGGCTTCACGGCGCGCATCAGCGAAATTCCTTGTAGAAGAAATACCTGAACGGGCAGACGGCAGGCTACGGAAAAATCTTTGTGGCGCAATATGAAAATGCCGGAAAGAAGTATCAGGCGCTGCTGTTTCATGATCCCGCGGCGAGGCCGGTATACTACGCGGCGGACGGAAAGTCGTTGCAGAAGGCGTTTCTGCGGTCGCCACTAAAGTTCGGCGCCCCGGTAACATCCCATTTCAGCCGGTCGCGCTTCCATCCCATCCTTAAGATTTGTCGGCCGCACATGGGAACCGCCTACGGCGCTCCGGTGGGAACTCCGGTGCAGACGATCGGCAGCGGGCGCGTAATTTTCGCTGGACGCAACGGCGGCGAAGGCAACATGGTGCACATCGCGCATTTCAAAGGGTACGAAACGATGTATCTGCACTTGTCGCGGATGTTCGTGCACGCGGGCGAACACGGGGAAACCGGAAAGACCATCGGGCTGGTGGGAAGCTCGGGCCTGGCGAGAGGGCCGCATCTGGATTTTCGCATTTTGCAAAGAGGGCAGCACAAGAATTTTGAGAAGCTCGGATTGCCGCCATCCGATCCGGTGTCGAAAAAGAATTGGCCGGAATTTACCGCGGCGCGCGAGAAATGGCTCCCGCTGCTAAACTAAAGAATCCGGAACTGCTTCAGGCCAAGGCGGGCGCGTAGGCGGGGCGCTAATTCCACCAAGCGCCTGAACTCAGTCCAATCAGCAAAACCTCAATATCAATAAATGATGGGGAGCTTGGAGAAGTCCGAGCCGGTTTCGTCGGTCACGCGCAAGACGACAAGTGTGCGATCGTCCCGGGGAGCAGTGCCTGCACCGCTGTGATCATCGGTCCCGGCGAGGATCCGCTCCGCAATGTCGCGGACGGAATCCCGGGGAGAAATGGCGCTCAAGACGGAGCACAGGCGCTGGGGGCCAAATTCCTCTTCGGAGGCGTTTTGCGATTCCAGAATTCCGTCCGAAGCGAAAATCACCACGTCGCCCGGCAAAAGGTCAAGGCTGGACTCATCGTATTCCGTCCCAGGGAGCAAGCCCAGAGGAACGCCTTCCAGACGAACGGAAACCACCTGGCCGCCGCGGAGCAAAAGGGGATACGGCGCCCCGGCATTCGAAAGCGTGAGCCGACGGTGGGCTGCATCGTACACGCCAAACAACATGGCGATGAACCGCGCGTCGAGGCGCGTGTTGAGGAGCCGTTGATTCAGGAGACCTAGCATGCACGCAGGATCGCAATCGCGATCGACCACGATTTCGCGAATGGTTCCAATCGCAAGTGAACCGTAAAGCGCGGCCGCGGTGCCTTTGCCCGACACGTCGCCTAAGGCGATGGCCAAGCGGCCTTCGCCATAGGGAAGAAAATCATAAAAATCGCCGCCCAGTTCGCGTGCAGGCACATAAGCCGCGGCCAAATCGAGGCCCGGGATTTCACGGGCGCCGTTCGGAAGAAGCTGCCGTTGAATCTCGCGCGCAGTGCCAAGGTCGTTTTGAAGGCGGCGCTCGTTTTCGCGAACCTGTTCAAAGAGGCGCGCGTTTTCGAGAGCAACGGCAATGTAAGTGCCAAGCGTCTGGAGCATTTGCTCGTGACAGGAAGTGAAGGAATGCGGTTTTGTGCTCTCCAGATCAAGGACCCCAATCAGACGATCCTGAAGGAGAAGAGGCACGACCAATTCAGAGCGCACCTCCACGCCGTGCTGGCAGGCAACATAGCGCGGATCCAGGCGCACGTCGGGCACGCGCACAACGCGGCGTTCGTTTGCGGCGGCGCCCGTGAGTCCCTGGTCCAGACCAAGACACGTGCTCAGGGGGATGATGTCTGCATATTTGAGCGCAAAAATCGTTTCGAGACGCTGTGTTTGCTCGTTCCAAAGCATGACGCTGAAGACCTCGAAGTGCACCAGGGCTTTGACCTTCTGCGCAATGCGGCGGAGAAGCTCTTCCCGGTCGAGGATGGAACTCAGCTCGCGGCTGACTTCGTAGAGCAGGCCCAGAGTATCGAGGAGCTCATTCGTGCGGGAATCGAGCGAAGGACGGATGGGGTCGGCCTCCCCGATTAGCTCAAAAGTCCCGAGGTTTGCAGCTTCGTCCACGGTCGAGACCCCTCTCCGCCTATGCCCATTGGATGCGTCGAATGACGCGTGGTTTCATGCACTAAAAAGAATGAACAGACACGATAACAGAGCCAATGTGGATTGGCTATAAGGATGAAATGTTGGAGTCACAGGCGAGCTTGACGCGGACAGACAGGAACGCCTGTTCCACCGGCGTCCTATTTCACTTCCCAGATGTCGCCGGCGCAGAGAAGCTTGTTCAAATCGCCTGCGCCGCGCTTGGCGACGACTTCCCGAATTTGGTCCCTCATGACGTCTTCATAGCGTGGTAAATCATCCCATGCGCGGAAAACGCCGATGGGCGTCGGGAAGCCGGGGCGATGCTCCATGTGCGAGAGCAGGAACGCATAGGAAGGACGCGGGTGATGCGCGTCGTGAACAACGAGATCGCTTTCGCTGATGCCGTTGCCGATCTGGACGACTTCGATGTCGCCGTCGGGTTTCCGCCGGATGCCCTTGTCGCGATTCTTCCCGAACACCAGCGGCTTTCCGTGCTCCAGCTGGAGAACGTTCTCGCTCCGCGCATCTTTTTCGGTGAGCGAGAACCACGCGCCATCGTTGAAAATGTTGCAGTTCTGCAGGATTTCCACGAAGGCCGAGCCCTTGTGCGCCGCGGCGTGCCTTAGCGTGTCCTTCAAATGCGATTGGAATACGTCCACCGAACGCGCAACGAAAGTGGCTTCGGAACCTGTTGCGAGCGCAACGGGGTTGAACGGGCGGTCCGCGGTGCCGTAGGGAGTGGACTTGGTGATTTTATGAAACTCGGAAGTGGGCGAATACTGTCCTTTGGTCAGCCCGTAGATGCGATTGTTGAAAAGCAGAACTTTGACGCCTACGTTTCTGCGCAACAAGTGAATGGTATGGTTGCCGCCGATGGCCAGCGCGTCTCCATCCCCTGTGGCTATCCAGACTTCCAGTTCGGGATTGGCAATTTTGATCCCGCTGGCAACCGCGGGCGCGCGGCCGTGGATGGTGTGGAATCCGTAGGTGTTCATGTAGTACGGGAAACGGCTGGAGCAGCCGATGCCGGACACCACGACAAAGTTTTCCCTTCGAATGCCGAGCTCCGGAAAAACGGATTGCACAGCCGAGAGAATGGCGTAATCGCCGCAACCGGGACACCAGCGCACTTCCTGGTCGGTTTGAAAGTCCTTTTTCGTAAGCGGTGGCGGAAGAGTTGCAGCGCTCATCGATGGTTCCCCTGTCTTCCCAGCAATTCATCAAACTTTTGTTCGAGTTCGGCCTGTTTGAACGGACGACCTTGAATCTTGTTCAAGCCGACAGCATCCACAAGATATTTTGCGCGAAGCACCCAGAGGAGCTGGCCCATATTGAGTTCCGGCACAAGAACTTTCTTGTAGCGCTTCAGAATTTCGCCGACGTTTCCCGGCAGCGGATTCAAGTAGCGCAAGTGCAGATGGCCGATCTTGCATCCCTGGGCGCGGGCGGATTTGACCGCGGCGGTGATGGAGCCGGCAGTCGAACCCCAGGAAAC
Source organism: Acidobacteriota bacterium (assembly GCA_003224085.1). Classification (GTDB taxonomy): domain Bacteria; phylum Acidobacteriota; class Terriglobia; order Acidiferrales; family UBA7541; genus Acidiferrum. The sequence continues at coordinate 8,421 of QHYK01000042.1, read as the reverse complement.
AACAAGCAAATCGCCGGAAGGATCGCCTTCCGGCAACACATGGGGAATGTCCTGGCCGACAGCCGCGACTTTAGCGGCGCGGACACGGACCATGTTCTCGTGGTTGAGCGGCTCGTAGTTCACGTTGCCGGTGCCGTCTTGCTTTTCGAGGCCGCCGATGCGGTGCTCAAGCCCAGGAGTGCCGGGGAGCGCCCACGGACGAGCTAGGGTTTGCGGATCCCGCTTGTAGGGCAGGAAGCTGACAGGATCGGTGGCGAATTTGACGGGGATAGGGGGGATGTCCTCTACCTTGGGAATGCGCCAGGGTTCGGCACCGTTCGCCAGGTAGCCGTCGGACAGGACAATCACCGGAATCATGTATTTCAGCGCGATCCGGGAGGCTTCCAGGGCAATCCAGAAGCAGTCGCCGGGAGTGGAGGCGGCAAGCACAGGGATGGGCGCCTCCGAGTTGCGGCCAAAAAGCGCCTGGAGAAGGTCGGCCTGCTCGGTCTTGGTGGGCAAGCCAGTCGAAGGGCCGCCGCGCTGAATGTCGCAAATGACCAGGGGAAGCTCCGTGGCGACGGCAAGGCCCAGGGCCTCGGTTTTCAGAGCCATGCCGGGTCCGGATGTGGTGGTAATGGCAAGGCAGCCGGTATAAGAAGCGCCGATGGAGGAAGTGATGGCCGCGATTTCGTCTTCCGCCTGGAAAGTGATGACCCCAAAGTTCTTATATTGCGAGAGTTCGTGAAGGATGTCGGAGGCCGGGGTGATGGGATAGCTGCCCAAGAAGAGATTCAGGCCGGATTTTTGTGCGGCGGTCACAAAGCCCATGGCCAGAGCTTGATTGCCGCTGACGTTTCTGTAAACGCCCGGGGTCAACTGGGCCGGCGGAATCTCATAGTTGATTTGGAACGCCTCCGTCGCCTCGCAATAGGAATAACCGGCCTTCAGCGCCAGCTTGTTGGCCTCCATCAAGAGGGGCTTTTTGCTGAATTTTTCTTCAATCCACCGCATGGTGGGGTCGGTGGATCGGTTGTAGAGCCAATAGCACATACCGAGGGCAAAGAAGTTCTTGCAGCGATCCATGGCTTTGGCGTCAAGACCAAGATGCTGGAGCGCGGCGCGCGTGAGGCGCTGCAATTCCACGGGGAAGACACGGTACTTATCGAGCGAGTGGTCCTCGAGAGGGCTGACGGCGATCTGCGCCTTGCGAAGATCGGATTCCTTGAAGCTGTCGCTGTTAACAATCAGGATGCCGTTGGCCTTGAGGTCGCCGATGTTTACCTTCAAAGCGGCGGGGTTCATGGCGATGAGCGCGTCGATGGCGTCGCCGGGCGTAAAAACTTCATGGGAAGAGAAATGGAGTTGAAAGCCGCTTACCCCGGGGATGGTACCGGCGGGGGCACGAATTTCGGCCGGATAGTCGGGGAACGTGGCGATGTCGTTTCCGTAGAGCGCGACGGTATTGGTGAACTGGCTGCCGGTAATCTGCATGCCGTCGCCGGAATCGCCGGCAAAGCGAAGAACCGCGCGCTCGATAACTTCGCGCTTGGCTCTGGTTGTTGGTGGGACTTCCGCAAGCGTAGACATTTCCTGGCCTAAGCCTCCACTTTCCTTAAGCTCCCCCCAGGGAGTGTGGCTCGAATTCGGGATAAGGCGGTGCGGGAAAGGATGGTTTCGCAGGCAGACCGCCGAGAGCCGACCGATACAAGGATATCACAGTGAGCCGTCCCTGGAGGGAAGAGCATTCCCATGCGATGCTCCTTATGGCACGGGGCGTTCTCGCGCTCGCAGTCCAGGCCGCGTCCGGGAATTCCGAACAAAGGTGGTTTAAATAATGCTGTTTTCCTCGCTCAGGATGTTCTTGGCTTCCTCCAAGGCGCTTTGCAAATCCGCCGTGGTCTTGATTTTGCTGAACCTGGCGCCAACGCCGACCAGGGTATCGGCAAGAATGGCTGAAATACCCGCGAGAATGACGTTGGCGCCGAGCAAGCGTACGGCCTCGATCGCACCGATCAAACCGTCCGCGGTTTCCCTCGCGATGTTCGGGACGCCGGTGAGGTCGATCACCACGGCGCGGGCGCGCTGTGTGTGGACGGCATTGAGCAGTTGGGTGCGCAATTGCCAGGCACGCGGACCGTCGACGCGGCCAATCAGCGGCACGACCAGCAAACCTTCCTGCGCCTGGAGGACAGGGGTAGACAGTTCTTCAATGGCCGCCTCGAGCCTGCGACTTTCCGTTCTGTCCCGGAGCGTGGCGAACAAGCAAGGATTCCCGCGAAAATCAACGATGTCAGCGGAAATTTCCATCAAGCGCCTGTCACCGGACTTGGCGCGCAACTCGCAGGGCTCTCCGCGAACACCGCGCCCGGTTTTCAGCTCGGCAACGATGTGTGTGCGCTCCTCGGGGTACAGCCAGATCCCGAGTGCAACCGAGCTTTGACCAATCAACTCTTCCCGTTGATAGCCAAGCAATTCGCAGAGAGCTTCATTAACTTCGATGAAGCGGCGGTCATCGAGAGTGCTAAGAAAAATGGGATTGGGGCTGGCTTGAAAAAGTTTCTCGAAAGCGGCCTCCATGGCCCACTTGCGCTCGGTAATGTCGCGTGTGACTTTCCCAAAGCCAAGGAGAAGGCCGTTTTCGTCCTTGAGAGCGGTGATAACGACGTTGGCCCAGAAGCGGGAACCGTCTTTGCGGATGCGCCAGCTCTCATCTTCAAAGCGCCCCTCCGCGGAGGCGACTTTCAGCTCGTAAGCCGGTTTTCCCCGTTCGATGTCTTCGGGAGGATAAAAAACCGAGAAATGGCGGCCACGAATTTCGTCGAACGTGTATCCCTTGATGCGTTCCGCGCCCTGGTTCCAGGTCGTGACATGACCCTGGGGGTCAAGCAAAAAGACGGCGTAGTCTTTGAGGTTCTTCACCAACAATTGGAGCAGCTGTTGATGCGCGGTGTTCAGCGAGCGATCGGCCTGCGATTCCATGGATTTGCGTCACACAAGGTAAACGGCCCGGTATTCCGTCAGATTGCTGTTTTTGGGCTTTCGAGCGCCGACGATTTTGACAAGAGAATAGATATTGGGCGCTTTCGATGTATACGGAATGGCCATTTCGATGCAAGCCCCCTCGGGAAACTTGTTCGGGCTTAAAAAGTTCAGCCCGCCCCGCGCCAGGCTGGAAACGAGGACGACTTCGTTTCCCAAAGCAGAGTTGCGGATGCATCCGACCGTCTCCATGCGAAGGCGTTCGTGGGCACGGTGGTTCTGGCCGAGCGTCGCGGAATCCTGGGAGTTCATAGCCACGGAATCCTCGGCTTCTGCGGGGATATTTCCATAGGGGCGATTCCAGGTGGTCCAACTGCCGCATTGCGCGCAAAGCCGCGCGACGCTGTTGTGACTGAGGAAGAGCTCGGATTCGAATTCGTTGAGATAGGACACTTCAAGCCGCCCGCAGGCGACGCAACGGAGCAAGGCACGCAAAACGGTTTTCTCCGGTTCTGCGGCTGTGGGAAAGACGATATCCCAGATATTGTTCTTCAGGTCGGCGTCGGTCAAAGCGACTCCAAATACGCGGCCGTTCGAGGGATGGTCCTTGTAATACCCCACAACGCGCGCCGGGGCTTCCTTATTGACTCCGACACGACGGATCTTGACCGTTTGGCCTATGGGGAGATCGTGATCGACTATGATCGCGGCTCCGTCGTGGCTGACGTCCAGCGTCTGGCCCTCGCCCAGGAATTCTTCACCGCGTACGGTGGGCCTGGAGACACGAATGCGCAAATTCACAAAAACTCTCTCGCTGCGGCGGAGATTTTTGTTAGGGGCAGAAGCCGCGACCGTGCCGGAACCGGACACTGGCGCGGGGGATTTGTTGTTGTAACTGTTTAGCAAGCGCCACCGCCACAAAAAGAATCGGCGGGAACTGCTCTGCCGGCAATGCACACAACGTCAGGAATCGCTTCACTACCAACCGAGAGCCTGAACGCATTTCACTCCAGTAACCTAAAGGGTCTATTGGAGGTGAGCAATCGGGTGAAGAACGGATTCAAAAACAGGTGAAAATGATTTTCCGCAGCAGGCGAGTGCGGAATCCAGGGGGGAGATTGTCCTGAGAATCCCCGCAGGGGAACACCGGAGGGGGAGCTGAGTTTTTTCTCTTGACGTTCGCTTTCTTTTCGCCTAAAGTGCCTGTGGAAAAGAATTTGAAAACGGAGGCGTGCCCATGCCCCTAACCAAACGGCAAAAAGAAGTTCTTGATTATCTGGTGGTGTTCGAAACCAAGCACGGCTACGCGCCGAGTTTTGAGGAAATCGGCAGGGGTATGAAGCTAACGTCGCTGGCGACAGTGCACAAGCACATTACCACGCTCGAGAAGAAAGGGTTTATCCGCCGCGGGTACAACCAGAGCCGTTCGATTGAAATTGTGCAATTGCCGAAGCCCGTGAAGGAGCAGGTCATCGAGCGCAAGGCCCAGGAGCTCCCGCTGGTGGGGCGCATCGCCGCAGGGAGGCCGCTGGAGGCGATTGAAGAACGCGAAACGCTCTCGCTGGGCGACTTTGCGCGGGGCGGCAATTCCTACGTGCTGCAGGTCAAGGGCAACTCTATGGTCGAGGACCACATCCTGGATGGAGACTACGTGGTTTGTGAACAGACCCAGGTGGCCAATGCCGGGGACATCGTGGTGGCGCTGGTGGGTGGCGAAGAAGCGACGCTCAAGCGCTTCTATCGCGATGTTCCCGGGAAAGTCCGCCTGCAGCCCGCCAACTCGGAGATGGCCCCTATCATCGTGTCTGCGAATGACGTTAAGATTCAGGGCCGCGTGATTGGCGTGCTGCGGAAGTATTAGTCGGCCCTCGGTTTCGGACCTTCCCAGGAAAAAGCAACGGAATCCTTTGGAAGCGGGCGTTGCTCGGCTCACCGCATCTTGCCCGGGTTGTCCAGCTTCCGTGAAAAAAATGATTGTGCCAGAATACTCTCGCCGGCATCTCATAGGTGTCTGAAGTATTTTCTTCAGGCGCGCGGAAGCAAAGCCAGACTGGCCCTGCAGAAAAACCCGAGAAGAGTTGAGGCCGCGAGTTTGCCCTCGAAAGGCGAAAGCATTCTGATTGTTGACGCCGAACCTGCCGCGCTTCGGCAGCTGGACGAGTTGTTGCGTTCGGCCGGATATCAGGTGGCGGTTTCGTCGTCGCAAGCCGAGGGATTCCGATTTGTTCGCGATGTTGGGGTGGACCTTCTTTTGCTGTCCGCTGACGTGAGTGACATCCAGTGCTGCGACGCCCTGGCCGAGGTGAAAGGAAACAATCTGACGGCGGGCACGCGCGTGGTTCTGTTGACAAAGGGCAATGGAGCGGCACGAGCGCGGGGCCTCGAACTGGGGACCGACGACGTTCTTTCTTTGCCCTGGGAGCCGGCGGAATTGCTGGCGCGTGTTCGCCTGCAGCTGCGCCAGAAACACGCCCTGGATGAATTGCACGAGAAAACGCGCATCGCCGACGAAGGCCGCGAAGTGGCGCAAACCGCTTTTCAGGCGCTAGCGGTCACCGAAAAGATGACCCGCGACGCATTTTCGCTGGAGCGCGCACTGAAAGTTGGCGTAGCCGTTCTTTTCGGCATCGCCATTCTTATCGCCGGGGCTTTTCTGGTTTTTTCCCGGCGCGTGGACAAGGAGGCGCGCCGCGCTTATGCAGTGATTACGCAACTCGAGCGCAGCGCCCATGGGCAGGAGCAACTGGTGGCCGACGCCCGGAACGCGCGCGCCAATCTTCAGCAAGCGGATGTCCTCCAGCGAAAACAGCAGCTGCAACAGCAATCGGAACAGTTACGGCAGAAGATCTCCGGTGCCGAAGCGGGTGAAGTGTCGGAGCTGCGAAAGCAGCTTCAGGAGACCACCAGCCGCCTGCAGCGGATGGAAACGGAATCGCAAACCGCCGAACAAGTGATTCGGGCCTATGCGCCAAGCGTCTGCCTGCTTCACGTTTCCGTGGTGTTTCTCGATCATTCTTCGCGGCGGCCGTTGAGGTACCAGGGAATTACGGCCAGTGGGGAGCCTCTAAAGGACAGCGATGGAAATCCAGTCTACACGCTTGACGGGCGCGCTCCGGAGGTGCGCGCGGATTTCTTCGGGACGGGATTTATCGTGGGCGATGGAACCATTCTAACCAACCATCACGTGGTGCAGCCATGGTGGAAAGACGATGAGTTGAGCAGCGTTCTCAGCCAGGGGCTCGACCCGGGGATCGGCGAGATGATTGCGTACTTTCCGGAAACCACGACCGGAGTCAACGTCAGCATTGCCGAGATTTCGGAAGAAGCCGATCTGGCGGTGGTAAAGGGCGACCTCTCCGGTCTTAAACGGCCGATCTTGAAAACGGACGCACGGAAGCAAGCCGCCGTCAGCGGCGAAGCTCTTATCTCACTCGGCTATGCGACGGGCATCAATGCCATGCTCGCGCGCGCGGGCGAAGAGGCGGTGAAGGAAATCGCCAAGGCTTCCGGGGGAGATCCGGACAGAGTCGTGGACGAACTCGTCCGCCGCAAACTCATTCGGCCGCTCGTGACGCAAGGGCATATCGGCGATGTTTTTGCGGATAAAATCGTCTATGACGCACAGACCACTTCCGGCAGCTCCGGCGGACCGCTCATTAACAAGGATGGGCGGGTCATCGGCGTGACTTTTGCGGTGGTCAAAGGCTTTGGAGGCTCTAATTTTGGCGTTCCGATCCGTTACGCGCAGCCTCTACTCAAACCGTGAGTGTTCTGCGCTGGTTTTTATTATGGCCGTTGCTTTAGCGTGGCCCCCACCCGCTCTTTCTTATGCCGTACTTTCCCATGAGGCCATCATTGACGCCGCCTGGGAGACGCACATCAAGCCGCTGCTTCTGGAAAGATATCCGCAAGCCACGGAGGAGGACCTGAGCCGGGCTCAGGCTTACGCCTACGGGGGCGCAATTATTCAGGACCTGGGCTACTATCCTTACGGCAGCCCATTGTTCAGCGATCTCACGCATTACGTGCGCAGCGGCGATTTCATCCAGGCCCTGCTGCGCGATGCGCAGGACCTGACCGAATATGCGTTTGCGCTCGGCGCACTGGCGCACTACGCCGCGGACAACGAAGGCCATCGCATCGGGACCAACCGGGCGGTGCCCATTCTTTATCCCGGGCTAGGCAAAAAATACGGGGAAATCGTGTCCTACGAAGACGGGAAGCTGGCGCACGTAAAGACGGAATTCGGCTTCGACGTGCTGGAGATCGCGAAGGAGCGCTATGCCCCGGAAGGTTATCACGATTTCATCGGGTTCGAGGTGGCGCGCCGCGTTCTCGATCAGGCTTTCCGCGAGACCTACGGGCTCGAACTGAAAAGCGTGCTGCTGGACGAAGACAAGGCGCTGAATTCTTACCGGCGCGACGTGAGCAAGCTGATTCCCAAAGCCACACGCATTGCCTGGCACCTCAAGAAAGGTGAAATCAAAGACGACATTCCTGACGCGACGAAGAAGAGATTTCTGTACAACTTGTCGCGATCAAACTATGAAAGCGAATGGGGCAAGAATTATAAGAAACCGAGCCCGGGCGAGGTTTTTCTAGCGTTTGTCTATAAGCTAATTCCGAAATTCGGGCCGTTGAAGGTTCTGCAGTTCCGCACGCCTACGCCGGAGACCGAACACATGTTCGAGGCCAGCTTCAATGCCACGCTTAGTCGTTATCGGAAACTGCTCGCCGAGACAGAAGCAGGAATTTTGAAACTCGAAAATGACAATTTTGACCTCGGTGAGCGAACTGGACCTGGAAAATACGGCATGAATGACGACGCGCACGCGGTACTGCTGGATAAGCTCGCGGCAACCAACTTCGCGGGCATCACATCGGAAACAAAGGCGGAGCTCTTGCAATTCTACGCGGATCCGGATGCGCCTTACGCCACGAAACGTAAAGCCAAGGCCTGGGCAAAGGTGCAGGCTGAGCTTCTGCAATTGAAAACGGCGCCAGTGAAGCCGCTTACCGCAAGTTCCGGCGTTGCGCGGCCAGCGGCGACAGCTCCACTCCCATAATTTGGAGTTCTCCGACGACCTGAATCACGTGCCCTGGAACCAGTAAGACCGCAGAGCAAACTTCCTGTGCCGATAGAGGTACGGCATGCTGCGCCTCCACGGCCGAAACGGGTTTGTGACCATAAAGACTTTGCATTCGGTGCATCGAAAAAACTGTTTCTGCCTGGTCAAGGTATTGCGCGAAAATGTAGAGTTTTGCTAGGTCCCGACGTCCGGCGATGAAGAAAGAGAAGCCAATTCGCAAGCTGCTTGCTGCTAACCGCAGCGAAATCGCCATTCGCATCTTTCGCGCGGCCAACGAACTCGGTTTGCGCACCGTAGCCATCTACTCACAGGAAGACCGGCTCGCACTGCATCGCTTCAAGGCCGACGAAGCGTATCAAGTGGGCGCCGG
>QHYK01000108.1 GCA_003224085.1 Acidobacteriota bacterium | reverse complement strand
TCTGGGCCGTAGAAAAGGACGCGGTCCTCTCCCCAACTGAGATGTCGGCCGACCAGCTCATATTCGTTCCCCAGCAAAGGATGAAACGGATGGCTGATGCGAAATCGACCGGAGAAGTTACCGCCACAACCTGTAGTTGCTGATACACGATAAGGCCAAAGTAGAGTCAGGGGTGCTCGTAGCCGAACGTTGGATCATCGCCGCTCTGCGTCATCGCACCTTCTTCCGGCTCGAGGATTTGAACCACGCGATCCGGGAACTGCTGGAAAAGCTGAATCATCGACGCTTCAAAAAACGTGACGGATCGCGCGCGAGTGTATTCGAAAACGTCGAGCGTGCCGCCATGCGGCCCCTCCCGGCTGAGCCGTTCGACATGAGTCAGTGGTCGCACGCACGGGTGAACATCGATTATCACATCGCCTTCGACCACAACTTCTACAGCGTGCCGTACCGCCTTACTGAGGAACCGGTGGAAGTTCGATCGACACCGACCACGGTAGAGATCTTCCACAAGGGGAAGCGCGTGGCATCGCATCCCCGTGGCCGCGGGAAAGATCAGGCGATCACGCAGAATGAGCACCGACCAAAGAGCCATCAGGCACATCTGGAGTGGACTCCCACGCGCATGGTGCGCTGGGCGGAGCAGATCGGACCGAACACCGCTCGACTCGTCGAGCGCATTCTGTCAGAGAAGCCACATCCGGAGATGGGCTATCGCTCGTGCCTGGGCATCATCCGGCTCGCCGAACGCTACTCGGCAACCCGCATGGAAGCAGCTGCCATACGGGCCTTGGAAAGCAATGCCTGCCGCTACCAGAGCGTGAAATCGATCCTGAAAAACTCGCTCGACCAGCAACCGCTCACGCAACTCCCTTCTTTGCCGCCACCGCCGCCACACGACAACATTCGTGGCGGCGAGTACTTCGAGTAAGGAGGGGAGCGACATGCTACAGCAACCGATGATGGAAAAACTGCAATCTCTCAGGCTGCAAGGGATGATCGAAGGACTCGGACAACAAGAACAAGACGCCGCCTCGCGGGAACTGAGCTTTCTGGATCGCTTGGCGTTGCTGGTCGACCGGCAGTGGACCTGGCGGCAGAACCAAGTGTTGGCCCGGCGGCTCAAGTTCTCTCGCCTGAAGGGCTCTGCTTGCGTGGAGAACATCGACTACCACGCCGAACGTGGGCTGAATCGCAGTGTGATCCGTGCACTCGCCCAAGACTCTGCTTGGGTGAAGAACCACGAACACATCTTCGTTCTCGGCCCCACCGGCGTGGGCAAAAGCTATGTCGCTTCGGCCCTGGCGCAGAAAGCCTGTCGGGACGGCTACTCGGTCTACTACACCCGGACGACCGCGCTGTTCCGGGATCTGAACCTGGCGCGGGCCGATGGCAGCCTACGGCAACTCCTGAGGCGGCTGAATCGCATCGATGTGCTCGCGGTGGACGACTGGGCGATGGCCCCGATGACAGAATCGGAAAGGCGAGATTTCTGGGAGATCGCGGAAGATCGTTACCAGGCCCGCTCGATGATCCTGACCTCGCAACTGCCAGTGTCCCGCTGGCACGAACAGATCGGGGATCCCACGCTGGCGGACGCCATCCTGGATCGCTTGGTGCACAACGCCCATCGCATCGAGCTGCGCGGCGAATCGATGCGCAAGCAACGAAACGACAAAAAGGTATAAAGAGGCGGGAGGATGACAAACAGTACATGCTGTGGGCCGACCGAGCCGGCGATCGTCGTTTCTAGACGATCCTGACGCGAGGTTTTTTGCAAAAAGATCGTCCGGCGCCAAAGCTGTGGAAAAGCCGCTCCGTGGAAACCCCAAAAAGCGGGGTTCCCACTCCGCTTGGAAATCCCGCAAACGGCGCGGGATTTCCACTTTTCGCACAGCTTCAACAACAACAACCTTGACGATCGTGATCACTTTCTGCAAAATGCAACCGCCAGCGTCGCTTCGCTCCGAGGACTGATCACATCAATCCCGGAACGCTGATCACGATCAGTTCGGAATCCTGATCACCTTCATCGGAATACGCATTCGGAACGACAGAGGCCCGCTTGCAAATGTATTTTTTCGCATAAAGGGATTGAACAAAGAAAACGGCACTGTCGAATTGCCGTGCGTAATGCTTTGCAGCGCAGAAACAACGACGTGCGTGTAACCATCGAAGTTCGTTGGCGGAGACGCTGCGGTGGTGGGGGAGCAATGCCCTTCCGCAGTGAACGGCTGCAGTCTTTACCTTAATCCGGAATGGGGTATTTTGCCAATTGTTGGACGTATCGACCACTCTTAACGTTCACGCAGATGGAGCTCTAGCTTAAAAACTGATCACAGGAACCAGCCCCTGTTGCTATATGCGGACAGCAGGAGTTCCTGTCTGTATGAAGCCCAGCGTGTTAATCATTTGTGATCGCGCAACCGAATGCCAAAACATTCGTGTACTCGTTGGGACGATGGGGTGTCGGTGGGTTCTTGCGTCCAGCATCGAGGAAGCCTTGGCGATACTCAGTCGGGAACGAATCTCAGCCGCATTGCTTGAATTGCCGGGCGCGGCTTCTGATCCTGACCGGATGCACGAGAGCGTGAGAGAGCTCCTCGTACAGTTTCCGGGCCGAGTCATTGCTCTGACGCACGGCGTGCCGACTCCTGCCATAAGTGAACTGATTTCCGAATACTCCATTCCATGGGCTCAACGCGATCGTCTGGCGATGGACCTGTGGCCCCGTTTGGAGTCGATGGTCTATCCGCAACTGGACATGCGCCGGTTCACCAGGGTAGCTCGCCTGGTTTTGGACACCTTCCTGCAGCCTCTGCCTCCAGGCATACGGTACTCACGGCTCGATACTCGCCAGCTTGTCTACGAAGCCGAGTCCCTGACGGTAGACATTGCATTTGAACGCCCACCCGATTCCACTCGCACAACCCTATTGGGACAACTCATGAGGACCAACGAGCCGCAAATCCCCATGAACGGTATTCCGGTCGTGCTCAAGAGCCGGAAAGGCCCCCTAGGTGTAAGTATAACCAACGATGTAGGTGAGTTTGCTTTTGAATTTCAGAATGAACCCAGCGTGTCTCTCGAAGTGGAAATAAGCACAAACGATTGGGTCCTGATCCTTTCGCCTCCCTTGGAGCGGATGGAAAGAGCCGAAGATCCATTGATAAATGAAATGAACAGCGCTGACGCCTCCGCGATGATGGGAGCACCCTGCAAAGAAAAAAGGAAAGCTTAACATGAAACTCAGGTGGCTTTGGGTCCCCTTGTTGATCTGCAGTTTCTACGCCAGTCCGGCAACGGCCGACAACCGCGTTATTGTTCGGACGACTCTAGGACTCCAGGGGCTACAGGCGTTTTGTAGCGCCCTCCCACTCTTGCAAAACTGTACGGTAGTCGAGGGCCTCGACGGCACGCTCAATCAGCTTTTCCTTGTTACGACTCCCCTCGATGTGGGCACTTTCCTGAATCTGCTGAGTGTCACCCCCGGCATTGTGGATGCGGAAGCAGACCAGTTGCTCAGTCTGAATAGCTTAAATCACGTCACCACACCGCCTCCGGGCCTATCCGATACCACGCTCGTAAACTACTACGGTTCCACCGTGTGGTACGGCTACGTAAACCAACCTGCCGCGCAGATTGTACGGGTATCCCAAGCGCAATCTTTTCAAGTTACGGGAAGGGGAATCGTCGCCGATATTGATACTGGCGTGGATCCCAATCATCCAGCCTTGCAACCCGTTTTGCTGCCTGGCTACGACTTTACACGAAACCAACCGGGCGGCTCGGTGATGACCGACTTCACCGGGATCCCGCCCTCTGGCAGCACCTCCAACATCGCTCAAGTGAATCAATCGACCGCGGCCGTGCTCGACCAGTCCACTGCCGCGGTGCTGGACACCTCACCATACGCCGCCTTTGGTCATGGCACGATGGTAATGGGCATCATCCACTTGGTCGCTCCTCAGGCGCAACTGCTGCCGCTCAAGGCCTTTAGTTCGGACGGGACCGGAGACTTGTCCAACATTTTGCACGCTGTCTATTACGGTGTGCAGAACGGCGCTAACGTCATCAACATGAGCTTCGATATGACCTCGAACTCGCTGGAGTTTTCCAAAGCCATGGACTACGCCAACCAGAATGGCGTGATCTGTGCCGCCTCCGCAGGGAATGATGGAATGGAAGAGCCCGTTTATCCCGCCGCCTATCAGAATGACGTGATGGGCGTGGCCTCCACGAGTAACACCGATACCCGCTCGTCTTTTTCCAATCATGGTGATGCGACCGTCTGGGTGGCAGCTCCTGGCGAAGCCATCATTTCCACCTATCCTTTTGGCACCTACGCCGCCGGATGGGGAACCTCCTTCAGCGCGCCCTTCGTTTCTGGGGCCGCTGCTTTGTTGCGGAGTCGGCAATCCAACATCAACGAGGCAAGGGCCGCCGCCGCTTTGGCTCATGCGGTGCCCATCGGCCCCGATATGGGCCATGGCCGGTTGGACTTGATCCGAGCACTTCAGGCGACCTCGGCGGGCACAAGTGTCGACTTTGATGGAGATAAGAAGGCGGACATGAGCGTTTTTCGGCCCTCAACTGGCGAATGGCACGTCGTTCCCAGCAGCAACCCGGGTGCTCCGTTCGACCAACTGTGGGGGATACCCGGAGACATTCCCGTGCCGGGAGACTACGATGGCGACGGGAAGACGGATTTCGCTGTCTGGCGGCCCTCGAATGGCTATTGGTACGTGATTCCGAGCAGCAACCCGAGCGCTCCGTTCGTCCAACTGTGGGGGATATCCGGAGACATTCCCGTGCCGGGAGACTACGATGGCAGCGGGAAGACGGATTTCGCTGTCTGGCGGCCCTCGAATGGCTATTGGTACGTGATTCCGAGCAGCAACCCGAGCGCTCCGTTCGTCCAGCAGTCAGGGACGAACGGCGATGTCCCGCTCGAGAAGCCGATTGGACAATGAAATACTTCAGTAAGGTCTGTTCCCGGAATTAGTCAGTTAAGGTTCGCTGTGAGAAGATTCTCAGGAGACGCTAATCGATTGAGCCCATACCCCGTGGAGAAAGCTCGTTGCAGCTGCGTTCGCCAGTCTGGGAGCTCAAAGGCAAAGGTTCGAATGACTGAATGAGTCGGGAATTCGAGAGAAGGGAGTAGGCCGGGCGTGCGGAAGGAGTTGGGTATTCAGCAGTGGCGATCGCGATGATTCGCATCATGATTACAGGGGGCCCGGGGGCGATGCCCTGCCGACCCGGTGCGCCTCGAAGCCGGGTGGCGACCGGCCAGGCAATCGCGGACCAGATCGACCAGGAGCGGGTCGTCCAGGAGTTGGTCCACGGGTTGGAGTAAATCATCCTTGAGCAAGGCGGCCTGTTTGGCCAAGGGCAGATAGAACAACCAGGATTGATGATGGGTGGAAGCAATCCTACTCGACTATATCGAGTAAGACTTAGATCGTCAAGCAAGAAAGACCCAAAAGACCCAAAAATCAGGAAATTTCCAATCTTTCTTTAGGATTTTCGCGGAAGCAGCGGAGTGCGTATCTTCAGATTCGCCAGGTCCGCAGCTCGATTGTTCGCACCTGTCAACGAGTTAGCTCAGGGTTCTTCACCAGCCTTTAGCTAAGCTATCTGCTATAGCTAGCGCCCGTGATCTGTGCTCAAGCCTCCCGTCAGCTCCAGATCGAACTAGGGCCGAATCAACAGGTCAGTATTCTTGCGAGTGGCGTAGGCTACGGAGAAGTTAAGTTCTGAAGGCTTTGCAGAAAAAGTTGGGGTGGGATATTATATTCGGTCGCAAAGCAAGCTTGGACCTGACAGCCCGGAAAACTTGATCACGCCATCCGCCGGTTGCCACGAGGCTCTTCACCGCAAGTGCCTCAAGTTTGTCTACGCAGACGATGCCGGTGTTGAAAATAAACGGCAACAATCGCGGTTTTGATATCATTTCGCGGTGAAAAAGGCGTTGCGCACTGAAACGGCAACCAACAACATCTCTACCGATTACGGCATCGGCAAGGCGGCGGAGAATCTTCCCCCATTGCAAAAGAGGCTCGATGGCATCATCGACCGCTATCTGGACGACAAGATTATCTTGGAAACCTTTGTGGACCGCGAGGAACTTCGCCAACTCACCCAGCCCACGGTTCTTCCCAACGGCAGACGCATCCCTGGTCTGAAGCTCGATCAACCCCGACAGTTAGCCCTCATGCACTCCCTGGTGCGCTTCTGCTACCTCGCCGCCGAAGGCACCTTCACCACCCGTGACTTATATCCACAGACCCTGCAGGCACTCCAGGTGACACCCGAAGAGTACAAACTTGGATCCCTCCGTTACGATCTCTGGAAGCTGCGCGCCAAGGGCTTAATGGAAAAGATTCCTCATTCCCGTCGCTACCGGCTTCTCCCCCACGGCTATCAAATCTGCCTGGTATTCCTGAAGCTCTACGAAAAAATCTATGCTCCCTTGACTGCCGGCATCCTGAGCCCTTTATTGCCGACAAGCATATTCCCAGAGAAAAAATCACCGCCCTCGACCGCCGATACACCACCGTCGACCGAACCGACGGGCGGTTGGGAGTGCCTGGAAGATGAAAATCTTTGGGAGAAAGATCAGATTAAACTTGATTGAAGAGCCGATGACCGGGTACAACATCTAAAATTCCGGGCATCTTCCGTTGGCCGGTTTTGAAGTGACCCCCGAGGCCGTCATTGAGGCTCTCGATGATCTGACGATCTCGTCGACGCCGTGGGGCTGAAAGCCGCCTAAAAAGTGCGCACTATGTGAACAAAATTCTCTTTTGGGGCCCTATAACGGTCTAAGACCCTAAGATGAAAGGGTTGAAAGGATCAAAATGTAGCGATTAAACCCTTCGTGCGCATGAGTGAGACAAGCTCAGGTCAGGTAAGGAGATATGAAAGCACAAAACAAATATAAATATATTGTTGCGGTTGGAACCGCGGAAGGCGGACGACGTAAGTTCTACCGACCGTGAGACGCAACAGCTGCGCGGGACAGCTTCGCCTCGAAGAAGTCCAGGTGTTTCCTGTACCAGGCAGCGGTTAATTCCAAGCCCCTCCTGAGGTCGTACTTTGGTTTGTAGCCAAGAATCTGAATTGCTTTATCGAGAGAGGGAACACGAATCTCAATATCGGGGAAAGGCGACTCAGTTAGCTCTATGGGAACAGATGTGCCAGTCACGCGAATAACTTCCTGGGCAAGCTGAAGAATCGTGAGGGTGTTCTGTGGGTTTCCGATATTGAAGTCTTCACCAATTGCACCCGGCCGTGCAATCATCTCGATAATCGCATCGCAAAAATCGTCGATGTAGCACCAGGAACGAATCTGTGAACCATCGCCATGAACGTTTAGCGGACTCCCCATCAAGGAATTCAGGACGAAGCCCAGAATTGCATGTGCCCCGAGACGACGTGGACCAAAAACATTAAAGGGTCGCACTGTTACGACTGGCATTCCACCTTGGCGGTGATAAGCTTTTACAAGATGTTCTCCGGCCAGTTTAGCGATGGCGTAGCTCCAACGGGCCTCGGCGGCCGGTCCCACCGCTGTCGGAGTGTCCTCATGTACTCGAAAAGAATTCACTCCGAAAACCTCGCTTGTCGAAAAATAGACAAACCGTTCCAGACGAGAGCTCTTCTCCAGGGCCTTTAATACGCGCGAAGTACCTGTGAAATTAGTTTCCAGAGTTTCCCGAGGATAGCTACAAACGCGTCCCACGCCGACGATAGCAGCGGCGTGAATCACTATATCCGCTTCGCGCGCCAAATCTCCGATTTCTCCTCCCTCGAGAATGTCAGCTTCAACCATGCGGACGTTCGGCTCGCTATGGAGGGACGTAAAGGCGACAGGCTGGTCGCGGAAGAGTCGATCCAAAAGTACAACTTGGTTGTCCTTTGCAAGGCGCTCAGCCAAACTCGAACCTATGAAACCAGCCCCACCCGTGATAAGGATGCTCCTATTTCTGATCTCGGCGCGCTGTTGGGCAAGTGGCGCATGTGGGGGGATGACTGGGCGGCCGTTTCCTTGAGAAGTATGCCCAAGAGCCAAATGGAGACCGTCTTTAGAATCGATAATCTCGGTGATCGTTGGGATAAACTTGCTTGTCACCGGCAAAGCATCGAGCAACGCGACTAGACGGTTAAATGACCCCCTGGCCGTCGGGGCTATACATACCAAGACCACGTCCACTTTTTTTGTCCGTATGACTTCCGTCAGTTCGGAGGTAGACCCGAGAACCTTGGCCCCAGCGATGACGCATCCAAACTTATGCGGATCATCGTCTAGGAAACCAATTACCTCGAGCGAAGAATCGGACGCTAGTCCCTTCGCGGCATTTGCTCCCATCACGCCTGCTCCAATCAAGAGCACTCGGCGTTGCGATGGAATTTTCCCTTCATTAGCATCCCTGGACTTGACCTCATACAGGTGCCGGCGCGAGAGACGGATCGCCATCGCCCCGATCAGAGAAAGCAAGAGTTCAATGACTATGACACTTGCAGGAATTCGGAGGATTTCCATCTGATTCGGGAGCACGAATCGTGCAACAAGGAGTATCGACGAGAACGCTACATAAGCCCGCCCCATAAGCCAGGCATCGCGGAAACCGATATATCTCCACTGAATCGCGTCTAAGCCGAACAAAAAGTTGACTATTAGTCGGCCTGCGATCAGGGGCATCAGCAGCGCCCAGAACTGATACTGGTAGTACGGCAGTATTGCCCCGTCGTAGCGAATCAAGTACGACGCGTAGAATGATATTGCAACTATTGCTCCGTCGAGAATTCGCTGGTTCGTTCTTGAGTAAAAGTCGTACGCCATTCGCTTCTCCTTGACGATCTGTTCAACAGAAACCCTTGTCTTTATGGTTGTAGGCCCATTTGTCGCTGAATTGCTCTCGCCGTCTATCAGCTACGATCAGTCTCGCATCGTCGTGGTAACGGATTAGCTCCTAATCGCGACTAGCAATCGTGAACACCGCTTCGACCGCTAGGTAGGTATCCTGTATTTCCTTTCGAGACAGAGTCGGATGCACAAGAAACATTAGGCTGGTTTCTCCGAGCTCCCGCGCAACCTTTAGTCTCTCGGAAGGCCGCATGTTGGGGGAAAAGGCCTTCTCGAGGTATATTTCGCTGCAGCAACCACTAAAACAGGGGATCCCTTCCGCCAGAATTGCGGCCATGATTCGATCCCTTGTCCAGTCAACCCGCAACCTTTCGGGCCGGACGAATGCATAATACTTGTAATAGGAGTGGCCGATTTCCGGCGGGGGAATAGTTACTCGCAGTCCTGGAATCTCAGAAAAGCTCTGTGTGAGGGCTGCCGCATTCTTTCGTCGCGTTTCCACAAATGCTGGCAGCTTCTTCAACAATAAGCGTCCTAGAGCTGACTGCATCTCTGTAAGGCGCCAATTTGTTCCAAAGGATTCGTGAAGCCAGCGAAAACCAAGGGGATGATTGCGATTGTATACAGCGTCGTGGCTTTTGCCATGGTCCTTGAAGCTCCAGGCCCGCTCCCAAATCGTGCTGTCATTCGTGGTGACCATGCCTCCTTCCCCGCCAGTGGTCATGATTTTGTCCTGGCAAAAGGAAAAAGCAGCTACATCGCCCAGAGAACCCACCGGCCGCCCACGATAAGTAGCGCCATGGGCCTGCGCGCAATCTTCGATTACCTTCAAATCATGATCACGAGCCACCATCAGGATAGATTCCATATCACAGGGCCACCCGGCCAAATGGACCGCAATTATCGCTCTAGTTCGAGGAGTGATCAAAGGACGGATCGTTTCCGCTGTAAGGTTCTGACTATCTCGGTCCACGTCAGCCAAGACGGGCCTTGCGCCACGCATAACCGCACAACTCGCCGACGCTATGAATGTTCGACTCGGCACGATAACCTCATCCCCCGCGCCTATCCCAAGAGCGAAGAGGGCTAGCTCCAGTGCAACGGTTCCATTGGCCACAGCGACGCCATACTTGCACCCGGCCTGCGTGGCGAATTCCTTTTCGAATTGTCGGCCCTCATCACCAGTCCAATAATTGATCTTGCCAGACCGAAGAACGTTGCACACGGCGTCGATCTCGTCGGGCTCGAAGTGTGGCCACGGGGCAAATGGAGAAGTAGAAATCGCCGAGCCGCCTTCTAGGACAAGTCTTTCTCGAACAGTCTTGGTGCTCATTGCGACCCCTCTTGCTCCATCAATGCTATTGAGATTCGATGCTTCGCGCAGCTCGGGCAGGAACTCCATAAGCGACCACCCCATCTTGCATGTCACGCACAACCACAGAACCAGCACCGATAATCGTTTTACTTCCGACGCTAACGCACTGAATAACGACAGCACCCATGCCGAGGTGTGAGAAATTTCCTAAACGGGATGCGCCGCCCATCGCAGCGTTTGGGGCGACGTGCGCAAAATCCCCGACATCGACGTCGTGTTCGACAATCGCGCCCGTATTCACTATGGCGCCCAGACCAACTCGCGCGCAGGCATTGATTGTCGCGTGCGCCATTACTACCACTCCTGCCTCCAAATTTGCTGAATTAGAAACGGAAGCCTTGGGGTGTATCAGAGTCACTAATTCTGCGCCCCATCTCAGACACTGCTCGAAGAGGCGCTTCCTGACGAAGCTATCGGCCACACCTAAAGCAACACCAATTCGGGCCCTTGTACATTCTTGTTCCAACCAGTGTCCATCCCCGAATACAGGCCGGCCAAGAAGGTTCGATCCTTGCAATTCAACCTTGTCGTCTACGAAACCAGCAAACTCCGAATTCTCAAGAGCTAGCAAGATATCCCCTACGACTTTCCCGTGCCCGCTAGCCCCGTAAACGAATAGTCTTCTGTGGCTCATAACCCCGGGGGGTTGTTGCCTAGAAACTCGGGCATGGTTGCATGACCACGGCAAGAAACGTCTTCTCCCCGAAGAACTTTGAGTAACGTTTTTAAAAGTATCTGAGCATCGAGGCTGAAGCTCCTGTGATCTACGTACCAGATATCAAGTTGAAATCTTTCTTCCCAGTCAAGAGCATTTCGACCATTCACCTGCGCCCAACCTGTTAGCCCGGGATTCACTTCGTGGCGTCGTGCTTGTTCGGGTGAGTACCGCGACAAATATTGCATCGGCAGCGGGCGAGGGCCCACAAGACTCATGTCTCCCCTCAACACGTTCCAAAGCTGCGGAAGCTCATCAAGACTGTACCGGCGGAGGAACTTTCCCAAACGGGTCAATCTGTCCCGATCTGGCAAGAGCTCCCCTCGCGAATCGCAAGCCGTTGTCATCGTCCGAAATTTAAACAACCTGAACGGTTTGGCCTTATAACCCGGTCGCATCGGCCGGAATAGCAGCGGGCCTCCCATCGTGCAGTAAACAACTGCTCCTACAATGATCATGAACGGAAGCAAGAGGACAAACGCGGGCCCGGCAACGCATAAATCCACCATTCTCTTGGCACGATCCCTCACCTTAGCGCCTCTTGTACGTTCTCAGCTTCGCAAGGCCAAGCCTTTTCTAACCGAATACCGGCGCACGAGATTCCCTTCTCCTCCAACATTCGAACGTATGTATTCGCGAGCGCCGACCAAATTCGCATCGGCTGAAACTCGCGTTCAACGCGCTCCTGTCCATTTCGTCCCATTGTTCGGACCAATCCGCGGTCGCTGATAAGTGTTGAAAGAGCTTCCGCGAGTTCCATAGCGTCTCCCTGCGGCACTAAGATGCCGTTCACCCCATCGACGATGGCATCCACAGTGCCCGTCGCCCGATAAGCTACCACCGCCTTCCCTGCGGCGTGCGCCTCCAGAATCACACTCGGGAAACCTTCACGCTGCGTAGGCAACGCGAGAACATCCATTACCTGGTAGTAGGGCGCGGTGTCCTTTACAAACCCAGTTATCGTCACATTCGGATCGCGCTCAATTCGTTCGCGAATCGCTGTCGGCACTGGATCGCCTTCTTCAAACTCTCCCACCAGTAAAAGCCTCAAATCCCCAAAACGCCCCCGCAGCGTCAAGTAGGCCTCGAATAAGTCTCCAATCCCTTTGTCCGCAACGAGTCGTCCGACAAACCCGATGATTGGCGCATCCTTTGGTATGCCTTTCTCCTCACGCAAAATCATCGCCATCCGAAGCCGCTCCACAGTCGGCCTGAATAAGCCGGCGTCGACTCCGTTGCTGCTTCCATACGCGAACACGACAGTTCGCTTCGCCTTCGCAATCCTGAGCGACACGGCCTTCTGACGCAAGCTTTCGCTCACGCAGACTACGCGATGTGCGCAGGCGCAGGCCAGTCGCTCGGTAAAGAGTAACAGCTGCCGCTTTAGCCCTCTCGCCGTCTCGCATCGCAATCCCCGCAGCGTATAAACACGGCACGGCACGCCACTCAAACGTGCTGCAAGCCCTGCAATGAGGCCGGCCTTCGGGGTCCCAAAATTGATAATGACTGGCCGCATTCGGCGCAAGATTGAGTAAACCCGGAACAGCGCCACAAGATCCCGCAGCGGTGCCATCTCACGAGTTAACGGCACCAAGATGGGTTGCGCACCTTCAGCCCTTGCCTTAGCCGTAAATTCTTCACCGGGTGCTGCAGCAACCGCGACTTCAAACCCAGCTTCGCGCAAAAACTTCAGTTGTCCACGCATGAGCGAGACGCTCATCGAGGCAGTCACAACATGAAGCACCCGCAGACCGCGTGGTTGCGTTTCCATTCGTTCTGCTGCTACCTGAACAACTCGCTTTGAGGAATAACCAACTCGCCTAGCTCCTGGCGCAGGCAAGAGCCTCCGGTGCGGGAGTTTGTCTTTGGTCATCGCACCAAGCTTCGAACATCAGTATGTCCCACACATGGAACTGCGATGCCGATTCACCGTTGAGAAATTCACTCCACATTGCGCGAATAGGCTCGACGTCAAAATATCCGCGGTCCCGCAGGCGTTTCTCGTTCAAAAGTGATTCCGCCCAATCTCGCAGTGGCCCTTTTAGCCACGAATCGAGAGGGACACCGAACCCGGACTTAGGACGTTCCGTTAATTGAGTCGGTACGTACCGGGAAAGGAGCCGCCGAAGTACACACTTTCCTTGTGACTCGGAAACTTTCTGGCTCAGGCCCAGACTCCAGGCAAAAGACACTACCCGATGATCTAGGAAGGGGACCCGCGCTTCCAGGCCCACGGCCATACTGGCTCGATCCACTTTCACTAGGATGTCGTCAGGAAGATAGGTCAGCGTATCCAAGAACATCATTTGTTCGGGAAAACTGGCTAGCCTTGCCCAGGTTTCTGAGCTTGTCAGAAGCGTTTGCGGCTCCCTTGCACCAGGCACAATTGCAGCGGGCTCCAGCCAATGTGATGCTAGACCCAGGTAGGCACTTTCCAGATTCATCGCAGTCAATATGCCCGCTAACTTGTGGAGTTTGTATCCCGGCATGCAGTGCCTTAGTGTTCTGGGAAGTAGATGTTCGCAACTGCGAAACAGGGCATTCCAGCGGGCAGGTCGTACTCTCCTGATCCCATTAGCGACAATGCTCCGGACTCGATATGGGACCCAGCGCAGAGTTCTTTCCAATCGGCGGCTCCAAGTATAGCGGTTGTAGCCTCCGAACACTTCATCTCCAGCATCTCCGGAGAGGCCGACCGTGACGTGCTGACGGGTCATCTTTGCGAGTAAGCAAGTGGGAATCTGAGATGAGTCTGCAAACGGCTCATCATAGATGGCCGGCAGCCGGGGAATAATCTCTCGCGCCTGACGAGGTGTCACATAGAGCTCTGTATGCTCGGTTCCGAGATGCTGGGCCACGCGCGAGGCATACTTCGCCTCGTTGTATTCGGATTCTGAGTTGCCGATTGAAAACGACCGCACTGGCCGACTACTCTGGACTTGCATGAGAGCCGCAACCGTGGAGGAATCCAACCCGCCAGAAAGAAACACTCCCAAAGGCACATCTGCAATCATGCGAATCTTTATAGCGTCCCGTAGAAGCAGATCGAGCTTTTCAACCGCATCCCGGGCATCTCCGAGGAATGGCTGAGCCTTGCCCTGCGAAACAACTTCATCAAGCGACCAGTAGGATCGAGGCGTCGCATCTTGCGTGGTTTTTGCATCTATGCAAAGCAGGCTCGCTGCCGGCAACTTCCGGATATTTTCGTAAATTGTAAAAGGCGCGGGGATGTAGCCATAACGGAGAAAGAGTGTGAGGGCATTGCGATTAATTTCTTCGCGGAATTCCGGATGGCTTCGCAACGCTTTGAGTTCCGAGCCGAAGACGAAACTATTACGGAGCCACCCGTAGTAAAGAGGTTTTTCCCCGAAGCGGTCCCTTGCCAGATATAGGCGTCGGTCCTCTTGATCCCAAAGAGCGAACGCAAACATTCCATTCCATTGGCGAAGAGAAGTATCAATACCCCAACGATCCACACAGGCCAGCATTACCTCGGTGTCGGATTGGCTGGAAAAAACCAAAGAGGGGGCCTCACGCTCGAGCTGCTGTCGAAGTTCAAGGAAGTTATAGATCTCGCCATTGTACGTAATCATGTATCGGCCGCTCGGGGAGGTCATTGGCTGGCGGCCAGCTGACGAAAGGTCCAGAATGGAAAGCCGGCGGTGGGCCAATGCGATCCCCGCTACCGGATCTACCCAGACTCCCTTGTCATCGGGGCCTCGGTGCCGCAGACGCTCCGCCATTTGCTCGGCGGTTTGGCGTAAAGCTTCCCTAGCCTTCCCACCCTCAAAATCCAGAAAGCCCACTATCCCACACACTGATTATTCACCCTCCCGGGAGACATCGCCTCTCGAACCTACGTTCGCCTGTATCCAAGCGCGCACCAGTAACTTTCGCGATCATTAAAACTGATTCGTTCCAGACCTGCCGCAGTCATCATGGTTTGTATCTGTTTGGCGGTGAACCGTTTTTCCATCTGGGTGGCAAACCGGTCGAATGCATCAGTTCTCATCGTATAAAAGCTTCGATTCCGGTAAGCCGACAAAGGAAATGACGCTACGGGTATGCCCAAACCTTCCACCACGCGGCTCACCCTCGCAAGAGGGAAGTAGATACACACAGCAATGGCTTCCGAAATCACACTTTTCGTGCCGTACGGTAGCCGCGAGACTACCATGCGGACGGCATCAGTAATGCGCCAGATACCTCGAAACCAGAATGGCCTATTATCTAAAGCATAGTAAAGATAAATAAGGAAAGGCGCGCCCGCCTTCAGTTTAGCCACGCACGCCCGAATGGCAGCCAATGTGTCGGGAACGTGATGAAGAACTCCTAGGGAATATCCGAAATCCATTGAGCCATCTTCGATGGGCATCTCATCGACGGATGCGTTGTGGAAGATGCAGTTGGTTTGTTGCGACAAGTTGCGCCGCGCGGAAGACAGCGCTTCGGCGCTGGCGTCAATACAATGCAAAATTCCAACTCGCGGCGCAACCCGCTTGGCCCACCGTCCGCTGCCACAGCCTAAGTCAAAACCAACGGCATCTGGAGAGAGCTTATCCCATGGGAAAATGCGGAAGTATCCATCGAAAATGTGGCATAGGTCCTCTTCGGGCAACGCACTTTGGTCGAAACGAGTCCATTCAAAACCAAATCCCTCCACGGTTTTCGGGTGCATATTCATGGCCGCGCTATTCTCAGCACAATCTGCATCGAAACGAAACAGTACTACAATTACCCAGCTTCCACAGCCCCATGGCCAATTGCTATTCGAGGTTCGTGACGCGGCCTAAGCATGGCACTTTCAGGCCTGGCGTTCACATGCAAACGATAGGAAACCTCGGATAGCGCCAGCAGGAGCCACACGTGCCTATGCCACAACCCTTCGCCAGCCTGGATCCAAGCAAGGATTCCCACTATGCCACAGAGGATGCCCACCGCGATAGCGCTATCGCCACTTCGAGCCCTCGCTACATAGAGGCAGTTTCTCAGAGCCCTCAACATCATTGCACTGAATAAGACGAAACCTACAACCCCAGTCTCTACCAACAACCACAGAAATTCGTTGTGGATTATGAGTTCAAAACCGAGCTTCTGCTCCGAACGGGCTAAGAATGTGCCGACGCCGCTGCCTATAATCGGGTTTGTCGGACTCTCAAATAGCATATCCAGTGCAGCCCTGTTGGCGTCCATTCGGTCCTGAATAGTGGTTTCACCAAATACAACGGTCCAGAAATCGTCGCTGACATCTGCCGTAAGTCCGCGCCAGTAAATCAACAGGACGACTATCAGAACAGTGGAAAGGGCAAGACCCATTAGCTGAACCGCGGCTTTTTTGCGATAAAACGCCACTAGGGCGAGTAAACCCGCTATCAAACCCAGTAGAGAGCCTCTAGAGATCGTCATAAAGCATCCCACACCCAGGAGTGCTGCATTCGCGCCCTGCGCCCATCGCGGAAGTCGGAGTAGCGTCGATTCACCGAATAAGAGACAAAGCTGAATTAACAGAACACACGAGATAAATCCTCCGTATGCGCTTGGATTAGCCATTAAACCGGCAAGTCTCATACTGATGCTGCCATACATCATGACATTAGGAATTCCGAGAAAGTATCGAGCAAATCCTCCCGCCAAAGCCAGAATGTTCAGAGCAGCCCCGGATACGACAAATACGCTAACGACTGTGTTCCGTTTCTCAGCGCTGTCGACGAGCCGAGTGATCGCGAAGAAACAAACCATCAGGTCAAGCAAACCAATGTCTTTGTTGAGCCAAGTCCAACGTGGGATTGTACCTAACCTAAAGTAGGTCACAGTAGTTCCAAGAACGATGAAAACAAATGCAAAGATTGCGATCAATGCCGGAAGCGAAGTCCGCTTTTCCAATTTTTTGTCTCCGGCTGCTGTCTTACCAAATAACAGCGTCAGAGCCAGGGCAGGCACGAACAAATCCGATAGAGCCAGCCGAAAATCAGGAAGCGCTTCGTACTGGACGCTAAGGGCAGCTACCCACCCCAAAAGCGCCATCCACGGGCTCTTCAGCCAAAATACGAGGCTAACGAGCCCCAGCACTATTACTCCGGCGGAAATGAGCAGTCCACTCATACTGGACGCAAGGCAGACCTGAGGGCTATCGCGTTGCCGGCAGCGTGCACTAATGCCCCAACGAAAAGAGCCAACGCGGCACCCATGATTCCCAGCCGTGGCACCAGGACGCCAGTCAGCGCAGTGGTCGTTAGAGTCGAAAACGCAATGACCGGAACCTGTAGCCGAAAACGACGCGCAGCATTGATCCCAAAGCCCAAGAAATAACCGATCGCGGTTACACCGCCACCCATCAGCATTACGGCGAGCACCGACACGCTATCCGCATACTCCGGTCGGTAGAGAATAGTAAGGAACGTGCGTCCGAAGAACCTGGCCAGTACGGGTCCCAAGACAAAAATCGCTCCTCCCATTCCCAAGAGCTTCTCAATTAATTTCCGAAAACCATCAGCATCCCCCATGGCAAACATTCGTGCTAGCCGGGCCGAAGCTGATTCTCCTATGGCGTTGACCAGCACGTAGAGCCCCTGCAGCATATAAGCGATTGAAGCAAAGATGCCAAGCTTCGAATCCCCAAGGTACTTTGCTAGAAGATATCGCGGTATATTCGCGTTCAAAGAAAACAGGGTCATGATCACGCCTAGGGGCACACTAATTGCGACGAGCCGTTTGAGGTTTTCCGGTCGAAAGCGAAAAAAATGCTCGCCTTCCCTGAGAACGGCGCGGCCCCGCCAAACATCGTATCCGAGGAATACAGCGCTCCAGCTGAGGAACAAAGCGCAGACAGCCGCAATCAGGCTTCGCAGCGAAAGAAATGCAATTCCAAACGCGGCCAAAGAAAGCGCTCCTCGCAAGATAAGACTGATAGCCACCTGGTGTATTCGCTCCACCTTCTGAAGTAATCCAGCGACCGCGTCGCCGAGGGATTCGATGGCCTTCGCTACGCCGAGCAACGAAATTACTAGGCGAGTGACAACACCATAGTTTAGAAACGACGCCACGATACCAATCGTAAGAACCGCTACAACCGAAGCTAGCACTCGCAACGTGAAATAGTCGGCAAAATCAAAGTCCGACCGGGCATCAGTAGTTTGGACAGCTCGTAACTGCAGGTTCGTAAACATGAACACAGGCGCTGAGATTGCAAGGCCCAAGGCAAATTGCCCGACAATCGCGGCGCTGCCTGCCTTGGCCAGAATCGAGAGCATGCCCCACTGACAAATTGCGTAAAAGGCTGTGCCCGCAGACATCCACTTCACGTTTGCGCGAAGAGAAGGAGCCTGGCCTCCTACAGGAAATGGGACTGGATCCCCAAGAACCGCTGCCGTTATCGGCTTACTTTCCAGCGATCGCTTAGCGACGCAGCCCCCTGAGATATTGGACATAGACCTGACTTAACCTCTAGTTCCCCAAAAAGAGACTATCAACGCATCGGTGCTAGATCCGCTTCGTCTATCTCCACGGCTATAGACCGCTGGATTAAATTGAAAGAAATCACCAGCCGGCTGCGCCTCAGCCGCCTCGCGACGATTCCTACCATGCCCGCGAGCGGTCCTCGCACTACACGGACTCTTCTCCTGGCTTGCAAATACGGATGCGGCTCGGCTCGACACCCTTGTCCCAGAAACTCCCGAATCCTATGCAGATCCTCTTCCGGCATCGCTGTCGGGCTTCCGTTGAACCCTACCAGCCGCACCACGCCAGGAACTTGCAACACGCGAAGCCGCTCTTGTGCCGCCAGATGAACAAACAGGTAGCCGGGGAAAAGCGGCAGGTGCAGCCGCACCTTGCGGTCTTTCCACCGGCGCACAGACTCGTACTGTGGCAGGAAGTGCTCCACCCCGCGGCCCGCAAACTGGTCTGCCACACGCTTCTCGTGGTTTGCACAGGTGTACACCGCATACCACTGAGCCTGTGCCGCCGCAGCCACTTCGGCATTGTTGAGGAACGGCGCTCCTTCAACAGTTAGGCCAGCGTTCATTTGGGCCAGAATCTCGGCGCTAGTCCCCACCCGTGTCCCCCACCTTTTCTCTATACAGCTTCGCCCCGTCACTTACAGGGCGCTATGTGACCTAACCCACTTTTTTTCTTTGACTTACAGGCACCCTAACAACTCTTCAGGACAGCTTCACCGCTCTTCGGGCCCGCCTTGTCGCGGCTGCCGGTCGAGCCGTCCCAAAACTCTTCTCTCTCCTGCGTCAGCGCCGCCCAAAGATTCTTTCTCTTCGGACTCCGCTCTATGACCGTTTCGCGCCAGCCAAGGCATCCGCGCTCTCATTGTGGCTGCAACTTCCTGTGCGAGTATTTTGCGCGGGTCGGCAGGATCAGCCTGCTGCCACTGATTCGATCCCAACACCCAAACCACAGACGTCGACAGGGCGAGCACTGTGCCGAGAAACATGATTAGCAGGCGCGGAGGAAAGGACTTCTCCTCCGGAGTAGTGGCGAGGTCCAGGACTTTGACGCTGGGCGTTTCTTTTGCCTCTTGTACTTTGGCGAGTTCGTATTGCTGCGTTAGCAGCTCGAAAACGGTTTCCTGGATTTTTGCACGCCGATAATAATCGGCGTATTTCGCCCCGAGCAGCGGGAAACTCCGTATCGTGGGATAAGGCATGGCACCGGATTGTGCCGCTGGCTGATCAGCCGGCAGGTCGGTCGCCTGGCTGGAATGTGGGTGCGCAACTTGGCCAAAATGTGGATCGGCCAGCTGGCTTTTTGCCAAAGTCGATGCTTTAGGATTTTTCGCGCCGTTGCCTTGCATGCCCCCCAGCTTCTCAAGTTGCCGGCGAAGTTCCGCAACACGGGCGTTCATCGACCTGACGCGCGCGTTGTTATCCGTATAGATTTGGCGGAGCCCTTCGAGCTGGGATTGCGCCGCGATCAGCTCACCGGCGACCGCTCCGGCCGCGTCCAGCATAGCCTTGCCTTCTTGTTGGATATCAAGCGTGTTGTTCTTGCTAGAAAACTGCGCGAGCTGGTTAGCTGCTTCGTCTAGATCCAGCTTGGCGACTTTGAGGCGCTCCTCAAGAAATATACGTTCCCTGTGTGCGGAAGAAGTCGACAGTTCGGCAACCAGAAAATTCAATTGGTCGACGTATGCGTTGGCAAGCACCGCGGCCCTTTGTGGATTGTGGTCCGTCACGCTGATGGTGATGATGCCGCTCTTCCGATCTTCCGAAATCGACGTGTTTTCATCGAGCTTCTTGCGCGCATCGACCACCAGCCGCTTGCCGTATACTTTTCTCAAATCGAATTGCTGCACGAGACGATCTTGAGCGGTTTGGCTTCTCAACACTCCAACAAAGAGCGCACCTGAGCTCTTGATGCCCAGCAAATCGCCCGCGACCGCGCCCAAACCGCCACCAGCTTTCGTCGCCATTCCCACCATTCCCGCCATCATTGCCATTGCCGACGAAGATTGCTGGTCCGGCGGCATCAGTTGTGCCGTCGAAACGTAGGATTTTGGAATCAGGAAAGCAACCAGCGTCGACACCAGAAGTCCGACTGCGGTCGTGCGAAGAAGCACTTGGCGGCGGCACCAAAGCAGGCGAAAACGCTTGGCCTGCAATTCCCGCGACTCTACCAGCGCAACTTCAGGCAACAAGACTTCGTCGGCTGTCGGTTGCGGCTCGGTCTCGGGCTGCGGCTTGGCAGCTGTCTGCGTCACTCACTCCATCCTTTTCGCCGTACAAGGGCCCCAGGCACTTATTTCCAGAGGTGTGGCCAGAATGTCAGTTGCAAAGAAGTGGTCACGTTCGATTGCACCCCAGGCGACAGAATTGGGTAATTCCACTTCACGTATTGCACGAATCCCGATACCGTCACGTCGGGCCTGACCTGAAAGTCCACGTTGACGCCGCCGTCGTTCAGAGTGCCTCCATGAGGCAAGTAGTCTCCGTCTACTTTCTGATGGTGAAACCGGAACTGAATCTTGTTGCGAGAAGAAAGCCAGTAGGTGCTCCAGACCCGTTCGCCTTGTCCGCCGCGTCCCAACCAACTGCCGATCAGGTTTCCACCGTTCAGATAAGAACCGCCCGGATAGCGGTCGTTAGTATAAAAACAGCCATGACATTCCGGGAAATCAACTGGCGCAGTGGTTCCTCCTTCCAAACGCAGGTCCAACTTGGGAATACCTGGAATCTGGGGCATGTAAAGCCCCCCCTGGATTGCGGATTTGCGTGGATAAGCGAGCGGCGAAGGCTCGTCTTCAGTGAATGCGTCTCCGTAGAAAGTCAGCCATTTGCGCAGTCCGGGAATCCTGTAGGAAAAGTCGACTCCGGAGCGCGGGTCCGTTATGTCTCCTTGGTTACCTCCAGCAGTTAGCCTAGTGTAACTTTTGAGAAGGTTGTGACCATTGAGCGGAGTTGGGCCGCCAGCAAACACTGTTGTTTCATTGACACTGAATTCAAAGTTAGGAGTGGGCTTAAAACTGAGTTTCTCGCCGTGGAGGACTGGCTGCCGAGTCAAAGCAACACCAAACTGGCCCACTAGCCCGGCGGTATCGTCGCGCACAAACTCGTGTCCCGTGAGTTGGCCGAAAAACAATTCTACTCGAAAGGGCCCCAGCCAACCCAAAATGCCGGGAAGTTTGAAGGGAGAGACTCGGCTGATGCGGAACATGTTGATTGGTTCCGCGTTGTCGCTGAACATTAGCGGGCCGCTCTGCATGGGGCTCCACCACAGGCTCTGCTGACCGAAAGAAACCTGCCAGTTGTCGAACGTGAGCCCGGCATACGCGTCGAGCAACCGAACCTGATTGACAGCAGCGAACGGCGTTGCGGACGGGACGACCGGGAGACCATCGACAGAAGCGATGAATTGCCGCGCCGACAAGGGCTGCGCCGGAGCGGAGGGAGAGTGCTGGTATTCAGCCCGGATATAGCTTGCCCAGCGCCCACTGGTTGCCCATGCCGAGAAACCATCGACAGAGTTGAACCCTTCTTGATAGGGCCTGCCGAAATCATTCGTAATCGTCTGCCCAAAATGGTTGCCATCGGTGAGCGGTTGTCCGGAGATGTTGGTTACGCGGGCGTAAACCGATTCCACTTGGGCGCGAGGACGCTCGCCGCCGACACCTTCGAGTTCGCTGCGGAATTCGCTTTCGAGCAGTTGGTAAATTTTCTCTGCTTCCGGTCCTCCCGTCCCATCGTCGAGATGTTCACCGGCTTCGCCGAGAAGCCGGGCGCATTCATTGCGCGTCCATGGCCGCATGCCCGCAAATCCGCTGTCGATCAGGCCCATAGCCGCAAGACGATCGAGCGCCGGATAAATCCAGCTATCGAGCGCCACGTAGGGCGAACCCTGATTTGCTGGAGAGTGATCTCCGTCGCCACGAAAGATTTGGCTGATCGATGTCCAAGCCTCGCCACCAAGTTCCGGGGCGTGATGACGGCTGTAAATATTCTGGGCCACGAGGTTGCCAATCATACTGCCAACCAGCACGTCGGACGGGAAATGTTGGCGCGCTTTCACGCGTGAAATATCCACGAAAGAGGCTAAGCCGTATGCGAAGATTTTCGTAAGCGGGCCGGGGTACTCGTGCGCGACCACGCCGGCGACGGACCAGGCCGCTGCCGCATGTTCCGAGGGAAACGAAGTGCCACCGCCCTGAAAAAATGAGCCGCCGCCATCGCCTTGATAAGGCCGTTCACGCTGCAAGGAATACTTCATGCTTTCGACTACTACCAGGCTATTCAGGGCCGCTTCACCGGCAAGAAATCCTGTTTCGCTCCAGTGTTCGTTGTGCGAGGCATGACCCAAGAGCCACATCCCTGCGCCCCCAGCAACGAGTGCACCGACACCCGCGGTCGACAGTGTTTTGTAGTGACTGATTGTCGTCGGGTTCTGCGAGAGACGCTTACTGAAGTCGCGGTCCGTCACAAAGAGCCCAGCCGTTATGCCGCTAAGCGGGACAAGCCACTCAGTATCGGAAAGACGAAGCCGCACAGGACTTGTCCAGATTTCTTTCTGATCGTTCACGAAACGTCCCACCAAACTTGTTGGCCTTCCTTCAGAGTCCTTTATCACAGCATTCGCATGCGAGGGCGTAGCTTCGGAAGTTGCCTTCTCTTCGGAAACGCCGGTTTCCGATGCCGCCGGAGGCGTCCCTTGTTCCTGCGCGTAAGCCACACTCGTTACTCCGGCCGTAATCACCAGCGTGGTTCCGAGAATTGCTGCCAGGTGCTTAGTCGTCACGTTCTCTCACTTAATAGCAACCGCCGCCGCCAATGCCCCTGCTTCCGCGATTTGCGCAATCGAAACAATGTTTTTCCACCCATTACCGCCAAGAACTGGTTTCTCCGGCACAACGATCGTGTCTCCCGGACCTATCGCGCTCGAGAGCACGTCTCCGGACCAGAGACCGCCTTGCCTCCCGCTCGCCACGGATCCATCTGTGCGGATGATGAAAATCGCGCTCTTGTTCGCAAGCTGTGTCGCACCTCCCGCGCGCGAGAGATACCAACCGGCGCTTCTTCCCGGCGCGTACGTGAGAGCATTGGAGTTGTATACCTGGCCGATCACCAACACAGATCCCGGCTGCTTGGGAATCGTCAGCGAATCGTCCGCACGAAGCTCGATGTCGTCTGGAGAGCCTTCAAAATTCTTGCGGTCGGTACGAATATGAATGACGAGTCGGCCCGTGACAGGGGCCTTCCGTAAGCCTTCCAACATCCGTTGACGCTGTTGCATGGCTGCCTGCTGCAGAGCGGCCTCTTCCGTCCCCGTGGTAGTTGCTGCGGTTTTGACGACCGTGGATTGCTGCTCGAGCCGCTGGATCAGCTCCTCGCGGCTTTTTTGCTGCAGTTCGCGTACGTCGTTTCGCTCGAACACTGCCGCGCGCGGATACGCCGTGGGCAGCAGCCCTCCAGCACGTTTTAGCAAGGAACTGAGACGCTCGCCCGGCCGGATGCCGTACACACCCGGTTTGCGCACTTCGCCCCGAAGCGTAACCGTCGCACCGATGTCGTTCCAGCCCGCCTGCTGCGGCACAGTTAACACATCGCCGTCGTGGAGAAGCGGGTTCTGATCTTCCTTACCGGAGAGCGCCGCCGCTAGATTGAGATCTTGGTGTCCTGCTTGCACGCGCTCCCCGGAGGAATTCGCCATTGCATAATGCGTGAGATCGCCGACATCGGGATTCGCGCTGCGCAGCAGTCCACCGGCCGACTGCACTAGGTCGGACACGCGCATGTTGGCTGCGAGCGGATAGCGTCCCTGCCGCGCCACATCGCCTCTCACGTACACACTAGCTGGCGAAACTTGTTCCGGTTGGCGGTGCACCAAGATGCGGTCACGCGGTTGGACCAAAATGTTGTTCAGAGGTTCGCCGGCAAGCGCGTCGCGCAAGTTGATGCTAAATACCCGTGTCGTGCCGTCTGGCTGTTTGCGAAAGAGTTGCGCGGATTCGAGCCAGGCATCCGGTGTCACGCCTCCAGCCTGATAAATGGCGTCGCGCAAATGCTGCTGGCCGGAGGTCCGATACTGGCCAGGGGCGCGAACCTCGCCGGTGATCAGCACTTCCGGACTCGGCTCAAAGTCAAATCGCCCGAAGATTCGTATGGTATCCAGAGGCTCAAGCTTTGGTGCTGCTTCGGGATGTTCGAGAGCAGCGAAAAGATCAAAGGTCTCGACGACGGGATGATAATCCGGTGCCTGCAGCCGGATGATTTCAGCGTAGCGGGTGGAAGGCTCCGGCAGAAGATCGGAATAGGAAGTGATAAGGTCCGTAAGCTTCATCTCAGGCTTGTACGAGTATCGGCCCGGGCGCAACACATGCCCCTGCAGGTAAATCGACGCAGAGTTATAAGGAGCGATCGGAAAGATGTGAACCTCATCGCCATCCTGCACCGTGAAGCCGCGCAGCTTGGCGCGAACCGCCTCGGGATCGCTGGTTTCTCCAATCTCAACGCTTAGCATCGTGCGCTTTTCATGCGCTACGAGCCGCTGCACTTCGATGTGGTGCAGAGCCGCCGCGGGGAGAATTCCACCCGCGAGGTCGACAGCGTCCTCTAGCGTCTTTTCGCTGTGCAACTCGTAGAGCGCAGGGCGCCGCACCATGCCGTCCACTGTCACTACGGGACCAAGCGACGGCACCAGGAGGGAATCGCCATTTTCTAGCCGCTGGAGATCTCCGCGAATTCCGTGGAGCAGTAGGTCGTACGCATCCACCTCTTCGACCAGTTGCCTTCCGCGGTAATGTTGAAGTCGCCGCAACGAACCTTGCTGCGTCACTCCTCCGGCCACGAAGAGCGCGTTCAAAGGAGTCGAGAGAGAGCTAACGTCGTAAGCCCCCGGCGAGGCCACGCTCCCAACAACATACACACGCACGGTTCTCAGGCGCTGCAAGGATACATCCGCGGAAACATCACGGAATTGCGTTCGCAGTACGCGTTGCACTTCTTGTTGAACATCTCCCAGGGTCCGCCCGGAAACAAGAACCGGACCCGCTTCCGGCAGCGCCACTCGCCCTTCGCGGTCTACCGTACGCAGAATCCGTTGCGACACACCGCCCCAGAGATTGATGGCCAGACTATCGCCTGGACCGACCACATAGCTTGGGCCGACTGGCAAATCCATAGGAAGATACGCCGGGTTTATTTCTCCTTTGCGAAAAACATCCAGCCCAAAACGCTCGACAGGGCGCGCGTTCGGAGCCGCTTGCACGTAGAGGTCGTACAACGAGGGCACGTTTGCGTATGGATTCGGCTGTCGAAGCATCGTCACGGGTTCCACAGAAGGGGAGCCACGAGGACGCACATTGCGCTCAGCGCCATACCTTCCTGAATTAATCTCCGTCCGCGATCCTCGGGCATCGAGCACGGGTTGCTCGGTTTGCGGTACTGAGAGGGACTGGAGGTCCGGTTGACTCAAAAAGAGGCTCGAGAAACCGTCTTCTGTTCCATACGGTGGGGTTTTTCGTGCCCCGAGGAACTCGGGCGCGCTTCCAGGGCGCATCGAGGTCAACCCGGTTTCTGTTGAACCTGTGCTCGCCGAATAGCCTTCACGCTGATCTGCGGAAACGAGGACCTCGTCGGGACGCGTGATATCGTTCGGCGGAGTGATCTCGACTCGTTGGACCGGGGCGGCAGAACGAGGCGAGCGCGGTGGCGCTGGCGGTGTTCCTGGAGCGCTTTCTCGTTCTTCCGGAAGAGTGGCCGGCAAGGCGCCGCACTCCGAGTCGCTCCGGGGATCGCAAGCAGCGTTTTGGCGGCTGGGTGCGGTCTGTTCAAACGTGTCTTGACGCTCCGCCGCGCGCGCGAGGATCTGTGCTCTTTCCTGTTGAACCAGTTTTTGTTCTGCGGCAAGGTCGGAATCGGGATTCACCCTGGGTACGAGATACCCATAGCGCTGCAGCAGGCGTGTTGCCAGAACGCGGGCACGCAAACCCAACCGGAGGCGTTCGGCTATGGAAGCATCCGTCAGATCCGACTCTTCGAGAATTTGCCCGCTGATCCCTGCTTCTTGAGCAAGGATGCGTTTGAACTCGACCATGAGGCCAGCCTCTCTGTTCAGGACCTCGAGGATCTGGTCGGCAGAGGCTGCTACACGGTCAAGATTGTCGGAGATGATGTCCGCTGGCCGCGCGGGCACTCGAGCTGGGTCTGCGCCGGACCCTTGGGGCACCCTCTGCTGAGATTGTTGCTGCGGCATTGCCGCCGGCACTGCAAGACTGACAGCTAA
This sequence comes from Acidobacteriota bacterium, assembly GCA_003224085.1. Lineage (GTDB taxonomy): Bacteria > Acidobacteriota > Terriglobia > Acidiferrales > UBA7541 > Acidiferrum. Next base: position 4,695 of record QHYK01000108.1, on the reverse strand, counting down.
AAACATCGCGGCGGCTTGCCGGGCCGCCCAGCTAACGCTTGCGCAGCTTTTGATGTTGTTACTTTTCATTAGCCCCCCATCTGGCTTCTCGCAGCTATATCGTTGGCCAGGCAATTCCTTTTGACTGGGATCTCTCCGGTGACGCAAGCGATAGCTAACGACAATTCCCCGTTGTCGTCTTTTGTCGATCCACAGTAGCCGTTCTCTCTATGAGACATGCTTTCGCTCCTGGCCTGTCTGGGATCGCTAATTGGGGGTGGCGAATCTATTTCGCAAAGCGCCAAGCACGCCTTCTTCGGAAGCCTCAATGCTGCTGGAATGAATATCGAGCGAAGCCCAGTAATAGACGACATAATTCTTTGCCGGCGCCACCGCAATCACGCGCACTTCCGGATACTCGTGAAGCAGAGTGTCACAGATCAGCGGCCGTTCGCCTGGGTGGTCGAGGGCGATCACCACGAAATTCGGCAAAGTTCTTTTCACGCTCTCAAAAATTTCCGATTCATCCTCTACTTCGCCGACAATTTCAATGTCGGGCTGGTCGGCAAAAGTGGCGAGAATGGTTTCTCGCATAAGGCGCGGACGATTCGCCACGAGGACCCGGATGAGTTTTTCCATGTCGCACTCCCTTGCATGGCAAGTATCGGAGTTGCGGTAGCCTGCACGTAAGAATCAACTTAGCTCTACCGGCGAGACCCACGCTTGGAAGGGGGTCTTGAACCAACCGGCTATGGTGAGGTACCAACTTTGACCCATCTTCATTTGCCCGATGACCCAAGGACGGACTGTCAGGAAAACGCGACAGCGCCATGAAAGTAAGCATGTTTTTTGTTTTTTCCAGGCAACTTATTTTGGGTTCATGGAATCGATGGCATGTTAACTCATCGAATTAGCTTGATTGTGAGTTATAGAATCAATATAATCGCGTGGGTTTCCCATTTTATAAATGGCAGGGCAGGACTTCGCTGCATCGACCGGCGGAGCCGGCAAGTTCGGCTTGACAAGTGCGGGATGCAACTTTAGTCTATTGCGCAATTGGCGGCCGGCATTTTGTCCGTCCTTGTCCGCAGCCGCCAATACCATCCGTCCTCGGCGAGTTCGTTGCAACAAGCTGATTGGGCCAACATGAACAACAACACTGTCCCCCATGAAACGATACGGGTATTTCTGCTAATCGAAAATCGCCTGCTACGAGAAGCGTTGATTCGCCTTTTGCGCAAGCGTCCTGACTTCATCGTTGTCGGGCAGAGCGGGCAGACGGATTTTGCGATTCAAGAAGTCCTCGATGCAAACTCCGACGTACTCGTTATCGGCTCCTTTCAGCCCAATTGGCTTCCCACAAGTTTTGCACTTGGGAATGGGGGACAACCCAAAATTGTGTTGATCGGAATGGACGCCGAGGAAGATCAATTCATGGCCATGGTGCGCGCCGGCGTGACGGGTTATTTGCTGAAAGATGCCTCGGCGTCCGAGGTCGTAACTGCCGTCCGCGCCGTCTTTCGGGGCGAAGCCGTTTGCCCACCGCAGCTTTGTCTCAAGCTGTTCCGTTTTGTCGCGAAAATGGGTGAAGAAATGCCTGTTCAAAACGCTGCCGCCAAGCCTGACCTAACTTTGCGACAGCAACAATTGGTATCGCTTGTGGCCAAAGGCCTGACAAACAAGGAAATTGCAGCTCGCCTGAATCTGTCGGAATACACGGTACGAAACCACATCCATCGGATTTTGAAGCAAGTAGATGCCGAAAGCCGGAGCGAGGCTGTGGATGTCATCCGTGCCAGCGGATTCGTTCTAAATGCGTGATGGGCTGGCCGCGGGACGTGATACCGCAGGCTCAGGACGGTTTCAGGTGTACTTCGTCAACTTCCACCAGGACAGACCTCTGTATTAGCTCCAGGGACAATACCAATCGAGTCCGGTTCTTGCGACGAACGAAGGCCTGCCAACGGCCCCCCCTTGATTCGCGCACGCTGGAAAGTTTGAAAAAGAGATGAGGCAGAAGCTCATGTGGAGCACATTCCCATTCTCGCTACAAGACCAGCGGGCGAGAAGCCTGCCCACGGACGCATCGGGGGCAACCCGCAACGCCGTGTTAAGCGATCCTATCCACAGGCGCCTTCTTGGTTGAGATTGCAATACACTCACCCGTCCCGGCTAAATCAGTAGAAGGTGGTTCGATCGCCTGAGGGATAGACAGCGGCTGCTGGTGCCTATCCCATCCTGGCAAATAGCTTGAAGAATCGCGATTACGGAGTAACGTGGACGCTGATCGCGATATTTTTGCCATTGTCCTCGCGATAGCTGACCTCGGCGTTAGCGTTGACTTTGAGTTTGCCCTCGATAGTCGTGTTCCTATCGATCATGAAAGTCATAGATTTGGTGTCGGAGACTTGAGCGATTTGTTGCCCCGCGGAAGTCTGACTGCCACCGACGGCAAGAGTGAAGGAGTTCTTCGCGACCGACGTTATCTTTCCGGAGACCGATAGCGGTGATGCGGTTTGCGTTGTTGACGCGGGTTGCGCGTTGCTAGTGGTTGGGGATATCGCCGAAAGTGCGGCGACGAGCACGAGACTTGTAAGAATAATGGAGAACATAACACGACGCGGGTTGCTCATAGGGGACACTCCTCAGTATGTATTTTTGACCGGGTATTCCCTGAGGGCAGGCGAGTAACCATACTTATGATGAAAGTGAATGGCGCTATCAACTTCTTGCCAGTCTTAAGATTACGGAAACTCTAACTTGCCTAGGAGACAGGAGATGGGTCAGTACTAGAACGGGAAATACCTTCCAGTGGATTGGTTGAAGATACCCGCAATAGCGAACACCTCGTGAATTGGGTCGAAAGCGACCGGGATCAATGTGTGGCGCCGGATTCCGAGGGCTTCGGGCTAACTCCTGTACCGTGGTTCGAAGGGACAGGGGAATCGGCCAAGGAGGGCCTGAGAGAGGCCGTCAGAACATACGACTTTCCATGATCTGTGAGGCTAGTAATCAGGAGCTCATAGCGGAAGCCGTCCGGGTGACTTCGGCTCCTCAGGAGAGCCAGTATGCCTCGCACTTCAGAGTCAGGGTGAATCACGACTTCGCGTGACGAAGCTAGGCCCGACACGACCGTCCCATGAAATTCGGTCCCATCGCTATTTACGGCCGAATCGATGGAATCAAGCATCTTGACGCGAAGCAATGTTCCTTTTGGCAAGCCGTCCACACCATCACCGCCGGTGGCGTTAAGCCGAGCGTGAAGGTAAAACGTCAGTACCGTTCCCGCTGAGACGCGCACAGGTTCAACTTTGAAGGCCTGACCGTAAATGGCAATTGCCAACGCGGCGAGGAGGAGCGCTGCTAGTACGATACGTTTCATGGGCTGGGGCCTCTCGTATCTTTAAACAGCAAGGGCTTTGGATTTCTAAGACTTCTTGACGACTCCCCACGCCCAAGCGGCGGGGGATTCTTCGGAGCTACTATGCAGCCTAAGCCGCACATCTCACGACGATGTTTCCTGCTTCGCAGGCGCGTGCCTGGACTCGCGTCCAGGTCTTACCGCGTCTCCACAGGCTAATACCGAGCGTCCCTCGGCGTCCCGACAGAACCGCTTGGTTTTTGCGGATCCCATCGAGAGCTGGAGCTTATCACAAAATTTCGTCCGGAGCCTTATATCCCGGGGCTTTACGGCTCCATTTGGTAAGCCAAACATGACTTTAAGGCCGCGACGCGTCGGTGTCAACGGTACGTCGACATACGATGTGTTCCATGCCCCATCCAGGGATGGAACAGCCAGCGCGACCGAAGGATCGGTCAGCCTCAAGCTGCGCTCTTCGACCAGATTCTTGACCCAGGAGAGTAGGCCCAGGGAGTTTCGCCAGCGAGGTTTTCTAGAGTGGACTCGCCGCCCTTCGATTGCGGGATGACATGTTCGACGTGAAAAGTAGCTCCCTTGAGACTCTCGTGCATGAAGCAGTACTGGCATCGCCCGTGCGCACGCGACCGGACGGCCCGCGACAGCGCTTCTGGCACGGCCATTTACGGTCGCTTGCCCAAAATCTGCAAAGCCTCTCCGCGCACTAGAGACAACTGCTCGCTTAATTCAACCAGCGCTTCTAGTTCTTCTCGTTCCGATTGGTCGAGAAGACCTTCGTTGTTGCGGTCCATGAGTTCCTGAAGCCGACGGTCCGCCTTCGATGGAAAATGGAGTTTTCCAACAGCTTCTACCCAGTTCACGGGGGCCGCAATGGTTGAGCTCATGGAATCATCCTAGGATGGCAAAGCGCTCGCGTCAATGGTAGGTCCAGTTAGGTCCAAGCATCGCGTCTCGCACCTGTGCCTACCGAAAATGTTATCCGGTGCGAATGCCTTTGAAATCAGCGACCTACAAGAACCCGAAAATGGAAGCATCGCCAGTCAGGCGATTGGAATGTAACAATGTTGCATTGCTGAAAACCGCTGGACGGAATTTCTGCGCACCACAGGCAATGAAGTACCGGGAAAGTACTACTGGAGGAGTATGTGCAATGGGTACCAGCGGATATCAGCCTTGGCAGGTTCCCTTTCTTGCCGCGTGCTTTACGAAGACGAATCGCGGATTAGCACTACATCGGAGTCCGTGTGGACGCGGAGCACGCACAGCTTTCTACCGTCGGGAGACCAACGGAAATTGAGAATCTGCTCCGAGTCAAACGCAGTGATTCGCCTGCCATT
>QHYK01000003.1 GCA_003224085.1 Acidobacteriota bacterium | reverse complement strand
AGTCGGCCCTTCAGCTCCTCCTCGCGGGGAGGAACACTGCCGACGGCGTGAGGAACTTTGTGTTTGGAAGCTCGGTCGCCACATGGAAGCGATCGAACCGGCCTTTGCTTTTCCCGCTGCCGTTGCCGCCGTCGAACGTCAGGAGATACTGGTTGTTGAGATGCATCTGGATTTCGTCAAAGTATGGCTTGAGATTAACGGGTTCGCCGAAACCGAGGTAGTAAGACTTGGCGCCGGTTTCTTCCGAAAGCCGCGTCAAGTTGGATTGGGCATTGAAAGCGCGGAACGAACCGCGTCCACCACGCCCGGCATCGCGGGCATAGATTGTCCAGATATTGATGTTTTCTTTCTGGGCGCGCTCAATGGTCGAATCCAAGTCAGGATCCGCGATACCGGAGCCTCCGCGAAAATAGTTAATGCCCGAGGAAAAGAGGAGAATCGACTTGCGTTCCCGGGACTCCGGCCAGCGCTTCATCCAGTCCTGGAGGGCGAAGTAGGGACTGGTGAAGGCACCGCCACTGCCTAATGGCAGGCGAAGAGCCTTTGCTGCGAGCGCATGATCCGTAGTGAAATCCTGCGCCACCATAGCCGTTCCGTTGCGTGCATACGCCACGGCAATGTAAGTGGTGGGCGGCTGAGCCATAAGAAACGCTCTCAGATCATTCCATTGGTTGGCGATGCTGCTTCTCAGTGAATCGTCGATCAGCACCGCTAGGAAGAGCGTTTCGCCGCGCCTCCAGTTAGCGACTTGCTTGCGTTCTTTGCCTTGATACGGCTGCACATCGTCTGTCTTAACTGCGCGAGGGGGAGCGTCTTTCTTGCCCACGGCGGTCACTGTAACGGTGACGGCGCTCGGCACCGGCGGAGCGCTCCTTGCCGCCATGGGGGTCAAAGCGGCTACAGCCATTCCGGCCAACAGCAGAGCTCCTTGGAACTGCAGTTTCTTATTCATTTTAAGCGACTCCTTTTTGCTCATCGCACTTAGTTAGATGCAGGATAAGGTCAACTCGCGTACACGCGCCCCAGGCGTAGTGCGAGACTGCCAAGTTTCGAACTGTGGAACCACAATTTCAATCAAGACAGAAGACTGCCGCACAGTGGTTCGTGCTAACGGCCTAGAGGTTTCCTACACCGATTGAGCGGCCAGAAAACGGGCACAGGTACTTGGATGACCGCTGCATAATGAGAGGGTTAAGGCGTCAATCCATTTCTGTTTCGCTGCCTCCAGAAGCGACATCCTCTGGAGCGCATCGCATCCTAACCATTCGAGCATCTAGGGTCGACCGAGGTGCAAACGAACAGAGTTTCACCGTCATTACCGGGATGGGTTATGGCGACTGCGGATTTGATTTCCGTTCGTTAACTTACCTCAGACCACGACCTAAGATGTGCGCGGAATGGCCAATTCCCACTCACTCATTGGGCAGACCATCACGCACTATCGCATCGTGCAAAAGCTTGGCGGCGGCGGTATGAGTGTTGTTTACAAGGCCGAGGAGCTACCTGCTTACGCCCAGAACTTTCTCCCTCGGTCTGTAACGAGCCGTCCTCTCAAGGGAGATACGCCGACTGTCGATCTGGTCCGCGGCTACAAAAAGTCGAACCAGTCTCCCATCCTGAAGCTTTTGCTTTCGAGATTGGACGAGTTGGTCGCTCGTGTCTCGAAAAAAGCGCATTAAGCTTTCGCATACCAACGAGTGCGCCGTAGGCTCATGCGAAACTCAGAAGTAATCCGCGAGCCGAGTGCCATTGCAGGTTCGCCTACCGAGCGTGGGCTGCGGCTTCTTCGATCAGAGCTGCAACCTCCTTTGGCCTGGAGACGTAGACCGCGTGGCTGGCATCCGAGACTTCGACCCTGTGACTGTTGGCTCGTGTGGCATACCACCGCTCGAGGTCGGGGTTGATGGTTCTATCTGCTGCGGCTACCAACGCCCAGCTCGGCTTGCTTCTCCCACGCAGCCGTGGTGATGACTGCTTTGAAATTGTCAGCGAAGTTGAGCACCTGGGATTGCGCCATGAAGGCGGCCTGCTCCGCGGACAGGTCAGTTGCGAAGTACACATGAAACTGCACTGGATCGAGGTACGTGAAACCGTCGGCGGTCTTCTTTATCGCACCAGATTTGCTGAGATCACTTGGGAAGCGCTTTCCGTCGTCAGCTTCGTTCTCTCCAGCATCGGGCATGTGGGCCGCGATGTACACCAAACCAGCGACGGATGAGTCCGAGCCCGCTTCGGTAATTACGGCTCCCCCGTAGCTATGACCGACAAGGATGCACGGTCCATCTTGTAGAGCGAGAGCGCGCTTGGTGGTAGCCACGTCGTCTTTAAAGGAAGTTTCCGGCTCTTGGACGATGCTGACGTTGTAGCCGTCCTTGACGAGAATGTCGTAAACGCCTTTCCAGCCGGAGCCATCGGCCCACGCGCCGTGGACCAGAACAATATTCCGAATGCGATGCTCTTGTTTTTGCGCTGAGAGCGCTCCACAGGTCAACAGCAATAAAACGATGAAGAAGGACTGAGACATCTCTTTAGTTTCTCCTCGTGCAAAATTGAATATAGAGACTTAGGGCAGGAACTTGTAACCGGCACTATGGACCGTAGGAAAGTGCTTGGGATGGGCCGGCTCTGTTTCTAATTTTTGGCGCAACCTCAGAATGTGGTTATCGACAGTTCTTGTGCGAGGATAGTTCTCGTATCCCCACACTTCATTGAGCAATTCGTCCCGTGAGATCACTCTTCTGGGGTTTTTGATGAAATACGTGAGAGTTTTGAATTCCTTACATGTGAGAATAACGGGCCGACCATTGCGATGAATTGCCATCGTTGAAAAACATCCTTTCACTCCCCCAATCTCAAACGTGTCTGTGGCGTTGGGATTTCTCAACCAAGCCTTCGCTGCATCCAGCGGAAAGCAGACATCGCTGGTATCGATGAGGCCAGGGACGGACTTATTGGGTCCCGGTTTTTTCTGGGTCGTCTTATCATGAACAGTCGAGTTCTTCGGACTCCCTGTCGTTCAGCGCAACCTCTCGCAGGCGAGCCGACGCATCCACTTGGGTCTGGGTTCCTAGGCATGGCACTTCTCTCACCCTCCCGACGGTTCGAATATCGATACCGCCCCTGGGTCGAGCGTTACAGCAGGACTTTCGACGCATGAGCAACAAGCCTAAGCTGCGAGTCAGCGTTTCTTGAATCTCTCACGGAAAAGTCTCGAAGCCTCGGACCGCGTCATTTTCCTGACGCGAATACTGTTACCGCCGCTTTCGAAGAGTGATTTGCGAACTGGCTTTGGATACCCCGTATGGAATACAAAGTCCCAAACCCCGCTGGTGATCCCGTAGCCCGTTTCCATTCCGCGGGGGCTGTGGTGATACGGATGGTACTGCTTGAGATGGCGGAAGTAGCGATTACGAAACTTTCCGAAGTGCAGGAAATAATGGAGCCACTCTTCACCGACATAGCTTTGGACGACTCCCGCAAGCAGGGCGGGCAGGGTATATACGGGGAACAGGAAACTCAAGGGCGCGGCCACCGCAAAGAGCGGCAAGATATCTTTCAACTCGCCGCTGATGTGCCAGCCGTCAAAAGGTCTCTCATGGTGTTCCCAATGAAGAGGGTCGAGCCGCTCATGGAGAAAGCGGCGAATCAGGCCTTGGCCTGGAGGAAAGCGGCCGTGAAGGACGTAACGATGAAAGAGGTATTCCACCAGGCTCCACACTGGGATGCCCGCCAGATAAAAAGCCATCCCAATCCACGGGTGCCCGCTGCGCAAGCCGAGTAGCGTCACGATCAGTGAGTACGTTGTGTAGAAAGCCGTCAGCGGATAGAGTCGCCGCCGGGCGATGCGGGATTGTTCGCGTTTGTAGACCGTGAACGAGCCTTCGTTCGGGCGATAACCTGTTAAGGCTGGCGCCAATCCTGTGGACACAAATCACCTCCTGGGGGCGAAGCCACTCCTTGCGGTACTTCGGGTGTTGGGTTCCGGCTTATTCGAAACTGCCGGTCACGCCCTGGAAGCCGTGCATCGCCTGTTTCCAGAGCCACTTCATGACGCGAGCCGCGCTGTAGCAATAGGCGACGTTATAACCCAGTGTCGAAAAGCAATTCGGCTCGCAGCCGTTTTTCATTTCCGAAAGTTGTCGGACATCGAACTTCTGATTGCCGACGGTGCCCCAGTCGTACTTGGCGTTGTACATGGGGAAGCACGGGGCAAGAGTTCCATCGGTGCGGATGATCAACCAGTTCTGGCCGGCGCGGCAGCCCCAGTGTTCGCCGATACCGCGCATGAAGCCTTTCATGTTCTGCAGACGCGGGATGGAATCGACCATCTTCCAACCCTGGCGTTGTTTGTCGATGAGCCAGTCCAGGAGATCGTCGACGACCGGGAAATCCTGCGGGCGAATGTATGTGTCGTTTTCGTGCAAATGCTTGAAGTGATCCTGCTCCATCATCGGCGCCTCGTTGATGTGGAAGGTGATGGAGATGCCGTTGTCGTGCGCGATTTTGGCCAGCTCTTTCACGTCCTCGATGTTTGTGCGGCAGATGTTGGTGTTGAAAAACATGGTATAGCCGTAGCGGTATTGGCGTTTGACGAGATAGTCGAAATAAGAACGGACGTACTCCAACGCTTTGGGCAAGCCTGGCTTTTCCTTGATCGTGTCCACGGCGAAATTGATGGTGGCGATTCCAGCGTCGGCCAAGCGGTCCGTTACTTCCGGGCGCAGAAGTCGCGCGTTCGTGGCAAGGTAAACCCAGAAATCTTTCTTTGCTGCGTACTACACGACCTTGTGGACGAAATCGGTACGCAACAGCGGCTCTCCGCCCGTAGGCGCAATCACACGGCAAGGCGTCGTGTGCAGCCAGTCGATTGCGCGACGCGCCGTGTCTTCGGTCATACCTTTGACGCGATTGTCATAAGACCAGCAGTAGTGGCAATCGAGGTTGCATTTCCACTCCGTAAACAAGTAAGCGATGATCGGCTGAAAGTCCCCTGGAAGCACTCGGGACTTGAAGTAAGGAAACATCCAGCCTTTCATCGTCTTCAGGATCTTGGAAGCAGGCCATTGGCGCCTGCCCGTGCGAACAACCCTTTCGTGCGCGGCAATATCCTGCTCATCGAGATCGTGAAACAATTCCGGATATTGGGGAAACACGGGCGCAGGCAAGGACTCGGCTTTCCTCAACTCTGGCCGGTGCGGCGACGGGTCGTGCGAAGGTTGCTGCAGGAGTTCGTGTAGAGGGACATCGAGCCGGAACGGCTGATTGGGCAAAGTGGGAAACTGCTGCAATTGAGACATACCACCTCTGATTCTTCCAGACCCTACGGCTCGCGTGCCGGACGGTCGACAGAGCAATTTTGAATTTCGACTACGTGCTCTTTGATTCTTGTTGATGGCCAACAGACACAAGAACTTTTGAAAAGAATGCCGGGAGAAAACTTGTATCCTTCAGTTTCGCTCGGCTATCTAAACTACGTTGGATTTAGTGCGAGCAGTTATGCTCGCGCCGCGTGACCGCCTAACTTCACGTGGGCCGGACAACCGCAATTGTCCAGGTTGTGCCGAAATGGAGAATCCAAGTTTTGCCCTCGTGACGGGAGCTTCCCAAGGGTTGGGAAGAGTATTCGCTCGGGCGCTTGCAGCACGGAAACAGAATGTAATTCTCGTTGCCAGATCAAAGGACAAGCTGGAAAGTCTGGCAGGCGAGCTTAAGCGATCCTACTCAATTCTCGCCGAGGTGCTAGTATTTGACCTTACCTCTCAATCCACCGGCTCACGCCTCGTTCAGTTGCTGTGCGATCAGTATTTTCGAGTAAACCTGCTTGTTAACAATGCTGGCTTCGGAGTTGGCGGAGAATTTCTTAATCTTCCTATCGCACGCCAGACGGAAATGCTGCAATTGAATAATGCCGCCGTGGTCGAACTCACGTATTGGCTCTCGCCCTCGTTGATGGAACATCCTTACGCGGGAATCATCAACGTGTCATCTACGGCGGGCTTTCAGCCGATTGCCTGCGCGAGCCTCTATGCGGCGACGAAATCCTTTCTAACAAGTTTCTCGTTGGGGCTGCAGGAAGAACTCCGATCGAGCAGAATGAGCGCGGTCACGCTCTGCCCCGGCCGGATTCTTGCTGAAGGCCGCAACGGGGAAGCGAGAAACGGCCATCGAAGGTTTGGCTTCACTTACCAATCGCCCGGGGACGTCGTACGAGACGCCTTGAAATCGTTGGCGAACGGTGGGGGGATCCCCGGTTTTGTAAATAAACTCAGCATTTTTGCGCAGCGTTTGATTCCGCGCCGCGCGGTGCCGGCACTCGTCGCAAGAATGTCGCGGCAATGACCCGGCGTGCTTTTCGAACAATGGCAGGGACTCGTTGCTGAGACCCGAGAGTACTTCCGGCTGCTCGTGGTGTGGACAAATGTCGTGTTTGCAGGGAAACGATTTCCCTCTGGGGATCCGCTCGTAGGCTCTCGCCCAGCAAATTCAAATTGTGAGCTCTTTGATTTTTTGTGTCGTCCTGCTTTTCCCAAACATCAGACGCTTTACGAACGGAGGAACTCGGTGACTCGATAACGCGATCCGTGGAGAGTTGTACTTCGTGCCGAAACGAACGCCGAGTTTTCGCTCGGATAAAGGGCGCTGAAAGGGAGTTGGTTGTATGTGCCGCTTAGAACTGCTCAGGGCGCGGCGAGCTCCCAAACGCGTGTTCAGCGTCTTGCTGACTCTTGCCCTGAGCGTTGCTGTAGGTGCGGCGCATACACGGTCAACGCGGGCAGAACTTCCACAATCCCCGAACGGAACGATCCAAGGCATGGCGACGGTACTCGACCAGGAGAAAGAACCAAGTCCCCTCGAAGGCATCCGTGTGGAGCTGCGGGGGAGCTCTCAGGATTCTCAGCCTCTTGCGACCCTTACGGACTCCGCGGGACATTACGAATTTACGCAGTTGCCCGCAGGCACGTATACCCTTCGTGTGAACCAACAAGGCTTCAAGCCGTTTGCCGAAACGGTTTCTCTAAACGCAAATGAGACCTCTGTCGTCGGCATTGCGCTCGCCCTCGACACGGTCGTAGAAAAAGTCGAGGTCAAGGAGCAGGCCGTGAACGCCTCGACAGAAAATTCTTCTCCGGCTTCAACCATCAATAACGCACAACTGGAAACGCTGCCGCTGGCACAGCAGAAGTTCCGAGATGCACTGCCTCTCGTGCTGGGTGTCATTCGTACCTTAGACGGAAAACTGAGTGTCAGGGGCGCTTCCGAGAATCAAGGAATGCTGCAAGTGGATTCGGCAAAGACGGTTGATCCCGTGACGGGAGCGTTCTCAATCCCAGTGCCCATCGATGCGATTCAGACGGTCAATGTTAATAAGACTCCCTTCAGCGCTGAGAACGGAGGTTTCTCCGGTGGGCTGACGGCAATCGAAACCACACCGCCTCCGACTGACTGGTTCTACAAAGTGAAAGACTTCAACGTCAGCCTGCGTGGCAAAACCGGTCACTTCGTGGGGATTTCGCAAGCGACACCCCGGGTCTCGTTTGGAGGGCCCATTCGCGAGGGCAGAATGAACTTCTCTGAAGTGTTCGAGTACGACGTCAGAAGAGATCCGGTGCGTGGCCTAGCCTGGCCTAAGAACGAAATCAAATCTCAGGGTTTCAATTCGTTTACTCGCATTCAGGCGATCCTGTCTCGGCAACACCTATTCAACGCAGACGTGAATGTCTTCCCGATGCGCACGGAGTTCGCGAATATCACGGCGCTTGTGCCGCAGACGGCGTCCTCGGATTACGACCAAAAAGGCGTTTCGGCAGGGATTTCTGACCTTCACAGCTTTCGCTCAGGAGCCTTGCTGAGGATCGCATTGCGCTACACACGGTTTGAAAGCAACGCCCACGGTCAGGGAGCGGCGGACATGCTGGTCAATCCCGAAGGCTGCGACGGCAATTTCTTTAACTCTTGGACCAGGACCGCCAATCAGTTTGAAGCGTATCCCACATTTCAGTTTGCGCCCAAAGAGGGGTTTGGCCGCCATGAGCTGAAAATTGGCGCGGATGTGACGCATCGGTCTTTTGACGGCACTAGCCTGTCGCACCCCATTCAACTGTTGAGGCAAGACGGCACGCTTGCGGAGCAGATCAGTTTCACGAGCAACGGACCGCTAAACGCTTCAGCCACGGATGTGGAAGAGTTCATCCAGGACCAGTGGATGGTGAACGACCATCTTTCGATCGATGTAGGAGGCCGGCTAACCACTGAAACCGTAGGGCGGGCCGCGGCCTTCGGACCGCGTGTTGGGTTCGCCTATTCGCCTGGAAAAAACCAGAAAACTGTTTTTCGTGCCGGAGCAGGACTGTTTTATGACCGCGTTTCCTTGCTGGAAGCAGACTTCGTTCACAATCCGCAGAGGACCCTGAGCTTCTTTGAGCAAACGGGCCAACTCATCGGATCGCCTACCCCGTATCTCAACGGGTTCGTCGGAAACGGCGTCGGCACCCTTCTCTCACGCATACGGTCCAAGCCCGACACTAGTCCTCGAAGTTTCGTCAGCAACATCGAAGTTGACCGCCAACTGTGGGACAACGCGGTCCTTCGCATCAGCTACATCTACAGCCGGACTCGGGATCTGTTCGTCGTAAATCCCATTCCGGGTGTTTTCGGAAGCGCTAGCCTGCTAGGTCTCTTCGCCACAGGCCAGGCGAACTACCACGAGTTCGAAGCCGCGCTCCATTTTCAACCTGTTCATGACGCTGACCTGAATGTCGCGTACATTTGGAGCCGGGCGCGCGGTGACCTGAATACCGTATCCAGCATTTTCCTTCCCTTCGAGCAACCTGTGATTCGCCCCAATGTTTCCGGCATCCTGCCCTTGGACGTGCCGCATCGAGTGGTTAGTTGGGGAGTGTTCCATCTTCCGTGGTCGCTTACCGTGAGCCCTGTTGTAGACGTGCACACGGGCTTTCCCTATTCTAACGTCGACGTGCTCCAGAACTACGCAGGGTTGCCGAATGGCCCGCGCTTCCCAACTTTCTTTTCCGTCGATGCGCAGGTTTATCGAGATTTTCATCTGCGCCTGCCTTTGATGGAGCACGGGAGCCGGCACAAGGTTCGCGTGGGGCTGTATTCGATCAATCTCACGAACCACGGAAATTTTCGAGAGGTGTACAGCAACGTGACTTCGCCATTCTTTGGCAGGTTCACTGGCTTTCAGCGCCGCATGGATGGTTTCATTCTTAACTTCGCTGATTGAAAGCATGGTACGGATCCGGGAAGAGGGCATAGAAAAGAAAGGGGAGGTCGCAGGCTATGGCAATTCAGGTTGGACGATGCGGGAGATTGGCCGCGATCGCTCTTGTCTTGAGAGCGACTCAAGGGTCGTTGTTTGCGCAGAGCCAGGACTTCGCCAGCCGCGCAGCGGAGGAAGCAGCCCCAGCGGGCTACAAAGCTCCAATGGGTTTGACGGGCGACGACATCATCGGAAAAATGCTTGAACGCAACCGCTTGCGAAACGAGCAGTTGCTGCGGTATTCGGCCGTGCGGACGTACGTGATCAGAAACCTTGAAGGGAAGTTGGCGGCCCAGGCAGTGGTACGCGTTGACTACGAGGCGCCCGACAAGAAAACATTCAACAAGACCTCCGAAAAGGGATCGGGGATCGTGCGTCACCTGGTGTTCGACCGCTTGATTCAGAGCGAGGGCGAGACATCCGCCGGCCGGGAGCACCACAACAGCGCAATCACGGCAGCGAACTACACGTTCGTGTTGGCAGGGGAGGAGGAAGTTGGCCCGTATCATTGCTTCGTTCTCGAAGCCACTCCGAAACGCAAAGACAAGTATCTGTTCGAGGGGAAAATATGGGTCGATGCGGTCGACTTCGCGGTTGTGAAAATCGCGGGGCACCCTGCCAAGAAACCATCCTTCTGGATCAATCGAGCCGATTTTGTACGGCAATACCAACGGATTGATGGTTTTTGGCTTCCTTACCGCGATGAGACGTCTGTTGAAGTGAAGATCTACGGACGACGGATATTCACCGTAGATCATCAACAGTACGTGATCAATCCTGCGAATCCTCTTCAAGCGGATACCGGAAGTGATCCGGATGACTGATTTCGTTAGTCGAACATCTCGTCTTTGATTCTCTGAGTCTGCCATGGAACCGGAGGTTGAATTTGAGGCTCTCAAAGTGACTGCAGCAGAGTACGACCTTGTTGTAATCGGCAGTGGACCCAGCAGGCAGAAACGTGCTATCGCCGCGGCAAAGTCGCGCAAGCGTGTCGCCGTTATTGGCGACAGCGTCCCTACGGCCACCACTAGAAGGAGCAACTTCGCTGGGCAAAGAAGTACGCTCAATCGTTGGCGACCGATTGGACATACTCGTCGCCAATGCCGGTGCGAGCAAGAGTGCCACCATCAAACATCACACGATCGAGGACTTCGACAATCTCTTTTCAACGAACGTACGAAGTCCGTTCTTCCTGGTGCAACAACTCCTGCCGATTCTCGGGCAAGGCTCAAACATTGTGTTGATCTCTTCTCTGGCAGCGCGAGCTGTTGTTGGCAAACCTGATCTGGAGAACAGTTAAATTCTTCTTTACGCGTCGACCAAAGATGCGATCGAAACTCTAGTCAAGAACTGGGCCGCGATTCTAGGTCCCCGCGGGATTCGCGTGAACGCGGTAGCGCCGGGCGTGATCGAGACCGACATGTCGACCTTCACTAAGACTGAAGCAGGTCGCGAGGCCACCCTTGGGATGCAAGCACTAATCTAAAGCGAATCGGAAAGCCGGAGGACGTGGCGGATGTAGTCGCGTTCTTGGCTTCGAACAAGGCGCGCTGGATCACCGGTGCCAGTATCCCTGTGGACGGGGGATCAAAGCTTTAGGAGGAGGCTGACGTAGCAATGAATCGTACAGTTGAGTCGAAAAACAAAGCGCTGGTCCTGGAAGCGTTCGATACGTTGTTCAACAAGCGTGACTACGCCGCTGCCGAGAAGTTTTGGTCACCTCACCACATCCAACACAGCGCGCACATTGCTCCCGGTCGTGAGGGCCTGTTTGATCTCATCAAGAGCCTTCCGCCGACTCTCAAATATGAGCCCGGAACGATTGTGGCGGAAGGGAATTCCGTCATCGTGCACGGGCGATTTTCGGGCTTCGGCCTCCCCGTGAACTGGATTGCGGCGGACATCGTTCGCATTGAGGATGGCGTTCTCGTGGAGCATTGGGATGTGATCCAAGACGAGGTCACACAAGAACAATCAAAGAGTGGTCAGCCAATGTTCGGCCGCACGTTCGCGACCTATGCGAGTGCCTGATAAACAACATCAAGGACTGCATGTCGGGGGTTCTTTCTCAAGCAAAGGGAAGCAGCCGGCCGCCGCATCGAGGAGTTGCAAGCCGCCGCTGGTTCGCGCGCTCTAGTCAACATCGCCAGCGGCTCGATTAAACAAGTGCTGACCGAGCAGGCGCGCCGATTGCGGGCTGATGTGCTCATGATCGGAAGAAGCCCGCAGTCCGGCGCGTTGGGCCGCCTGCGGGATCTCAGCTATGCCATAGCCCGTGAAGCCCCTTGTCCTGTGCTGAGCGTCTGACAGTGTGCGAGCGCCTGTCTCGCGTGTGGAAACCGAGGGCAAGGGGACAAGGCCGTGAAGAATGGCCTCTGCGCTCCAGGGTCGGTGGGCCGACCTGCTTCCAGAATCACTCAAACCATCGTATGGAAAATCAATTCCTGAGCACAATCAGTCAGAACCAGCGGGCGTAGTTCCGGACAGAACAGACGCTTCCCGAGCTTCCTCTAGCGGTCCTTAACTCGCTGAGCTGGCGGTACTTAACTAAAATAAGCATTCCTAGTAATTGGAAAATGATGGAAAACGGACCTCGCTCAATTTGAAGAGCTCGATTCATCAGGCGCGTACAGGAGTGACACGCAGCTCGTTCCGGACAATAGGTGCCACGACGGTGCCAAGGATCTCTATGGCGTCCAACATTTTCTGGTGCGGAAGCGTCGAGACACCCATTTGGAATGTGATCCGGGAGATGCCGCCGAGAGCTTCATTCACATAAAGGATCTTTTTCGCGACTGTTTTAGCGTCGCCGATCAGCAGCGCACCGGTTGGTCCGCGCAGGGCGTCGAATTGAGCGCGTGTGGCGGGTGGCCAGCCACGTTCCTTGCCAATTTCGGTAAACGTGTGCGCATAACCTGGATAGAATATTTCCGCGGCTTCGTCCGTGGTGTCCGCGAGAAAGCCAATGGAATGAAGACCTACGGTCAGTCGCTCGGGCGAATGACCGGCGCGGCGCCCAGCCTCGCGGTAGAGGTCTATAAGTGGGCGGAAGCGTCTTGGCTCACCGCCGATTATGGCCACCATGAGAGGAAGTCCGAGCACGCCTGCACGAACGAAAGATTCGGGAGTGCCGCCGACACCCACCCAGATGGGCAGCGTGTCCTGCAGCGGGCGAGGGTAGATTGCTTGGCCGGTAAGAGCTGCGCGGTGTTTGCCGGACCAGTGCAGTTCGGTGCTTGCCCGGATCTTCAGGAGAAGATCGAGTTTTTCTGCAAAGAGCGAATCGTAGTCTTCAAGACGCAGGCCGAAGAGGGGGTAGGACTCGATGAAGGAACCGCGTCCGGCGACGATTTCGGCGCGGCCCCTGGAGATGAGGTCAAGAGTCGCGAACTCCTGAAAAACGCGGACGGGGTCCGAGGCACTGAGAACCGTGACGGCGCTGGTGAGGCGGATATTTTGCGTGCGCGCGGCAGCAGCGGAGAGGATCACAACGGGAGCCGAATCGAGGAATTCCGCCCGGTGATGTTCGCCAATGCCGAAGACGTCTAGGCCGATCCGATCGGCGAGCTCAATTTCTTCCAGTAGATGGTGCATGCGTTCCACCGGGCTGAGCGTCAGACCCGTGGCCGGGTCGGATATGGCTGCTGCGAAACTGTCGATTCCAATCTGCATTTAAGTCTTTTCTCGTGTCTCGAGTCTCTCGGCGCGCTTACCAATCTTTTTCAGTATCGTTTCCAGACTTCGCACTTCTTTCGGGCTCGCATCGGCAAACATTTTTCGAATCTCGACAGCGTGTTTGCGAAACACCGGCGCAATCAATTCTTTGCCTTTTGGTGTGAGCGATACGACCCGGACACGCCGGTCTTCGTGACTCTCGACCCGACTTACCAGGCCCCTATCCAACAGCCGGTCGACGGCCACACTGATCGATCCAGGCGTAAGGTTCACCTTCGGCCCAATCGTATTCACGGGCAAAGGTCCTTTGTTCAGAAGGGCCTCCAGTATCCGGAAGTCCGTATCGTCGAGTCCCGTCTCCTCAAGTCCCGCATACAGATATTTCGCGGCC
>QHYK01000107.1 GCA_003224085.1 Acidobacteriota bacterium | reverse complement strand
GCGCCGGTGATTGACATCTTTGGCGCAGTCACTGGCCGCGATCTGGGTGCTGTGGCCGGAGACATCAACAAAATCATTGACGCCACTCGGCAGCAATTGCCGCGTGGTTCTCGCGTGGTTGTCCGCGGGCAGGTCCAGACGATGCAAGCATCCTATGTCGGTCTTCTGAGCGGACTAGCGTTCTCGATCGTGCTGGTGTACCTGCTGATCGTGGTGAATTTTCAGTCCTGGCTGGATCCTTTCATTATGATTTCCGCGCTGCCTGCGGCACTCGCCGGCATTGCGTGGTTTTTGTTTATAACGCATACCACCCTCAGCGTGCCCGCTCTCATGGGCGCCATCATGTGCATGGGCGTCGCCACCTCCAACAGCATTCTGGTCGTGAGCTTTGCCACGGAAAAAATGCAGGCAGGGAGTGATTCCCTTAGCGCCGCACTCGAGGCAGGCTTCACGCGATTTCGGCCCGTCCTGATGACTGCTCTGGCCATGATCATTGGCATGGTGCCAATGGCCCTCGGACTGGGGGATGGCGGCGAGCAAAACGCACCTCTTGGCCGAGCGGTCATAGGCGGCTTGATTTTCGCTACGGTTTCGACCCTGTTTTTTGTCCCGGCATTTTTCAGCGTTCTGCAGGGTTCACGCACGCATCCGGCACAAACAGCAAATCAGAATTAGGCACAAAACTATGTGGAGTCTCTATGTCGCAAGAACCTGAAGAGAGAAAACAAATTGGGGGGCAAACGCTTCCATCCAACGATGTGGAGCGACAACAGCGTCCGCGCAGACGGTGGTTGAGCCTGGCGATTGCGTTGATCGCCGTCGCCGCCCTCCTGGTTTCGGGCATCTGGTCGCGTGTCAGAGCCCGGACGATTCTGAAAACGGAAACGGCGCGAGTCGCCCTCACCCCGGTATCGGTTGTTTCGCCAAAACAAGCTGCGCCCGCCCAGGAGATCATCCTTCCTGGAAATGTACAACCATTCATCACCGCGCCCATTTATGCCCGCACCAACGGATATTTGAAAAAGTGGTACGTCGATATTGGAGCGCGTGTCAAGCAAGGCCAACTGCTGGCTGTTATCGAGACTCCGGAAGTCGACCAACAACTCCAGCAGGCCCGCAGCAACCTGGCAACCGCGAAGGCAAATCTCGAACTCGCGTCGATCACCAAAACCCGGTATCTGGGTCTTTTGAAAAGCAACGCTGTATCCCAGCAGGACGTCGATAATGCCGTCGGTACTTACAATGCGAACAAAGCCATTGTCGAGGCCGACCAGGCAGCCGTGGACCAGTACACGGCACTGGTGTCCTTTGAAAAAATTTACGCTCCGTTCGACGGCGTCATCACCGCGCGAAATACGGATATCGGCGATCTGATCAATTCCGGCAGCGGGGGCGGAGTGAAAACCGATCTCTTTCACATCGCTCAACCCGGAAAGCTGCGTGTTTATGTAAACGTCCCGGAGGAATACTCGCGAGGGGTCAAAGCCGGGATGACCGCGGATCTCAGTCTGGCTGAATTTCCAGGCCGCACATTTCGCGGCACACTGGTCCGCACTGCCGATGCCATCACGGTGACAACCCGCACGCTGCTGGTTGAAATCGATGTGGACAATCCCACAGGCACACTGCTCACCGGCTCTTATGCGGAGGTCCACTTGGCTGTCCCGACGCAAAGCTCCACCTTGCTGCTTCCCGTCAATACTCTGCTATTCCGCTCAGAGGGCTTACGCGTGGGAGTTGTGAAGGATGGGAAAGTTACGCTCACTGCCGTGACTCCCGGACACGATTTTGGCAATCAGATCGAGATCGTCGCCGGCCTAAAGCCGGACGATCAAGTCGTTGTCAATCCGCCCGACTCCCTGATTACAGGACAGCAAGTACAAATCGTTCAGGCGACATTGCCCGGGGATATCAAGTGAAACGCGCTCTAAAACTGCTCTGTTTCGCGCGCCTGCGCCAAGCACCTTGGCTAATGGTTCTGCTTGCTATGGCTGCGTTCCAGTTGACCGGATGCACGGTTGGACCAAAATATCAGCGACCCACTGCAGAAGTTCCTCCAGTTTATAAAGAGGTGGGCGACTGGAAACCTGCCCAGCCTAACGATCAGAATCTCGGCGGCAACTGGTGGGAAATTTTTCAGGATCCTCAACTCAATGCCCTCGAATCGCAGGTCAATGTCTCCAACCAAAACTTGAAGGCGGCTGAAGCCCAATATACCCAAGCTCGTGCCCTTCTCCGCTATCAGCGGGCCGATTATTTTCCAACCGTCGCTGTGGATCCCGTCGCCACCCGCACAAAGTCGTCCGGCAATCGTCAACCTCGCAGCGCAGCCTTCAATGGCATTACCTACAACGATTTCCAGATTCCTTTCGAATTGTCTTACCAAATCGACCTTTGGGGGCGCGTACGGCGCACCGTTGAATCCTATCGCGCACAGGCACAAGCCAGCGCAGCCGACCTGGCAGCCGTCAACCTTTCTATGCATTCCCAGTTAGCCCTGTTTTACTTCCAGGCCCGGGTGCTTGATGCCGAGGAGCAGCTTCTAAATTCCACCGTAACGCAGTATGAGCAAGCCTTAGAGTTAATCAAGACTCGATTTGCCGGGGGCATTGCTTCAGACGTGGAAGTGCAGCAAGCCGAGACCCAGCTTGAGACAACCCGCGCGCAGGCCATCGATGTTGGAGTTGCCCGTGCACAGTACGAGCACGCTGTAGCAGTCTTGATCGGCAAACCTCCAGCATCGTTCAGTCTCGCTCCTCTTCCTCTTACCATGCCTCCCCCGCCGATTCCTGTGGGCCTGCCCTCGGAATTGCTCGAGCGGCGACCTGATATCGCAGCCGCCGAGCGCCTCATGGCCTCCGCCAACGCGCAGATTGGGGTCGCCAAGTCCGCTTATTATCCGCTAGTCAATTTGGCAGCCGCGGGAGGCTTTGAGAGTGGTTCTCCGACAACGTTGCTCTCCGGCCCCAGCATTTTGTGGTCGGCCGGGCCATCTGCTCTCTTTACTATCTTCGACGTAGGGAGGCGCCGGGCTGCCTCAGATCAGGCCGTCGCCGCGTACGATCAAGCCGTCGCCAATTATCGCCAAACCGTGCTTACGGGCTTCCAGCAGGTCGAGGACAACGTAGCTGCATTGCGGATCCTCGAACACGAAGCTCAGGTTCAGGACAAAGCCGTCGCGGCAGCTCAGAAATACCTGGAACTCGCCATCACGCGCTACAAGGGCGGCGTCACCAGCTACCTCGAAGTAACAACCGCTCAAAGTGCGGCTCTCTCAGACGAACTCACTTCGGTAAATATTCTCGGCCGCCGCATGGTAGACGCCGTCACGCTCGTTCAGGCCCTTGGTGGTGGCTGGAATAGCTCCAGCCTGCCCCAGCGCCCCGAATGTTGCGGCAAGCTGATTAGCACTTCAAGGTAGTGGTGCCTGTTTTTCTCCTGGAGCCTCAAGAAAGTAACAAACCAAGGAATCGCCACCGAAAGGAACGCCAGAAACAGAAAGGAACCAACCATGATTGGTACATCGACACAAGGATCGTCAGCTCACGAATCCTTAGCCCGCGCTGCTCATGACGAGCGCGCAGGTGTAATCAGATCTTTCTACGGCATGGCCGCTCGGTTGGATCGCGTTGGTTTCGGCATGCTCCGTTTGGGACTGGTAATCGTTCTTTGCTGGATTGGCGGTCTAAAAGCCACGAATTATGAAGCGGAAGGAATCGTGCCTTTTGTTGTGAACAGTCCGCTCATGAACTTTTTCTACCATCATCCGGCGCCCGAGTATCGCGAGCACAATCCAGCGGGCGGATTGAACATCGCCAGTCATGAGTGGAACGAGACGAACGGGACTTATGTTTTTTCCTATGGATTGGGTTGCGTCATTGTCGGCTTGGGGATACTCATCGCTTTCCATCCACTTTTCCCCCAGGTTGCTGCGGTAGGCAGTTTCCTCGTGATTTTAATGGCCTGTTCAACCCTCTCTTTCCTCGTTACAACCCCGGAGGCTTGGGTTTCAGGCCCAGGAAATTCGGTGCACGGATTTCCGTTTCTCGCACTTCCGGGACTCCTCGTGGTCAAGGACTCCATCATGCTTGGAGCAGCCATTCTAACGATGGCTGATTCAGCCAAGACCTATCTCAAAAGGATAGTATTGCGTCCATCATTCTGACAGCGTGCCAAACGACAGACGCGCCACCGAAGTCTGCATTTTGCGAAAATGACGCCACAACCTTAAGTCATTGAAGATACAACCCTTCGGGGAGGTCGTCTTCCATGCGGTTTGGCATCAAGAATGCCTTTTTATATCTCGAACTAAATTCCGCGGCAATATGAACTTTGAAAGCGCGGATCTCTAAGAAAGGAGATTTAACTATGTACCGCAAAATGTTCAGTGGAATGATCTGCCTGATGCTGTTAGGGGGAACCTTCTTTGTCCCCAAGGGTCGGGCCGACGTATCAGATAAGAAAACGATTGTAACTGTCATCGAACCCATTCAGGTTCCGGGGAAAGTGCTTCCCGCGGGCACCTACGTATTCAAACTGCTGCTTTCCAACGACCGCACTCTCGTTGCAATTTACAACGCTGACGAGAAGCATTGGATTACCACGGTCCAAGGAATTCCGACCTCTCGGATGGAAACCCCGGACAAAACCATCCTGCAGCTAGAAGAGCGGCCCTCCGGCCAACCAGAAGCCTTGAAGGCTTGGTACTACCCGGGTGATAACTTCGGCGTTGAGTTTGTTTATTCGGCGCAGAATTAAGCAAGCAAGATTTGGTCCCTCGTGCCTGGCGCTGGCAGCGGCGCCAGGCGCTCGCGGGCAACTATTTTTGGAGTGTATCGTCCGCCCAGGTCATCGCAGCCATGGCCCGGGGAAACCCTATAGTCGTGATACTCAATATAATCACATGACGAATCTCCGCCGCGGAAACCCCAGCTGCCTTCGCACGGCGAACTGCGGAATGAACGGCTCTTTCTGATTGGGCGGCGACGGCAATTCGCTCGATGACCGGGTTCGGCGGCTTGTCAAAAAGCTAGCGCGAGTTTATGAAATGCCTGCCATACGCTTGGAAAGGATGCAGAGAAAGATTCGACTTTCTTGGGTAACGCCGGTTTCTTCATTATTATAGTGCTCTCCTAGCTTCAGCCTAGTCATTTTTTCCAGTTGCGGCACAAGCGAATGCCGCTGAAGTGTCCCTGCTTTCTCCAATGGCGAGCTTGACTCACGCTCGTGCAAGCGCTTGAAACACGAACACCAACGGAAGATAAATAATCGAGACCAGAAGCAAACGGCGAGCAGACTGGCTGGAGCGAGTTAGGGCGAGTCGTGCGGCAAAATATAGGAAACCTAAGCTCAGCAGAAATGTTCCCGCCACGAGTACCGGATTGGCATGCCGCGAAGCCATCGGCGCAAAGGTGACCGACACCAAGGCGAGCGCCGGGAGCACGCTTTGCCACACCATGAATCGGGCTTTCTCTCTTCCCGGTGGGAGAACTTGATATCCTGCCCGTGCGTAGTCCTCACGATACATCCACGCAATCGCCATGAAATGCGGGAATTGCCAGAGGAAGAGAATTGAGTAAAGGAGCCATGCCTGCGGGTCGAGTTTCCCGGCCGCGGCGACGTATCCGATCAACACGGGCACGGCACCTGGAAACGCACCGACCAGCGTGCACAAGGGAGTTCGCCGTTTGAGTGGCGTATAGAGAAACAAATAGCCACCGAGCGTGAACAGGGCGAGCAGGCTCGCAGCGGGGCGCACGGCCAGAGCGAGGTAAAGCACACCTCCCAGCGACAGCAGTGTTCCGAAAACCAGTGCTTCCATAGGTTCCATTCGGCCGGCCGCGATCGGCCGGCGAGCGGTGCGCCGCATTTGTGCGTCGAAGTTGCGCTCAATCAGTTGATTCAGAGTTCCGGCTCCGCTCGCAACGATAACCGTACCGAGCAGCGTATGTAGAAGTAGCAACCAGCGGAAATGCCCGAGTGATTTTGGAGAGCCGAGCCAAAAAGCGACCACAGTTGCCATGGCAATCAAAAAGTTTACTTCCGGCTTCGTCAGCGTCCAGTAGTCGGAGAGGACGCCAGACCACACGGAGTGATCGCGCTGGACAGCAACCACGTTGAAAGCTGCAATTGTGGGCTCAGTTGCCATGTTCAGGCCGCCTCCATCGTTTGCGAGTTTCGTGGGGCCAGTCCGTGCAGATCCTCTTGCCCTAACTTATCCTCCGTGGTATTCCGTGCTCCGAGCAACCGTGTGGTCAGAGTTACTGCCGGTATCAGATACATGATCGTAACGCACGTCCACATCAGCGCAGCGGCGCACTGTTGGTCTTCGAGAGCGGAAATGGCGAACGGCCGTGGCGCGGAGAGGTAAGCGGAATAAACAACGCGGTCACAAAACACAAGGAACCCCGAAAGGATGTCGCATGGAATCGTTGCGAGAAAAAGGTAGACGAGGATCGACCATTGCGACCACACCGGAACGCTTGGCCAGGGCTGAACAACAGGCCACCAGAAGAGAAATCCGGATCCGAGGAAACTTGCATGCTCGACTATGTGCCACGCCTCTGACTGCAAGCCCAATGTAAACGCTGCGGGAATATGCCATCCCGCTAACACTGCGGCGGAGACGAGCCAACAAAACGCAGGTTGCGACATTACGCGGCCAATCCACTGTAGCGGCGGCCATCGAAACAGTGGACCGACGACGGCTTGGACGAATTGCCTCGGCAAACCATGTAGCAACGGAATTACCGGAGCGCCGAGCAAGATCAAAGGAGGAGCGATCGTCATAAGCAGGAGGTGCTGAACCATGTGGACCGTGAGCAGTTGCTCGTCGAATGCTGAGAGCGGCGAGCCCACGGCCGCCCAGATCAAAAAAAGCCCGAGAACGAAACTGCCTGCGCGCCAAGCCGGAATGGCGTCCACGGAAGCCGATCGAAGACGAAGCCATCCGCGTAAGTACAGGAAAGCCATGAGAATCATAGTCAGAGTGAGCGGAAGCGGAAGCGACCACGAGGCCCATGCAAATTGAACTTGGGGTGGCATGGATCGCTCTATGGCTGTGCGGGCGTATGTGTTTGCTGAGTTACGCCGAGCGCCGCATTCCGCGCCGGAGCTTGGTTTGGCGGACGCAGCGTTTCGAGAAATGCCACGAGCGCCGTTGTTTCCGAAGGACTCAGATTCTTGCCGTAAGCCGGCATGTTGCCGCCTCCTTGGATCACCTGGCGGATGAGTTGGTCCCGCGTTAGTCGCACCGCAACGCTGTCTAGGGCCGGCCCTCGCTGCCCTCCTGCTTCACCGAGAGAATGGCAGTTGCGGCATTGTTTGACTTGAAAGACGAGCGCGCCTTGCCGCTGAAGCGCCGTTGTGCCGCGGAGGAATTGGTCGGGCACGGGATCGCCGCTCCAGGCGTTCATGTGAGGACTCCACGGTGTGTAGCCGGAGAGATGCGTAAGTGTTCCTAGCGATATCGCGATCAGCAGGATCGTGAGGACGGCGATTGGGCGGCGCCGCCAACTTTTTTCTCCTTCGCCCGAGAGGAATGGAAGAAGCAGCAGAACCATGATGGCAACGACTGGGCCGATGAGAAGTGCGGGCGTCTCCATCGAAGGAGGCAAGAGCGAGAGTATCGCATACAACCACAGGAAGAAGTAATCGGGTTTCGGCGCCGTCTGGATGATGGTGGGGTCCGGGCGGCCCGTTGGTCCGAAGGGGCCGAAGTACACCGCACATGCTGCGACCGCCAGCAAAATGAAAGCGGCAAAGAACATATCTTTCCAAACAGCATAAGGGACGAACGGCGCGCCATCTTTCTTCGTCAACGCGTGATACTCGTTCTCGTAAGTCGCCTTTTTCACGACACGGCCTGGCATCGGCCATTCATTAATTCCCAGCTTCAGCACCATCCAGAGGTGTAGGCAGACCAATCCGATCAGCATCCCCGGAATAACGAAGACGTGCAGAGCGAAAAATCGAGAGAGTGTGGCGCCGGCAATAATGGGCCCACCCAGCATCAACTTCACTGCGAGCGGGCCGATGATAGGCACGCGACTGGCGATCGAGGCGCCGATTCCCAATCCCCAGTAGGCGTCCTGATCGAAGCGCAGGACCTGGCCGGTGAAAGCCATTCCCAACGTCATCAGCAGAAGAAATACGCCAATGATCCAAGTCAGCTCCCGGGGAAACTTGTAGGCCCCGAAGAGGAAGACTTGCGCCATGTGAATGAGAACGATCGCCACCATGAAGTTCGAGCCCCAGCCGTGCAATGCGCGGATGAACCAACCGAGAGTCACGTCATGGTTCAGAGACTGAAGACTGCTCCAGGCCTCGCTGGCGGATGGAACGTAAATCATCGCAAGAAGAATTCCGGTGACGAGTTGCAGAACGAAAACGGTCAATGCGGCGCTGCCGAAGACATACCACCAGCTCGCCGTGTTGCGCGGTACAGGATGCTCCGCAGCTTCGCGAATGGGAGCTGCAAGCTGCAAGCGCCGGTCGAACCATTCGCCGACCCGGGTAATCAGCCGGCGCACGGTGGCTTCTTTCCAAACAGAGAGGCGGTCGGGGCGCCCGTCGTCGGCAATTCACCGGCCTGAATGATAACCAAGCCGTTCTCTACCTTGTATGGGTATTCGAACAACCCGCGCTCCGGCGGACCGGAAGCGCGCGAGCCATCTCGGTAATACGCTCCGCCATGGCATGGGCACATGAACAAAGCCGACTGCGGAAACCAGCGAACGGGGCAGCCGAGGTGCGCGCAGTTGACGGCAAAAACCTGGAATTGATCGCCCACGACGCGTCGCACCCAGCATGCAGTATTGACTGTCTTGCCGTCCGTGGGCATCACGTTGGGATTGCGGAAAGTGGCCAGCCGCGTTTCGCCCTCGGGGAACGCGCTGACCGATCCGAGAGGCACCCAGGCAAGGTATGCGTTCGCGCGTCCGCGAGTAATCGAAGACAGCAAAAATCGCACGACCGGCACCGCCATCGCCGTTGCGACCAGGCCGTTGAATAAAATTCCCAGCTTCATGAAGAGGGCGCGCCGCGAAAAGGTAGTTTCATTCGACATCGAAAAGCTCCTAAGGATGCTGCGCGTAATGCGAAACGGAATAGGGTTGTCCCGGGTTCTGCACGCGACGCGAAACGAGCCACGCAACGACGTCAGTGATTTCCTGGTCCGACATGGGCTTACCTGGAACGTTTCCACGCCAGTCTGGGGCTCCCAATTCAGGGCGGCCGGTGATGACAAAGGTGCGCAGTCCCTGATCGCTGACCAGCGCGAGAAAAGAATCATTCGTGATGGCGCTGCCTTGTGGTCCGCCGCGACCGTTCGGGCCGTGACAGGACTCGCAGTACGTCTTGTAGACAGCCTCGCCTTGCGAAACGTTGCCCGCGGATTTTGGAGCGTAAGAAGGCAGATTCGCGGCGTCGACCTTAGCGAGGCGGCTCCAACGCGAGCGGACTTGCGTCGTGATTACATCGATCTGCTTGTCCGTCAGCATCCCGCCGGCCCTCTCCGCGAAGGCCGGCATCGAAGTCCCGCTCACACCATTGGCGACCACTTTGCGCATCGTCGCGTCGTCCGCGATGGCCAGATAAACCGGATTGGCAAGCGCGATGGCGGCTCCTCCCCGCCCTTCCACACCGTGGCAACCTGCACAGTTTTCCGTGTAGAGCTTGCCAAAATCCATAACCTCGTTCGGAGCCAAAGGCTCGGAACCTTCGCGGGGCTGACCCGGCGGAGAAGTGCAACCGGACAGCAGCATCGCGCCGATAGCAGCGGCTAGTAAATACCGAGGGACACCACTCACGGCCGTTTCTCTCCATTTTCCCGTGGCGGCATAAGGCCGGGGGCTTCAATTCCTACGCGCAGGACGAAGGGCAGGTTCTCGCGCGTCGGCACACGCGACTGGCGCATAACGACAAGTCCCGCGACGATGCCGAAGGCAAACTGCGAGGCCATGAACCAGACCCAGTCAATGTGACTCCCAAGCACAGGATTGAGAATGTTCATAATGGAATACAGCAGCCCCGACCACAGCACCGGAGCGATCAGGCCGCCTAGCACAATGGGATGGCGTGCGAACATGGGAAGCATCGCACCGTAGAGCAATCCCACAAGAATCGAGGTTACAATATGCAAGATGAGAGCAATGAAAAAGATGATTGGATGAAAGGAGTTGAATTGCGCAGCCGAAGGCACCTCCGACGGTGCGTACACAACAGCGCCAAGAAGATTTATGGGATACCAGATGCTCCCAGTCCTGAGCAGGCCATAGGCACAGGCCAGCACGGCCATCGCGACGCTTCCCGCCAGCCCGCCTTTCACGCCTGCCGAAATCGGATAAGTTTCTAGGGGAAGCCACGCGCGCACCTGTTCTGTGGCCACGGGAAGGCGTTCCACGACGCGGCGCTTCGTGGCAATCGACACTTCCCGAAGAACGACCGGCACAACTTCTTCGTGCTCGTGAGGGAAGACTTCGCGGAACCAACCCACGCAACCAGCGAGGGCGAGCACAGCACCCAAAACGCTTACCGACGCACTTGTTAGCAGTCCCGCGAACACCAAGGTAAATCCAAAAGCCAAAACGAGAGGCCACGCCGTCGGCGCGGACACTTCAACCTCGCCTGGCGCCCGAGAGTTTTGCTTCATTTGCTCAGCGGATAGCAGCGTTGCCATTCCTTCTCCTCAGCGCCCCAGAACGTACACTACGGTGAATACAACCACCCACACGGCATCCACAAAATGCCAGTACAGAGAAAGCACATCCACGCGAGCGGAGTGCTCCTGGCCCACACGCCCTGCCAGGCCCAAGAGAAGAACGATGCCGAGCATGAGCAGCCCTACCGTGACGTGAGTGGCGTGCAGACCGACGAGCGAATAGTAGGTGGTTCCGAAAAGATTGGTTGAAATGGTCAGCCCGCGCTCGTAGATCAGCCGGTGCCATTCCTGGCCGGTGCCAAACAAAAACAGACCACCAAGCACAATCGTGAGGAACCACAACGCGAGAAACGCGCCTGGCTTGCCGCGTTCGAGAAATCTTGACGCGAGGTGGATCGTAAGGCTGCTGGACAGTAAACAAATCGTGTAGAAGAGGGGCGCCTCCAGCACTTCCCTCGGAGTGGGCCCGGTGAGGCTCTTGCCCAGGTAGAAAAGGTACGCCACCACAAAAATAGTGAAGATGGCAGACTCGGCTATGATCAGGCAGGCCATACCGACGTTGCCCTTATAGGGAAGCCTCCAGTTCACTGGCCTCTGCGCGACAGGCGTCGTTATTGCGCTCATTGCTCGCTTCCTTTAGTCATAGTGGCTATCGGGGTCCTCTAGTCATAGTGGGTATCGGGGTCCTCTGGATGCTTCAAATCCCATAGCGGGCGACGGCTGGCGACCGCTGGAATGGAAGCGAAGTTGTAAACAGGTGGCGGCGAACTCACCGACCATTCGAGAGTCCACCCATCCCAGGGATCGTTCCCCGCTTTAGACCCCCCAAAATAGGAAAACACCAGATTCGCTAGAAACAACAGGATTGCGATGCCCTGGATGAATGCGCCGATCGTGATGATCATGTTCAAGGTATCCCAGCCCCGGCCGGGCTCGTAGGTGTATATGCGCCGTGGCATGCCGAGTATTCCGGGAACGTGCATCACATCGAACGTCAGGTGAAACCCGATTACGAACAGCCAGAAATGGAGTTTCCCGAGGGATTCGTTCAGCATCCTTCCGGTGATTTTGGGATACCAATAATAAATTGCACCGAAAATACAGAACAGGATTGCGCCGACGATCATGTAGTGGAAATGCGCGACCACAAAGTACGAACCGCTGAGCTGCCAATTGAAAGGCGCGGCGCCGAGCATGATGCCGGTCAAGCCGGCGATCAGAAATTGAAATAGGAATCCGATGCAGAACAACATGGGTGTCTTGAACTGAAGCTTCCCGCCCCACATCGTGCCGAGCCAGTTGAAGATCTTGATGCCCGTGGGAACAGCGATAATCATCGTCGTCAGCACGAAAAAGCTGTTGGAGTAGGAGGTCATTCCGATGGTGAACATATGGTGAGCCCACACGCTGATGCTCACGAAGCCGATGGACACGGTGGCTCCTACCATGACCGGATAACCAAAAATAGGCTTGCGCGAAAATACCGGAATGATTTCGGAGGCAAACGCAAAGGCGGGGATGACCAGGATGTACACTTCCGGATGCCCGAAAATCCAGAAGAAATGCATCCATAGAGTCGCGGAGCCCCCCGCCTGAGTATCGAAGAAATGGCCGCCCAAATAACGATCGACCAGTAGCATAATCTGCGCCGCGGAGAGCGGGCTGATGGAAATCAGAACCAGGCCGGACATTACCAAAGTGAGCCACGCAAACAGGGGCATACGGCTCAGCTTCATGCCTGGACATCTCATGGACAGGACCGTGGCTACGAGATTGACTGCCGTTCCGATACTGCCGAAGCCGGACACCAGCACAGCGATGGTCCAGTAGTCGGCGCTGTGGCCCGGTGAAAACGCACGCGAAGTCAAGGGAGCATACGCCCACCATCCCACGTCAGGGGCACTTCCAGCGCCATAAAGGCCGCTTCCACCGACAATGCTGAAGTAGAGAAGGGTTCCTCCGAGCGCCGTCAACCAAAAACTAAACGCATTCAGCCGCGGAAACGCCATGTCCCGCGCGCCGATCATCAACGGAACCAAGTAGTTCGCAAACCCGAACATGAAAGGCATGATCACGAAGAAAATCATGGTGGTCCCGTGCAGGGTGAACATGCGGTTGAAAACCTGGGGCGAAACAAAGTCGTTGTGCGCACGCATCAACTGAATCCGGATGATGGTGGCTTCAATTCCTCCAATGACGAGGAAGATCAGCGCATAGAAAACGTAGAGGACGCCCAAGCGCTTGTGATCTACGGTGGTGACCCACTCGTGCAGCGTCTGAAGCCATGTCCGGTCCGCGCTTACTCCGGCGGTTTGAACGGCTATCGCATCCGATGACATAGCTGGTTCCTCAAATCCTTCTCTAACGGAGCGTCTCGAGATAGCGCGTCAATGCGTCCAGATCGTCGTCACTCAACTTCATCGCCGGCATCAGCGAACCAGGTTTGATTGCGTCAGGCTTCTGAACCCATAAACGAAGATTTTCGGGAGTATTTTCGGCCGCGCCGGACGCGATGGTGCTGCGGCTCATCAGGTGCGTCAGATCGGGACCGAAGCGGCCGGTCGCCACCGTCCCGCCCACTGCATGACAATTTATGCACGCTGTTGTTTCAAAGACGCGCCTGCCAGCAATCTCCTTCTCGCCCTGATTTGCAGGCTGCTTTTGTGTCCGGACCCACGCGTCGAACTCTTCCGGGGTATCCACCGACACTCGCAACAGCATTTTCGCGTGCTGCGTCCCACAGTATTGCGCACACTGTCCGAGATAGATACCGGTCTCGTGCGGGTCCATCCACGTTTCGTTCACACGATTCGGGATCAAGTCTGTTTTTCCCGCAAGCTGAGGAACCCAAAAACTGTGATCCGTATCAGCGGAGAGCAGTTTCAGGAATGTGGGTGTGGGACGTGCAGGATCGCTCACCGGAATGTGGAGTTCGTTGGCCGTGACGATGCCGAGCGTGGGATACCGGAACTCCCACCAGAACTGATGGCCGATAGCGGTGACCTCCAGTGCAGTCGCCGGCTTGTGAGCATCTTGGATCGCGTGAATCACACGGGCAGTAGCCAGAAACAGAACCACCACGATGAGAATCGGAATGATGGTCCAGGCCAGCTCGATCTGTGTGCTCCCGTATACCTGGGCGGGCTCGCGGTCAGTGCCCGTTGCTCTGCTGCGGAATTTCACGACGGCGTAGATCAGCAAGCCGAAGACGACCAGAAAAATGACTGCGGTAATCACAAGCACGAAGATCGACAGATGATAGATGGACTCCGCGGGTGTTGAGTGTGGTTGGAAAATGCTTGTAGTCGGGTTGTCGCCGAGCGGACTCGCTCTGCACAACCCCGCTGCGAAGAGTATTCCCGCCAGGAGAACCAGGATTCCCAAGGCCCGGCCGACGACCACTCCCCCTCCTGTTTTGCGGTTCTCCGTCATAGCTGACTACGTTTCCTTCTCGCTTCGAGCTGTAAGTCTAAAGAACGCTTGTTCGAGAACGCATGTGCTAACAATCCCAGCGCCATGCAGTTCACGCGCAACCGCAACAACTCAACCGAGCGCGCCCCGCGTTCCTTTAGGTGCATCCCGCACTCCAATTCATCCGCGTGCGCGCCGGCTGCTATGTCCCATTGGCACTACCGTTTCCTGCCGCGGTCGACTCACCTCGATGAGGCCGAGATATGCGTTGCCGTCAATCGGCTCGACACATGTCAACGCGTTGACACCCCTGGCGATCCGGAATGACGGTCCAGGCCAGCTCAATCGGTGTACTGCCGTATACCTGGGCCGGCTCGCGTCCCACATCGCCCACTCTCCTGCGGAATCTCACGGCGGCCTAGGTCAATAAAGTGAACACAACCAGGAAAATTACAGCTGCGGTGGAAACCCTGTTGAGTTCATTACGTGTCACACGCGAGCCCGCCACCATCCTGACCGCCATCGGGAAAGACGACCGTTGGCATCTCGAGCTGAAGCGGCGTTGGGTCGAGCAATACAACTTTTACGTCCAAGACTCCCGCTGGGGACAAATGTTTGTACGAGTCTGCCCCTATTTCCCCTTCTCCACTCGCGTCTGTCTCAATCAGCATTACTGGCTCGCCCTGCGCCTGCAGGAGCGTGACATCCGTTTTCAGCAGTGCGCGAATGCCTTCGTGCAATGTGCCGACCCTGGAGCACTGCAAAAACTTGCTGATTCCCTCACCGCCAACGATCTGATCACCGGGGCACAGAAATGGCTAACCCGCTTCACGCCCTTTTTCACTTCCGAAGAAAGAAAGCACGCTGGGCGTTCAGCACCGGCTGTTTTTTGCGCAGGTAGAGTACTGCGATAATCTCATCTTCCGTCGTCGCGCCGCCGTCGATGCCCTCGAGCAACGACTCCTCGACGCCAATCGCACTATCGGCCAGCCCAACAAACTCACCCTGATCTTTGGCCGCCGCATCACCCGCCATCATGGCGGCAAGCTCCAGACCGTGATCGAGGATCTGAACCTACCCAACCCGGTGATCCGCAGCCACTACCGCAAGGGCTTCCTCAAGCAATACGTCCGCGATCGTTTCATCTTGCGCACGGAAACGGCAACCAACAACATCTCTACCGATTACGGCATCGGCAAGGCGGTGGAGAATCTTCCCCCATTGCAAAAGAGGCTCGATGGCATCATCGACCGCTATCTGGACGTGCAACAAGATATCTTGGAAACCTTTGTGGACCGCGAGGAACTTCGCCAACTCACCCAGCCCACGGTTCTTCCCAACGGCAGACGCATCCCTGGTCTGAAGCTCGATCAACCCCGACAGTTAGCCCTCATGCACTCCCTGGTGCGCTTCTGCTACCTCGCCGCCGAAGGCACCTTCACTACCCGCGACTTATATCCACAGACCCTGCAGGCACTCCAGGTGGCACCGGAAGAGTACAAGCTTGGATCCCTCCGTTACGATCTCTGGAAGCTGCTCGCCAAGGGCTTAGTGGAAAAGATTCCTCATTCCCGTCGCTACCGGCTTCTCCCCCACGGCTATCAAATCTGCCTGGTATTCCTGAAGCTCTACGAAAAAATCTATGCTCCCTTGACTGCCGGCATTCTGCAGCCCTTCGCCGCGGACCAATCCATTCCCAAAGAAAAGATCACGGCTCTCGATCGTCGATATACTGCTGTGATTCAGGCGCTGGACGACCTCGTCGAGGCTGTCGGTTTGAAAGCAGCCTAGCAAGGCAAGCAGTACGAGAACGAAATCCTCGTTTGGGACCCTACAATGGGAATAATGGGACTAATTCATCGCCGGCGGCAGCTTGCTACCGTGCATGTGTGTCCGTACTCGGACATACATTTGGCCTCCGGTAGAACACGATTCCGTTGCGCTTTCAGCCATCGGCCCGATCTGCTCCCTTCGACCCCACAAATGAGTTTGGTAGGCGAGCAAGCAAAACATTTGGAGACACATTTGCTCTGCGTTCTGGGCGCAGAGAGTTCAAAGCCGAAAATGGACAGAGGAGAGCAAAGACATGGCAAAGAGAGTAGCTGATCTGCTTGTGGATGTTTTGGTGGAGGCAGGAGTTCAAAGAGTTTACGGTGTCAGCGGCGATTCGCTCAACGCAATCACGGATTCGATTCGCACGCGCAGGGACATGCAGTGGGTTCATGTACGTCATGAGGAGGTGGCGGCGTTCGCGGCTGGTGCCGAAGCGCATCTCACAGGCAAATTGGCTGTGTGTGCCGGCAGTTGCGGCCCTGGGAACATGCACTTAATCAATGGTCTTTATGACTGCCATCGGAGCCGCGTGCCCGTCCTGGCTATCGCCGCACAAATTCCCAGCGCTGAAATCGGCAGTGGATATTTTCAGGAGACTCATCCGGAGCATATCTTCGGTCAATGCAGCCACTATTGTGAGTTGGTGTCGCAGCCGGAGCAGATGCCTCGCGTACTCGAGATTGCGATGCAGACAGCAATGTCGCGACGTGGGGTTGCAGTCGTTGCCATTCCAGGCGATGTGGCTATGCGAGATGCTGTCCACGAAAAGCCCAGGATGCACTTTTCCGAGGCCAAGCCTACGGTCTGTCCCTCCGAAGAGGAACTCAACATACTAGCCGACCTCCTGAATCGCTCGGAAAGAATCACCATCCTCGGCGGTGCAGGTTGCGCAGGAGCTCATGATGAACTGATTGAACTCGCGGCCAAGCTAAAGGCCCCCATCGTCCATGCAATGCGGGGGAAAGAGTTCATCGAGTACGACAACCCTTTCGACGTGGGAATGACGGGTCTGCTCGGATTTTCGTCCGGCTATCACGCAATGATGAACTGCGAGACGCTGCTGATGATTGGCACGGACTTCCCGTATCAGCAGTTTTTCCCAAAGGACGCCACTATTGTGCAGATCGATGTACGCGGTGAACAGCTCGGACGCCGTGCCAAGCTGGACTTCGGCTTCGTCGGGGATACGAAAACAACGCTGCGGGCCCTTTTACCAAAGCTCCAGCAAAACCAGTATGATGCGCACCTGAAGAAATCGCTTGAGCATTATCGTGACACGCGTAAGGGCCTAGACGACCTGGCCATAGGTAATTCCAACAAAAAGCCGATACATCCTCAACAGGTTGCCCGCGTACTCGACCAACTCGCAGCCGAGGATGCGATTTTCACCTGTGACGTCGGAACCCCAACCATCTGGGCCGCCCGGTATCTCACCATGAACGGCAAACGAAGGATTATCGGTTCCTTTATACACGGATCCATGGCGAACGCTCTGCCTCAAGCCATTGGCGCGCAGGCTAGTTATCCGGGCCGACAGGTCGTCTCTATGTCGGGTGACGGCGGCTTTGCGATGCTGATGGGGGATCTGCTTACACTTGGCCAGCATCAATTGCCGGTGAAGATAATCGTCTTCAAGAATGACTCCCTGGCGTTTGTCGAACTGGAAATGAAGTCGGCGGGCATCCTGGACTTCAGCACGGATCTCCGCAACCCGGACTTCAGGAAAATCGCGGAGGGAGCGGGACTGCTCGGCCTACGAGCGGAAACTCCGGATCAGGTAGAACCCATGCTTGCACAAGCTATCAACCATAACGGTCCGGCATTGGTCGAGGTCCTGGTCTCGCGGCAGGAGCTCTCTATGCCACCAACGATTACGTATGAGGAGGCCAAGGGGTTCAGCCTTTTCATGCTCAAAGCAGTGCTCAACGGGCGTGGCGACGAGGTCATCGATCTCGCTAAGGTCAACCTGTTTCGGTAAGCAGTTGAAAGTTAGGGTGTTAAGGTGACTACGAAACCGATTACAGCTGCTCTCACTCCGGAAGCAGCCAGCGGATGGCGAACTCGGGGGTTCCAGATCGCTTGGGGGCTGGCTCTGTGCTTCTACTTTCTCGAATACGCATCGAGATCGGCCCCCGCGGTCATGATCCAGCACCTGACGGCGGCGTTTGGCACAACTGCCATTGGGGTTAGCGCAATTCTTGGAACCTATTATTACACCTATTCTATTACCAGCCTTATAGCCGGTGCAGCGCTAGACCGAGCGGGTGCGAAAAAAGCTGTGCCCGTCGGCATTTTCATTCTGGCGGTCGGGTGTCTGCTCTTTAGTGTCCCAACTATGGCAGCGGGATATGCCGGCAGACTGCTTCAGGGCGCGGGTTCCGCATTTGCCTTCACCGGCGGAGTCTATCTTGCAGCGCACGGCTTTTCGGGGCGCTGGCTAGCGACGGCCATCGGCGTAACGCAATGTCTCGGAATGCTCGGAGGTTCGGCCGGGCAATCCGTGGTCGGACCTTTACTTGAACACGGTGTCGGATGGCAAACGATCTGGCACTGGCTCGGCACCGCGAGCGTCGCAGTCGGTGTCTTGCTGTTGGTAATCACTCCCCGCGAACCCCATTCGCAATCGCCGACCTCGCCGTGGGCATCTGTGCTTAATCCCTATCTCATCGTTTTTCGCAACCCGCAATCGTACCTATGCGGGGCAGTCGCAGGGCTTCTGTTTGTTCCCACAACCATCGGCGATATGACGTGGGGTGTGGCGTTCTTTCAACGCGCAACCGACGAAAATTTCCTTATCTCTTTGAATCTCGGTGTACTTTGTGTAAGTAGTCTCGCGCGGATCCCGAAAGTTTTCCCACGAAGAACAGGTCAGAGGCGAATCCTGCTGGAACCGTTTGTACCAATCCAGCAGCGGCACGTCGAGTTCGAACCTCTTCCCGGTGAAGCCCTCGCCGGTGTAGCTGAGGAGTTTCGACGTCACAATTTCGTATTCAGTTGGCATCCGCCTTTGCTGCAGAAGATGCCAGTATGTCTTTTGCTGTGCCATGAAGTTCTCTGAACGGAAAAGGAGCCCGGTTCAACGCGTAGTTCGGCCCTGCGCAAACCGCCAAGCCGCATCGTCCTGATTCAGCTGAAGCGAACCCTTGAAGGCCGACATCACCGTCTCCAATTCCCCTGGAAACCGAAAGGACCGCCCCAAATGTTTTTCAATGGCGGAACGAGTGACAACGCAGTATTGCGGAACCGGCACTCGCACGTAGGCGCCCCGGTCCACGACGATGACGTCCTGGTTCAGGTCCTTGATCGCAGCAACGATGCCGTTAGCGACAGTTCCGGACTGGAGAACGGGTCCAACGCGATCGTAGATTTCCGGGGCCTGGCCCGTCATTGTTGATTCTCTCTTTCCGCCGCCGCTTCTGGGGACCTCGCATGATCGAGATCGAGGAGAATGTCGCGACTCTCAAGGGCTACGAGCAATGCCTTCAAGCAGGCATTCTGAGGATTTACACCGCGCCCCGCGCACACATCGAACTCCCAATGGTGCCTGGCACAACGGAGCGTTTTTCCCGTCAAGCTGCCTTCGCTCAACCGGCTTTTCTGGTGGGGACAAGCTTCAGCATATGCATAGATGTGGTCGTCCACATTGACCAGCAGAACAGTGTTTCCATCCACGTCCACACCTATCATTTCGCCGCTCCAAAGATCGTCTAACGACGCGACTTTTCGAAGGCTCATAGCACATGCCTGCGAATCACGTCAAAACGATCCAACGCCTGCAACCCCGCCCGTGCGACGGTGAGCACAGGATCAATGGTCTTGCCGTCGTAAAGGAAGTCGACATTATCGCTGCGGGCGACTCGAATGTTAGCCGCGTCCTGAAGTTTTTGTGCGAGCTGCAGAACTGTTTCGCCCTCCTCAGCAAGCATGAGAAGCCCAAGGGTGTCACCTTCCAGGAAGCATAGGATTGCCTCCCGAGCTGGCGGACAAGGTTTTTGACGCGTTTTTCACGACGAAGCCCCAAGGCACCGGCATGGGCCTGTCGAATTAGCCGGTCGATAATTGAATCGCAAGGGGGGACGCTTAATGGCCACGAGAAACTCTGATCGGGGAGCAACGTTTCAATTCATCTTACCCATCGAATATGCTGTGGCTGCGACGGCATAAATATTGGCTCGGTGCTGCAGGATCCGTCGCAGAAATGCAGTCCCTGCCAAGTTCGCGTGGGCTGCAAGCAGCGTGTTCCATCCCCCAACAGGTCCCGCGATTAACCAGATCTCCGAGGCCGACCTCAGATTCGCAAGACTCCGTGTGCACTCCGCCCGAACACGAAGCCGTATTCGACTTGCTGAAGTCATTTTTTCCCCTACCCTGAAGATGACGAACCCACGGAGCAGCAACACCATGACGATTCATCTCACCCCGGAACAAGAGCGCCGGATTCGAGCTGTCCTCAACCGCAGTGCTTACAATTCCGTTGAGGAGGTTGTCGAGGCTGCTTTGACAGCCGTTGAACAACGCACGGTGCCGGGTTTCACAGGAATACCGGAAGAACTGGACACCTTGCTCGCTGAAGGCCGCACGTCTAAGCAACTCACGGAAGATGAGTTTTGGAGTTCCGTAGGCAAGCAAACGGATGCCCTCCTTGCTGAACATAAGACCGGCCCGCGTTCGTGAAGGTTCTGTATCGACAGACCGCCAGCGACGACATCCTACGTCAGTTCCGGTATTACCTCCTCTCTGCGGATGCTCCCGAGATCCTCATTCGTTTCCGTGAAGTGGACGGTTGCTCAATCCATTCAACTCGTCAACGAATTGCGCAACCATGAGGTGGACCTGATCGATGTTTCGTCCGGAGGCAACCTCGCGAAAGCGGTGATCCCGGTTGGGCCTGGCTACCAGACTCAGGTGCGGT
This sequence comes from Acidobacteriota bacterium, assembly GCA_003224085.1. Lineage (GTDB taxonomy): Bacteria > Acidobacteriota > Terriglobia > Acidiferrales > UBA7541 > Acidiferrum. The sequence goes on along the minus strand of QHYK01000107.1, from coordinate 16,888 downwards.
TGGGCTTATTGAGGCTCCTGTCCAAGCGGACCACATCGTTCGTTCTCAGCAGGCCGATATTGTCCTCCTTGCTCGAGAGCTCTTGCGTGATCCGTTCTGGCCTCTTAGTGCAGCCCGTGAACTGAGGCACGAGGTACCATGGCCGCTGCAATACAACCGAGCGGCAGATGGTAAGCCGCCCGCGCGTATTCCGTACGCTTGAAAATGAGAGGTATGCGCATTCTAGGTTGATGCGGAGAGCGATCCATGGAGAAGACCTCACTGCTTGACCGGATTCTGCCTTATGCACTTCTCGGCATGACTGCGGTAACCGGGATGATCGACGCAGTGAGTTTTCTTGGTCTCGGCCACGTGTTTACCGCAAACATGACAGGAAACGTAGCGTTTCTAGGATTCGCCGCTGCGGGAACGCCCGGACTGTCTGCCGCCCGCTCCTCGGCCGCGCTTGTTGCATTTCTTGCGGGCGCGTTGATAGGCGGGCGCATTATGGCCGGCGCGCCGTCCGCTTTTCAGGTCGGCCGGGCGATATCTGCATTCGGAATTGAGTTGGCATTCTTGATCACGGCAGTGATAACTGCGATCGGCTACGGCGGCGTTCCAACCCAACAACCGGGCAAGCTTTACACTTTAATCTGTGTGACGGCGTTAGCGATGGGCATCCGAAATGCGACGGTGCGCAAACTGGCCGTGCAAGACCTGACGACAACGGTGTTGACGTTGACAATCACGGGATTGGCTGCAGATTCATTCTTGGCAGGTGGGAGCAATCCACGGTGGGGGAGACGGATCGGATCTGTGGGGAGCATGTTCGCGGGAGCTGGTTTGGGCGCCTTGGTGCTGAAACACTCTCTTTCGCTCGCGCTCTCCCTGTGTGTGATGGTTTCGTTCATTTGCACGCTTGCGTTGTTCGTCGCTTTTCGAAAGGGGTTGCAGACACGAGTTGCAGTACAAACAGACCCGTCTCCCGTCCGGCGCGACGCCTGACGCCGCCGAGATGCCGAAATCAAGCGAAACCAGTAAACTGGAATAGCAGCGATCCGACCAGACACAATGGGATAGTCCCCGCATAACCCGATGGGGCAGCTAACCCACCCTCCTTATAGGGCATGCGCGATGCATTGATCGCCACCATACTTTCACCGAGAGAACAGTAGTAAAGGCAGTGCAACTATGAAACGACTATCCGTACTCGAGTGGTATCACGTTTTACGACTACGCCATCAGTGGACGGTGTTTCAGGCGATTCGCTATGCGCTTTGGCTAGCGTGCTATGTTCCGATCATATTATTGACCAGCGCCGACTCTCAAATCGGTGACCCATTCAGTGCGAGCCGCTGAAAAGGGCCATTACAGGAACGGCCGAGTATACGGTCACATCTCGCAAATCGACATGTCCAGCGGACTAAAAGGACACACGACCATGATGTTGCGAAATTCGACCGCATGGTATGCCTGACGGGCGTCGCCCCTTAATTCATGCGGAAATTGTAGAGCTCTATCATTCGCTCTCGGGAGAAAAGTTGGACGTAAAAGGCGCTATCGAATCCGGAGGGCGAGGCCGCAAGAGCATCGATCACACGGTAAACGGCGCGGGGAGCCCATGCCCTACTCGGCAGAATCTTCGACGGCGGCAAACGCGCCAGCATCGGTTCCGTGATCGGCGGTGCCGGCGGGTTAGGAACAACGGCCCTCCATGATCGTCATAAGGTCACACTCAGCAGCGCCAATGGTTCCTTCGCATCGCGCGCTGCGTCGGAATGCTGTTTCGCCTCCGGCACGCATCTGTGTTAGCGCCGTCCAGGCAGCCAGAGAGTCCATGTAGTCTCTCCAATGGACGATCTTTCGATCTTTCTGTTCTCAATCGTGATGACCGAGATGAGCCGGTTGTCATAGGGTGCTCCACTCGAAAGAATCGTGCCGTGCACCTCGTACTCGAGAATCACGACGCGAGTATCCCGGGAGCGGTGCACAACAAGTGCGTCGCCGGAGTGAAGCTTGATCGTCTTGCCGTACCCGGTGAAGCTTGCCATCAGATTGGCGCGCCTTCGTATCGTCGGAGGCCAGCCAGGAAAGTGATAGCGAGATTCGAAGAGTGCGTCTTCAGCAAAGGTGTCGAAATAGTGTTTGCCGTCAACAAATCCCCGCAAGCCTTTGAGGACGACTCCGAAAAAGGGATTAAGAGCTTCAAACACTGCGTACTGGGCTTCTGTCATAAACAACTCCTCTGCGTCTGACGGGGGCATCGAAGCGCGGCTGATGGATTGCTTGTTGGCGAGTTTCGCCGCTACAGAATTACAGATGCTTCCTCAAAATTGAGCCGAGGATTGCGTGGGTGGAGCTTGCTTGGGTCTCCATAACCAGGTTGCAGAGAAGATTCACTTTCCACTTGCCGTCGGGAAAGAATGACGCATTCAATTTATCTGCGTCGAAACCGGACATCGGTCCGCAATCTAATCCCAAAGCGCGTGCGGTCAGGATGAAATATGCGGCTTGGAGTGAACTGTTGCGGAGAAATGAAAGTTGTCCTGGAGAATTGACGTAAATGCAGATTGGAATCGACAGTTTCGCAGCCGCTATTTCCGACTCAGCCACAGGTCTAACACTCAGCCCCGCGGCAGTACGTGCAAGAAGGTGGCGCAAGCGGATGCTGAGGGGAAATAGGATCGAGGAGCTTGCCAGTTTTCAGGCCGAGGGCCGTCGTTCCCGGAATTCCTCGCCTTAAACCTTGATGCGCGGACGAGCTCGCGCCGTTTTAGCGTGGGAAGTGTCTTGATGGATTTTCCTACCTTCTCCTGGGCGAGCCGCAGGTCGTAGAGGCTCTGTAGATTCAGCCAAAACTGAGCGCTCGTACCAAAGAAATGAGCGAGGCGCAGGGCCGTGTCGCCCGTGATGGCGCGCGTTCCGTTCAAGATTTGCGTGATGCGATTGGTCGGCACGTTGATCTTTCGCGCCAGTTCAGCCGCGCTCATATCGAGCGCTTCCAGTTCTTCAGCCAGGTGTTCACCCGGATGGATAGCGGTCAGTGCCATAGCGATGCTCCTAATGATAGTCAACAATCTCCACGTTTGATGGCCCCGGCGATCGGTCGGCCCACCCGAAGCAAATCCGCCATTGATCGTTAATGCGGATGCTGTACTGGCCCTTGCGGTCGCCTACCAGCGCTTCAAAACGGTTCCTTTAGGCAGCCAGCGACGTAGCCGCTTCCATACGGTCAAGCTTCAGGCGCGCGGATCGTTCAAATCCGGAGAATGCCTTGACCAGTTTCCCAGCCGCGAATTCTCTGGTCCTCCTGTCCCGATAGCTGACGATCACTACCGCAAAATATCAAAAAAGTACGCGTTACGTTAAGCGTAAGAGACTCTAAGAGACTAAAGATGATAATGTGCCGCTAATAAGCTTGATTCCAGATTTTGCGGCAGACCGAAGCTTGGGAAGCCTGCGATCTCACTGGTTTTCATCCCTCGATATTTCTTGGTCCGTTCGTACTCCGGATTTTCGATCGCCTGCTTTGATTCGTCGGGCATTGCTTCGGAATAGTCGTTCGCCTCTCCCCCCATGTCTGTGTTGGTATGAAAATCGCATGAGCGCGCTAATTTTTATGGGGCGGTTTACGCAGAGACAGATGCCATCACATGCAGGCCAGGCGAAAGGTGCGCTGTATGCAAAACCGTGCAAAGCTTTTATTTGTAAGGATTTACTGTAAGCCGTTGATTCCGCGGTTGGGGACGTAGTTCGGTTGGTTAGAACGCTGCCCCGTCGCTTGTTAGAATCCAGCACTGTCACAGCCCATCGCGCCACGCGTCCTCCGGTGCGGAGCCCGCAACGACGCCCTGCCTGTGCAACAACTCGTCGAGATCTTACGCAAGAACTGAAGCCTCGAGCTGACTATTCGTGTTCCCTTCCCCCCCGGAGTTTAGCGCGTCGCGCAGCTGCTTTCCGCCGACTGACGCTCGCTTCTTTCGTGAAATGCAGCATGGCATTCCGCAGCAGCCAATTCGCTTTGGTTTGATAACCACGGCCATCGGCTTTAAGCCAAGCGATGACGTCGGAATCCAGACGCATAGTTACGGGTTTCTTCTTTGGCCGATAGAACTTGCCCATTTCGGCTCCGCTCCAATCGAGGACCGCAGGTGCGTCGGAAAAATCAATGTCCTCATCTCTTCTTGCGGCGATTGCGCGGATGTCCCGCTTCTGCGCCCTCGTGAGCTTCTTCATGGGCTCTCCTTTCGTGCGACTCAGCAGCGCGAGCCGAAATGATACGGATGATTTCTTCCCCTTGTTTCTCATAGAACGTATGCACGACGAGTAGAATCGGACCCGGCCCTATGGCTCCAACCGTTATCCATCGCTCCTCATCTTCGAAAGTGAAGTCACGTTGTGTAAGAGCATAGGGATCATCGAAAACGAGCATGGCCGTTTCAAAACGAACATCGTGCTTGCGAAGGTTGTGTCGGTTCTTGTGCGCATCCCATTCAAATCGCATGGCTGGTCGCAACGAAGATAGAATATAACGTTCATCGACAATTGTAAATACATCTGTATGTACATTAACACGCCGTCACGCGGTGTGCGTTTTCCTCCTTGTTGAGACAGACAGCTACTCCTATTACTATTACTATTATAGTAGAACCGTCCGCCTTTATTAATTAACTAGCTCTTGACTTACGTGTTCTAGAGGCACCTAATATACCGGTTGCTTGTTCCCCACACAGAAAGTGTTCGGTCCCTTGGGAGGAAACGGTCTCGACCGCCCGGGATTGCTAGTCTCCCGATTGAGCGCCCACCCTTTTCCGTAATCTCTGTAGCCGGGAACACCCACGTGGTCGTTTCAATTGACGAAGGAGGACACCATGACCCCGCAGAAAAATCGAATAAGCCTACCCCACAGTGATCGAGCACCCATGGCTGGAGCAAGAAGGATTGGTCCGGCCGATCTGAAGCAACGTATCGAAGTGACAGTCGTGCTTCGGAGACGCTCCAAACCAAACGAATTTCCCAAGATCAATGTGCTGGGAGCACGTTTGCCCAAAGAACGAAAGCACCTGAGTCGCGAGGATTTCGCTTCTGCTCACGGCGCGCATCCAGACGATATTGCGCGTGTTCAGAAATTTGCTTCGGCTTTCGGACTCGAGGTGGTCAGTACGAATCCCGCACGTCGTTCGGTCACTCTCGCAGGCACTGTCGAAGCATTTAGCCGCGCCTTTGAGGTGGAGCTTAGCCGCTATCAGCATCCTCGCGGCACATATCGCGGCAGGACTGGTCCCTTGACTATTCCAGTAGAGCTGTCCGGAGTTCTTGAGGGAGTTTTTGGTCTGGATGATCGTCCGCAAGCACAGCCGCATTTCCGTATCCGAAAGAAACCAACAGGACAAGCACAGCCGCGATTGCAGCAGGGTGGATACGATCCCACGCAAGTCGCTCAGGCCTACGATTTTCCGGCTGTTCTAGATGGATCGGGACAGTCTATTGCCGTTCTGGAACTGGGAGGAGGATACAATCAGGCGGATCTAGATGCTTTCTTCGCCAATTTGCGGGTTGCCACTCCTCAAATCTCTACCATTTCTGTAGACGGAGGCAGCAACGCTCCGACCGGTGATCCATCCGGACCTGATGGCGAGGTGGAGCTTGACGTCGAGATCGCCGGTGCAATCGCTCCAAAAGCTCAGATCGGCGTGTACTTTGCGCCGAACACCGATCAAGGTTTCCTAGATGCCCTGACCACGGCCATTCATGACACGAACCTCAGACCGAGTGTCATTTCCATCAGCTGGGGCGGACCGGAGAGCTCGTGGACACAGCAGGCAATGAATGCTTTCGATTCAGCCTGTCAGGATGCCGCAGTCATGGGCATTACCATCTTCGCGGCATCCGGCGACAACGGCGCTACTGATGGCGATCCAAATGGCATTTTGACTGTCGACTTTCCTGCTTCAAGTCCGCACATTACCGGCTGTGGCGGCACAAAACTTACAGCTTCTGGAAATACCATCACAGATGAGGAAGCCTGGAACGAGCTGACTCAAAATGAAGGCGCAACCGGCGGTGGCGTCAGCCAGGTCTTTGCATTGCCGACTTGGCAGCAGAACGCAAATGTACCCAACTCGCCGAATGGACAGCCTGGTCGTGGTGTCCCCGATGTTGCGGGGGACGCGGACCCCACCACAGGATATAATGTTATCGTCGATGGGTCTGCCACAGTAATCGGAGGTACGAGCGCCGTCGCTCCGCTCTGGGCAGGTCTGACTGCGCTGGTCAATCAATCTTTGAAGCAAGCGATCGGGTTCCTCAATCCCCTGCTGTATTCACCGAATGTCGAGAACACATTGAATGACATTTCGCAAGGCAGCAATGGGGGTTACAACGCTGCGCCCGGTTGGGATCCGTGTACGGGCCTAGGTACCCCCGACGGGACGAAGTTGTTGACCGCTCTGTCCGCCCAGTCTGCTGGCCAGACAATTGGGCAAGCCGCAGCAGGCACCTAAGCTGACTTTCGGAACACCCACGACAGCGAAAGATTCCAGAGCCGATCGGTTCAGGGTGCCCAATTAGGATTATTCTTGAGACAGAATGATCGCGGCGTAGGAACAATTCCGATACTGGATGGGACAGCCGTCGCGGCCAGGTAATCGCGCTATTTTCCGTGCGCATAGAATTTTGGCGAAGCACAGGAGTCAATCTAGCCAGGAGTACAATATATCCGTGGCTGATGACGACGAGTCCGTGCGTGAGTCGCTACCCGACTTGCTGCGGGAGTTGGGCTTTGCGGCCCAGGGGTTCTCGTCAGCGGAAGAGTTTCTCGCGTCCGATTACGTCGGCCGGACCAGGTGTCTGATCCTCGACATCGCTATGCCAGGCATGACCTGGCCTCTCAGGACTTCCGTACTATTTGGCGCAAGCCTGGGTTGTGATTTTGTTCGCATTCTGACGGCGATTTTACCCGTCCGGCTGTAGCGTCGAGAGCTCACCTGGGCACAAAGCGGCGCAAGCGATCAACGCAAATGATTTTGTTCTGGGGGTGAGTCATGCCCCGCACCCAATGCCGCGAATCGTCCTTCAAGTTGCGCGTTTCTCAAGACGCGCCACTTTTGCGAACTGAAATCAGAAGTTGTTCTTTGGCCTCTTGAAGAAGGCCCGCCAGGAATTCGTGGTCCCCGGCACCTTCACAACGCTGACCAGTTCCCATTCCTCGGCACCTAGTGTATTTGCTTGAGTGATCACGTCATTCTCGCTGTTTGCAGTGATAACCTGATACTCCCATTGCGATGGAACAGACCAGAATGGTGAGACACTCAACTGCGCCGTCTGACTGTGAGATTTTCCTCCCGCTGTACCGGTGACAGTGAGTGGAAACGAACCGGTCGCAGCAACCTGGCTTGCGGTCAAAGCGAGGGTTGCCTTGCCCGGGCCTGTCGTTGTGATTTGCGCACTTATCCCGGGCGGCGTACCGGAAACTGTAAGCGTTGGTGAACCAGTTGCGCCGCCGGTCATTGTCGTGCTTATCGTGACAGACGACGAACCACCCTGAATCAGCGTGACCGTGGACGGAGCCAAGGAAAGTGTGAAATCAGGGGAGGTCCCGGATGAGGTGAAGGCGATATCCAATACTGGGTGGAGCTCAATGATGTTTGGCGCTGCACCGTGTTGACCATGCGGAAAGTCAAAGAAACCAACACCGGTGACCTGGACGGGTACGTTGGCTGTTTGAAAGGATGTCGTTGCGGTGAATTGCCCATCAAATTCGGCTCTGGCATTAGCGATCTGCGCCGCAAATGGGCTACCGGCTCCGACGCAGCCGGGGAATGGTATTTCGGCGACCATGGTGTGCCCTTGGTCATCCTTTAGAACCAAGTGGTAATCAGAATCGCCCTTCGCCCCTCCTTCCAACTTGTAATCCGTCAGAGTCGCATTCACCACAAAAACTGTTGTCTCTGTGGGGGCAAAGCGATTGGCCATCGGTATCGGATTTGGCGGGGTCAGGGAGATCAGTTGGCCTATGGTTGTGCTCTGGGGACTACTCAGATTAACAGTGCCGGCGTCAGAGTCGGTTCCGGTCTTTACTGACCACCGTTCCTTGCCGCAATGCTGTTGGGCTTCGAGCTGCGATGCGAAAACACCCATTGCAATTGCCAAGCCGAGTATCGTTGTGAACCGAACTGGTGACTGGCACATAGTGATTCTCCTTTCGAGCGAATGAGGTAAGGGCGCGAATCCAGCCCTATGCGGCCCCTGAAGCTGCCTTCCTGAGACGTGCCCGATATTCGGAAAGCGTTTTTTGCGATCTCTAAGTGCGGGTGGCTTCTCAGCCACTGCTCACGTGGCGTGCGCCTGCGTTCTCTGCCACTGCCTACATTCCCGCTTATCTCAATCCGCAAGTCTTCCTTTCTAGCAGTAACCTGGTGCCAGCCGCTGCCTGAGCTTACGTCGAACACTCCTATGTAACCGCCGGCAGGCAGCTGCAAGGGCTGTGTGATGAGCTGTTGCTGACCGAATTGCGTCGAATTCGCGGGTCGGAAATCCTCGAACCAGGCTGGATACACAAAGTCGGAAACCAGCGCGTTTCCGATCTTGTAACCGAATTGGTCATTTTCACAGGCATCGCGTACCTCGTAGGCGTACAGCCGGCCGGGGCTGAATCGCTCTGGATAAACACAGTCAGATTGATATTGGGATCGGCAAGCATTTCCAGCAATTCGTGGCTTGTGGTTACTCTCCAGTTGGCGCCGAATTTAAGGTCGGTAGCAGCAAACACCTTGCCTAAAGGTAGGCCTTTGCTGGTCAGGTCGTGGTAGCCCAGCGCGCCGGCTTGGTCCGAATCGTCCAGCATCAAAAGCCACCAGCTTCCAGCTGGAGGCGCACCCCCTTGGGGCACAAAATTCAACTTTGCATCAACGCCCCAGGCCGGACCAAAGTCGTTGTCCACTTGCTTTTGAAGCGCGTCCACCACTGGGTGAACGTCGTTATCCGTCAATACAGTACTGGCTTTTATAACCGATATGTTGAGCACAGACATGGTAACCTTCCTTTCTCAAGACCGCAATTTCGGATTTCAATAGTTAGCCTGTTGGACGAGATCTGCGACGTCGCCGACCAAACCGCATCATCCATGTTTCTCGGCTGCGAAGGCGGTAAATGGGACACGTTCTCGAACCGCTCCTTCATGATCTTGCCGAGAGGTTTTGTTTCCTAGAAGAGGAACTCGGCAAGATGGTGGTTCCACCGAAGGCGGAAGCCTCCCGGAGGCAGATTCATCAAAATTGCAACAAAGGCCAAGAAGCGCGTGGACGCGGTTTTGAGCGATCCAGATGTCTCGAGGCCCGAGTCCGCTAAAAACTTTTATCACACCTACAAGCGCCTTTCCGAGTTGGCTCAAACGATCGACCAAGGTCCTCTCTTTGCGCTGAGTCGTTTCCGGAGTGAGGATAGATTCCCGACACGTGTGGTGCAGGCAGCGTGCGGCGAATTTCGCTTTCCCGAGGAAGCGCCGATCTGTGTGGCTATGAGTTCACAGTACTATTGTGCGGCGATAGAAATGAATTTGATTCTAGTCCCGCACGGCGGGCCACCCATTTGTTCGGTTGGGCTCGCCGCAGCGGCGTCCGCGCTCTGGTCAGGCAGTATTACGTCGAGTTGCGCTCGGTCCTCCGTACCCACCCTCATCTGCGGTCCTGTCTGTGCCGTTGCCGCGAGTGTCGCAACTTCTTCCAGACCCATCCCCGGAACGCGGGGCGTAGGGATCTGCGGTGTCCGTTTGGGTGCCGGGCAGCGCACCGCCGGCAAGGCTCCACCGAGCGTAGCCGCGAGTACTACCAGAGCGAGGTGCGTGGGGAGAGTGAAGAAGAGAGCGTTAAACGGCAAGCGCGGCCGAGGCACCGGCCGGCGCCGGTGGCCCGGGGAACGCAAGGGGATGAGCTTCGATCCCGACATCGTCCGCTATCTGGTCGTGGCCGTCACTCGCCCCTGCGCCGAATTCTGGGAGCCGGATTGAACTGACCGTCAGACGGTTGACGAACGGGGAAGTCTCACCGTACCTCACACAGGAATTGGCCATTAACGACCGATTAGAAGTGCGCGGTCCGATCGGCGGGTGGTTCCGGCATCGTTCCGCTCATGGCCATGATTCGCACGCACGCTTCCGCAGGAAACAGCTCGCAATTTCGATTGTTGTATTCCGTGCGCGAACCGGGGGCAATCTTTTACCGGGAGGAATTGCAGACGCTATCCCTGGATAAGCATTCTGTAGCCCTCACATACGCTTGCACGCGGGAAATTCCCAAGGATTGGCCCCGACCGCCAGGGCGTATCGACACCGCTTTGATTGCTAACGCGACTTGGCCGTCCGCGCTTGCCCCAACTTGCTACGTCTGCGGCCCCACATCTTTCGTAGAAAGCGCAACGGACCTCCTCATCGCCTCTGGCATCGAACGCGACAAGATTAGGACGGAGCGTTTTGGCTCCACGGGAGAACGAAAATGATCTCGCTTGCCTCCAACTACCTTGACGGTAACGCTGCCGCCGGTGAATTGAGCAAAGTATTTGACGAACCCAAAGAGCGACAACCCCATGACGATTCATCTCACGCCGGAACAAGAGCGCCGGAGCCGAGCCGTCGTCCGTTGAGGAAGTTGTGGAGGCTGCTTTGACGGCCGTTGAACAGCGGACCGTGCCGGGCTTCGCCGGAACACCGGAGGAACTCGACACCTTGCCCGCTGAAGGGCTTGCATCAAAGCAACTCACGGAAGATGAGTTTTGGAGTTCCGTAAGCAAGCAAACGGATGCGCTCCTCGCTGAGCATAAGACCGGCCCGCGTTCGTAAAGGTTCTGTATCAGCAGACCGCCAGCGACGACATCGTACGTCAGTTCCGCTACTCCATTGACCATTGATTGTTGTCAGCAACCCGATAGGGACCAAGCAGTGTGCCTGTAGCGATACCCATAAGTCACCTCAATTATGATGGCAACAAATCCATACACGCTACTTTCGGCATAAAAGGAAGCCTTCGGTGCCGAGCCCAATGCTCCCTGTACCAGCTGTTACCTAACGACGTGAAAGGATTGCCGACGTTTTGGACCAAAGCGAAACACTGCAGAATGAGCATCGAGGGACGCGACCCGGTCAATACCGAGACGCCGCATTACAGCGAAGCTGGTGCGGTCGACGATGGAAAAATCCTGGTCACGCCAAGAAACGCCAACATCCCAGGCAACCTCCAGGTCCGCCAAAGTGACCGCTTCGATTAGGGCGATCCCACTCCTCAGGCCTTCCCAAAATCCCTCCGCAGCTTTGCGGTCAAGTTTGTGGTGAAGCAACGTCCATGTTTCGACCAAAACGTGATCCGAGGTCACCAGGGTTTCACCAGACCTGAGAATCGCTTTTGAGCGAGCGTTGCTGCGGTCGGAAGAGTCCGCGGCGGCATACCAAATGGAAGTGTCGACAAAAAGGCTCATATCGCGTGAGCGCTAGCGACGACGAAGTTTCCTGCGTGTGGAATGAAAGGCCTCGGCAATCATGGAATCCTTCTGGCTCGCAATATCTGACCCGCCCGAGCTTCCGAGGTCGAAAATACGGTCTACGCGAGCTGCTGTTTCAGGACGAGCAAGATCACGTGCGACTAGACGGCGGAAATATTCTGCGAGAGACACCCCGAGATCATTGGCGCGCTGGCGCGCACGGCGCTGCATCTCAGTTTCAAGGGTGATCTGCGTCTTTGCCATCATTATGGCTCCATCATACCGCACGAGCGTTCCGTCGTCAAGGGTTAAATCAAGAAGCATTCGCGCACCGAGGAGCGGAGACTCTCGGCACGTTCAACGCCGTACACTCATTTCGAGAAGGTAACGGAAGACCCCAGCGAGAATTTGTCCGAGAGCTCGCTCACAAGAACGGCTATTGGGTGATTAACCGGCCAATGTCCTGCGCGAGGGATTCGATCAAGGCCTCACGCGCCTCGAGAAACTGCTCTACTTCATCCTGGTGGCCGTCTCTAACCAAGACGGCGTCAGATTTTACTCCGACGCGCGTTTGGCAGAGCTGTTGGACATTCGTTTTCCCGAACTCGAAGCGGCTCGCAACGAACTGGTGGCTCGGGACCTAATTGCCTACGAAGGTGGAATTTACCAAGTGCTTGACCTGCCCGTGCCTACCGAAAACCTCGTCTGGTTACGGCTCCCGCAGGGCCCATGTAACATGTTACATAGCCTCTTTGCATCTTGTTGATTTCAAATGCTTCTAGTTTTGGCGAGACACGACGGCAAAAGGGGCTCTCGTTCCCAGACCAGGGTCCTTGCGGAACTGCTTCGGGACCGTGAGTTGCCCTTTCTCACCTATCTTCGTGGTGGTCAGATATTCCACCGTGGCCTGTCGGCTCGCCATGAATCGCTCCTAAACGTCGTACGAGCATTCCGGGCATTGGGGGTTCCGGTAAAACTGGATTTAGGCGACATCGATGGACACCGACGCAGGTGCGGCGATCACAATGCGAAGCATCAAAAGGTCTTAAATGGAACACTCTGAAAACCGCCGCTTAGCCGTCGGTTGATCTGATCCCACAGGCCTACGGCTCACTCGCTGTTTGCGGGGCAGCCGCCTTTATCCAGCCCCTGCAGCTTCTTGGAAGCTTCTGCATTGTTCTTTTCTGACGCAACCAGCAGCAAGATCCGCGCTTGCTCACAGTTCACCGGGACGCCTTCGCCCCGTGTGTAGAGGTCCGCCAGCGCTACCGCCGCATTCATGTTTCCTGCTTGCAGCGCAGACCACAACTGCTGCGGCGTCGCCGAGACCTTTTTCGGGTGCTGCACTTGCCCCGAGGAAGAATGCGCCTTCGAGGCGGCTGGAGCGGGCGCTACTTCCGACTGGCTGGCCCCAAGCGGCTGCTCCGCCTTCGCCGGCTGCGGCGTTGCCGACGGCGATGATGGGCGTGTCATCAGATCCGTGGAAAATGCTCCTGCTGTCTGTGGACTCTGCCTCTGCAGCAACCCTGTCGGCGCGGCCACGGAGACCGTCTGCACCGCCGCCGGCTTCGTCGCCAGCGGTTTCATAGCGGTCGGCTCCGAGATCGACGCACTTGGTGACACGGGGTGTGCTACTGACGCCTGAGTCTGCTCCACGCTGGATTGCGCCGCGCGGTTCGCGCTTGCGGTCGTCCGAGCCGGGCTGCCTGGCTTCGTGCCGCCGGCATACCGGAAGATGGGAATCATCACCACCGCGCATATCCCGAAGCCCACCAATACGCCGCGGAGAAATTGCCAGCGCGTCTGCGCCCGGTGCCGTTCTATAGGAACAAGTTGCATGCTTGGAACGCACATCTCCTGCCAAATCACCGGCTTCTCAGTCGCCGCGCCGTCATCCGCTTGCTTGTCACGCTGTCGTAGAAACGCGTGCCAGTTTTCTCCACTGGATGCGGTAGAGGTCTCGCTCAGCCAAGCGCGGATCTGCTCGCGTGCCGGCGCGCTCAACTCCAAGAAGCGCAGGCCTCCCGTGCGTTTTGCCGAGTCCATCCACGCTAACTGGCCGGTGGCCTCGATCGCGCAGTTCAGGTCGACCGACAAACGCAGCTGCAGCAAGTCCGTTATTTCTTCTATGGGCGTGAGGCTCTCAAAGCACAACCCATCTTCGGAAAGATTCAGGACGGAACCGCTTTTTTCACCGCCGAGCTTACACAACACTATCCGCTCGGGCGGCTTGCGCTCTTGCAACCGCCGGTTTGCGTTCATCGTGGTGCAGGACTCCCCTCGTAGACGTTTTTTTCGAGAGGGCCGGGTAGGCGAAAACGGTTACTAGTGCGATAATACTAAAAACTGTGGAATTATAAAATCAGGTCCCTAATGGATTCTCCAATCCAGTAAAGACCTTAATGCTTCGGCCCCGCTTCAGTTTGTTAGAACGCTGGCCCGTCATTGGTTAGAATCCCACACTGTCACGGCCAATTCCCTCCCCCCGCTTGTCATTTCGCTAAAGAAGTGACGCGTGGTTTGTGCGTATCCACTGCTCAACGTCTTGCTGCAAACTCTGCGCAATCCCGATCATCTCTTCGACTTCGCGATGGGAGATTCCGCCGCCAATGTCGTAGCTGCTCACGTTTCTCTTTTTCCGGAACGCATCGAAGGCGCGGATGAACTTCGCATCTTTCCCTAAGGTCAGTTCCAGCGACTGAATGACCCGGTAGTGATGATTCTCGCGGGACGCGCGATACCCAGCGGCCGCAAGGGCCGCCGTCGCGGCCTGCAATGCCGCGTTGTAAGCGATCGCGAACCGCCAATCGTCCGACACGTCTTTGGCTTGGCCGTCTTTCAGGTCCCGCGCCACAATTCCGAGCAGGTTGCCGATCTCCTGCTTGCTGCTCTTGTGCGCGACGAGCCAGCCGTTATTGACCCAGTCGGCGAAACTCACTCTCGTCTCCAATCACAAAGAGTTTCTTTTCTTTCGCCACGCTTGAAAGAAAGTGATTCTTGGCTGCGAGCTTTTCGCGGAATTCGCGGGGACCGAAGACGGTTGGATTCACCTCCCGGCCCAGTTTCCGTTCGGTCTCGCTGAGGGCGGCCACCACGTCCTGGAAACTCACGTTGCCCACGACCATCAGATCCACGTCGCTCGATGCCTTTTCCTCGCCTCGCGCAATCGAACCGTACACAAACGCAAGTTTAACTCGGTCCGCCAATCGACCGAGTCCTTCCTGCAGAGTGTCTCGTATTCCGGACGTCTTCGCGAGAATGCTTTTCAATTCTTCGAAAATCGGATTCTCACGATTCGCGCGGTAATAAACCTGGTTCCCGCGGCGAAGCCTGTGGAGAAGCCCGGCGTCCGTCAATTGTCCGAGTTCTCGCTGCGTGGCTCCAATCCCTGTTCCGGCGCGACGTGCAATTTCGCGCAGATAGAATTGTTCGTCAGCGTGGCCATAGAGCAGGGCAAGGATCGACCTTCGGCTTTGGCCGAAGAGGACTTTCGATAGCGAAAGGACCTGTGTACCCATTCCAGGTACAATTGTACCTATATTGGGTACGATTGACAACATCTTTGGATTGAATAGAACAAGCCGCCCTGTCGTTGGTTAGAATCCCACACCGTCACGGCAGTCCTGCTGCTCGGCGTTATCATTAATGTATATCGCTCCACCAGGGCGTGCAGTTCTCCAACCAGAGGCCCCATTCGACTTGCCTGAAGTCATTTTTTCCCCTACCCTGAAGATGACGAAGCCACGGAGCAGCAACGCATGACGATTCATCTCACGCCGGAACAAGAGCGCCGGCTTCGAGCTGTGCTCGACCGCGGTGCCTACAAATCCGTTGAGGAGGTTGTCGAGGCTGCTTTAACAGCCGTTGAACAGCGCACCGTGCCAGGTTTCGCGGGAACGCCGGAAGAACTCGATACCCTGCTCGCTGAAGGGCTTGCCTCAAAACAACTCACGGAAGATGAGTTTTGGAGTTCCGTAAGCAAGCGAACAGATGCGCTCCTGGCCGAGCATAAGACCAGCCCCCGTTCGTGAAGGTTCTGTATCGACGCCAGCGACGACATCGTTCGTCAGTTCCGCTATTACCTCCTTACTGCCGAAGCACCCGAGATCGCCCTTCGCTTCCGGGATGCTGTCAGGCGCACCATTCAGTCATTAGGCCAAAATCCTCATGTGGGTCCGCAATATTCTTCCAGCAATCCGCGAGTTCACAATCTTCGATCATGGCCGGTAGCTGGATTTGAAGCGATTCGGATTTATTACTCTCTGGAGGCAGACGCCATGCACATTATTCGTATCCTGCACGGCAAACGAGACGTAAGGCGCATCCTTGGAAATGAATGAGCTCCTAAGTGCGCCAGCCGAACGTGGCGGACCGACTGGATCCAAACCCACGATGCACGTTTTGCGACGTGCAACGGTTTAGCAAATTCCCGATTCCACACGCTGTTGTTCGGAATCAATAGGTTACGTTCGGATGCGTTGCCTCATTGTTAGGCAAACAGCCAGTGTTCGGGAGCATTTGTGCAACGATTGTGCAACCAAAAATGCGACGGTTTTTGCGGACCGTTTGTGGAACCGCGACAAAAGCTTTCGATCCCAGAAGCTCAGCTTTATAAGGCCGTTACCGATAATGTTCGGGAAGGGTTCAATCGGGCTTACACACTCGCAAACGAAAAGCGGGCTGGTACTGTCGGCTTCGCCCTTACGATTCTCCAGCGTCGGCTTCAGGCTATCGAAGTTGGTGTTGTTTCGTGATCGGATCTCCCGCTCAGTTTCGTGATCGATTCAGAAGCTTGTCCAACGTGAATCGGTCAGGCTCCCAGAACGCCAGTAAGAATGCTGCAGCGGCCGCCGAGAAGACCGAATAGTCGAATGGCGTCTTGATGCCAAGACCCGTGACCATGCCCATAGCAAATGACAAAAGGAGAAGACCCGAGAGGACGGAGGCCATTCGTATTTTGAAGCCTGCGATAAGCAATATCCCAAAGAGTGTCTCCGCGACGGTAGCTGCCCACGCGAACGACATTGTCAATGAACTGGGGAAGAGCGACGTCACCGCGCCCGTGTACTCCACGAAATGAGCGAAATTTCCCCAGGATACGTTCTTTGCTCCATATGGCCCCCACAAGCCAAAACGATCAGCCACAGCGGATAAAAAGGAAGCTCCTAGCGCAAACCGTGCGAACAGACGGACAATCTCTGTCCCATTCTCGGTGAGTTGCGAGGTTTTTGAATTCATACGTGCCTCCAGGTAGGGAATATCGCTTTAGGCAAAATGGTTTCATCGGAGAAATGCAATGCTCGCGTCCGAAGCTAGTGAACGGGAGTGAGAATCGGTGCTCCTTCATTCTTGATGAAAAATACGACGAACTTCGCTGGTTTCGTCTTACTCGCGTTACGGCTTACGGTATGAACGTCTTCAGGCGATTCGTAAAATACCT
>QHYK01000002.1 GCA_003224085.1 Acidobacteriota bacterium | reverse complement strand
CTTCCAGTGGTGCACCACCTACCGTTGAAACAAAATAGCTGTTGGTCCACAGGCTGGGCAGCCGGGTCCTGAGACTCTGGAACTTTTTTCTGAGGTCGTGCGACGTGACGCCTTGGATGTGTTTCACAAGACTGTGTATCCCGAATTGCGGGTCGACCTCGACAAGCAAATGAACGTGGTCGGGGATGATTTCCAGAGCCATGACCTCGGCTCGATATCTCAAAGCCGCCTTAGGTATCAACTTGAAGAGACGCTCGGCAACCTTATCCACAAGCACTTTACGACGGTACACCTAAGGGCGTTATAGCCCTTCGCTTTTCTTTCGTCAACAGTTTTCTAGGTAACGTAGGCAAGCGCGTTCTTACATCAGCTCTTCAATAAAGCCGCGAGTTATCTCGGCGGGCACTCTCGCATCGCGATGCAGCAGAGGGCCTTCATTCAGCACCGGTTCGGAGGCATGCAGGCTGGGGACATCGGTGCGCTCGAAGAACTTCCCGATGGGAATTTCATCGCCCCACAGCAGCGATTTCTCGATCGCCGCAGTCCAGTCTGTCGCATCGTACGCCGGGTCGTCCTCGAGCTTCTTGATCCGCGGGCGGTACCACTGGTAGGTATTGTCGTGGTTGTAGGTCACACAAGGGCTGAACACGTCGAGGAACGAAAAGCCTTTGTGCTCGATGCCCTGCTTGATTAAGTCGGTGAGATGCTTTTGGTCGCCGCTGAACCCGCGCGCGACGAACGTAGCGCCCGCAGCAAGCGCCAGCGAAATGGGATTGACGGGGGCTTCGATATTTCCAAACGGCATGCTTTTCGTTTTCATCCCAATGCGGCTAGTCGGAGA
Organism: Acidobacteriota bacterium; assembly: GCA_003224085.1. Lineage (GTDB taxonomy): Bacteria > Acidobacteriota > Terriglobia > Acidiferrales > UBA7541 > Acidiferrum. Next base: position 9,910 of record QHYK01000002.1, on the reverse strand, counting down.
AGTCTGACCGGTGGTGAGCCCGTAAATCTGATTGTCCATGGCGATGTACAGCAAGTCCACGTTGCGCCGCATGGTGTGGATGAAATGGTTGCCGCCAATGCCGAACCCGTCTCCGTCGCCGCCGGTCACCAGCACCGTCAGCTCATGATTCGCCAGCTTCAGGCCCGTGGCCACTGCCAGAGCCCTCCCATGCAACGTGTGCATCCCGTACGTGTTGATGAATCCCGGGAGGTTGGAAGAGCAGCCGATTCCGCTAATGGCCACTACGTTGTGGTTCGGGATTTGCAGTTCGACAAGCGCCTTCTGAATTGCCGCAAGCACTCCGAAATCGCCGCAGCCCGGACACCAATCGGGATCGACTCGGCCTTTCAAGTCGGCGATCGTCAGTTGAGTTGCTCTCTGTACGCCAGTGGCCATGTGCGTCTCCCCCTTTAGACCATAATCTCGTGCATGGGAACCGAGAGTTTCGTTTTACCGGCAAGTTGTTCCTTTACCGCTTCCACAATGTGGTGCGGCATGAACGGTTCGCCGTCATATTTGCGGATGTTCCCGTCTGGAACAAAGCTGGTTTCGCTGCGCAGGTATCGCGCAAACTGTCCGCTGTAATTGTTTTCGACAATGATGGTGTGGCGCGCGTCTTTCAGCAGTTCGAGAATTACTTCGCCATGCAGCGGCACGAGCCAACGAATCTGCAATTGATTGGCGGAGATTCCTTCCTCATTGAGCAGCTCGCAGGCTTCCTCGATGACGCCTTTGGTCGAGCCCCAGCCAATCAAAGTCACGTCGGCAACGCGCGGCCCCCGCAGCGTTGGCGGAGGAACTGCGGCTTCAATCCCGGCCACCTTGCGCATGCGCTTCTCCATCATGGCACGGCGCTTGATGGGATTAGTGAACTCGTCGCTAATGAGCACGCCGTCTTCCATGTGCTCGTCGGTCGCGACGGTATGGATGTGGTCCGGCACGCCGGGAACGGCGCGAGGCGAGATCCCGCTTTCGGTGATCTTGTAGCGTTTGTAATCACCGTTGGAGGCAGTCGTGGCACTTGCTCCGTTGCCGTTGCCGCCCTTGCCGTCGAGGGGAAGGATCAGTTCGCCGCGATGGATGACGGGGTTGAAATCCAGATCTTTCGGGTCAACGCCAAGCCGGCCTTCGGACAGCAGAAGATCGCAAAGCACCAAGCCCGGGCACTGGAAGCGATCCACGAGGTTAAACATTTCGGGAATCAGTTGGAAGCAGTCGGCGATGTCCAGAGGCGCGGCAATGAGCCGCGGATAGTCTCCAAACGCAGCGCCAAGCATCTGCCAAAGATCGCCCTGCTCCGTCTTTGTGGGAACGCCGGTCGAAGGTCCCGCTCGCTGGCAATCAATCACCACCACTGGAGTTTCAATCATCGCGGACATGCCCAGCCCTTCGCTCATCAACGCGAATCCGCCGCCTGAGGTGGCGCACATCGAGCGTACGCCGGCGTGCGCCGCGCCAATGGTCATGTTGATCACGCCAATTTCGTCTTCTACTTGCCGCACCATGATGCCCGCCTTGCGCGCGTGAGCCGCCATCCAATGCAGCACGCCTGTTGAAGGACTCATGGGATACGCGCAGTAGAACTTCACCCCGGCTGCCGCGCCTCCCATGGCCATCGCGATGTTGCCGCTCAGCACGGCGTAGCGCTTGTCTGTCCTGGGAAGCGGATTCGGGAACGGCGTGAAGTGCGCCGCAGCATAATCGTAGCCTGCTCGCGCTACGCCGACGTTTTCTTCCACTACGGCTTCGCCTTTTTTCTTGAACTGCTCGCGTAGGACTTCCTCGAGCGCCGCGAAGCCGATGCCCATCATATTCAAGCCCGCACCCATGGCCAAGGTGTTCTGGGCCACTTTGTTTCGACTAATGTCGGCCAGTTCGGAGACGGGCAGCGGGCAAAGCTGCACGCCCTCAGCGGCGGCCCCGGGTTTGATGGTGTCCGCGTTGTAGATACACGCTGCGCCGCTCCTCAGCAGCTTCAAGTGGCGGTCCATGGTGTCCTGATTTAGCGGAAGGAGCAGGTCAATGCGGTCACCCATGTTGGTGACCGGCTCCGGCCCGGTTCGAATGGTCAGCAGCGTATGCCCGCCCCGAATAATGGACTGATAAGCGTTGTAGGCATTCAGGCTGAGGCCCCTCCGACTGAACATTTTCGCGAAAATGTCGCCCGGCGTGGCCACACCTTGCCCAGCCGCGCCACCAATGGCGATCGCAAAGGTCTGTTTCATAGCACCCTCTTGTAGGCATCGCCCGCGCTTACAGCGAAGTACAAGCTTCGGGCATGGCTCGAAGGAAGTGTCGGAGTCCCGGGAAAAACGTACGGCATGGGAATCTCCCACTGCTCGTCTCAGATAGCCGGGAGTATACACCCAAATCCGTCGAATCTTCCCGCCAGAAAAAGCTTCGGCTCGCGTTGCCCCCCGTTCCTCACTTTGGACGTACCTTTCCTTGCAAGAGCAGCCCCTGCGAGCCGTCTCCGCCTGAGGTGGCCGGGACTCGCCGGAGAAAAACAGTTTTCAAAAATGAATTTTGTGACTAGTCTAGGCAGTCGCGAGGGGGTTGGATATGGCCGAACTCGTGAGTCCCTCTGCCGCTGGGCCCAGCTACGGCAAAACCCAGCGGCGCGATACGTGGTGGGTTGAAATCATTCCGGTGGTTGTGTTGTTGGGCGGGTTCGGCGCTTACGCCACTTTGCGAGCTTTCGAGGGCCGCTTCTACGAATGGGGCCCCTACCTTTCCCCTCTTTACTCTCCGCTGATTGACCCGAATCATCATTGGTGGCCTTTTTCTCCCGCGTTACTGATTCTGGCCGGCCCGCTGGGATTCCGCGTAACCTGCTATTACTACCGCAAAGCCTACTATCGCGCATTCTTTCTGGACCCGCCCGCTTGCGCAGTGAGCGAAAGCAGGCATAGCTATCGCGGTGAAACCGCATTTCCTTTCATTCTTCAAAATGTCCATCGCTACTTTCTCTATCTGGCCGTGCTCTTCCTCGTTTTTCTCTGGCGCGACGCCATTCACGCCTTCTTCTTTGACGGCTCCGTAGGAGTCGGGGTTGGGACTCTGGTTCTGTTGGGCAACGTGATTCTGCTCTCGATTTACACGCTCTCTTGCCACTCTTTGCGCCACCTCTCTGGCGGAAAGCTCGACTGCTTCTCCTGCGCTGCATTCGGCGGCCCGCGCTACAAGACCTGGCAATGGCTGAGCGTTTTGAACCAGCGCCACATGTTGTGGGCCTGGGCCAGCCTTCTTTCCGTCGGCTTCGCGGATTTGTACGTGCGGCTGGTATCCTGCGGCGCCATTCGCGACGTGAGGCTCCATTGAGCGACCGCTTCGAAACCCACGAGCATGATGTCTTGATCATCGGCGCGGGTGGCGCGGGCCTCCGCGCCGCGATTGAGGCACTCGGCCAAGGCGCTTCGGTCGGTGTGGTGTGCAAATCATTGCTCGGCAAAGCGCACACGGTGATGGCCGAAGGCGGCATTGCGGCGGCCATGGCCAATGTTGACGCGGCCGACGATTGGCGCACGCATTTCCGCGACACCATGCGCGGCGGCAAAATGCTCAACAACTGGCGCATGGCTCAACTCCACGCGCAAGAAGCTCCCGACCGCGTCGGTGAACTCGAGCAGTGGGGCGCTCTTTTCGATCGCACCGACAAAGGCCAAATCCTCCAACGCGCTTTTGGCGGGCATACTTACAAGCGGCTGTGTCATGTAGGCGACCGAACGGGCCTCGAGATGATTCGAACGCTCCAGGATCGCGGCGTTCAAATGGGCTTCGACGTCTACATGGAATGTACGGTCACGCGCCTGCTCAAAGACGGGGATCGCGTCGCCGGCGCGTTCGCCTATTGGCGCGAACACGGCCGGTTCGCCGTGTTCAAGGCCAAGTCCATGGTCATCGCGACCGGCGGCATCGGCAAAGCCTGGCCCATCACTTCGAATTCCTGGGAATACACCGGCGACGGCATGGCGGTGGCTTATGAAGCGGGCGCCGAGTTGATGGACATGGAGTTTGTGCAATTCCATCCCACGGGAATGGTTTGGCCTCCCGGCGTGCAAGGAATTCTCGTCACCGAAGCGGTGCGCGGTGAAGGAGGCATTCTTCGCAACAAAGCCGGCGAGCGTTTCATGGAGCGCTACGACCCTCAAAGGATGGAGCTTTCCACGCGCGACGTGGTTGCCCGTGCCATCTACACGGAAGTTCGCGAGGGCCGCGGCACCGAGCACGGCGGCGCTTACCTCGACATCTCGCACAAGCCCGCCGAATACGTGAAGCGCAAGCTGCCCAGCATGTACCACCAGTTCCTCGAACTCGCCGACGTGGACATCACCAAACGGCCGATGGAAGTTGGCCCCACTTGCCATTACATGATGGGCGGCATCAGGGTGGATGCGGAAACCGCGCAAAGCTCGCTCCCCGGCTTGTTCGTCGCAGGCGAAGCCGCCGCGGGCTTGCACGGCGCCAATCGTCTTGGCGGTAATTCCCTTTCCGACCTTCTCGTATTCGGCCGCCGCGCGGGCCTCGCCGCGGCGAAGCACGCTAACAGCGTACGGGCATCCGCGATCGACTCCGCGCAAATCGACGCGGCCGAGCACGACGCCCTCGCGCCCTTTCAGCAAAAAGATGGCGAGAGCCCTTACGCGATTCATCGCGACTTGCAAGCCTCCATGCAAAAACTCGTTGGCATCTTCCGCAACAAAGAGGACCTCGAACGCTCGCTTGGCGAAATCGATAAGCTGAAGCTGCGAATGAAACGCATGAGTGTCGAAGGCTCCCGGCTATATAATCCCGGTTGGCATTTGGCTCTGGACTTGAGATCCATGATGACCGTTTCCGAAGCCGTGGCGCTGAGCGCGCTGGCCCGCGAAGAGAGCCGCGGCGCACACAGCCGCATCGATTTTCCGAATCTCGATCCGGCGTGGGGCGGGAGAAATAACGTCATCCAGCGCGAAGGCGACGCCATGCGGCTTCGCCAGGAAAAAGTCCTGGAAATGCCCAGTGATTTGAAGCAGCTTCTTGCTGAAGGAAAATAACGGGGGCCCTCGATGGCCGAAGCGGTCTTGCAGATTTTCAGGGGCGATTCGAAAGGCGGCGCTGCCAAGGAGTGCCACGTGCCGCTGGCTCCCGGCATGGTTGTGCTCGACGCGCTTCATTACGTGCAGGCGCATCAATTGCCGGATTTGGCCGTCCGCTGGAACTGCAAAGCCGGCAAGTGTGGATCGTGTTCCGCAGAAGTGAACGGGCACCCGCGGCTCACTTGCAAGACGCGCATGGACGCTCTGCCTCTCGACAAGCCCATCACCATCTTCCCCATGAAGTCGTTTCCCGTCATCAAAGACCTGGTCACCGACGTCTCTTGGAATTTCCGCGTCAACAAGAAGATTCCGCCTTTCCAGCCGCGCGCGGGCGCGGAATGGAAATTCGACCAAAAAGACGTGGACCGCGTGCAGGAATTCCGCAAGTGCATCGAATGTTTTCTCTGCCAGAACGTTTGCCATGTCTTGCGCGATCACGGCAAAAAAGAAGAGTTCGGCGGGCCGCGCTTTTTCGTGCGCGTGGCCGGGCTGGAAATGCACCCCATGGACGGCGCGTCTCGTGCCGCGCTGCTCCGCAAGGAGTTGGGAATCGGCCTGTGCAACATCACGAAATGTTGCACGGAGGTTTGCCCCGAAGAGATTCACATCACGGACAACGCCATCATTCCGCTCAAAGAGCGCGTCGTGGATGAATTCTACGACCCGCTCCTCATGTTGGTCCGCAAAATCCGTGGTGCGAAGTAGGAACCGGATGGTAGTCCAAGGAGGTCGCTATGCCGCTGCATTTGAAACCCATCTCCAAGGCTGGCATTCCCGAAGCCATCGCCAAGGTGGATCTCTATCGCTCGCTCAACGAGCCGGAAGAGGCTGAGTCCATCTGCCGCGACATTTTAGCGGCCGAGCCGGCGCACCAGTTGGCGCTACGACTTCTGGGCTTGGCGATCACCGACCAGTTCTCCGGAGACGTCTCCGACCGCTGGGGCGAAGCACAAGAATGCTTCGACAAACTTACCGATCCCTACGAACGCATCTACTATACCGGCCTCCAGCACGAGCGCAGGGCCAAAGCGCAATTGCGCGCTGGCCGCTTGCGCCACACCCTGACTCCGCTTTTCGAGGAAGCCATGAGTTGCTTCGCCGAAGCGGAAAAGATTCGCCCGTCAGGGAACGACGACGCCATCCTGCGCTGGAACCGCTGCGTGCGCCTCCTGCAAAGCCATCCGGACTTTCACGAGGAGCATCATTCGGTCGTGGGGTTCGAATCCCCGGACAGCTCCCCGGTGTAGCCTATCGGTGCGTTTTCATCCAGGCCGCGTCGTCGCGAGGCAGAGCGCGATACTTCTTAGTGTCGTTTCGTCTCTGGCCTCAAGATGCCGTGCAGCGTTTTGGGGTTATAATCCCCGCCACGTATGGCCCTCGCTTCGGGCACCCAGCTTGGCCCCTATGAAATCACTGCCGCCATCGGCGCCGGCGGGATGGGGGAAGTGTATCGCGCACGTGACACGCGCCTGGGGCGCGATGTGGCCATCAAGATTTCCGCCGAGCACTTCGGCGAACGCTTTAGCCGCGAAGCTCACGCCATTGCCGCGCTGAACCACTCGCACATTTGCCGCTTGTACGACGTTGGGCCGAATTATCTGGTGATGGAATACCTCGAAGGCGCGCCGCTGAAGGGTCCATTGCCGCTTCAAAAAGCGCTGCATTACGCCGCGGAGATCCTGGACGCCTTAGATGCGGCGCACGCCAAAGGAATCGTTCATCGCGACCTCAAGCCCGGCAACATCCTCCTCACCAAACAAGGAATCAAGCTTCTCGACTTTGGCCTGGCAAAACAATCTGGGCCTCTCAAGGACGCGGAACTCACCCGATCCATCACGCGCGATGGGCAGATCGTGGGAACGCTGAACTACATGTCGCCCGAGCAATTGCAAGGCAAGGAAACCGACACGCGAACAGATATTTTTTCTTTTGGCCTGGTGTTCTACGAAATGCTAACCGGAAAACTGGCTTTTGACGGCGCAAGCGCCGCCAGCGTCATCGCCGCAATTCTGGAGCATGAAGCGCCCTCGGTGGGGTCCGTTGCGCCTCCATCGGTCGACCGCCTGTTGCGCCGGTGCCTGGCAAAAGATCCGGAACAGCGTTGGCAGTCCGCACGCGACTTAAAGTCTTCGCTGGAACTGGCAGCTGAGCCGCAGGGCCCCGTGCACGCGAGCAAGACCTCGCCATGGGCATGGATTATCGCGGCCGCGTCCGTCATTGCCGCCATGGCTGGGTTCTGGTCAGCCTGGCAAAAGCCTCCCGTGGAGGAACAGTCGCTTCAATTCAGGATCGTCCCTCCTCCTGGGGCGGAGCTGCTCCTCGGCGCGGGCGGCGGCTCGACCATCTCGCCCGATGGACGGACTGTCGCTTTCCTGACCACCTCTGGTGGCAGCCCGAGACTTTGGCTTCGTCCCCTCGATTCTTTGGAAGCGCGAGAGTTAGTTGGGACCGAAGGAGCCCAGTTTCCTTTTTGGTCGCCAGACTCGCAGTCACTTTGTTTTTTTTCCAATAGTAAGCTTCAGCGACTGGATCTCGGTGGTGGTCCAGCAGTGCCCTTAGCCGATGCACCCACCGGCCGCGGCGGAACCTGGAACTCGAATGGAATGATTGTTTTTGCCCCTGCCCCCGCTTCGGGCCTTCGCCGGATAGCCGCGACGGGAGGGCCCGTTACGGCCGTGACCACCCTCGATGTAGCTCAGGGCGAAAACTCGCACCGCTGGCCTCTGTTTCTTCCCGACGGACGGCGGTTTATCTATCTCATTCGCAGCGACAAACCCCACGTTACCGGCATCTATCTCGGTTCCCTCGACAAGCCACTTGAAAAAACTCACTTGATGGAGAATTGGATTGCTGGCGCTTACTCCCGCGCCCACGGAAACCATCCCGCTTACCTCTACTCGATTCGACAGCAGGCCCTGTTGGCACAACCCTGGGATATCGAGCACCCGCAACTTTTGGGCAACGCCGTGCCCGTGCCGGGCGCGCAAGTGGTTTCTTCTGTGTCGGCTTTCGGTCGCGCCTGCCTCTCCGTCTCCGACAATGGCACCATCCTTTTTGGAGCAGGAAGCGACCATTATCAATTGACCTGGTTCAACCGTGAAGGCAAGGCGCTGAGCACCGTGGGTCAGCCTGACCGTTATGCCGCCTTGCGAATCTCACCAGATGGCAAGCGCATTGCCGCTGTCCTTGCGGACGCTGTCGGAGTACCGGACATCTGGTTGCTGGACTTTGCACGCGGGTTTCCCAGCCGCCTCACTTTTGGCCACGCGTTTGGAACGGCCATTTGGTCTCCTGACGGCCAGCACATTAGCTACCACCTCCTCAATAACACAAAGATCTTAGAGCGGGACGCCAATGGCCCGGGACAGGAAAACACACTGCTGCAATCTCAAAACACCGTGTACCTAAACGATTGGTCTCCCGACGGCCGTTACCTTGTCTACTCGCAAATCAGCCCGGAAGGGCGGTATGAGCTGTGGCTTTTGCCCACCACGGGAGATCGCAAACCTGCACCGTTCTTAAGGACTGCGTTTGACGAATTGCAAGGCCAATTTTCGCCGGATAGCAAATGGATCGCCTACACTTCAAACGAATCGGGCCGCCAGGAAATCTACGTTCAAGGCTTTCCGGCAGGCGGCGCAAGGTGGCTCGTCTCAAGCGGCGGCGGCACCCTGGCGCGCTGGCGCCGGGATGGCAAAGAGATTTTCTATCGGGCGCTGGACGGAAAATTAATGGTTGTCTCGGTTCGAAACGTTCGCGGCGGCCTGGAATTTGGAACTCCCGCGGCCTTGTTCAGAACTTCGGAACCGCAAGGACAGTTTTCCTATCCTTACGACGTGTCGTCCGACGGGCAAAAGATTCTTGCACTCGTCCCTGGCGAGGTCCCGGGAGACGCCGCCTCCTTATCCGTAATCGTCAACTGGGACGCCAAGCCCAAACCCTGACTTCCCGCCATGAACGTTCTTCTAGCTGCTGCCTGGAGGATGCTGCTCCTCAGGATTGACTAGCGGAATCAGAAAACCTATGGTGGAAAAACAGCCCAAGCTTTGAAAGGAAGTCTCGAATGACCCCGGAATGTGTCAAACCCTCCTTCGCAAATCTCTCGACGATGTTTGTCGCCTTCAAAAACGCCAACTTGCGGGATTCATTCTCTTGTTCTTCAGCGAGATTGGCTGCATTCTTTGGCTTGGGCGTATCAGCGAAATCCATCCGCTCGACATCCCCAAAATGGTCGTTGCCGCCATGTTCTTTGTGTTGGTCTCCATGGTCTACGTGGCGATGGCGCTCGCATGGCTTCTCAGCTGTATGACCAAGAAGGTCCTCAGCGCGATTAAGCTCGCCTCAAAAACCTAGCGGGCGCAAGCGGGTGCCGCAACGGCCGCTTGACCCTCCTGCTCATCCCAAACCTGCGCGCATGTCGAGCAGAGCTTCACGACGGAATGAAACGTGCGTCGTGTGGTTACTGCTTGCCGGGGACAATCTCTGAATTGCGGCGGCAGACAGGGATCATCCGGAAAGAACACCTTCGAATCGCACTGACCCATGCCTGGGAACATAGAATCAGGAACCTTCCAAATCCGTGACGTGCGTCACTTCACGCGGTGACTCTATCTCTATCACTATAGAGGTGGTTGTGCAACACAGAACCTGCTCCTAGTGTAGTGCGTCATAAATAGAGACGTTTATTATCGGGCCGCGTCCAATACAATATGGAGGCGGCTTATGCGAATTGCACCCCCCGTTCAGCTAAGCGAGGAAGACCGCAGTCAACTTCAGGCGCTGGCGCGAGCCAGGAGTTTGTCGGCAAGGGC
>QHYK01000106.1 GCA_003224085.1 Acidobacteriota bacterium | reverse complement strand
AGAGCTCACAACTTCAAACGGACGTGCACAGACGCCGCGAACACGCGGAATGAAGCCATCTCATAAATGCTCGTAGGTTGCGGAAACGGCGACACTTACGAAGTGAAACTGTCGGAACTCAGCGAAATCATCACTTTCCGCCGGTTCCCGCTGTAATGGTTTTGTCGCTTTCCTGCCACAAGACCAATAATGAGATGAGTTCTAGTTTGAGGAAGTTGTTAGATACGGAGGGGAGCCGAAACAGGATTGAAACTTCTTATTTTATTGGGAGCGCTAACAGGTAAAAATCGTTCGCCGTCACTTGCTAATGTGAACGCTCGGGCAGGCATACCAACAACATGGACGTGAGCAACTCCTCGCGGTGCGTCAAAGGAGAAGGAAGCCTCCTTGAGCGCCTGAATTTCAGCGAAGCTGGCGCAATCGGCCTTCTCGCTCAAGCTATTCCCTGACCTGGGCGGACACTCCGCGCACTCTGCACCCTTATGATGGGCATGCATATGATGGCTGATGCTTGCCGGGCCTGGATGCGACTCCATTTTGTCATGATGGGCTACGGCACTTCCTACAGACGACGATGAAAGGCAATATGCAGTGCACATCGAGCGCAGCCCGGAATTAGCTCCCGACAGCGCCAGAACTAAAACCGCGATTAGCAGCTTAGGTCGCATACATTCTGACGATACACCCGAGATAGTTCTTGTACAAGAATGCTCCGTGGATGGCCGGTGAACGGGCTGAAAATAAACAGGTGAAAATTTCGCTCGCACTTTTAGTTCTTTACTGGAGTGACAGACGTAACTTTCGAAGTGTTGCGACTCAGGGGTTTGCCGGCAGGAGGATTTCATTCCGAGGAAGAGATCGCCCACCTGCCGGGAGCGCGTCGGATCGATGTCCCGGGGGTGGTCCCCGGTCCGTCTCCTGATGTGTTTGCGTTCTATCGCGGCACGATCCAGCGCAATCTTTACCGGATCCCCATTCCATAATCACAGGCGAGGTCGATCACTGATCGTGGGTGGATTACGCCCAAACCGGAAGTAATCCCCACGGGTTGGCGGATCGGTACCGAGAAACGCGCTAGCAGTCACGGACCAATTACGAGCGAGAAGCCGACTTGATCGTTAGGGATCGGTTTGAGTCGAGAGGCTCTGATCTGAGTCGCTCGACCAGATCATGGCAAAACTCAAAGCAAATATCCATTGTGGTCTACAATCCGTAATGCCAACCGCCGCAGTAATTCGCGTAGTCCCGAACAAACCGATTGTTACCGTGGAGGTATCAATGATCCTGCGCCGTTCAGGAACGGCAGAGCGGTGTCGACCAGCTGCGGCGCGAGGCCCATTTCGTAGTGCGTCAGGTTCGGCAGGATCGCCAGCCGGTTCTGCGACATGTGCTCGCGCTGCCAGCCGGCATCCTTCAGTCCACCGCCGAGCAGTCGGTAAAACTTCACCTCGTGCTCCGGCCGAAACATGTCGCTGTCGCCGTAGATGAGCATCACCGGCATGGTCAGTTTCTTGGCGTCCGCCGACCAGTCGTACGGCTTGCGCATGTAGGCACCCATCTGGTCGAGCAGCTTCGGAAACTCTTCCGGATGCGGCGCGATCGCCATGTACGACTTGTACATCGGCGTTTCCTTCATCTGCCCCGCCATCGCGGCGCCGAGGGCTGCCTGCTGCGGCAGCATCTCCGGATAGAACCCGTCTTGCGAGAACGGGGTGGAAACCAGCACCAGGCGGCGAACCATCGCCGGATGCTGAGCGGCGAATTGGAACGCCACGCCGCCGCCCATCGAATAGCCGAGCACATCGACCTTGTCGTACCCGAGTTTCTTCAGCACGTCGGCCATGTCGTTGCCCATGTTGACCAGGCTGAGCTCGCGATCGCCAAGTGCCGTGCGGCCGTGTTCCTGCAAGTCGACACCGATCACCTGCCGGCTCTGCGCGAGCCTGGTCAAGTTGGGACCGAACATCTCGATCTGGCCGAGACCGCCGTGAAGGAGCAACAGTGGATCGCCCTTGCCGTAGACGGCGTAGTAGTAGTTCAGGCCGTTGACTGCGGCATACGCGCTCTTGACGGGCTTGGGCGTGGCGGTTTGCATTGCCGGCTTCTCCTGCGCTGCTTCAACGATCGTCTGGGCCGCAAAGCTGGCGGCAACAGTCGCAAACATTGCGATCAGCGTCTTAACGGGCATCGTGGATCTCCTACTTCATTAGCTGATGGTACCCAACGACAGGCGGTGTGCCGACACGATTGTGAAACTTCCATGACGCCGCATGATCGGAAGCGCCCGGGAAGGCCACCACACGTTTGGGCCTTTACCCCAAACCAGAGACGCAGTACGCTGCCGCTGATGATTTGATCCGCGAATTGGTAGGGGGACCTAAGTGAGGCGTTTCAATCTTGCCGTACTTTTTCTGCTCATACCCTGTGGCCGATTGGCCGCACAGACACAACCACAACCGCTGCCTTCAAATGTCAAGGCGCAGGTGGACAACGTCTTCGAAAAGTGGGACAAGAGCGACTCGCCAGGGTGCGCGCTGGGGGTCTACAGAGACGGGCAAATTATCTACAAGCACGGCTACGGCATGGCCAATCTGAATGACGACGTACCGATCACGCCCGCGACGGTGTTCCATGTGGCGTCGATGTCGAAACAGTTTACGGCTGCTTCGATCGTGTTGCTGGCGCAGCAGGGGAAACTTTCGCTGGATGACGATGTGCGCAAATACATTCCCGACCTGCCTGATTTCGGGGAGCGGATTACGATTCGGCATCTGGTTCACCACACCAGCGGGCTGCGCGATCAGTGGTCGCTGCTTGGGCTAGCGGGATGGCGCTATTCGCTGGATTTGATTACCGATGACGACGTGATGTCCGTGATGACGCGGCAGAAGGATCTGAACTTCAAACCGGGCGAGAAGCACGTTTATTGCAACACGGGTTACACGCTGATGGGATTGATCGTGAAACGAGTAAGCGGACTGTCGCTGCGCGAGTTTACGACCAAGAATATTTTCGAACCGCTGGGCATGACACACACGCATTTCCGAGACGACCACGCAGAGATCGTTAAGCACAATGCTCTCGGATACGGACAGGAAGACAAAAACAAGCCCTTCCGGCTGAGCGTTACAAACTTCGACACCGTGGGCGCAACGAGTCTGCACACCACGGTGGAGGACCTCCAACCGTGGGATGAGAATTTCTATCACCCAAGGCTTGGCGGGCCGGCGTTCCTCCAGCAAATGCTCGAACGCGGCAAGCTCAATAACGGCGAGCAGCTCGACTATGCTTTTGGGTTGGTGGTGGGCAAGTACAAAGGCCTGCCAACGGTAGACCACGCCGGCGGCGATGCCGGGTATCGCTCGGACATGACACGATTCCCGGAACAACACTTCTCCGCAGCGGTGCTCTGCAACGCAGCGAACACAAATCCGTCTGCGTTGGTCCGACAGGTCGCAGACATCCTTCTCGCCAAGGATCTCAAGGCTCCCGAACCAACCGCTGTGAAAGAAACTGCAAAGAGCGGTGGAGCGCCACTTAGCGTGGAGCAGATGGCCGCGCTCGCGGGGATTTACTGGAACCGGGAAGATGATGACTTCCATAAAATCCTGGTGAAGGATGGCAAGCTGCAGATCAACATTGGCGGCGACGAGTTTCATACGCTGAAGCCCGCCGGAGAAGCCAGCTTCCACGTTGCTGACGTTCCCTGGGGCGATCAGGTGGAGATACGATTTCTGCCCGCCAGCTCGGAAAAGCCGCGCCGATTGGAGGAGAGCTTCGAGGGCGAAAAGCCGGACATATTTGAATCCGCGACGGCGTTTACGCCGAGAGGCACGGAACTGAGCGAGTATGTGGGCGCTTACGTCAGCGAAGAAATCGACCCGGTTTACCGCATTGTGCTGCAGGACGAGAATTTGAGTCTGACGAGGCTGAAAAAGAAAGCAGAGGCTCTTCGGCCAGCTGTCCGCGACGTTTTTACCGGGGACATTGGCACCGTGCGCTTCACGCGTGATTCGAGGCAGCGCATCTCCGGTTTGGTCCTCAACGCCGGCCGCATTCGGAACTTTCGATTCGAAAAGAGGGTCGATTAAGTTTCTGACCTGGGCACCGCCTAAACCGACGTGTGTAAGAGCGCGACCTGATCGAATTAGTATCTTAGTATCGAATTAGTTCCGCGCTGCGACGGGGGTTCGGTGCACTCTCTCAGGGCAGGGCTACAATGCCGTCTGCCTGTGGAGGCTCAAAATGCCAATTCCGGTTCGTGTCGCGGCTGTTTTTTTCTCACTGTTCGCCGGCGCCGGCTTAGTACGGTTGGAGCCCAGCCCCGAGTCCGCAGCCGCCCAAGTTTGGTCCGGCGAGGAAGCCTACTGGGGTTATGTGCAGGCCCACAATGTGGAGCACTTCGTAGCGCTCTGGAGCGATAACTTTGTAGGGTGGCCAATGGTTAAAGACCACCCGATTCACAAGGAGGAAGTCGTTTCTGATTTCAAATCGGGGAACTCACCATTGTCCCGAGTGGTCGCGTACGAGCTGCAGCGCGAAAGCGTCGAGATGCATGGTTCCATCGGGATTACTTTCTATCGTGCTACGACGCACTATCGCAACGCTGACGGTTCGGAGTCGACCACGACGCGGCGGTTGAGCCACACTTGGATGAAGAATGGTCAGGTGTGGCAGATCGTGGCCGGAATGAGCGCTGCCGAACCGACAAATTCGACGAAACCATGAGTACGGTCGGACAGGAGGAGCACAAGACGTGGGGCCGGCGGAAGTCTATCAATCGACTTCGAATCGAAGAACAGAGCCCATGCTGACCAACTTCACACCAGTTCAGGAGATTCTTTACAGTGGGTAAGCGCCCGGCGAGTGCACCTTGACGGATTCCGAATTTCTATGAATGTCTCGACTGTGAAGGTCGCGGGTTGATCTCGTCGGTGAAGATATCCTCGGTTTGCGCTTTGGCGACGGCCAAGTCGAGGCGGGTAAGCAACTGGAGTAGGGTTTCTCCTTCTTTGCGTACCAGCATAGCCAAGGTGGTTTCTCCGTCGTTGGCCACAGCGACACTCTTCCCGACCGGACGAATCACACCGATCGTAATTTGGCCCTCATCAATCAACTCAGCAATGTGCGGTAGTTCCCAAGGACTGCCTTCGCCGCCTACACTCCCGGCGGCTTCCTTGTTCATGCCGCCTTGTGTATTTCCGACGTCCGGCTGATTGCAACGTTCCACGGCAGCAACTCCTCGATGCGATTGATCGGGTGATCGGCGATGCAGGACAGAACATTGCGCAAGTATCATAGGCTTCTGGGTCGATTCCGTTCAGTTTGGCGGAGCCGATTAAACTATAGATAGCTGCGGCGCGCTCACCCCCGGCATCCGATCCGGCAAAAAGATAATTCTTCCTACCCAAAGCCACGGCGCGCAATGACCGTTCCGCCGCGTTGTTGTCAATTTCGATTCGACCATCATCGCAAAAACGCATCAATGCGTCCCACCGCCCCAACGCGTAGCGAATCGCTTAAGCCGACCACTTGGCCAGAATCGCCGCGCAGCTGCGCCCTGTTGCACGGGGGAACTTGGGTCGGCAGGGGGCCGTTTATTCCTAGAGCCGGGCAGAAGGCGCCGGGTTTTCAGCGGCAGCCGACAGAAATCTCTGATCGCTCAATACTCCGGCGGGGCCGAACGCTGCATGATTTACCCGCCAATTGGCTTTTGGGTTGGATCGGCAGCAGGGTTCACGTAATTTATATCGTAAGGTCCTATGCCGTGGAACTGAAGAACGGTTTCACCCTTGATGCGGTATAAATAACGCCGTGGTCTGAACGAGCCAGCCCTGAAAGGCTGTGGCAATGCCTGCGGGTTGGCGGATTGGTACCGGGAAACGCGCTTGCAGTGACGGTTAAATTGCTGGTGACTTCTCAGGACTAATCCGCACCGTGGAACCCGGATACCTTCCGACCACTCGTCCAGAGTTGTCGGATCCGCGCCGTCAACGATGAAAGGGCGCAACAGTGTAAAGAACTATTTTAGTCGTTTTCGTGGGCTTGGCTAACGCATGTTTGTACTTGGATTTCGCTGCTGTCGTTCCCACAGCCCTGCTGCGCCACAAAGGCTTCCGGCTATTCCCTTCCGGGCAGGATTGGTCCGCGAATCTCGCCGCCAGGACTGTCCATGGTATGGAGGTTGGCATAGGTTTGCCGTGCGCGAATCGCCTCGAGCAGCGCTGCCAGGTCGTTTGCGGCGAGCCGCTGCGACGTGAGTCCTATCACGTCGGCAGCCGTGAAATCGCCCTCAACCGTCCCCGCTTTCTCCGGACAAGTTCGTGAAGTATGGGGTGGCGTTGTGTTGTCGCAAAAGAACACCGTAACACCGCCATTGACGTTTGGTTGTCCCACGTGGATGTGGGAAAACAAGATGTGTGCCTGCAGGCCCTCGTACGTCAGTACAAAGTGAATGGAGCTGTCGCCTTGGTTCACTGTCAACGCGAGGCTTCCATGAGCGCCTGAGAGCGTTAAGGGAACCTCGTGTCGTCCACGCAACTCAGCGCCGAACTGATGGGCTCGACCGCCCTCATCGTCGTTTTGGGCTCGTACGCCCAAGCTCATGATGGTAGGCACCGCGAGCACAAACAGCGCAGCCAATGTGATTCTCAATCCAAGATTCCTCATCGTTTCCTCCCATTGAGCAAAGAAATGTGCAGGAACTTGAGTTCCCGAGGTGTTGCAATCGCTGGGGCTGAATCCTCTGACCAATCGCGAGTCGTCCATGAGGTGTCTCTCTCTCCTTCAGGCAGATCGCAACGCCCGCCCAGAACCTTGCTCTCAATATTGAGTGCCTTCAGGGACTTCCGTGGGCTCGTTGACCGAGGGACTCCGGCCGACGAGTGTTGCGCACCTTACCGCTGTCGCTGCAGAATTTCAAGTCCTTTCCGTTAAAGGTCAATTGTGGGGGTAGGGCGATTGGCATTTGACCGCCTAACGTAGGGCTACCAGGAGTGTTGGGACTGTTACCCGCTAAAGAGCCGGGGATGGGCCTTCTGGGAAGTTGGAGACTCCGTCTATCGCTTGCCGCCGGATTGGGAGCGGATAACGGCAAGCCGGAAGTAATCCGGTTACTTCCGCATCACCCGTCATCCGGCCAAAAAGATGCATTCATGAGTCGGAAAGCACTCAATCACGTTCCACAAGCCGACTACCAATCCCGCAGTAGAAGCCGGATAGCTACCGGTTAGCCGACCGTACACCCCGAAAGCCCTTTGCCGCCACTGCTGCGACCCATGAGCCAAGTAGCACGGGCTTTTCACAACAACTCTTGACTCAGGGCAATCTCGGGTCGGATAATTTCGCCCGCTCTGAATTGACCGAACTCTCGTCGAATGTTATTCCGAACCAGATCACTTCGAGGAGGAACATGAAATTCCGCATTTCTCTCACCTTGCTTGCGCTTGCAACGCTCAGCTTTGCGCCCCGGCTGCACAGCCAGTCAAGCCAGGGTGCATCGCAAGAGCAGCTGCACGAGCGCTCATCCTTCCACCTTGTTGAGGCAACCATCAGCGAGATCGAGCAAGCCTATCGATCCCATCTTTTAACCCCTGAGCAATTAGTGAAGATGTACCAGGGCCGCATTACGGCCTACGACGGGCTTGCAACGACTCCACATCTTTCGAGCTACATGCATCTGAACGACCACGCGATCGATGCCGCAAATCAACTGGACAACCACGATGACAATGCCCGGCGCGACTTGCCGTTGTTCGGCGTGCCGATGATCCTGAAAGACAATATCAATACTTTAGACATGCCGACGACGGCGGGCTCAGTAGCGCTAGGCTTATCCATGCCGCCGCAGGATGCGACTGTCGCCGCCAAATTGCGGAAAGCCGGCGCGATCATTTTGGGAAAGGGGAGTCTTACGGAGTTTGCCAATTTCCTGACCAGTGGCATGCCGGCGGGGTTCAGTTCACAATTGCGATTCCAGCAGACGGGGGCGGGGGACGATTTGGCGACAGACGGCTACGGTTTCAATCCCTATGATCCGCGACCTGATCCCAGAGCAGGCGTTAATGATGGACGGCCTGCGCTTTCTCCAGGCGGCTCGAGCTCGGGGCCTGGAATCGCAGTTTCTGCGAACTTGGCGGCTGTCGGGATCGGTACTGAAACTTCTGGATCAATTCTGAGCCCCGGCTTTCAGAACATGCTGGTCGGTATTAAACCGACGATCGGATTGGTGAGCCGAACTGGCATCGTGCCCATCACGGAAGATCAGGACACAGCAGGCCCACTGGCACGCACCGTCACCGATGCTGGCAAAGTGCTGGGCGTAATTGCCGGCTACGATCCGCAAGATCCAGCGACTGCCGCTTGCCTGACGCCGGGAAACTGCCTGAGCGACTACACCGGATTTCTTAATAAAGACGCGCTGCGCGGCGCACGCATTGCCGTTCCCTACTACAGCTATTGGACTACCGGGTCGGGCCGAGAGAGCATTAGCGTCGAGCGTGCGAATGTGATGGAAAACGCTGTTGCAGTGCTGCGCTCGCTGGGCGCAATCGTAACCGATTGCGATCAGTTTTATGCCGCTGAATACGGCGCGAATGGCTACCAGAATGGTCCCACGAGTGGGCAGCAGCCCCAGGACTTCTTCAACTGTCCGGGCGAGATTCCTGATCAGGCAGCATTGAACGCATTTGGTGGTTGCGGCAGCTTGCCGCCCCAGCCCGCAAATTGTTCCACTGTGTTGCTCTACGGCTTTAAGCACGATTTGAACAATTATCTTCTTGCGACGTACGGCTCCGCCGGTGCAACGAGCGACTCAGGAACACCCGTGACGTCGCTGGCCGACGTGATTGCCTACAACAATGCGAACGCAGCTGTTGCACTGAAGTATGGACAGATACTGGCAATCGCCGCGCAAGCTCTCGATACGAGCCCGCTGAGTGCCGATACTGCTCGTTACCACAGCGACCGTGCCGAGGACCTTCTGCTGGCCAAGACGATGGGACTGGACGTCATGTACCAGCACTTTGACGCGATCCTGTTTCCGGCAAATAACGGCGCCAATATCGCCGCGCGCGCCGGTTATCCAAGCATCACGGTTCCAGGAGGCTTTTACGTGAATCCTCCGGCGCCAATCTCCACGCTGCTCTCACCGCCTACGCCGTTCCCGGCGGGCTTCGACGCGCAGCCAGCGCCATACGGCGTCACGTTTAGCGGCCCGGCATTCAGCGAAGGCAGGTTGATCGGCTTTGCGTATGCTTTCGAGCAGGCAACGCATCATCGTCAGGCTCCAGCCAGCGCTCCAGCGCTGGCGAGCGATGTAGTGGAGCGCGATCAGGATAAGAATTAACTAAAGATAGGTTTTTCTGGTGGGCTGCAGTTCGCTGCGGCCCATTTCGTCGGCCTACGATGCCGCTAGGTTGTGCCGCGAAATTTGCTATTTAGGGGCGAATCACGGGCATCCGGAAGTAATTGCCTCCAGATAACGCGCTAGCAGTGATCGTTGCATTGCCAGCGACAAGCCGTCTCATGACTAATCCCCACCGAGGAATCCGGATACCTTCCGGTTTGCTGACACTCAGAAAGTGTGTATCACAGACAATCGGTTTCCGGACCTTCCAACTCGGCCACGTGCCGGATCAGAACGTTGGCCCTATGTACTGTCCTCACCATGCCCACGCGTACGCCTCGACTCGTGGGTCAGCCCCTGCGCTCAGCACGCCGGTCTTCGGATCGACGATGATTGCGGCGCTGGACGCAAGGGACCAAGGTGGTGCGACACGCAACTTGTGACCGCGCGCGATGAGTTCCTTCTGCGTCGCTTCAGGAATGCGCTCTTCCACCGCCATATCGCCCGGAACCATGGTGTGCGGAAACGGCGAAGACGGGAAGCTTCTGGTCTCCCACCGTGGAGCTTCGATGGCTTGCTGCACGTTCATGCCGAAATCGATCACGTTGACCAAAGTCTGCAAGGTGATCATCACTTGGTCGTCGCCGCCAGGACTTCCCGTAATCATGAACGGCTGACCGTCCTTCATCACGAGCGTGCTCTGCAACGTGCTGCGGGGCCGCTTTCCGGGCTCAAGCGCGTTGGCCTCACCGCGAACCAACGAGTAATAGTCGCCACGGCAGTTGAAGATGATTCCCGTATTTCCCATCACGACTCCCGTTCCGAACAAGCTGTGAAGGCTGGGCTCGAAGCTCACCATGTTGCGGTCCTTATCGACGATTGCGATGTAGCTGGTGTCGCCGTTGAAGTCCGCGTCGCCGTCGAGAACCACGTGCCAGGGCCGCTCCGCAACCCCGGCGACAAATTTGTCGGGTGAACCGGGGCGCAGCTCCAGCGAAGCTTTTGCCGGATCGATGAGCTTTCTGCGCTCCCGCGCGTAGTCCTTCGACAACAATCCGTCGTAGGGAATTTTGATGAAGTCCATGTCGCCGAGAAATTTCTCACGATCGGCCATGGCCAGTTTCATGACCTCGACATTGGTGGAGATGAAGTCAACGCTATTATGGCCGAGCGCTTTCAGGTCGTACCCTTCCAGCAGGTTTAGAGCGATCAGCTCGGTCGGTCCCTGGCTAGCGGAGGGATTCTTGTAAACCTGATAGCCCCGGTAATCGGTGGAGACCGGAGTCTCCACTTTCGCGGTGTACTCCGCGAAGTCCTCGTAGCGGAACAGGCCGCCGTTGGCTTCTGAGAAAGCCGCCATCTCGCGCGCAATGTCGCCTGTGTAGAAGCGATCGCGGGCCGCTTTCAATGCCTCGTGCCGCCCTTTTGACTTATTCGCTCTTTCCGCTTCGCCCAGCTTTTTCAGCGTGCGAGCGAGATCAGGATTCTTGAAGATCTCACCAGCCTTCGGCGTATCGCCATTTGGCTTGTAGATCTTGATGGTCGAAGGGTACTTGAGTATTTTCTGAGCGTTGGCAATCATGCGCGCGCGACCTTCACTCAGGGGAAATCCATTTTCCGCAAGGTCGATGGCCGGCTGGAGCACCTGCTCGAAGCTCATTGTTCCCCAGCGATCAAGCAGGATGTACCAAGCGTCCACCACACCCGGAAGTCCGCCCGACAGCAGCCCATCGCTGACCGGGATCTTGCCGCCACTATTCTTCTCGTACCACTCGATGGTCGCCAGCTTAGGAGCGCGCGGCTCCGCGTTGATGGAAACTACTTTCTTCTCGCGCGCATCGTAAACGAGCACAACGGCGTCACTGCCGACACCATTAAGGGCGAAGTCGGTCACTGCGAGTGCCGCTTGGCCGCCAACGATGGCATCGAACGCGTTGCCGCCCGTCCGCAAGATGCGGCTTGCCACTTCGGTTGCTTCCGCCTTCATCGACGACACTGCTGCCTGTCGGCCTCGAATGACCGGGCGCATGGTTCGCGGTAAAGAGCCGTCTGGACCTTGGGCGATCGCATTGGCGGCAAAGCCCAAGCAGGCAATCAAGATGAATGTAGCAAGCGTTCTCTTCGATACTGTCATGAATGCCTCCCTGAATTGAAGGCGCAAGGCTTACGAAAACCTTGATTCGTCTCTATTCGTGCGTTTGTGCATTCTACACCGTCTACGAACCTTGGTTTTAAGAGATGCAATGTTGGTCGAGTCGCACCGCCGTCGACCGGTCTGGCCTATGAATCCTGCTGTGGGAAGTCGGCGGCTCAATTGGCGCTTGCCGCCGATTGCGGGCGGATCACGGGCTAACCGGAGTTATTCCGGGCAGAAGTCCGCTTGGAGGAAGTCTCACCAAATAGGTACCGAGAAACGCGCATCTCGTCATGCACTCCTGGCCACCCGGAAGCAACCGCCAAGCTATGACCCTGCACGCTGGCTACGCTGCGAATCGGATCAGTTCCAACTTAAAGGGACCGCACTAGACAAATTCGGATCGTTGCAGGCCCCCGCAACCATTCGAGTGCAATCGCCGGTTCAAACCCTGAAAGCGTCGAACTGTGGAATATCTGCCACGATCTGGCCGATTGGGAGAGTTCTAAAATCGTCTAGGGCGAGCCAACCTTCTTTTTTCCAACCCCTTACAACTTTTCGAAGAATTTCTGCGATGAATCGAGAATTCTGCGGTAGGCGACCGGACGAAGTCGCGGAAGCTAGACTATATGAGCTTCAGTTCTGGAAAATCCCGCTCATATCGCTTCGGATCGAGCGTCATAAAACGATCAGCCTGCGCCAAGGCATGCGATCCAATGATGAAATCAGCTAGCAGACGCTTCGGACCCTGATGCGCAGACCGTCGTCGCCGTTTCGCATAACGCGCAAAACGTCGGCCAGCCTCAAGCCATACCGGCTGTTGAAACTCAAAGTCCGCAGCGATGCCGGTATCCGCGAGAAAGTCATTCACGAACGATTCTGTGGCCTTCGGATAGGCCAGCAGTTCCGCGTACACTGGCGCGCTGACAACAAGCCCCCCCTCCCTCTTCGCATTGCCAAGATTTCTTGCTATGTCTGAAGCCACAGGTTTCTTGGACCAGAGGGCGGAGAGGACGTTGGTATCGATTGCCGTTCTCATCGTCCTTCAGTTTCTTGGTCACGCAACGTCCGCACCCATGCATTTGCTTCATCGGGGCCGGAGAAGGCGGGAAGTGCCCCGATATACTTCACGAAGGGATTCTCAGGTGCACGTGCGGGGCGGATGGTCGTTCGGCCATTGTCAACGACAAATTCCACACGATCTCCCTTTTTCAGCCCGAGACGATTACGGATCTCAAGAGGGACCGTGATCTGGCCCTTGCTACTGATTGTGCTAGAAGCTGCCATCTTTACTTATCTCCTTTACAGTAAGGATATCACACTTTACAGACATGGGGATATCCGAATGGTTTGCTCGACGCGATGCTTCGCAGGATGAACGACTTCGACTCCTGCCGCGGCTTGAGCTCAGCACTGCTATTGTGCTCGCGGCGCGCGGGGCAAGAGGTGGATAAGGTCGTCACGCTGGACGTGACGCGCCGACGATTAGGTCACCAAGCCGTTCGGAGTCAAAGGAACTGCTGGCGCGCGCCCAAAGCATCTTGGATTCCCCTCTAATTTATAACTTAACTTCGTGAAAGCGAGATTGTAGGCGCTGTCTCTGCGTCGGCGAAGCCCATTCTAAAACGGAGCCTGTGCAAAAATCCTAAGCCACGCCATTTCAAACCGTTCGAGTTTTTGACCACACGGCTCCGGAGCGAGAGTCATAGCCTGATGTCCAACACAGAGTAAAAGCTGGTTTTCCTTGTGCGATCAACCAGGGAATCCGCGCAGCGACTTCGGATCGGATCGGCTTGTTCAGATGACTGGTTGCTACCGCAGGCTGTCGAGCGCCTCCGACGCGGACCGGCCTCCCTTGTCTCAACGCCCTTGAGCCAAACAGAACCTGTTCATTGGCATGCCGCGGACCCCAACCGGTATTTCCAACAGTGCGCCAGCGTGGTCTTCGCCCTCTTTGGCGAACAATGACGCAGTGGTGACAAAGAGCGTGTCCAATGACGGCCCGCCAAAAGCGCAGTTGGTTATGTTCGATACCGGCAGCTCGACAATCCTGTCCAGTTTGCCGGTAGGGCAGATCCGCAAGAGGCAGGCCCCATAAAAGCGGCAATTCCACAAATACCCCTCTTCGTCCATCGCTGACCCGTCAGGAACACCCGGCGTCGCCCCAGAGAGAAACGGACGCCGGTTGCCGATCGAGCTGTCTTTGGCGTCGTAGTCGTACGCATAAATCGCATTGCTGACCGAGCACCCGCAATAGAACGTTTTCTGATCCGGGCTCCACGCCAACGTATTCGTGATGCCGAAGCCCGTATCCCAAACGGATACTCGCCCGTCGGGCAGCACGCGATACAGGGATCCCGTCTTGCCCGACGCCTCCACATTGCTCCCGTCCGGGGCCACGTTATTGCGCATGCTTCCGATCCAGAAAACTCCGTTCGGATCGGTGGCGCCGTCGTTCAAACGGTTGTAAGGCCAGTTCGGCTCGGGGTTGGCGAAGTCGCTGCGCTGATTGGTAGACGGCCGCCAGAAAATCAGCCTCGAACCCAATGCTACGAGCAAGCATTCTGGGTCCGTGGTCAAGGATAACGCACACACTGGCTCGTCGAAGTCCCAACTCGTCTTCAGCCTAGACTGGAGGACGTAACGCTGAATCTTGAAACCGTTGACGTCCGTCCAATAGACGCTGCCGTGTTCGGGATGCCACAGCGGGCTTTCTCCCACGATATTCTTCGAGTCGTCCAGAATGCGCACACTGCTCATGCGTCGCTGTATTGCTCTTGTCCGTGGGCCTTACCGCTTTTCGACTAGCAGCGGCCCATCCGGCTATTCTGCCGGCGCCGTTTGTTTGAGCTCCACGGCCCGGTAGCCGCCTCGGGCTTGATAGTACAGGAACATGCCTCCGAAAATGCCGACCAGCACGATTGGCGCGATCGTGGCGTAACGGAACGCTTGGGCCGCGCCGTGCTCGTCGTAGATCCTTCCCATCAATGGCAAGGCCTGGTCCACGGCTACGTTTCCGATCCCACCCATCACCCCCAGCAACAGCGCTCCGCCCTTGGGGAACTGCTCGCTCGTGATGCCTAACATCGTCGGCCAGAAGCAGCACACGCCGATGCCGAAGACCGTCGCCGCCGCAAACGCTGTTAGGGCGTTATGCGCGTAACTCAGGGCGAACAGACCGGCGCTCGCGAGAGCCGCACAGCCGAGCATCAAGCCCACGGGAGAGACTTTATGCGCAATCGGGCCGGCGAAAAATCGCAGCACGAACATCAGCCCGCTGATGTACACCAGCACGAGAATTCCCGGAGTATGCGCAATGTTCCACAGCACCGACTGCATCCACTGGTTTGGCGCCAGTTCCGTGCTTGCTGTCAGCACCATGCAAAAAGCCAATAGTAGGAACATCGGCCGCAACCCTTCGCGAAACATCTCGACGGCGGAGACGCCGGAGGCGACTCGTTCGGTTGCCGGGAACTTCTGCACCAACGTCATTGCGCCATAGAACAAAGCGGGGATCAAAATGATCCCCATCTTGATCTTCCATCCGAGGCCTAGCGCAGTGAGGGCATACGCAGCTAGGCCGCCGATGATCAACCCTCCCGGCCACCACGCGTGGAGCATATTCAGCTTGTGGGTTTTCTCCTCGGCATAGACGGTTGCAATCAGCGGATTGATGACTCCTTCTACCAGGCCATTGCCCAGACCAACGATGAACGTAGCCGATTTCAGCACCCCGTAACTGGGCGCAAAGATGGTCAACGAAACGCCGGCGATGTGCAACAAGCAAGCAATACTCAGAAGCGACCTCATCCCAAGGGCATCGCAGAGCGGGCCGCCGATGACTATGGCGGCGGCAAATCCGAGAAACGCCTTGCCGGCAAATATGCCCACCAGCTCTCTGTTCACGTGAAAGTAGGCGCCAAGATCATCCAGGATGGCGGCGCGAATGGAAAAGACCATGGCCGTGGTTAGCAACGCAAGGCAACTGGCGATGAACAGCCGCCGTCGCTGGCCAGCGGATAAGGTGCCGTTCCCCTGCTTGACCGCTTGTGTGTTCACCCCTCGGTCTCCTTTCCCCCGCCTCGACCGCCCCTACCAGTTCGGCGGAGCTCCGACCGGATACTGCTCCAGATCCAGCACGGACCCGGTTATGCACGCGCTCTCGTCGCTCGCAAAATACAGGGCAGCTAAGGCAATGTCACGGGGAAACAGCAAACGGCCAAACGGCCGCGTGCGTATGGCCTGATCCACCCAGCCTTCGCCCTTGCCTTCCTCGGTTTTCACGCGGTGCTCGTTAGGAGTAAGCGTCCACCCGGGATTGATCTGGTTCACGCGGATGCGATACTGGCTGAGGTAGCTCGCGGTGTTCTTCGTGAGCGTCATCAGCGCGCCCTTGGATGCGGAATAAGCCATCAGCTTCGGCTCTCCGATATACGCATTGACGGATCCGATGTTGATGATGGATCCGCGTCGTTGCTGTTTCATGTGAGCAACCGCTTCACGCATACAGAAAAAGGCGCTGCGCACATTCGTGGCAAATACTTCGTCCCAGGTCTCCGCTGTCGTATTCTCGATGCTCCCCCGTGGATTGATCGCTGCATTATTGACCAGCACATCGATGCGCCCGTAGATTTCGACCGCCCGCGCGATGAGCGCGCGGCATTCTGCCTCGACACGCACGTCAGCCCGCTGAAATATGGCCCGCCCGCCTTCCTTCTCAATGCTGGCGGCAACGGCCGCTCCGTTCACCTTGTCTTTATCCGAAACCACCACCGTTCCGCCTTCGATTGCAAACAGTCGCGCGATCCCCTCGCCCATCCCCGCGGCCGAGCCGGTAATTACGGCAATGCGATTCTCTAAGCGGGCGGTGTTCAAAACGATGCTCAAAAATGCTCCGCGATTTTTGCTCGCAGGAAGCGGACCGATTCTTTCAGTTCATCCATGCCGTTTACGCCGTCTTCGATGGAAATCCATCCGTTGAACCCTTGCCTCTTGAGCCTCGAAAAAATCTGATCGTAATCATTCAAACCCATTCCAATCACTCCGTGCTTTAGATTCTTGGCGTAGCCGGTGGTTCCCTCCTGCCGCTTCAGCTCTTCCAAGGTTCCGCTGGCCACGTACCTGTCCGATGCGTGCATCGTCACGACCCGGCCTTGGACCGCCGCTAGCACCTCGAGCGGGTCCTCCCCGGCAAGGATCGCATTCGATGGATCATAGTTGATTCCAAACCAGGGCGAATCAATCTGCGCGATGATTTCCTCGAAGATGTCCAGATCCTGCGCAAACTCGGGATAGCGCCAGAAACCGTCCTTGTAATGGTTCTCCATGTTAAGGATGATTTTCCGTGAGGCGGCGTGATCGAGCAGCGACCGGATGGCGTCGACCGTCCAGCGCACTCCCGCGGCTCGCGATACCTCTTCGCGCCGTTGACCGGACAAAACTCGGCAAAACGTCCCGCCCAGTTCGGCCGTGACGTCGATCAACTGTTTCTCTCGCTCGATTTCCGCCTGGCGGGCCTGCTCGTCTGGATTGGTGAAATCAGGCGATGCGCACATCATCGGAGCATCCAGCCTGTGCTTCGCCAATTGCCTCTTCACGCGTCCGAGGTAGTGCGGCTCAAAGCTCTCGAAGAATCCCGGGTACATTTCCACACCGTCGACGCCAAGCGTCGAGGCCAGCTCGATCCAATCCAAGAGCGTCATCGTCCGGGTGACGCACAGCTCGTGCATATAACATTTTGGAAAAACGCTCAGTCTGGGCATAAATGCCGGCCCGCAATTAGCACGGGACGAAGTATCGTCACTCGCTCTCTGCGCCTTAACCCTGCCGCACGAATCAATTGGGCTGCAACACAGCTTTCACGTATTTGCCCACGTACATACCCTCGAAACAATCCTTCCAGCGATCGAGCGCCGCCACCTGACTGATGATTGGCCCGAGATGGATCTGTCCGGCGCCCAGCATGGCCACGACTTTTTCCCAATTCTTGAACGTGTGGCTGAAGCTCCCCTGAAGTCGCACGGCCTTTTGAACGAGGGGGTCAAGGGAAAAATTCAGCGGCTGGGGCCCCCACCCTACTTTGGTGATTTGCCCGCCCGGACGCACAATTTCGAGCGCCACCTGGAGCGCCGCCGATGCGCCCGCCGCATCAATCACCAAGTCGGCGCCAAATCCGTCCCCCATCCCGCTCAAGTATTCCCTCATGTTCACATTCTGAACGTCCACGGTCTGGGTGGCGCCAAGCGCTCGTGCCACCCCGAGCCGCGACGCATCCCGCGACGTTCCGGCAACAACCAAGGTTCCTGCGCCGGCCTCCCGGGCCATCCCGGCGCAAAGGAGACCGATAGGGCCGGGGCCGATTACAACTACGGTGTCCCCAGGTCGAATCTGGCTCTTCACGGCCACGGCGTTATAGGCGACACAACAAGGCTCGGTCAGCGCGGCGCGCTCAAAGGGAAGCGTATCCGGTATGTGGTGCAGGCAGCGGGCTGGCACGCAGACGTAGTTAGCCATCGCTCCATGCGTTCCCGAGCCGAACCCCGAACGTTTGGGGCACAGATTGTATTCCCCGGCGCGGCAATAGATGCACTCGCCGCAGATTGACGCGGCGGTCTCCGAAACGACGCGGTCTCCCTCGCGAAATCCTTTTGCCCGCTGCCCCACTCGCGCAACTGTGCCGCAAAACTCATGGCCAAGCACGACAGGCACGCGCACTGGCCAGCTCTGCGAGTTGTGATACTGATGGACGTCGCTTCCGCAGACTCCGACGGCACCCACCCGCAACAACACCTCCTCTTCGCCGATTTCCGATACGGGCATCTCCCTCAGCTCGACGGAAAGTGGCGCGAGGGCGTAGTGCACCAAGCCGGTCATCATCTCCCTCATTCCCGAATCCTCCGCGTAATCTCACTCAATACCGTCTTCAAGTCGCCGGCAGCGCTTCGGAAGGAATGCGCGTCCACGGCGAGCGGCGCGCCGATGACAACCAACGGCGCGCCGCGCTTGGGCATTTGCACAGCCTCTTCCAGAGTGAGTCCACCGACCGCTTGCACCGGAATCCCGACCGCGTTCACCACCGCATCGAGGTCCGCAAGCGGGCTGAGTCGGCCCCGCCCGGCCGTCGCGAACCCGTTGCGCTCATCATAACCAGTGTGATGCACGATGTAATCCACTCCTAACTCTTCCATCATCCGGCTCGCCGAGACCTTGTCTTCACATGCCAGGTTGTCGCCCATGACTTTGATGCCGTGATCCCGGCCGGCGCGGACCACAGCCTTGATCGTCTCCTCGTGCGCACGGGCCATTACCACCACATGCGTGGCGCCCGCCTTGGCCATCATCTCCGCCTCAAGATAGCCGCCATCCATTGTCTTGAGGTCGGCGACGATCGGCTGTTGCGGGAAAGCGAGCCGCAAGGCGCGCACGCCATGCAAACCCTCTGCCAGAAGCAAGGGCGTTCCGGCTTCAAGCCAATCCACGCCCGCCTCGACGGCGATGCGCGCCGTTTGTAGCGCCTCTGCGATATTCGTGAAGTCAAGTGAAATCTGGACAACCGGCGGATGCGAGTTGGGCAAAGTTGGAAACTCCCTCCGAGCTCCGCGAATCTGGCGGCACTTCAGTGGGGGCGGCGCAAACGGCCGAAGGCTCGACACAAGACTGTAACAGAAACCAACGGCTCGATGGGAAGCGGCGCCGGCTTGCTCAGGCAGCAAGCGGCAGGCTGTTAGCGTCGACGGCCTGAGGACGTCGTCTGCAGGGAAAAAAGATCTATCCACAATTTCAAGGTCCGCCGATGGTGGCCAGACTCCTTCGAGAGCCGGGCCGTTCCGATCTTACCTCTGAGTGATTTTCATGAGGTTTCGCGGGCCGCAGGCCCTAAATGACAGCCTCGAAAATCACTGCGCTTGTGCTTGGCTAGGATGGTGTTAGGTGTTTCGATCCGCCACCCCAACGTCGCCGGCGTCAGCAGGATTCTCTCCATCTCTTTCATTCGCTGTCTAAGGCCCGATTTGAGCCACCGGTGGCCTCACTTCTTACATATCATTTTGCGGATCCTCTGTTGCCCGAAAGGCAGCTTCCTTCAGTGTACAGAAGCAGCGGCTTGGGGCAACCGCCGCTGGTCTCTGCGCATCAACTATCGCGAGTATTGTCGGTACCAAGATTCGCAGTATACTCAGCCCATAAGCCGTCGCGAAATCGACTTGCCTGGCGGTGGCATAAATCGTCTGCGGCGGTTTCACAAGTTTAAAAGCGCGCTCGCCGGGCGGTTTCTTGTCCTCGCTAAGCGCAGGAGCCTACGCCCGCCGGCTCGCTGGCAATCAGTGGTGTACCATGCGCAAAGGCGCGATCCTCCTCTGCATAGTGTTGGGCTCTCTTCTCCCGCTTTTCGGCTGTGGTTTTAAGTTTTCCGCTTGTCCACTAACCACTGGGTGTGCCTGTCCTGCGAGCACGGCGTGTCCACCCCTGCCAATCCAGCCGAGCATCTCGGCCATTTCTCCGACGAGTACCCTGGCGGGGAGCGCGGGTTTCAAGCTGACGATCACCGGCGGGGGGTTGCAAAGCAACTCGCAGGTGAATTTCGGCAGCGCCGCGCTCACGCCAGGCTCAGTGACCCCCGGGAATTGCGCGGGCGCGGGGAAGTGCGAGGTTCTGACGGTCTCCGTTCCGGCGCAAGATGTTGCTACGGCAAGCACGATTACAGTTTCTGTGGCAAATGGTTCGCTCGTCTCCAACGCCGTGGCTTTTGCTGTAACGCCGCAATCCGGCAGCGTCACGGGGGTGCCGCAATTGCTCTTGCTTTCTCCCCTGCTTGCGCCGGCGGGCGGCACGACGCCAGTCGATCTGGTGATTGAGGCGGAAAACGTGGCGCAGGGCGCCAGAGTGAATTTTGGATCGCTCTCGCTTGCGCCCACGTCGACCTCCGTGACTTTTTATCCAGGCGCGCCTGCGCTCACGACGCTGCAGGTTCAAGTGCCCGTGTCGGCGCTGGCCACCGCCCAAGAAGTTGCTGTAACCGTCGCGAACCCCGGCGCGAGCGGCGGCGTCTCAAACGCGGGAAATTTCTTCGTCGTGAATAAGGGCAGCTTCCCAATCGAGGAATCCGTGAGCAACGCAACTCCACCGGTACCAAGCAACGCGCCCAGCACGCATTCCTCGGCCGCGACGGATGGGTTTCTTGTAGCCTTCGATTCGACAGCAACGAATGTTGTCCCAGATGCAACGACCGGACTTTCGCAGGTCTATCTGCGGCGCAATTGTCTTGCCCCGGCCCCCAACTGCACCTCGCAAACCACCCTCGTCTCGGTTGCGCCGGACGGCTCGCCTGGCGCTGGAGGCGTCAGGGGGAGCGACAAGCCGGTAATCTCACCTGACGGCCGTTTCATTGTGTTTGAATCCGACGATACAAACCTAGTGCCTGGCGTGACGCAAGCGGTTGAGCAAATCTACTTGCGCGATACCTGCCAAGGTTTTTTGACTCCACTCGCGCCGTCTCAGAACTGCACGCCGAAAACTATTCTTGTCTCCGCCTCCCCCACAGGCGCGCCTGGCAACGCGCCAAGCACCAATCCGTCGCTGGGCGCCTTCGGTTTGTTCGTGGCTTTTCAATCTGCGGCGACGAACCTGGTCAGCCAGTCCGTTCCTTCGGGCGTGCAGCAGGTTTATCTCTACCGTGGCTGCAATGCGCTCCCCGTGCTCAACCCGGTGGCTGGCTGCCAACCCAGCACGGTTTTGTTGTCCGTAGACGCAAGCGGGAACGCGGGCGACAAGGATTCCGCAAATCCTGCGCTGGACTTGGGCGGCCTCGTCGTGGCGTTTCAATCGCTTGCCGACAATATCGTTGCGAATACTCCTGGGAACGGTTTTCAGCAAATCTATTTGCACACCACTTGCTTGGCCCTGGCCTCACCTGCGGCGGGCGGGCTGTGCAAGAACACGGCGCAGGCTGCTTCCTTGGATGCCAGCGGGAAACTGGGCACGGGCGACAGCGTTACGCCGGCTGTAGGCCTGTTCGGAAGCTTGACGGCCTTTGCCACGAGAGCGCCGAACCTTCTGCCGGCAAACACTTCGAGCGAACAGATCTTTTTGGCTAACACGTGCTTCGATGTCCCGCCGATCCCGTGCAGCGCGCAAAAAGGAAGCGTCATCTCCGTGGATCAGAATGGCCTGCCCGGCCAGGGCGACAGCTTCAATCCGGCATTCAATGGAATCCACGTAGCCTTCACTTCGCAAGCGAGTTTGATTTCCGGAGTTACCGGCCAGCAGGTGTATGCCACAGGCGTTTGCCCGCTTCTGACTGGGGTTTCCTGTCCGACCACAGGCCCGGTTCTTGCCTCGGCCGACTCCAGCGGCGCCCCCATTGGCGGCGATCATGCTGCAATCGATCTCACGAACCAATTCGTCACGTTTTCGAGCACAGGGCCCAATTCCTCGTCTGGCCCCACGGAAATCTTTCTGGCGGCTCCGTTCTTTTAGCACGGCGCATCACCTTTCATGCTGCACGGTCGTAAAGCTGTTTTTCTGTTGCCTGCCGAAGCCATCCTTATTTTTGTTTACCCAGCGGGATGGATTTGCGTGAAATGAAACAGAACTGGCGCTCCCCTGTACACTTCGAGGACAGCGGGCGTGCTGAAGAGCTACAGCCGTGATTGCAGCGCACCTCTGTTACGGGTGCGCTCGCGTCTGCGGCGGAACGGTGGCAGGGGCGGTATTTCTGGCCATCGGTCGACGAGATACCCGCCTCCGCTGGTCTGGCGTGGCCGCATTCGCGAGGGATTGCATGTCTGGGTGAAGCGTAAATAGTGCCGGTTGAGCGTGCATGCCCAAATACTGCAGATTAAAATCCGCCGTCACGCTTTTCGAGGCCTTTTCGAGTTCCTGCTCAAGCCGTTTCTGCTTAACTGCAGCCTTGATGTCCGGCAACACAGACTCGAACGTGGCGGTGTGTTTCGAGACCAACTTCAGAAATACCAGCTTCGTGTAGGATTCGATCACCGGCGTAACTTCCCCCGCCTGCAAGTCAAACACCTGCGCTTGAACCTCTGGTATGCTGTTGCGGCGCGCCATGGTTAACCTCGTCGGTGGGGGTGGTTGTGGGATCCCCAGATCGGTGTAGGCCTGCACCTGCAGCTGGTCGAAATCGTAGCCGGCAACCGCTCGGCTGCGCAGACCGTCAGCCTCGGTTTTCAGCAATGCGCGGTCCCATCGCATGCCATTCCTAGAGTACTCTGATGTTGGCAGAGACAATCGCAACACTTCGCCCTCCTCAAATTCGGACGGATGCTCGGCGTAGTATTGTCTGAGCTCGCTGTCGGTCGCATTTGCAGCGGCTTCTTCCATCTGCTGGTAAAACGCCTTCGCCAGCACGTCAGCGCGGCCGGGTCCCACTTTTTTCTGCAACTCCGCCGCGACGACTGGGTTGTCTTCCAGCTTGCGGTCCTCGGCCAATTTCGCTGCGGCGAGCATTCGCACGTACTTGATCGCAAACTGCGGCTGAGACGCTGGAGGAGTGCCTGGCGCCATTCGTTCTACGATTTGGTCCATCTGCCCGCGCGTAATCACGGTCTTGCAATCTTGGCTGTCCGATTCCTTTCCCGGATCGCACACTCCCTTTATAGTCACGACTGGCGTTTCGGCGGGTAGTTCCACAGCAGTCGGGGCTTGCTTGACGGCCTGTGTGGGGCTGCCAACCACCTGTCGATTCGTCTTCGCGGTCGCTCGGTTCGCAGCGGTTCCGCTGCTGTTTGAATTTTGCGCCATTGCCGGCGTGACGCACGCCAGCAGAGCCGCGTTTAATAGGACACGGCGCATTAAGCCTCCAGTACCTCGCGAGAGCGCGAGATACGATTTCGTTTTGCCCCCCTCGGAAAACCCTGGGCAAATTGATTTTTCAAAAAAAGAATGTTCTCCATAGAAGTAGCTGCCGCCGTAACGCATTCTGGTTGCTTGCATTTCTCACCCGCCCAATTTGCCGTTCGAGCACACCGCGCAGGGCCCAGAGAACACAACGATACGTATGCCCCGTTGCTGAAAACATTGTCTTACGTGTTGAATCCTACCCTACTTCTTGACGCACTCGTCAGCTTTTTGCTTCAATCCGTAGCGGACATTTGGCAATACTCTCATGGGCGAAAAGTTCGGTCAAATGCAGGAAACGTAAAGCTTTGGGTGCGAGCATACGGATAGACCCGCGACGTTCAGCACGGCATGTATTCGGGGCTCTCAGACACAGTGGAAACTGGGGTAGGGAACAAACTTTCGCAAATGCGGAACTGTTCTGCATATTTCGGGCAACGTCCGCGGCCCGGGAAAAAGGGCTACCTAATCGTGTGATAGCGGGTGTCGGGTCGATGAGCTGCCGAACCCGCCAAATTCACTAACTCGTTTCTCTGACGTCAGTTAACAGCTTCCGGACCATCCCCAAACACGTCTTTCTTGTCCCCCAGATGTCCCCAGCCATCGACTTGCTAAGCTTGCTCAGGGTGTCCATCCTCATCGGATTTTTCAGTTTGAGAATGAATTAAGCCGCGCGACTGTTTTTCGGGGGCCGCGGTTTTCCTTGCGGTCGAACTAGCCTAGCTGCTAGCTATAGCTAGGGCACGAGGAGAAGTGTCGTTCAGTGGGGCAGGTTCGTGCCCTTGATGAATTGCACGGCCTGGTTGAAGTCGAGGCACCCCGCGCCAAGCGAACCGGCATTCCCGCAACTCCTGGCGTGGGAAAGTGCGCGTTGGAAGTCTCCGACTCGCAGCGCTGGAGCTAGGTGCTGGTCCACCGCCGACAAAAGGTCAGCCACGATGCCTGCCACGATCGCCGAGCTGAACGACGTACCCCACGCAGCAGCGTAATGGTTGCCTGGATACGTGGTAATCAAAGCTTCACCGGGAGCTGCGACTCGGACCAAGTCCGGGCCAAAGTTGGTAAACGAGGACTGCTGGCTCTGTTGGTCCACAGAACCGACGCTGATAACGTTGCCGTACGCCGCCCGGTATACAAGCCTGTCTAGACCCTCATTCCCGGCTGAGGCAACGCAGATGACACCATTTCGATCTGCATAATTAATTGCTTTCAGCAACGCGTCAGAAATTTGCGTCGATTCAAAGCTCATGTTAATTACCCTGGCGCCATGATCCACGGCATAGTAGATGGCGCGAATTATGTCGGATTGATTCGCTGTCCCGTCAGCATTGAACGCTTTAAGAGACAGGATCCTAGCAGTGGGCGCAACCAGGTGAATCAGGCCGGCCACCATGGTGCCGTGCCCGAAATAGTGTGGCAGGTGA
This sequence comes from Acidobacteriota bacterium, assembly GCA_003224085.1. Classification (GTDB taxonomy): domain Bacteria; phylum Acidobacteriota; class Terriglobia; order Acidiferrales; family UBA7541; genus Acidiferrum. The sequence goes on along the minus strand of QHYK01000106.1, from coordinate 7,839 downwards.
TCGCCATCGAGAATGGCAGCCGTGGATTGCTCGAGCATGGCTGCCGTGAACTCGTGGAGCACAACGACTTGGTAAGACTGCCCCGATGAAGGCGGAGGTTGATCCAGGATGGCAGCCGTGGATTGATCGATATCCGCCAGGTCGGAGGCGTAGCCCTCGACGTTGCGGGTGAAATCGTAACCCGAGACAAGCACCGGAGCGAGGATTGGGTTGTTCGGGTCAATGCCTGCATCAATCACGGCCACGGTGAACATGCCGGTAGGTCTCTGCTGGATCGCGGTCCGGGCGTTTGTGGCATAAACCGCAGGTTGCTGAAATACCGAAAACTCCATTCCGCGGCTTTCAGCAGAATGTAACATTGTTACATTCCGATCGTGTTCCTTGAATGTCGCTGATTTCAAAGGCGTTCGCGTCGGACGGCATTTTCGATAGGGACAGGGGAATTGTCAACAGGCTGGCGCGTCATTCGGTAGCGGATGAAGTTGCAGGAAGGCGGCTGCGGCATCGCGGGCACGTCGCGCGATTTCGCGGGGGTTCGGTCGCTCGGCGACGCCGAGCAGCAAGCTGACCACCAAATGGCCCCAGAGCAGCCCGGTGAACTGCTCGGCAAGTTCGGCAGGACGGCCTGTGAGCAGTCCGGACCTCTGGGCCTGGGCCATGATTTTACGCAAGGCGGCGCGGCTTGCCTCGCGTCCTATAGAGTCGAGCGCACGCGCCACTTCGGGGGCCTGGACCGCCTCGCCGATCGCCAGTCGGAATACCGCAATGACCGTGGGATCGCTTACCTCGCGGACGAGCTTCGCCCCGAAAGAAGCCAGCACCTGCTCTAGGGTCTCGCGATCGCGCAGCACGGGCAGGTCAGCGGGCACTTCCAGTCGCCTGGCGCGCTCGCTGATGCAGGCGATCAGCATTTCCTGTTTGTTGCCAACTAGCCCGTAAAGCTCTCGCTTCGAAACGCGCGCGCGCGTCGCAATCTCAAGCATGCTGGTCGTTGCGTAGCCGCTCTTCCTGAACGCCGCAAAGGCCGCCTCAAGGATGCGCTGGCGCACCGCGCTTTCGTCCCCGTCTTTCTGGCGGCGTTTTGACATCGATGCCCTAGCCATTACTCTCTCCCTGTGGACGCTGGTACCGTAGAGTACCATTATCTTTATTCTCGGGCGTAACCTTTTCTCCTCGCGAGCGTCTAAACTAGCGCGTGGTACCCGATGGTACCACGAAAAATCGCAATTCCGTGAGGAATCAAAAGGAGCTGAACAATGAACATTACAATGTCCTTCCCGCTGCTGGCGTTCGCGACGGTCCTGGCGCCCCTGGCGCAAGGCCAGTCCACACCGCCGCAGCCCAAGATCACTGGCGTGCTGACGATCCTTACGCCAAAACCGGGGGCTACTGTCGAGCAAATCATGAAAATCATGCCCGCCGAAATTCGTGCGACCGTTCCCCTGTATCTCGACGGCAAGATTCAGCAGTGGTTCACGCGCGGCGACGGCCGGGGCGTCATCTTCATACTGAACTGCAAGAACGTGGCGGAGGCTCGGGCCCTCATCGAAAACCTACCTCTCTCGAAGGAAAACCTCGTGGACGAGCAGTTCATTCCGGTCGGGCCACTCCTGCCGCTCGGGATACTACTGCGAGATAGCCCGGCCAATAAGTGAACTCGGCGATGGAGCGTCCCCCTGTTCAGCGGACCTTGGCGCGAGACTGCGCACGACCAGACACTTCCTCGCATTCAGGAAGGAACCAATAAATTTCACGAGCTCAACACAATTCAAAAAGTGGTAGCACGAATTGCACCGGAAAGGATCGATCATGCCATCTCCAGTTTTGTTCGGAATCAGTGCAGCGTTCGGTTTGGTTGTTTGGGGAGCAATAGCGTGGCACTATATTTGGCCAGCGCTAAGGGAACGTCCCAGCCCCGAGAATCTGAAGCCCGTCCTGCTGCTGCATGGGTTCAGGTTCCTCGGATTGGCATTTGTCGTGCCGGGTGTTGTCTCTCCAGAGTTACCTGCCACATTTGCTCAGCCAGTAGCTTACGGCGATTTCATAAGCGCCATTCTAGCTTTGCTCGCCCTGGCTACCCTGGGGACCCGCACGGGGACCGTGCTGACCTGGGTTTTCAATACTTTCGGAACTGCCGACCTGCTCTTCGCCTTTTACGTGGGAAACCGCATATCACTCCCGGATACCCCAGGCTTGTTAGGCGCTGGTTATTTCATCCTGGCGGCCTACGTGCCTATTCTGCTCATAACCCATGCCTTGGCGTTCCGACTACTGCTACGAACCAAGGCTGTCGCGCCGTCACCGAGCAAAGTACTTATCGCTTGACCCATAATGGTTTGTGGTTAGGTAAAAAGAGCTGGCGGGACAGTTGGGCGCCACCTACGCTATCCCGGTTATCTACGTGCCCGTGCTGATGATCACGCACGTCGTCGCATTCTATTTGCTGCTGCGTCCTCAGCCCAAGGCGGTTCGAGCCCTCGCCGGCGATGCGGCGGCATCTTAGAGTCCCCGCGTGCGTGTTCAAAAGCAGTTGAAGCTATTATAGAAGAGCCGCACCTGTATCGGGCCAGAGCTGGATGGAGCTAAAGAGCGACGCGACGCTGCTGCTCAATTTCCGGTTAGCTCGTCATACGCTCGCAATCTGAGAAGTCAGGATGCGGAATCGGTAAACACAAGGACTGATCGCGGATACTCATGAAGTTCTGACGCGGCGCCGGGATTCCTATCGAGCGCACTCAGTCTGCTCGCAAGGATGTCATCGGATTAGCGCCGGTTGCACGGCGCGCGGAAGGAAGGCAGGCCAGCGTAGCCGTGGCAATTGCCATGGCCCCCACACCGACAAGAGTAAGCGGATCCCTAGTGCTCACTCCATACAACAAGCTGTCGAGCACGCCCCCAAACATCAGCGCACACCCAATCCCGATCACCACGCCAATCGCCGCCAGCAAAACTCCTTGCCGCATCACCATGCTCAGCAAATTCCACGAGCTTGCACCCAGAGCCACTCGCATCCCAAACTCGTGCATCCGCTGGCTCACGGAATACGAAATCACTCCATAAATCCCAATCGCTGCCAGCACCAATGCCAGCCCTGCAAACAATCCCACTAAGAACAAAGCAAACCGCGGCGTTGAGAAGTTTTCATCCGCAATTTTGTCCATCAACCTTACATGCGCCACGGCCAAACTCGGATCAAGCTCCCGCACGACATTTCGAACACTCTCCGCGAGCAATGTCGGATCGGTGTTAGCCCGCAACGCAATCGTCATGCTTCTAAAAGCAAATGGCTGCTGCATTAGCGGCCACCAGAATGCCGGCTCAGCGCCGGCGCTCTCGGGTTTGTCCTTCACGTCGCCAACTACACCAACCACCGTGAACCAGTCTGACTCCTTGGGCTTGTCATCGAACGTGATCCGCTTTCCAATGACATCCTCTCCGGGCCAGTAACGTCGCGCCATCACGTCATTGATTATCATCGTCCTTTGCGAATCCTTCTTATCTCGCTCGTCAAAAAACCTTCCCCACACCAGTGGAATTCCCACGGCTCGAAAATAATCTGGTGAAGCCGTGTGATACCGAGCATGAAATTCATCGTTCGGCGGGGGAGTCTTTCCTTCAATCGTGAATCCGCCCAGGTTCTCGTCGTATCCGGTCCACGGCAGGTCTGTTCCTGCGCCTACCGACCGCGTTCCAGGCAGCGCGCTCAAATTTGTAAGCATTCGCGTGTAAAAATCCGCGACTGCCGTCTTATCCTTATAGGTCGCATCCGGCAACGCAATTTCCGCCGTCAACACGTGCTCCGGCTGAAAACCGGGGTCTGTTTTCAACAAATTCACGAAACTTCGTAACAAAACTCCTGCTCCCACAAGCAGCAAACAGGCCAATCCCACTTCTCCTACCACCAGGGCCGCGCGCAACTTCGTCTGCCGCCCGCTTTCGCTCGAACCTCTTCCGCCATCGCGCAAACCCTGCTGCGGATCGGTCTGCGAAGCCTGCACCGCAGGGACCAATCCAAAAAATAATCCTGTCGCAACCGCCACCAACGCCGTGAATGCGAACACAAACCCGTTAACATGAATTGCGTCCGTTCTTGGAAAACCCGGAGGCAAAAAGTACACCAACACGCGCAGGCCACCTATCGCAAGCAGCGCACCCAAAGCTCCGCCAAGAACCGAAATTAGCAGGCACTCAGCCAACATTTGCCGCACCAGTCGCCCGCGCCCGGCTCCCAGCGCCGCACGCACGGCGATTTCTTTTTGCCGCGCGGCCGCTCGCGCCAAAAGCAGATTCGCCGCGTTCACACACGCAATCAGCAATACCAGTCCAACCGCTCCCAACAGCACGAGTAACATTTTGTGGACCGGGCCGACGATCTCCTGAAACAGCGGAACCATATAAATGGTCCAACCCTTGTCGCCCTCATGCTGCGAAGCCAACTCGGTCATGATCCCGTTAAAGTCCGCCGCGGCTTGTTCCGCTGTCACACCAGGCCTCAATCGCCCAATTCCCTCAACATAATGCGCTCCACGATTGTTCGGGTTCCCGTCAAAGGTAAACGGCGTCCATGCATCCACCGTGTCGCCATATGCCACAGAGTTGTACGAATTTCCTGGATGATCCACTCCAGGAGGCATTACGCCCGCCACCGTATACGGTTGCGAATCGAGTAGTACCTTGCGGCCCAGAATGTCCGCCGCTGCGCCAAACTGATTCCGCCAGACCCGGTCACTTAGGATCACTACGTTTCCGTTTCCCGGCCGCTCTTCCGAAAAATCAAATTCGCGTCCGCGCGCCGGCTGCACACCAAGCACGCGGAAATAGCCGGAGCTAATCCGAAACGCCGAGAGCTTCACGGGATCGCTACCCGTGCCGGAAAGTTGTACATCGGCATGTGTGTACATCGCAAAATTCTCGAATGAGCGGTTTCGCGCTCGAAAATCCAGAAAATCCCACGGATTCACAGGGAACTTGGGATAAGCCTTGCTCCTGTAGAAAACCCGCGCAATGCGCTCCGCTTGCGGATACGGCAGGGGCTTCAGCAGAACCCCGTCGATCACGCTGAAAATTGCGCTGTTGGCACCAATGCTCAACGCCAGCGTCAGAACAATCACCATTGCAAATGCTGGGCCCCTACCGAGCATGCGCACCGCGTACCGTAAGTCTTGCAGAAAGTTGTCGATATATTGTGTTTGGCGCATATCTCGACACTCCTCCTCGATTTGGCTTACTCCCCCTAATATGCGCGCGGCGGCTTCCCGTGCTTCACGCGCGTTCATTCCAGCCGCGATGTTTTCTTCCGTCTGCCGTTCAATGTGATAGCGCAGCTCTTTGTCGAGCTCCCTCTCCAACCGCTGCCGCTTCGCCAGCGAGCGAAACCTCATTCGAAGCACGTCCCACCAGCGCCCGGTCTCCATCTCACGCCTCCTGCGCCGCGTTGATCACCAGCACGACGGCGCTCGATAGTCGCTGCCATTGCTCCAGTTCCTTATCGAGCTGCACTCGTCCGGCCTTCGTGAGGCTGTAAAACTTCGCTTCTCGCCCGCTTTCGCTTTCGCGCCATTCGCCGCGCACCCAACCCTGCTGTTCGAGCCGGTGCAGCGCCGGATACAGAGCTCCCTGCGTCACCTGCAGCACTTCTTTGCTCACCAGCTGAATCCGCTTCGCGATGGCCCACCCGTGCATCGGCCCAAGTGCGATGGTCTTGAGAATCAGCAGATCGAGGGTTCCCTGAATTAAGTCCGATGGTTTGCTCATGGAAACGCATCATACCTAAATCAATTACAAATGAACACCTAATCCCCTTTAAGAAGAATTCAAGTGCTGCACAACTCCCCTTATCAATTGCCGGAACTGATAGTGTGCGGTTTGGTTGGTGCGCGATGGCTGACAAATTGACGGATCATTACCTTCTTGTGAACTCCACCCGGCCCAGGGCCAGCCCCGGTCGTCGCAGAAAGACCGACACGAGAGAGTGCGAAGGATGCAGGTTCCGACTGGCCGATACGACGTAGGATTGCCAAAGCAGAAGTTGCTTCTGTACTTGGACGAATCGCCGATGGAAAAACATGGGGCCACTACTGAAAACGTGAGCCCCCTGGGCACACGCGTCATTACCGATTCAATATGCAATCCGGGAAAGCCACTCCTTTTGAATGTAGCGGAGGAAAACCTGAAGTTACCAGCGCGGGTGGCCTACTGTCAGCGTTTAGAGGACGGGAGACTTGCTTGTTGGGTTGCAACTCAACGTGTGCGTTGAGAGGTGGCAAAGACGCCGCAGCGGGTGGTGTTAGGGAATCTTGCTCACGAGGCCTTCCTCGTTCGTCCGGCCCCCATCGCACTGCGGGCATCACCACACGGAACTCTAGCCCGGCGTTCGACGGATGTTGCACGGCCTTCACTCTCGGCCCACCGCCGCCAAAACAGACGGCCAACTGGCCCACACGCGCGAGGCCAAGTTGGGTTGCGTATTCACGCAGACCACCGTGGATGAGGAAGGCTATCCCCTACGGGGCAAAGCTTCGACCAGCTATGTGGGTGCCATCGAGAATTGTGAGGAATTCGGTCGCCGTCTCTATGCCGAAGCCTGGCGGCGGGGTTGGGCGCGAGCGGAGAAAAAAGTGGTGTTGGGGGACGGAGCCGAGCGATCCGAGTGGTGCACCAAGCCTGATCCCGGGCTTGGTCTTTCGATGGCCTGCTGCAGCGCCGAAACCGTCAAGCGCACGGCCAGGGTGCGGTCCAAGGCCCCGCCCACCACTCGGCGGGAGAACGCATCGAGGATCACGGCCAGACAGACTCAGAGCCACTTGACTGAGCCAGACTGATCGCCGCAAGTCCAGCCTGCGATCCATGCGATCTTAAGGTTGGCCATTGTTCCTCCTAGTCGATCTTTATCCTATCATTGGTTTGTTGGGCGGCTTGCATGCTTATGGCTCACAAGAGCGACGCAGGCGCAATCCGGTGGGCTTGGCAACAGATACGGTGAAAAACCTCAGTGGTTCTTGAATATTCCCGGCAGGCTTCCAAGTGCCTCCGATCAAGACGGCGTCGTCACGAAAACATCGCGAAGATTGTTGGACGATGTTACTCACTGTTTAACTGAAATATTCTACCCTCCATTGCAATGGACGTCTTTTCGGCCTAGGATTCAACTCGCAGTTTCAGGGTCCTAAAGGCGGGAGCTCAGCCCGGTTGCTCGCCGATCTAACCGCTCTGTGATGTTTCCCACCTGTGAAGTCGGAGGCGATACAATGATGTTCGCAATAATACACCGTGGTGGGAAATCCGTTCGTCTGCTCCCACATCGATACCAAGAAGATGGCCGCTATCACGTAAGCCCCATAAGAAGAGGTCCGTATATTCCGCTTGCCGATGAGCGAGACATCCCGGATTACCTTGCAAACGGGTATTCGCTCGGCATGAGTGGCGAAAATCACGGGCCAACGATGATTAGACCTGAGTTGATCGAGGGGTGGGTGGAACTTCGACAGGGTGTGGCCACTTTTTGGCAACGAAAAAAGCCCCGAAAAATCAGGTGATTTTGAGCGTTGCCACCGGAGAAATGACCGGACACTCCTGGGTTATCGAGGAGAGGGGGGAATATGCCCGGGTTTAGGCGCTGCTTTTTTGTTTTTTTCAGCTGGCAGCAGGTGGGTGGCGGCGGACCAGGATAAAGGCCACCGAAGAGACGCGCGGAGGGCGCTGTTCGAGGGCCTCGCGCAGAGCCGCGGTGAGTCCGCTGGCGCCATAATCATCGAGCAGGCGAAGCAGTCGACTGGTGAGACGAGCCGTGTGCGCTCCACGCGCACGCGGGTTGGCCCAAGACGGGGCGGTTCTTGGTGG
>QHYK01000105.1 GCA_003224085.1 Acidobacteriota bacterium | reverse complement strand
GGCGCAAAAAGCAGCGATATTACCTGGCAGTTCTTGCTGGAAGCCATGACGCTCACGGGGGCCGGGGGCGTTCTGGCGCTCATCCTTGTAAATGCCTTGGTGTTGCTGGTCAAGTTCACGTTACATTGGCGGAGCCGGGTGCCCCTGTGGGCTGCCGTAACGGGAGACGTGGTGAGCGTTACCGTAGGACTCGTGTTTGGCGTGTGGCCGGCAATGAAAGCCTCAAAGCTCCATCCCGTGGAAGCGTTGCGCTACGAATAAGGCATACAGGCTCTTCTTTTCACTCCGATCGTTTTTGTTGTTCAAAGAATTCTGAAACCAGACTCTCGTCACTTATTCGGAGTGGGAATCGGGGAGACGTGGAGCGCGCCCCCGTATGGGTCTTGACCCTGAACTTAAAGAATCGTTAGGGCGATTGAGCGAAGCCAGCGCGATTTTCTGTACATGGATTGCAGGTGCGGGTGATTCTTTCTTCCCCGTTTGTCTCGGTGCTTGGTCTGGAGCGTCAGTCTGCGGTTCCCCCTCTGCCCTTTGCTTGGTATAGCTAAACGCTTCATACGGCACTCCAGGCCGATAGTACAAGCGGGGTGGAGGCGGGGGATTTCCAAACCGCGCACGCAGCGCGGTCGGAAGCTGAAGAAAAGCCACGAGGAAAATACCGGCCGCCGCCGCCATCCAAACGTCGCGGTGTTTTGACGGCTGCATCCACCACGAGCGTTTTGCCGCGGTCAAGGCAGGGAGCCGCGGCCGCGAGCGCGTATAGGGATAAAGAAAAGTTACGAGTTGCTGGAAAGAATCGAATCGCTCCAGCGGATTTTTAGCCAGGCACCGGGCGACCACGCGATCGAGCTCCTTTGGCACCGCGGGATTGCGTTTCGACGGCGCCGGTGGCTCCGTATACAAAATTTCTGAGCACACCGCGCCGACGGAATCTCCTGCAAACGGCCGGGTACCGGTCAGCAGTTGATAAAACACGATCCCGAAGGAAAATTGGTCGGAGCGCTGGTCCTGCGATGCGCCCAGCATCTGCTCTGGCGCCAGGTATGCCGGCGTGCCCTTAACGGGTTCGGAGCCGGAAGCCGGAGAAGTCTGTGTTGCAAGCCGGGCGATGCCGAAGTCGCCCAGCTTCACTTTCTCTTCCGGCGTCACGAATATGTTCCCGGGTTTAATGTCGCCGTGGATCATTCCCGTGCGGTGGGCCAGCGCTAGCGCGCGAGCCAGGTCCGCGGCCCAGGCACAAGCCCGTTGCACGGTCAGGTGGGAAGATTCCAGGTAGTCTTCCAAAGTCTTCCCGGCGATGTATTCCATGACCAGGAAAGGCATTCCTTCTCGATTGATGCCTACGTCGAAGAGTTGCACGATGGCGGGATGCGAAAGCTGGCCCACCAGTTGCGCCTCGCGCAGGAACAGCTCTTCCAGGTCTTCACCAAAACTGTGGATGAAGGTCTTCAGGGCCACGGTGCGGCCGATGACATTGTCGCGCGCCCGTTCCACACGGCTCGTAGTTCCGGAGCCGATGAACTCCAAGGCTTCATAGCGGTTTTTTTGCAAGGTGATCATTTAGGCTGAGCGCAGGAGCCGCCCCGCGCGGTCGCGCAACCCGTTCCCATGCCCGTTGCCGCTCGCCTGCGCCGCGGGGCCCGGAAGCGGGGTGTGCCGCGCCAGAGGGAAAAGTTCCTGCGCGAGAGCCTCCGCTTGGGAATAGCGTGCAGCGGGATCCTTCGCCAGACAGCGCGCCACAATGTCATCAAACGCGGCTGGCAGCGAACGATTCGCGTGGGACGGCGGAAGCGGCGTCGAAGAAAGAACGCGCGAGCAGATGCCCTGCAGCGAGTCCGCGTCAAAGGGACGCTGCCCGGTTACCATTTCATACAAAACGATGCCCAAGGAGAATAGGTCCGAACGTGCATCCTGGGCCTTGCCCAGAATCTGCTCCGGGCACCAGTATGCCGGTGTTCCCGCAAGGGCCGTGGTTTTTGTATCGTGACTGGCAAGCCGCGCCATGCCAAAGTCCATCAGCTTCACTCGGCCGTCTTCGGTGATAAGCATATTTGCCGGCTTGACGTCGCCGTGAATGACGCCCTTGCGGTGCGCCACGCCTAACGCGCTGGCCACTTGCCCGGCCCAAGCGCAGGCTTTCTGAAAAGGAACGCTGTTCTTGTCCAGAATGCGATCCAGCGGCTGGCCCTCGAGGTACTCCATCACCAGGTAAGGCGTATGGCTGGCTTCGTCGATGCCCATGTCGTGCAGTGTGATAATGGCCGGGTGAGAAAGCTGCCCCACCACGCGCGCTTCCTGAATGAAGCGCTGCCGGGCTTCTCCATGGGCCAGTTCCTTGGGGAAAAGCTTGATAGCCACAAGCCGGCTGATGAGAGGATCGTGGGCTCGCGCTACTCGGCCGTGAGCACCAGAGCCGATGATCTCTAGGATTTCGTATCTTCCAACCTGCATCGCCGTCTCTCCCTGGTGAAAGCTGGCTTGCAATCCAGGGTTCCAGGGTAAGAAGAGGGGGCGGAGCTTGGAATGAAGCGAGGGTAACGTTTTGGCGGGGTACGCCGGTACTAGGAAAGGAGCGAAAGTACAGGTCCTATGATAACGTATTCATAATATGGAGGTTATTGGAGCGGGGATAAGAGGTGCAGGTGCTTTTCCCCTTCTGAACCCAACTGCATCTCGTTCCATGCAAGGATGTTTGGGCCCATGGCGCAAGGGCTGGCTCAGAGCGGAGATGGTCAGGAAATTCGCGGATGAACTTCTTCATCGAGGGATGCCAGAAGCCATTAAAGCCAAAAAAGTACATTTCTCTTATAGCTTGCTCCGGCGGCCATTTGTCTACCGCGATGCGGTAAGCGGCTACAAACACGCCAGTGCGGTCGTCTCCGAATCGGCAATGCAGGAAAACCTTTCCGTGCGGATCATCGCGAAACAATTCCAGGAATTGCGCCACCTGCTGGTCACTCGGAGGTGCCCACCCGCTCACTAGAATATGCACAAACCGCATGCCCAGAGCAGCCGCGGCGCCGCGTTCCCAATCGAGTTTTTCGCGGTCTTCTCTCCTAAGATCTACGATCGTCGTTACTCCTAGTTTTTTCAGCTCGCCGAGTCCGGTTTGTTCTGGCTGCGCCCCTCTATAAAGCGAGTCGTTGATTTTTCCCGCGTTGTGAATTCCCCGGATGTGGAGCTTCTTTCCCAAAGCCGGCTGCATCGCGGTGGAGCCGGCCGGTTGCGCCGAAGCCTTTTCTTGCGCAAGTAGCTGCGAAGAAAGAAGTCCGAGGAAAAGCAGAAGGATAAGAGTTCGCTTCATTGTTGAATTCAACGGATGCAGTTTAGCGCGAGGAGAGGCTGTGCAAAAAGTGTTGAAGCCCGTGTGATGCCGTGGGAAAGGGACCACTACAAATAGACGATGGTACGAAATATTAACCATACTTTGCGTTTTTCTCTTGACAGGGTTTTCGCATCCGTTGATACTGCAACTCCAGATTCGGGGGACGTGAGGCACCACGCGGACCGCGTCGAGACCGAGCGAAGGTCCGGGCGCACACGAGAGGCTGCCCGGTTTCAAGCGAAAAAGCGAGCGCGAGGTACCTGCTCCGCGCCCGGATGTCAGCGGAGCACCTGCTGTGAGGCTGAGTGCGAATGAGCGGCCGTCGGCAGGGCATTGGCACTTCGCGCGAATTTACCTGCGACTGCCCGGCAGTCGTCTTTTTTTCGGCGGCTTTATGAACCTTGGAATCAAGTTGCGCCAGCTTCCGCCCAGCCCTGAAGCCGGGCGCGGTCCCCGGCAGGGGAGTAAAATAATAGGGTCTTCCCGCACGTCGGCGGGATCCGAGGCGCGGAGGGACAAATGGCTACCTTGAAGCACGCACTGAACTCAAATTCCCCGGCGGCGGATATGGCCGAGCAGAAAACTCCGGCGCGCACGGGCAAAGGTCTGGTCTTTTCTCGGCACTTTACCGACGGCAAGAAATCGCCTTTCGACGCCGTCGAATGGGAAAAGCGCGTTGCCCTGATTGGCAACGAAAAAGGCGCGACCATCTTCCGCCAGGAAGACGTCGAAGTGCCCAAGACCTGGTCGCAAACCGCCGTCAACATCGTCGCCAGCAAGTACTTCCACGGCAAGATGGGCACGCCTGAGCGCGAATCTTCGGTGCGCCAACTCATCGGCCGCGTGGCCAATACCATTGTTCGCTGGGGCGAGCAGGGGGGGTACTTTGCCGATGCCGCCTCGCGCGACGCCTTCCGCGACGAGCTGACCCACCTGCTGGTCGAGCAGAAGATGGCTTTCAATTCGCCGGTCTGGTTCAACGTTGGCGTGCAGCCTAAGCCGCAATGCTCCGCCTGCTTTATCAACTCCGTGAAGGACGACATGGGCTCCATCATGGATTTGGCAAAGACGGAGGGCATGTTATTCAAGTGGGGCTCCGGCACGGGAACGAATTTCTCCACTCTGCGTGGAAGTAAGGAAACTCTCAGCGGCGGCGGCATCGCCTCCGGTCCGGTCAGCTTCATGAAGGGCTTTGATGCTTTTGCCGGCGTCATCAAGAGCGGCGGCAAAACGCGGCGCGCCGCCAAGATGGTCATCCTCAACATCGACCACCCGGACATCGTCGAGTTCATCGAATGCAAGAGGAAGGAAGAACGCAAGGCCCACGTGCTGATTGAGCAGGGCTACGACAGCTCGATTGACGGCGACGCTTACAGCTCCATCTTCTTCCAGAACGCCAACCATTCCGTGCGCGTCACCGACGACTTTATGCGCGCCGTGATCGAAGACAAGGATTGGTGGACGAAGAACGTCCACGATGGCCAGCCAGTGGAAAAGCTGCGCGCGCGCGACCTGATGATGAAGATTGCCGCTTCCACGTGGCACTGCGGCGATCCGGGCATGCAGTACGACACCACCGTGAACCGCTGGCACACCTGCAGGAACACGGCGCGCATCAACGCCAGCAATCCGTGCTCCGAATACATGTTCCTGGACGACACGGCCTGCAACCTGGCTTCCCTGAATCTCATGAAGTTCGTCACCACCAGCGGCCAGTTCGATGTGCCGGCGTTCCAACACGCCGTTGAAGTGACCATCACCGCGCAGGAAATTCTGGTGGACAACGCGAGCTATCCGACGCCGAAGATCGCCGGGAATTCTCACAGTTTCCGCCCGCTGGGGCTCGGTTATGCCAACCTTGGTGCGCTGCTCATGTTTATGGCGCTGCCCTACGACTCCGCGGAAGGGCGCGACATGGCGGGCGCCGTCACCGCGCTGATGTGCGGCGAAGCTTATGCACAATCGGCGCGCATCGCCGAGCGCATGGGACCATTCCCCGGCTATGAAGTCAATCGCGAACCGATGGTCGACGTGATTCGCATGCATCGCGAAGCCATGCGCGGCATCCAGCCCGAACATGTGCAGCCGGAATTGTTCCTGGCGGCCCAGGAATCCTGGGACACCGCGCTGCATCACGGTGAAAAATTCGGTTTCAAGAATTCGCAGGTAACCGTGCTCGCTCCCACGGGCACCATCGGCTTCATGATGGATTGCGACACCACGGGCATCGAGCCGGACCTCGCACTGGTGAAATACAAGAAGCTCGTTGGCGGCGGGCTCATCAAGATTGTCAACAACACTGTGCCGCAAGCATTGATGAAGCTCGGCTACACGCCGGAACAGTGCAGCGAAATCGTTTCCTACATTGATAAGAACGGAAAAATCGAGGGCGCGCCGTACCTGAAGGAAGAGCATCTGCCGGTGTTCGATTGCTCACTCGCGCCGCCGGGCGGCGGACGCTCTATCAGCTGGACCGGCCACGTGAAGATGATGGCCGCGGCGCAGCCGTTCCTGTCCGGCGCGATCTCCAAGACCATCAACATGCCGGAGGAATCCACGGCCGAAGACATCATGAAGGCCTATATCGAATCATGGCGGCTCGGGCTGAAGGCTGTGGCCATCTACCGCGACAATTCGAAACGTTCGCAGCCCCTCAGCGCAGCCAAGGACGCGAAGAAGGAAGACAAGAAGGCCGAAGCCGCGCCCTCATCTGGGGCGGCGGAGCCGATGCAGCGCGAACTCTTTGCGCGCGCCCAGCGCGAAAAAATGCCCTACGAGCGCGCTTCGGTGACTCACAAATTCAGCGTGAGCGGCCATGAAGGCTACATCACCGTGGGAATGTACGGTGATGGACGCCCCGGCGAAGTGTTCATCAAGATGGCCAAGGAAGGCTCCACGCTCTCCGGCATCATGGATGGTTTGGCGCTCACCATTTCGCTCGGCCTGCAATACGGCGTGCCGCTGAAGGTGTTTGTCGACAAGCTGCTGAACACACGCTTCGAACCTTCCGGCATCACGGCAAATCCGAACATTCGCTTCGTTTCCTCCGTGCTGGATTACATCGCGCGGTGGCTTGGTGGACGCTTTATTTCTTCGGACTACCTTAAGCTGAATGGCGGCGCGGCTCCCGCGGAAAGCGCCGTCCCCGCTCCGGCGATTCTCTCGGCGCTGGCTTCCCTTCCCACGCCATCGGCTACCACCAAGCCGACCCATGCGCACGAAGGTGCGCCGACTTGCAGCGAGTGCGGCATGCTCATGGTGCCCAACGGGGCATGCTACAAATGCGAGAACTGCGGCAGCACCAGCGGCTGCAGCTAGCGCAGGCCGTCAGCCCTGAAGGTTTAGTGAGAATCGAACGAAAGGGAAATCTCAGTCAAGCAAGGTGGGAACCCCAACTCGATGAGCGCACACCTCTCCGCTTCAGGAGCAGCGCGGCTCGCCCCGGCCCAGCCCAAAACCCGGGGCTTCCTTCATATTAACCGGCATGGCCCCGGTCCCCAAGCCATTTACGTGGTGACCTACCATAAGCTCAACCATAACGGGAGCCGCCCGAAGCCCGTCGAGGCCGTGGGCGCGCAGGCCCTCATCGAGTTGCTCGAGCGCATCGGCGTTGATTTCCACCTCCGCGAAGTGCGTGGCGCCCTGGAAGATATCCTCCGCCTCGGCTCCGCCAATATTCCCGATCTGTGGCTCACCGACGAAGAAATCCTCGAAAAAGGCCTCGTCGAACCGTAACATCCTTGACCGGTTGAAGGGCGCTGCGGAAGCCCGGAACCGTCGTTGCCGTTGTCGCGGACGAGGAAGGTGACGACCTCACGGACGAGGAACGGTGAGTGCGGCATAGCGCATTGTCGGTCGCTGATGAGGTCCTAGCGGTATGGCAGGCCTCTGCGGATAGCCTGAACTGCTTGCAGCCTATCGGCGGGGGCGAGGCCGCAGCGGCGGGCGTGCGGCGAGCGACCGCGGCCGCATCCGGAAGCGCGGGCCGAGCGGCGGCGGAACATTGCGCAGAAACTCGCCGCAGCAAGAACAGCGTCCTTCCTTGGCAACCGGGCCAGTAACGTCCGCGCGCAGCCAGTGGCCGCGAGCTTCACACTGCGGATTGATGCATTGCACAGTCAAGCCGGGCAGGTATTGCATCGTTTACCTCAGAGGCCGCAACGCTCCACCAATCCAACGGCGCCCTTTCCGAAGCGCCTCAAGCCGCTTCGTTTGTCACCAAACAGCGCACCGCCGGACTGGCCGATCCCCATGCGACCAAGCTGCCCGCAGGAGTCCCCCCGAAGGAGAACGCTTAGCCCGAGGTTCCCGTGCCAAGGCTCACGGGCAGGAACCGCGCGGGAACAGCGCATTCAATGGCGGGCATTCTGCACTGACCAACTTTTGGTGTCAAGAGAAAAACACCACAAGGAATTGTGGTAAGGTTGCAGCTGTGAAAAACATGGTCTGCGTCCCCGGGCGTGCCGCGGGACCAGAATCGCGCGTCCTCAAGTGCGTGCAGAGTCAGGAGGCGGAAGCAGTCAGAAAATCGGACCACGCTGCGTAATACAGAGTGAAATGGCGCGGCTTGGCTGCTCTAGAAGCGAGCTGCGGAGACGGAGGAAGAAATGCCTAATCCACCAAGATTTGAACTCGGGAGTGGTTTGCCGGCCATGCCGAATCTGGGCGGCTTCGGAAAACGAATCCTGCAACTTGCGATTGTATTGCTGGCGTTTATTTTCATTATGGCCAGCACGACTTCCATTCCAACCGGGAACGTCGGTGTGCTAACGCTGTTTGGCAGAGTGACAGGAGAAACGCTTCCGGAAGGGATTCACCTGGTCAATCCCTTGAAGTCGGTGCAAAAACTCTCCATCCAGACGCAGGCTGTGAAAGAGAGCGCCAATGTTCCCTCCAACGAAGGGCTGATTTTGGCTCTGGACACTTCTCTGCTTTTCCACTTGGACAAGAATATGGCCGCGCAGGTGTACCAGAGTATCGGCGAGAATTACGGAGAAAAGATTGTGGAACCCACGCTGCGCGCGGCGATCCGCGCATCCACTTCCGCGCACACGGCAAACGCCCTCTACACCAACGCGCGCGAGCTCGTGCAGCAACAGATTCAGGACGAGTTGGCCAAACAGCTCGCTCCCCGCGGAGTGATTGTCGAAAACGTGCTTCTGCGCGACGTGCAATTGCCAGCCATGCTGAAAAGCTCGATCGAAGCGAAGCAGCAAGCCGAGCAGGACGCCTTGCGCATGAGCTTCATTTTGCAGAAAGAAAAACAGGAAGCCGAGCGGAAGCGCATCGAGGCGCAAGGCATCGCCGATTTCCAGAAGATCGTAGCGACGGGAATCAGCGCGCAGTTGCTAGAGTGGAAAGGTATCGAGGCCACGGAGAAGTTTGCGTCCAGCGCCAACGCCAAGGTGGTGATTGTCGGCAATACGAAAAACGGGCTGCCGCTGGTTTTGGAGCCAAAGTAGGCAAAGGTAGGAGCGACTTAGAAGCTTTTGCAGGTGCACAAGACACGGTGTAGCCGCGCACTTTGACGCTACGAAGATTTTCGTTGACATTACGAAACTCTTCGTAGTAGCCTCCCGCTGATGGTCAAGCAACCCTCTTCCAAGCCAACCGCTTCCGAACTGGAGATCCTTGGTGTTCTGTGGGCCCGCGGGCCGTCGACGGTGCGCGAAGTCCACGATGCGCTGAGCGAGAAGAAGGCGCTCGGCTACACCACCGTCTTGAAACTCCTTCAGATTATGACCGCAAAGGGCACGGTGCGCCGAGACGAAGGCCAGCGCGCGCACGTCTATGAAGCATGTCAGTCCGCCACGGAAACCAAACGCCAGCTTGTGGGCGACGTGCTGCAGCGCGTGTTTGAAGGCTCGGCCAGCCAATTGATGATTCATGCCCTCGAAGGTCGGCCAACCTCCAACGAAGAACTGGAGGAGCTGCGTCGCCTTCTGGATGAGTACGAGAGGAGAACCCGATGAGAATCCAGGCGCACGGAATCTCTGCTGAATTGTTGCAAGCGCTTGGCTGGACGCTGCTCCACTTCATCTGGCAGGGGGCAGCGCTCGCGGCGCTGTTGGCCATGGCGAACGCCGTTTGCCGCCGAGCAACCACGCGCTACGCCTTCGCGGTGATTACCCTGGCGCTGATGATGGCCGCGCCGCTGGTCACGTTCACCAGCTTGATTGGCCAAAAGTATCCGGCCGTTCGCTTCGGGGCGCGAGGGGCACTCGCCATTGCGGTGAAACCGGTGCAAGGCGTATCCGTCACGGCACGTCCCAGCGCCCCGCCGCCGGAGACGGTGGCGATCCAGCCGGCGGGAGTTTTGTGGTTTGTGGAAGCGTGGTTGCTCGGAGTCCTACTGCTGAGTCTGCGGACGGCGGGCGGGCTATTTCTGATCGAACGCATGCGGCGGAACGAAGTTAGGCCCGTGGCGTGGGAACTTTACGAGAAGTGTTTGGCCTTGCAGCGGAAGATGAGGCTCGAACGAGTAGTCGAGTATTGCGAATGCCTTCGGCTGGATGCACCTGCAGTGTTGGGATGGTTTCGACCGGTGGTGGTACTGCCTGCGAGAGCGTTGACTGGACTCAGCGAAGAGCAGATCGAGATGATTATTGCGCACGAACTTGCGCACATTCGCAGGCTGGACTGTTTCGTGAATCTTTTCCAGATTGGCATGGAGACGCTGCTCTTTTACCACCCTGCGGTTTGGTGGGTGAGCCAGCGAATTCGAAAGGAGCGCGAACATTGCTGCGACGATCAAGCCGTGGCACTGTGCGGCAATGCCGTGAACTATGCGCGCGCGCTCACCTTGATGGAAGAGTGGCGCACCGCGCCTTCTCTGGTGATGGCGGCAAACGGCAGCCCGGTTTCGCAGCGCGTCGTCCGGCTGCTGGGTCTGGATGGACCTGCGGGAAGATTTCGCCTGGCAGGCATGGCCGTCGCAGTAGCGTGCCTGGTGGGAGCGATGGTGGCGGGCAATGCTTTCCTAGGCGTGGCGCGTGCGGCGTTTGGAACCACAGCAAACATCAATCCAGCGCAAGACCGCAGCAACTCGGGTTTGGCGCGGGAGCAGGGCAGCAACAGCGTGATCGTGGTGCGGCCGGCAATAAGGCGTTTTGCGTCAACCGAACAGGCCAAGGACAAAGAAAAAGACCAGAGCGCCGGCAACGATGCGAAGAAGGAATCCTATCTGGACGCGATGGAGGCGGCGGGCTTCAAGAACCTCTCGGCGGATGAACTGATTGCCATGAAAATTCAAGGAGTCACGCCTGTCTACGTCAAAGAAATCCACGACCTGGGAATGAAGCCCACCGCAGAACAGTTCATCGGCATGCGCGTCGAGGGAATCACGCCAGAATACATCCGCGAAATGCGCGGCATGGCCGCGACCCTGAGCGTTGACGAATTAATCGGCATGAAGGTGCAAGGCGTGACGCCTGAATACCTTCGCGCGATGCAAGCGATCGGCTTCAAGCCCGGCGCTGATGAACTGATTGGGATGAAAGTGCAGGGGATCACTCCCGGGTACGTCAAGGAAATGCAGGCGATCGGGCTCGTGCCCGATGTGGCTGAACTGATTGGGATGAAAGTGCAGGGAGTCACTCCGGACTACGTTCGGGCCATGGAAGCAGCCGGGCTCAAGCCCAATGTGGACGAATTGATTGGAATGCAGGTCCAGGGGGTGACCCCAGAGTACGTGAAGTCTCTCCAAGATGCGGGATTCCAACATATGGAGAGCTTTGAAATCATCGGCGCCAAACTGCAGGGAATCACGCCGGAGTTCATCGAGAAGGCGCGCAAGCACGGCTTTCAGAACTTGACGATGGACAAATTGATCGCTCTTAAACAAGCGGAGGTCTTCTAGCAATCAGGGAATCGGAAACGGGAGAAACACCATGAATTTCAATCGAGTGATGGGATTGATTCTTATCTCGGGTGGCGTGGCATTTGGGCTGGCCACGGCGCTTGGTGGACAAACGCAGAGCGGCGACTGGACGATTCGGCGCTCCGATGAGCCGGGAAAAGTGGAAGTTTCGATTATGGACTCGCGCGGCGGGCATCATTTTTACTCGAGTTCGCGTTGGGAAGTGAAAGAACTCACCGGGCTGGATCTTTCGAAGCCGGGCCGGCAGGACGTGCACTTCACCATCACGCGCGACGCAGGCAGGTTCGAATGCGAAGGATTCGTAAAGGACGGCGAAGGAGCAGGATTTTTCCATTTCATCCCCGATGTGGAATACGCGCAAGAGATGAAGGCGCTGGGGTTTGAAGGAATCGACAGCGAAAAGCAGTGGGCCATGGCGATTCACAACGTGAGCCTGAAGTTCGCGAGGGAAGTCAAAGCGAAGAATCTTCAAGGGCTAGACGCGGACAAATTGTTCGCTTTCAAGATTCACGGCGTCACGCCGGAGTTCATTGATCAGATTCGCTCTTCGGGCGTGAATCTTTCCGATAGCGACAAATTCATTGCTTTTCGTATTCACGGAGTTTCGCCGCAGTATGTCTCTGATCTTCGAGCCGCGGGGCTCACGGTGACCGACAGCGACAAACTGATCGCCTTTCGCATCCACGGCGTGTCACCGGAGATGGTGCGCAGCGTGCGCCAGGCCGGTTACGATGCCGACCCGGACAAGCTCATTGCCATGCGCATTCATGGCGCGTCACCGGAATGGATGGCAGAGTTGAAAAAGTGTGGCTACGACCATGTGGAGCTGGACAAGCTGATTGCTTTCCGGATTCACGGCGTTTCCCCGGACTTCATCAGCCAGGTGCAAAAGCTCGGCTACTCGCATCCGGAGCCGGAGCAGTTGATTGCCATGCGCATTCATGGAGTCACGCCGGAGTACATCAGCAAGCTCCAATCCCGCGGCATGAAAGACCTTACTATCGATAAGCTCGTAAGCTTGCGGATCCACGGGATCGACTAGGAAACCTTGCTTCTGGACCACCGCCAGGCGGATTGCAGCTGCCGGGAGCGCACAAAGTAATGCATGGGTTCCCTTCGGCAGCTTTAATGGCGTGGAATATCAGGAAACAATACGGACGAGTTCGGCAAAAAGTTTGCAGAAAGATGAGAACCAACGGCCTTTCAAGCCGTCCGCTAACGCTAACTGAAACTAGCAGGACTGCGATGAACAAGTCGGGTTTCGGGTTAAGGTTGCGAAGATGTGGAGGACGATTCACCTGCTGACTTCTGCAAATCGGCAACTTTCGCTTTCAGACGCTCGACTTCGTCGCGCTTGTTGTTGATTTGCTGTTGCTCGTCGTCGAGTTTTTGCTTGCCGGCGGCATCAGCTCCGTAATTTGGCTTCGAATAATAAGCGTCTTGGTCGAGTCGATTCCCGCGTTGAAGTAGGTCGAGATCCATTAGAGCTTGCTTGAGCTGCTCTTTGGCCGCCGTCAATTCCTTTTTGAGCCTTTCCTCCTTGGCGGCTTGTGTTTTGGCATCGGGAGCAGCCGGGTTAGGCGCGCCGTTTTGTCGCTGATTAGTTGCCTCCGGAGCTCCAGCGATTTTTGCCTCCTCAGCCACCGCGTTTTGGACATCGCCCTTTTTCACTTCCAGCGTTTCGTCAGTGATTACCTTGGCGGGCTTGGCGGAGTCCTTTTTTTTCTCGCGAGCGCGGCGCGCGGCTGCCGCGACGGATTGCGTATCTTGCGATTGGGGGAGAGCCGCCGGGATAAAAGCTGCAGCCAGAAGGGCTGCAAAGAGCGATCGAGATAGGACGGAGCGCATGGGCTTACTCCTTGGAAGTTCTATGCTGGGTCTTTCTCAAGATACCGCGGGACAAAGGGAATCACAATCCTCGCAGAGATTGCGTTGCGAATTGGGCAACAGAGCGGCAGCGCGAGTTGCAAGAAAAAAAGGCCTTAGCTGAGATAATACGCTGTAAGGAAGGGGAAGGGGCCCGTAGCCGGAAGAGGGATGAGCTTGCAGAAAAGCAGATTTCTCGGCCTTCTGATTGTCCTGGCAGGTGCCGGAGCGGGGACGGCCCGGGCTCAGGACGCCGCAAAACAAGAGGCCCGGAGGGCAACGGAGGGCGCTGTCGCAAGCAGCGGGACCCCGCAAGAGAGTCCCTCAGTGGCGCACCATTTTGTGGACAAAGAAAACCGCTGGTTATTCGCAGGCGTGGGGGCGGCGCGAACTCTAGATTATTTTTCGACGTTGAACATGCGCCGCCGAGGCAGGCGGGAAATTTTTCTTAACAATGACTTGGTAGACAATCATCCCGCGTTCGCCGCCATCGAAGCTGCCGCAACGGGAACGTCCATCGGCGTTTCTTATCTTTTTCATCGCTACGGCCATCACAAATTGGAACGTTGCACTTCGTTCGTGCACATCGGCCTGACGACTACGGGTGCAGTGCGCAATTACTGCCTCAAGACCGCGCACCGGAAAACGACACCATAGGTTCCTTTGTCCGGCGAGTGCCCCGGAAAGCGGAAACGTTGTCTCGCGTTGCTCCGTCCAATGCAAGGGATGAAATCTTGCGCTGGGAAATGTTGTGCTGCATACTCGCGGCGCGATTCAATGCCAGCAATTTATATGGAAAGAATCTTGATTCAGATAAATCTCAGGGCGCCTTTATGAAGCGGTGGAGATGTTATCGCTGGTTCACACTCCCTTTCTGCGTTGTGATTCCTTTCCTTTTGCTTTCATCGCCGCGCGGACTCGCCAGCCTGGAGCCTGCTTCGTTGACCCGCGGAGCGGCGGCCCAGACGTGGGCGCAACTGCGGCCATCCAATGAGGCTCCTCGACTCGTCGCTAGCTCTCCGGAACAGGCAAAGACGGATCAGTACACTCTTTCCCACGAGAAGTACAAAAAAGCAGTTGCCTATTCCCGCGCAGGTTATACGCTCTATTTTCTTTCCTACATTCTGGGCATTATTTTTCTGCTGCTGATTTTGCGGTTGGGAATCGCGGCGCGCTTTCGGAGCATGGCAGAAAGCGCTAGCCAAAAACGCTGGGTGCAAGGACTGGTTTTTGTGCCTTTGCTGCTTCTTCTGGTCGACGTGTTGGACCTTCCGGTGCGCTTGTATTGGCACCACCTTTCACTGCATTACGAACAGTCTGTGCAGGGGTGGGGCTCGTGGTTGCGGGATTGGGCGAAGGAAGAATTGGTTACCGTCGTCATCGGAATCGTATTGGCGTCGATTCTCTTTGCCTTCATGCGGTACAGCCCGAGGCGCTGGTGGCTACTTTCCTGGGTTCCTTTGGTGCTGGTGCTCCTCGGATACATTGTGATCATGCCTCTGGTGATCGATCCCCTGTTTAGCAAGTTCGAGCCCCTTAGCCAACAGTATCCCGACCTGGTCGCTTCCATTAAGAAGCTCACGAGCCGCGCCGGCGTTCCCGTACCGCCGGAACGCATGTTCCTCGAGATGGCCAGCCAAAAAACGAATGCCATCAATGCCTATGTGACGGGCTTGGGGGCGTCAAAACGTGTGGTGATTTGGGACACGCTCATTCAAAAGACCTCGAGGGATGAAACACTCTTCGTGGTGGGCCATGAGCTGGGCCACTATGTCCTCGGGCACGTGTGGAAAGGTTTCTTAGCTGGAGCCGTTGCGCTCCTGGTGGCGCTATATCTGATGTTTCGCGGATTGTATTGGGCGATTGACCGCTGGGGCCGCGAATGGAAAATTCCCAGCGCGGAAGATTGGGCGTCGCTTGCCATTCTTTTGTTGCTGCTGGAGGTGTTGCTCTTCTTCTCTTCGCCGGCCATCAACTGGTACAGCCGAATGGAGGAACATGCCGCTGACGTGTACGGATTGGAAGTAACCCATGGGGTTATTCCGAACTCGTCCGAAGTTGCCGCGCACGCCTTCCAAGCTCTCGGGGAGCTGGATTTGTCTGATCCCAATCCGCCGCCTTTCATCACCTTCTGGCTGTACTCGCATCCTCCGGTTTCCGAGCGCCTCGTCTTTGCCCACAACTATGATCCATGGTCCAAGGGGGAAAAGCCCAAGTACGTCCAATGATGGTGGGGAGCGGTCAGGTTTCGCTCTCAGGGTCTGGCGTGGCGGGCGGCGGCGTGCCGCCGCGCAAACGCGGCAACTTTGTGTCTGTTGCCGCAGGCGGTCATAGAGCACCAGCGGCGGCGGTGGGTGCGGGAGGTGTCGTAAAAGAAAAGGCCGCAGCGTGGGTTGGCACAAAGGCGCAGAGGCGCTCGCGCGCCTTCGGCGATGATTTCGGCCGCCGAACGCGCCACGGCTGCCAGCAGCCACTCAAGGCCATCCTCGCGGGCAACGAACGCGATTTCCCAACCGTGGTTTGTAGAAGCTAGTTTGTCGTGCCCTTCGGTAATTCGCAGGATATCGTTGATCGGCTCGACCCACTCTGGCAAGATCTTTTGCCGATGCAAAACAGCTTCGAAGGTCGAGCGCAATGCCCAACCGAGACGCTGCGCCTTGTGCAGCAAGGCCTCCGCGGACTGAGGGTCGGAGCGATGGAGCGCCAGAAGCTCGGTCCCGCGCTCAGGTGTCACAATTCGCGCGGATTCCAGGAAGGCGACAAGCTGCTCCCAGGACAAATCAGAGGTCACCGGAAGCACGGCAGATTCCTGACACCGTGCAAAGATGTTGACGAAGTCGAGGGCCAGGCGGCCACTCACGAATCGGAGGGCGGGCTCCCGGGATGGCGGCATAACTCGTCTAGCGTAGCATAACGGTTAGTCGGTGGATGGTGTTTTCTTGTTGGGTGTTTGGATGGTGTTTGGAGGTAACCTTTCCAATTTAGGCGTATCTTATGGGTTCATGGGGCTGTTTGCAGAACAGGAGTGGGGTTTTATGAGCAATCCTTTGGGCAGGCCTACGTGGTTTGGTATCCCCCTTGCCGGCGGCGCGCTCCTCATCGGCTTGTTCGGAGCGCGGACGTTTAGTTCTCAAGGAGAAGCCAAGACGCCCGCGCCACCTAGCTCGCCTGTTGTAGTGGAGTTGTTCACCTCCGAAGGCTGTTCAAGCTGCCCGCCTGCGGACGCTTTGCTCGCGAAATTGGCCGAGCGGAGCCCTTTCGGCAATGCACAGGTAGTTGCTCTGGAAGAGCACGTGGACTATTGGGACGATTTGGGCTGGAGAGACCCCTTTTCTTCGCATGCTTTGACGACGCGGCAGTACAGCTACGCCGGCGTCCTCGGCAATGGCAACCCGTACACGCCACAAATGGTCGTCGACGGCACGATCGAGTTTTCGGGAGGACGGGCGCAGCAGGCCCTAGAGTCGATTGCGGAGGCCGCGGCGCGGAGGAAAACTCCGGTGACCATGTCGCAAGCGCAAGGGACAGCAGGAAAAGCTGGCACAGAAAACTTTTCGGTACAGGTTGGGAGGCTCACTCCATCCGGCAAAGGCGGCGCCGCGGAAGTATGGCTGGCGATTACCGAAACAGGATTGCACTCATCCGTGACGCGCGGCGAAAATGCCGGTCAGGAGTTGAGCCATGCTGCCATCGTTCGTGCAATGCGCAAAATCGGGGAGGCAAAACCGGACCGCGATGTGTCTTTTTCTGGAGACGCCGCCATCCCGATCCGGGGAGAATGGAAGCGAGAAAATTTAAAGGTGGTTAGCTTTCTTCAAGAGAAAAACAGCCTGCGGATTCTGGGGGCGGCCGAAATCTCACTCCGTCCTTAGTGGGATTCGCAAGCGGGAGGCGTTGAGAGTATCGGGACTGCGGTAAAATCGGACAAGGCGAAACGCCTCCGTGGTCGCAGGCCGATCTAATTGTTTGGGCCAGGGTGGAGGCTGCCTCTAAGGTTTCAATTGACGACGGAATCCCCTTCAGAATCCTCCCTGACTCCTGCCTTTCAGGCCGCGCCTCCGAAAAGGCCTTCCAATGGTATTTTCCTTGGCCCGGATGGACTGCGCTCCGGCTGGAGTCTATTGCTCTACGTCTCCTTCTTCTTCCTCATCGAATATGCAGCCCAGAGCGCCGTCGCGGTGCTCGGCGGATTTGCCATAAACCCTCGCTCACCACAATTTGTAGCGCTGGCAGACTTGCTGAGTTTTGGTTCCGCCTATGCTGCTGCGCTGGTGATGGCAAAGTTGGAACGACGCTCTGCCGAAGTTTACGGCTTGCCGCTTGGCCAAGCCCTGGGGAAGCCCTTCTGGCAGGGAATCTTTCTAGGTCTCGGTGAGGTAAGCCTGCTGGTTGGACTGATAGTTGCGTTTGGCGGGTACTCGTTCGGAGCGCTGGCACTTCACGGAATCGCCCTTCCTGGTTGGGGAGGCTTGTGGGCCCTGGCGTTCTTACTCGTCGGGCTGTCCGAGGAGTTCATGTTCCGCGGATACGCCCAGTACACTTTGGCGAGAGGTATCGGATTCTGGCGGGCTGCCGTGTGTCTTTCGCTTTTGTTTGGAGGCGTTCACCTGAGAAATCCCGGTGAAGGAATCGTCGGAGCAGCCAACGTGGCCGTCACCGGACTGGTCTTCGCGTTTGCCTTGAAGAGAACCGGGAATCTTTGGCTGGCCGTGGGGTGGCACGCCAGCTTTGACTTCGGCGAAACGTTTCTCTTCTCCGTTCCTGATAGCGGCTATGTGTTTGAGCACCACCTCTCAAACGCCGCTCTGCATGGCCCCGCGTGGTTGACGGGCGGGACAGTCGGGCCGGAAGGAAGCGTGTTCGGTTTTTTGACGATGGGCGTCTCTGCCCTGGCCATTCATTTTCTTTTTCCGGCGAAGAAAGAAGATGCGGGCAACACTTCAAACGCCGAGGTGGTCTCAGTGGACGAGTTCCGAGGCAAAGGCCAGCCGGACTCCTTCTGACTCGGAGCTGGGGAGAACTTCGCGGAGTGCCTGAAGCGTCGCGTGGTGCGGATGGCCGATGGCTAGGGCTTCTCCTTTTTCCCGCGCGCCACGCAAAGCCAATTCGAGCTGCTTACGAACTGCGCTCACTTCCTCGACGTCATCGAGAAAAGGAACATTGCGAAACGCCGACGGCACCCGCGAACTTTGCGCCGTTTCGTAAGCGATGGTAGCCGATGTCGTGCGACTGTCAATGTAAAAGAGACGATAGTCGCGCAGCACAGGCATCAACTCGCGCATCAAGTTGGGATCTGAAGTGGCTTCCGAGCCTTGATGGTTGTTGACGCCGACGGCCCCGGGAACATTCTCCAAGAACTGGTTGAGGAGCTTGGACACGTCCGCCGCCGCCATTCCCACGCGCAATTCCTGGGCCTCAGGTTTTTCGGTCGCTACGGCTTGCATGGGAAGGTGCAGCAACACTTGGTAACCGCGGCGCTCGGCTTCCTGAGCTATCTCGACCGAGTGTGCGTGATTCGGGAGGACGGAAATCGTCAGCGGATAGGGAAGATCAAAAATCTCTTCGGCGGCGTGACGGTTGCTTCCCAAGTCGTCCAAAATAATGGCGAGTTTCGCCCCCGAATGCCCGCTAGGTTTGGCAGTCTTCGCAAGGGAGTGAATTCTTGTTGATGTTAGAGAATCTGTCGGCGTTTTCTTGCAGGCGATGGGCAGCCAGAGCGACGCCAGTATAAGAGTAAGGACAACAAACGGCCGCGGTGCGCGTGCTTTCCAGCTTTCGAGCCCAGACCTTGACACGGGCCTCGCACCAGCTCGACGCCGGCCCACGTACTGCTAGGCAGCTTTCTTCGCGGGAGTTTTCAGGAGGTCCAGTGCACGGTGAAAGATGGGATCTTCCGGCGAGAGCGGCCGCGGCCCCAGTCCAGGTTCTTTCGGAGCGCCCGCGGGTGCGCTGTCGTCTTCCGCCCCGTCCGAGTCATCTTGTGTCTCCGCACGCACCACTTCGGTTGGGGTAACGCCTTCTTCCAAGATGGACTTGCCGTCGGCGTTGTAATAGTTCGCGACCGTCAAGATCAGAGCCGCTCCGTCATCCAGGGTGATCAGTTTTTGTTCGGAAGCCAGCCCAAAGGTGCGCTCTCCAACCACGTCGCCCCGATGATTGGCTTCGATCGCGGAAGCTAGAACCTCGGCGGCGCCCGAGGTCGTCGTGTCCACAAGAACGGAAACAGAATTTCTCCAGATGACTTGTTTGGGCTCAGCCGAAATGACTTGCGTCGATACCGTCTGCCCGCGCAGCGTGGTTAAAGTCCCAGACGGAATGAAAAGGCGGGCGATGGCAATAGCCTCCGCGACCGGCCCACGACCGCATTCGCGCAGGTCCAAAATCACTTTGTGAATCCCCTGCTTTTCCGCGTCCAGCAAACGGTTGCGCAACTCCTCGGAACGTCCAGTATCGAGCGAAGGAAAGCGCAGTACGAGAATATCCGGGTCCATTTTTTGAGCGATCAATTTGGGCGTTGCAAGCTTTTCCCGCACGATGTCCACTTCATCCGGCGTACCCGCCTTGCCGCGGCGAATCACGGACACTTTGATCCCCGTACCCGGCTGGCCATTCAGGAGATTCACAGCCTGGCCAACCGACATGTCGCGCGTGGTAAATCCGCCAATCGATTCGAGCAAGTCTCCGCTGCGAATCCCGGCTTTGATGCCCGGGCTATCCGGCAGGACCGATAGTACGATAATGTAGCCATAGCGCTTGCTGAGTGTTAACCCGGTCTCACCTGTTCCCGGGTTGCTGATTTTCTTTTTGTATTCCTCGTATTCACGAGGCGTCAAATAGCTGGACTGCGGGTCAAGCGATTCCAGCAGTCCGTGAAGCGCGCCCGCGGTCACCGTGCGCATGTTAGGATCGTCCACATAATCCTGCTGAATTTTTTGCAACACTTCTCCGTAGACTGTCAGCGATTTGTAAGCCTTGTCATCCGGGGTCGTGCGGAGAGCGTGACCTATTCCCGCATAACAGAAGATCAAAACCGATAAACATAAAACGCCAATGCGTGCAGCTCGATTCATGCCCCATCCTTTAGGTTGCTCAAGGCAGTATACCACCGCAACGGTTGGGACGCGCCGAGAAAGGAAAGGAAGCCAAAAAAGCGGTTGCTTAACGAAGCGTTTTGGGCAAACCGACACGGGGAGGTCGGCAAATTGTTGCCGAATTACCACAGCCAGTTTCTCCAAGATTGGAACTCAATTGGTAACCCGTTGATAATAAAGCACAACACAGGTATAACCTGGCAAGCAAAATGCTACAATCAAGAGTGGGGGAATGTTCCAAACAACGATAGCCAGAGAATCCTGCACCGCGGGTGTGGGTCTCCACACGGGCGTTGGTGGGCGTGTGCGGCTGGTTCCAGCTCCGTCCGAGACTGGTATCGTCTTTCGCCGGGTGGATCTGGACAACTTCCCTATCGAAGCGCAGGGGCACAACGTAGCCCGCGTGAGCTATGCCACCAGCTTGATGAAGCAGGGTGTCCTGCTTTCCACCACCGAGCATTTGCTTGCTGCCATCTACTCTTGCGGGATCGACAACATTTTCATCGATATGGATTCCATCGAAGTTCCCATTCTGGACGGCTCCGCCGAGCCTTTCATGCAAATGCTGGAGCACTCGGGCGTGCGCAAGTTGCGCCGAAAGCGCCGCTATCTCAAGGTGCTGAAAGCCTTGGAGGTAAGCGAAGGCGACCGCCGCATCGGCATCTACCCGGCGGAAGAGTTTCGCGTCCGGTGCTATGTCGACTTCCCGCATCCGCTGGTCGGGCAGCAGGAAGTGGAGATGGTGGTCGGTCCGGACACTTTCCGCCACCTGCTGGCGCGCGCACGCACCTTCTGCTTCGAGCGCGACATCACTCCGCTCCGCGCCATGGGGTTGATCCGCGGTGGGTCGCTCGAAAATGCCATCGTCCTTACCCAAGACGGCATCATGAACGGTCCCCTTCGCTTCCCCGACGAGTTTGGCCGCCACAAGGCGCTCGACCTGATTGGCGACCTGGCCTTGGCAGGCTTGCCACTTCTCGCTCGGGTTGAGGCACACAAAGCTGGCCATTCCCTTCACACCCAGCTCGTAAGCCGGCTATTGGCCGACCCATCGCTCTGGACCATTACCACGGCCACCACCGGCGAAGCTGTCCATGCCGAGGAACAGGCTTACCAGACCGTCCTCTCTCAGGTCCCAGCTACTCCCGGCGATTAGCGTTTAGCTGCTTCTGGGCGAACCCCCGATTGCGAAAAGCCTGCGCCTCCCGCAGAATATGTTGCTAACCATGTCTAACCATGACCTAGCCGTAATTGTCCTCGCGGCCGGAAAGGGCACGCGCCTTAAATCGAGCCTCGCGAAAGTTCTTCATCGCGCGGGAGGACGCACGCTGGCAGAGCATATTGTCCGCGCGTGCGCGCCACTCAAAGCCAGGGATACGATCGTTGTTGTTGGTCATCAAGCTGACCAAGTGGCCTCGGTGGTCGAGCCGTTAGGAGCCGTCACGGTTTTGCAGCAGCCTCAGAACGGCACGGGGCATGCGGCGCAAGTCGCCAAGCGCGCCCTGGGCCGCGCCAAATTCGCGCTGGTGCTGCCCGGCGATGCCCCACTGGTTCGAACGGAAACCTTAAAGGCGCTCATGGCCACGCATCGCAGCGGCAACGCGTCGGCCACAATTCTTTCCGCTGTGGTCGCCGATCCGTCGGGTTATGGACGCATTGTCCGCAAATCCGAGACGGCTGTTTCCGCGATTGTCGAGGAATCGCAGCTGACCGACGAGCAGCGCGAAATCAACGAAATCAATTCCGCGATTTACTGCTTCACGCTGGAAGATCTTTGGCCGGCCCTCGCGCAAGTAAAACCCAACAACAAACACCACGAAATCTATTTGACCGATGCTATCGCAGTGATAAGCGGCAAGGGCCAGACCGTGTTGGCAGAAGTGGCCGCCGACCCTCGCGAAGTTCTGGGTTGCAATACGCGCGCAGACCTCGCCGAAGTCGACCGCATCTTCCGCGAATGGAAACGCAGCGCGCTCATGGACGCGGGCGTGACGATTCAATTGCCGGAGACTGTGCTTATCGACCCGGAAGTGACCGCCGGGGAAGACACGGTGATCGAAGCCGGCGTGCAATTGCTTGGCAAAACGAAACTCGGCGTCCGCTGCAGCGTAAAGACCGGAAGCGTCATCGTGGATTCCAATATCGGCGACGACGTGAAAGTCGAAACGCATTCGCTGGTTGTCGAGAGTCGCCTGGAAAATGGCGCGACGGTCGGCCCGTTCGCGCGCTTGCGCACGGGTACGCAGGTCAAAAGCGGCGGACGGATTGGCAACTTCGTGGAGACGAAAAAGGCCGTCATCGGCGAAGGCGCGAAAGTGCCGCACCTTACCTATCTCGGCGATGCGAAGGTCGGCCCCAAGACCAATATTGGCGCTGGAACGATCACCTGCAACTATGATGGCTTTCAAAAGCATCCCACGACGATCGGCAAGGGAGTGTTCATTGGTAGCGACTCTGTTCTCGTAGCGCCCGTGCGCATCGGCGATCACGCCTACGTCGCTGCCGGGTCCACGATTACCGAAAACGTTCCCGCCGATAGCTTGGGTATCGGCCGTGGCCGCCAGGTGAACAAGCCTGGGTGGGCTGCGAAAAAACGCCGCGAACTCGCCGCCGCGCAAAATCCGAGAAAATCGTCCCGCCCCAGCGCCAGGAAAAAATCCCCGCGCCGAGCGAAAAGACGCAGGTAACATTTTCACAGGGATGCACAGAATGGCTCATCGTTTCCCAGCCCAACTCGCCGTGCTGTGCTAAAATAGCCGTTCCCGCAAAGCAACAGGGGGCTGGTACCGCATGAAATTTGGAGTCGTTGTTTTTCCCGGGTCCAACTGCGACCACGACGCCTTTTACGCCATCGGAAACGTCCTCAAGAAGTCCGTGGAGTTCATCTGGCACCAATCCGAAGACCTCGCGAATTGCGACGCCATCATTCTGCCCGGCGGATTTTCCTACGGCGACTATCTGCGCACCGGCGCCATTGCGCGTTTTTCTCCGGTGATGAAGTCGGTCGAGAAGTTTGCCTCGAGCGGCGGACTTGTGCTGGGCATCTGCAACGGCTTCCAGATTCTCTGTGAAGCGGGTTTGCTTCCCGGCGCGATGATGCGCAATGGCGGATTGCGCTTCATTTGCCGCCACGTTTACATCCGCGTCGAGCAAACCGACACGCCCTTTACTAACGCCGGGTCGAAGGGCCAGGTTCTCAAGATCCCCATTGCACATTCTGACGGCAACTTTACCGTGGACGAGGCCACGCTCGCGGAACTAGAAAAGAATCGCCAGGTGATTTTCCGCTACACCAAGCCCGGCGGCTCCAACGACGATGCCGGCAATCCCAATGGCGCGATTCACAACATTGCGGGTGTCTGCAACCGCGAGCGCAACGTCGCCGGCCTGATGCCGCATCCCGAGCGCGCTGCGGAGCTGGTCCTTGGTTCCGAGGACGGCTTGGTCATTTTCCGCTCGATGGTGGAAGCGCTCGTTGGTGCGGCAAAGGCCACGGCGTAATGGGCCATCTCGTTGTGTCTGTTATTTCCAGCCGGGCAGCCCGGCTTTCTGTCGCGTGCGATTTGTGAAGCTGGGCTGCGAAGTCGAGAAATCTCTGTTCGATTGTGCAGTCAAAGCGCGAGTTTGTTGAGGCAAGATGGCCACCGCCGCAACCGAAATCAAAGTGACTCCTGAAATCGCCGCTGAGCACGGGCTGACCGTCGAGGAATACGCCCGCGTCATACAAATTCTCGGCCGTGAGCCGAACATCACCGAGCTCGGCATTTTCAGTGTGATGTGGAGCGAGCACTGCTCTTACAAGTCGAGCAAAGTGCACCTGAAGCGCTTGCCGACGCGCGGCAAGGTTGTTGTGCAAGGCCCGGGTGAAAACGCCGGCGTGGTGGACATCGGCGACGGCCTCGTCGCCGCGTTCAAAATCGAATCGCACAATCATCCGAGCTACGTCGAGCCGTTTCAGGGTGCAACCACGGGCGTGGGGGGCATCCTCCGCGACATTTTCACCATGGGCGCGCGGCCCATCGCGGTGCTGGACTCATTGCGCTTCGGCGAAATTACCCCCGGCAAAAATACCACGGCGGAGGAGGCAGCAAAAAATCGCCGCATCCTGGACGGCGTGATTCGCGGCGTTGGCAGCTACGGAAACTGCTTCGGCGTTCCCACCATCGGTGGCGAAGTTGCTTGCGAACCTTGCTATTCGCAAAATCCCCTTGTCAACGCACTGGCGCTGGGCATCGCCCGCAAAGAAGATTTGTTTTTCGCCAAAGCCAAAGGTGCGGGCAATCCCGTGATTTACGTCGGCGCGAAAACCGGCCGCGATGGCATTCACGGCGCGTCGCTGCTTGCCTCCGCTGAGTTCACGGAGGAATCCCAGCAGAAGCGTCCCAACGTGCAGGTAGGCGACCCCTTCCTGGAGAAGCTGCTGCTGGAAGCTTGCCTCGAAGCCATGCAAACCGGAGCGGTGGTGGCAATTCAGGACATGGGCGCTGCCGGGCTCACTTGCTCGACCGTCGAAATGGCGTCGCGCGGCGGCACAGGTATCGAAATTGATCTAGCCAAGGTTCCTCAGCGCGAAACCGCAATGACGCCCTACGAAATCATGCTCAGCGAATCTCAGGAGCGCATGCTGCTGGTTGCGGAAAAAGGTCATGAGCAGGAAGTGCTCGGGGTTTTCAACAAGTGGGGCCTCGATGCCGTCGTCGTTGGGCGGGTCACCGAAGGCGGTTTGGCGCGCATCAAAAATAACGGCAGCGTGGCCGCGGAGATACCCGCGCATCCGCTGGCCGAAGAAGGGCCAGTTTACAATCGCCCCGTCGCCGCGCCTGCGCCGCGCGTCGAGTCCGAAAAAGACTGGTTCCGGTTCGCGCCGGAAGGCACGAACCTTACGCAGAATCTTCTGAAGCTGCTGGCTTCACCCGCGATTGCTTCCAAACGATGGATCACAGAGCAGTACGACACCTCCGTGCGCACCAACACGCTCGCCGGTCCCGGTGCCGGAGACGCCGCCATCGTGCGCATCAAGGATCCCAAGACCAACGAGGTCAAGCGCGCTCTCGCGCTTTCGACCGACGGCAACGGCCGCTGGTGCCAGTTGAATCCACGCGTCGGCGCCATGCACGCCGTCGCGGAAGGCGCGCGCAACGTCGCTGCGAGCGGCGCGCGTCCCATCGCCGCCACCAACTGCCTCAACTTTGGCAGCCCGGAAAAGCCCGAAGTGATGTGGCAATTTTCGCAGGTGATCGACGGCATCGCCGAAGCCTGCACCGCTCTCGGCACGCCCATTACCGGCGGCAATGTCAGCTTCTACAACGAGACGCTGGGTAAATCGATCTATCCGACGCCGGTTATGGGAATGCTCGGCATCCTCGACGACGTTTCGCGCGTCCTCAAAATCGCCTTTCGCAACCCCGGCGACCTCCTGGTGTTACTGGACGGCGGGGTTGTACTGGGCGATCCGTCGCTCGCCGCTCGCCGCTCGCCACTCGCCAGTTCCGATTTCGCCCGCGAATTCTCCTCCTCCGAATACTCTAAAGCCATCGCCGCCATGGCCGCCGGCGAACCACCAGCCATCGACCTGGCCGCCGAAAAACGCCTCATCGGCTGTCTCGTGGCTCTGGCATCGGAAGGCGTGGTCGAATCCGCCCACGACCTTTCCGACGGCGGCCTCGCCGTCGCCCTCGCCGAATCCTGCTTTGCCTCCGCATCTTTTGTAGCCAACCAACCAAACCGCCGTCATTCCGAGGGGAGTCCGCGGAGCGAGGAAGCCCTCTTCTCTTCACTTAGTGCAACGGTCAACCTCGACGACACCCGCCCCACCGAGTACGCCCTGTTCAGCGAACGCGGCGCCCGCGCCATCGTTTCTCTTGACCCCGATAGTCTTGCCGCCGTTCTGGCAATTGCGAGACAATACGGCGTGGCCGCGCGCGAAATCGGCAAGGTCACCAGCGGCGATGTTTTCCGCATCGAACATAAGAGGTGCGCGGTGATCGATTCCCCAATGGAACCGCTTCGCGACACTTGGGCCAATGCGCTCGAGAAGGTGATAACGCGCTCGTGAATCTCAGCTCATCATTGGCGCGGCGGGAGAATCGCGTGATCTTCGACGACCACTTTCACGACCACTGTGGCGTATTTGGCGTCTCCGGCCATCCCGAAGCCGCGAACCTCGTTTATCTCGGCCTTTATGCCCTCCAGCATCGCGGCCAGGAATCCGCCGGTATCGCCTCGAGCGACGGCACGGAACTCCAGCTCCACCGCGCCATGGGCGAAGTCGAAGAGATTTTTCAGCCCGGCGTTCTCGCAAAACTTCCCGGGTCTCTCGCCATCGGCCACACGCGCTATTCGACGGCCGGCGACAAGGCGCTGCTGAACGCGCAGCCCATGGTCATCGATTGCAACAAAGGCAAAGTCGCCCTTGGCCACAACGGCAACCTCACCAACGCGGCCGAATGGCGCCGCAAACTCGAGCATCGCGGCTCCATTTTCCAAACCAATAGCGACACCGAAGTCATCGTGCATCTGCTTGCGCGTTCGCAGGCCCGCAATCTTTCCGGCGCGCTGGGAGACGCGCTGAATCAAGTCGAAGGCGCCTATTCGCTTCTCGTCCTCACCACCGACGAGCTTTACGCCGTGCGCGATCCTCGCGGCTTCCGCCCGCTCGTTCTCGGCAAACTTGTGACGCCCGGCGGCTGCACCGCCTGGCTCGTCGCCAGCGAAACCTGCGCGTTCGATCTGCTCAACGCGCAATACGTCCGCGAAATCGAGCCCGGCGAAATGGTGCGCATCTCCAAGGGCGGCATCGAGTCCATTCACTTCGCTCCCGCGAAGCAGCACCAGCAATGCATTTTCGAGCATGTTTACTTCTCGCGGCCGGACAGCATCATTTTTGGCCGCTCCGTCAACCAGAGCCGCGAAATGCTCGGCCGCTTGCTCGCCCGCGAACATCCCGCCGAGGCCGACATCGTTGTCCCCGTTCCTGATTCCGGCGTGCCCGCCGCCGTGGGCTACGCGCTCGATTCCGGAATTCCCTTCCGCATGGGCCTGATTCGCAATCATTACATCGGCCGCACGTTCATCGAGCCTTCGCAAGCCATCCGAAACTTCGGCGTCAAACTGAAGCTCAATCCCGTGCGCAGCCTTATCGAAGGCCAACGCGTCGTGCTGGTGGACGATTCCATCGTCCGCGGCACCACCAGCCGCAAAATCGTGCGCATGGTCCGCGACGCTGGAGCAAAAGAAGTTCACGTGCGCATCAGTTGCCCGCCAACGATTTCCCCCTGCTACTATGGCGTGGACACGCCCACGCGCGAGGAATTGATCGCGTCTGCGAACTCGCCCGAGGACATCTGCAAATTCCTCGGCGCGGACTCGCTGGGCTACCTCTCGCTGCCGTCCTTGAAACAAGCTGTCGCTGATACCGAAGGCAGGTTCTGCACGTCTTGTTATACGGGTGTTTACCCGACAGATCTTGTGCAACTGGAAGTCCGCGAATCTGCTTCCAACGGAAAACCGCGTGCGCCTTCGGTTACAATAGACGGTGAACCCGCGCCCACAGAAGGGCCGGTGGTGGTGCATCGTGAAAGCTGACATAGCCAAAGCTGAAAAAGAGAAGAAAACCGAAGCGAATGTTCCCGTAGGAACGAAAATCCAGCGGGAAATTATCGCATGGTTTTGGGTGGGCCTCGTATTCCTGCTCATCAATGGCGCCATTGGCCAGGCACGCGTCATTCCGTCCGGCTCGATGGAGAAGACCTTGCTCATCGGCGACCACCTGATCATGAGCCGCATCGGCTATGACGCAGGCATTCCTTTCACCAACTGGCATGTTCCCCTGTGGCGCAATCCCAAGCGCCAGCAAGTCATCATTTTCAAGCCGCCCTTTGCTCCGGATACGCCGGATTATGTGAAGCGCGTCATCGGGCTT
Organism: Acidobacteriota bacterium; assembly: GCA_003224085.1. GTDB lineage: Bacteria > Acidobacteriota > Terriglobia > Acidiferrales > UBA7541 > Acidiferrum. The sequence continues at coordinate 16,647 of QHYK01000105.1, read as the reverse complement.
CCTGGCGACACCATTGAGATTCACGACGGCTCGGTATGGATCAACGGCCAGCGCTTGAACGAGAAGTACACCACCGGCCCCACCGAGCCTTACGAACTGCGCATGCCGTATAAAGTGCCCGCCGATTGTTATTTCGTTATGGGCGATAATCGCGCCAATTCCTACGACAGCCGTTTCTGGGGCTGTGTCCCCCGCAACGACATCATCGGCACACCGGTGATGATCTACATGTCGCTCGATGTTTCGCCCCAAGCCTGGGAGCCGGGCCAGTTTCGCGAGCGATTCTTCGCCTATGCGAATGCCATCCTTCATCCCGGCGAGGTGCGCTGGCGGCGGATTTTCCGCACGTTCTGAGAAAACCCTGGTTAAGTTATACTTTGCAAGTTGCGCCGTTCCCCGGCCGGCGCTTGGTTTTGTAGTGGCGAGTCTTCAGACTCGTGCTTTTCGGTTGTAAATTTGTAGTGGGCGAGTCTTTCGCTGTTGGAGTTTACCCCAACCCTGTGGCGTGTTCCCTTCTGACCGGGAAGACTCCTAATGGCAACAACGAGTCGTCAGACTCGCATTTTTTGATTCTGGTGCTCAGCTGGTTCTTGGTTCGGCATTCTGTTCCTAACGCGCCTTCTTAACGCTTCATTCCATCGTTGCGTTGCGCCTTCACGGAACACAGAACACGGGTCATGCCGATTATGAAATACGCCGATGCCGGTGTAAATATCGCCGTCGCCGATGAAGCCAAGCAGCGCATCCGGCATCACGCCAGCCGCACGTTTACCCCCGGCGTGCTTGGCGGCATCGGCAGCTTCGGCGCACTCTTCGCCCTCGACCACAAAAAATGGAAAGAGCCGGTGCTGGTCTCCAGCGCCGATGGAGTCGGGACGAAACTGAAAGTGGCCATGGCCATGGGCGTACACTCCACGGTTGGCGGCGACCTGGTCAATCACTGCATCAACGATATCCTGGTGCAGGGCGCCGAGCCGCTCTTCTTCCTCGATTATCTGGCGATGGGCAAACTCGACCCGCAAGTGGTCGAGCAACTCGTCGAAGGCATGAGCCGCTCCTGCCGCAAAGCTGGCTGCGCGCTCATCGGCGGCGAAACTGCGGAAATGCCGGGCTTTTATCTCCCGGGCGAGTACGATCTGGCAGGCTTCATCGTCGGTGTAGTCGACCGCAAAAAATTGCTCACAGGAAAAAATGTTCAGCCTGGCGACGCGTTGCTGGCCTTGCCTTCGGCCGGTTTGCACACCAACGGCTATTCGCTCGCGCGCAAGCTCATTTTCGATGTCGAAAAATTAAAGCCGGAAACGTACGTCGCCGAAGTCGGCAACAAAATCGGCGCGGAACTCCTCAAGCCGCATCTCTGCTACTCGCCGGCGCTGAAAAGCGTCCTAACCAAAGGGTGGGTTTCCACGCTCGCGCATATCACCGGCGGTGGCATTCCGGGGAATTTGCCGCGCGTTCTTCCAAGCGGCGTCAAGGCGGAAATCGACTTGGCTTCATGGCCCATTCCGGCGATTTTTAAATATCTGGCCAAGATCGGAAAGATTGATACAGACGAATTGTTGCAGTCTTTCAACATGGGCGTGGGAATGATCCTGGTGGTGCCGCCGAAGTTTGTGAAATCCGTCGAAGCCGACCTCAAGAAGCGACGCGAAAAGTTTTATCGCATCGGCCGCGTCGAGCGCGCTGAATCCGGCAAAGCCCGCGTCTCCTTCAGCGGCTCCCTCAACTTGTAATAGTTCATCCGCTAGGGGCGCAGCATTGCTGTGCCAGCTTGCTCCGCTCGTGGCTGCCATTGCGAGGAGCTTCGTTCGGCCAAATCTTACTTCGGCAAACCTTCCGCGAACACGGTATTGACTGCGCGCGCCCTTCTCTTCCATGAGCGCTCCAGTCGCCGGTTCCAGAGAATTTCGGTTCGAATCTGATCGATCATCCAGCCCACCATCCACACTGCTTCGTGAAACTCGTGGCCCACCTCGGCATAGATCGAATGCAGAGTGGCCCTTTCTCTGTTCAGTTCCTTCAGCAGGAATTGCCGCCTTTTCTTCAACTGTTTCCGGAAAACGCCGGGCCGCGCCTGCCAGGACAGCGCCAGCCAGGTGAGAAAAGCGGGACGGTCGCGCTGCGTCGTCCACTCCTCTCGTTCGAGCGCATCGGCCAGCGCTTTGCGCCCCTTGTCCGTTGTTTCGAACGTGTCGCGTTCCGGGCCCGCCGCCGGCTGACCGGTCTCCAACCTCCGCAGCAATCCCGCGCGCGCCAGCTTCTTGAGCGAGTAGTACACTTGCGGCTTGGAAACGGCTGCCCAATCGCGAATCTGCCGCCGTTCGAGTTCCGCGTTCGCCTGATACCCGTGCATCGGCCGCTCCGCCAGCAAGCTCAGCAGCACCAAGTCCGGCGTCGTCAGCGCCAGCGGTCTCTTTGCGCGAACACTCCGGCGTGCGGGCTCAGTCTTGGGTGTGCGAGTTGTGCGCGCTGCGTTCACTTCCAATAAAGCTTCTACTCCCTTTCAGCCTTCAGCCGGAGATTGCCGGTCTCTCTGCGAGACCCGTGGACCCCGCGCGTCTCGCGTTGTCGCTTCCCTCTCTTTGTGAGCCGTCGATTTTCTTTTTCGGCTCCAGTACCACCACTGGCACTGGTTCGCGGGCAAACGCGGATTCCGCGCCTGCGCCACCGCCGCGCAGAAGGTGTCCAGCACGCACGGGTCCTGCCGCTGTCCCGTCTTGCGGTTCAGCCTTTCGTACATTTTGCGCGGCTCCTGCTTCGACAGTTGCGCCACGCTGTGAATTCCCAGCATGTCGAAGTCGCGCAGCATCGCCGGTCCGATGGAGATGAGCTCCGCAAGTTGCCGTGCTGTCGCCATAGAAAATCTCCTTGACTTGAAGTTTTCGCGCTTGCTTTTCCAGCTCCTCTAATTTAGACTTGAACTAGTCTAAATTAGACTAGTTTGCCCGGTCAAGGAAAGCATTCGTCCGCAGAAGAAGTTTCAAGGAGAAAAACCCGCCCGTGCGTCCCGGCGCTTGCCCCCCGGCATTTCGGTTTCACTCTCGCCGTGTTCCTCGGATTTTCCGTTTCCCATGACAATCCAAATCAGGAGAAATCGACCATGAACGTCAAGCGCATCACCCCGGTCCTGCTGGTCAAGGAAATCGAGCCGCTCATCCCTTTCTGGGTGGACCGTCTCGGATTCGCGAAGACCATCGAGGTCCCCGATGGCAACAAACTCGGGTTTGTCATTTTCCAGAAGGGATCGGTCGAGGTGATGTACCAGACTTACGCCAGCGTGGAGAAGGACGCTCCCGCCGCCATGGCCGTCGAGCCGCGCAAAGGCCCGACGTACCTCTACATGGAAGTCGATAATCTGGACGGTGTTCTTGCCGCCATGAAGGATGCGCGCATGGTCATGCCCGTGCGCACGGCCTTTTACGGAATGAAGGAATTTGCTGTCCAGGATCCCGGCGGCCACTTCATTACATTTGCGCAACCGGTTGCCGCGGCCCAACACTAGCTTAGGTTTTTAGTTCTTAGTCAAAGACTTCAACGCCTGCTTGTCGGCTTCCAGCACGCCGGTTTTTTCCAACGGCAGCGGAATTGGCAGATCATTTCTGGCCGCGGGTCTGCTGGATCTGTGCGGAACAGACGGCGTTCAGATACGCGCTGAGTTTCTGCGCCCGCGGGCGATTCGATTGTTTTGCCAGCATCGTGTGGAGGATTGGCTCGAGGAACCGCCCATACTTTTGCAGTGCGGCTTTGTCATGCGACGCGAAGGCGGTTTCCACTGCTTTCTCGGTCGCGGGGGTAACCAGTTCCAGCCTGCCGACGAACACGCGGGCGATTTGCGCCGGGGCCGGTCGAATCGAGAGCGGCAAAAGTCTGCTCACAAAGTCCGCCGGCACGATATAAATCAGGCGGCTTCCTTCTTCGAACCACGAGCCGCGCCACGTTTCCACCATCGCCTGTGCTTCATCCGAGTAAAGCCCTTGCGCCACCAGCATTCCGACCAATGCTCTCCCCAGATCAAAGAAGTTGCCGGTCAGCTCGGGCGGATCGAGCACCGTCTCTTTCGCGAGCGCCCCGCCGATCCGGTAGCCAATTCGGTCTCCGCGGCGTTCGAACAGGATGGTTTCCGGAATTTCCTCATCCCCGGCGCTTGCAACACGCAGTTTGCCATCGGCCATCAACTTCACCGAAACTGGCACGCGAAATGTGGACACGCCGCGATAAAAAAGGAATTTCTCGTGCTGCTCGCCCGAGGGTGTTTTTACCACAAGAGGCGTCGCCGAAGTCATGCGCGCGGCGTAATAATGGCTGTCTTCGGGCTGGCGAGGAAATTCCGCACCTAAGCGCGGCGAGACGGTCACCGCATCCCAAGTGATGCTTCCGTCTGGCTGCGCCTGGAACAGGCTCCCGTCAAAAAGATTTGACGTTGGCTCGACGCGGCTGGCGTGCGGATACCACTCGGTGATTACGCCTTTCGAAAAGCTCACCTGCACTGAGACGTTCTCTTCGCGGGAGTCGTAGAAATAAAGCACCGGCGTCTCCATTCGAACGGTGCCGCGAAGCCCCACCTTGAATTGTCCATTGCGAAAATGTTCCACGAAGGCGGGCAAATCGGTCGCGCCGGTTAGCGGCGACCATTCCACGGCTTGGCCATCCGGACCCGCGATCGAAGTGAAGGTACCCCACTCATGTACGGTCAATCCGACAAATACCGGTTGCAAATTTTTCGCTGGAAGCTCGGTCGAAATCGCGAAGGAGCCAAGCAGTAAAGTGCAAAGCATCAGGCGAGGAAGTTTTGGCAGCATGGCGGTCTCCGAATGGGCCTTGTTCTGGCTTTCACTATCTCCCATAGAGACGCAAACGTTTCGCCGAGTGTTAACGGCCACCAAGTCTCCATCCTAACTTCTTCCACTCGCACTGTTTACCGTACCGGTACAAATGGCCCTATGCGGCTGTGCGCTCGGCCAGCTGCGATTCCTGCACGTTAGGCCTGGCGGTTCCCCATATAGTGGCTCATTGAAACGATTCAAACGCTCGCCGGTCTAAATAGGCGGGCTGGCGATCTGCGCTTCCTGCAAGAAAATCCAAAAAGAGAAGAGGATTCTGTCTATTGCTTCGGCGGAGTCGGCAGCGGAGGCCCTGTTCGCTCCATTTCGGTCGGAACAGCAAGCGACCGAGCGCCATTCTTGCCGACCGAGCGCACCGCAAAAAAATGATTGTCCGTGGAAACACCCTTCAAGACGGCTTCGCCCGGCTCCGCCACAAACTGATAGGCGTGCCAGCGTGGGTCGGTCGTTTCACGCCAAAGAATTTCAAAGCCCGCGCGGTCCGCGTCGTCTTCCGCCGACCAGGAGACTTTCCCGTCCGGCATGACCGCGCCTCTCAGCCGCGCGTTCGCCGGCGGCGCGGGAGCCATCGCCAGTTGCCGCAGCGCCTCCGCATTGTCGCGCGCTACGTTGCCCAGGAACCTAAAGTTCAAATATTTTTCGTAGTCTCCATACTCAATGCCGTTTTCCGTGCGCGGCGTCTGGTGCTGGTGGTTGTAATCTTCCAGCGGCTCGGTGAACCGCACTGCAGGCAGACCTGCCTTGTAAAACGGGTAGTGGTCGCCGCCGCGGCCGTAGCGATCCTGGCGGAAAATCATTCGAATCGCGCTGCGCCCGTCAATTTCCTCGATCGCGCGAGCGAGCTCACGCGAAGGGGAGTCCGCGTCATCCAGCTCGCCGTTTCCTGAAAACAGCCGCACGCGATGCGGACCGCCTGCCGCCAGATCGGCTCCCACAATGTCGTCGTCCAGCATTCCGCCTACGGTGTAGCCTTGCTGCTTCACCCAATCGACGAGGTGCGTGCTTCCAAGCAGCCCTTGCTCTTCTCCTGAAACCGTCGCGAACAGGATCGTCGCGCGATACGCGCGCCCGGCCGCACGTGCGTCAACGCACGGCCCATTGCAGCCCATTCTGCTCAGCAGGCGCGCACATTCCACGCTCACTGCCGTCCCCGAGCCATCATCATCCGCTCCGGGGGCGTCCGCCGTTGGGTCCATCACATCCGAAGGCCGCGAATCGAAGTGCCCCGACACGATGAATAGCGTCTTCGAAAGTTTGGGGTCGTTTCCGGGCAGAATCGCGTAGACGTTCTCAAGAGGAATCGGTGTGCCGGACGTGCGTTCCGAAGTGGATTCGAATTTATCCACGACAACCTGCAATTTCCCACCGGAATCTTTCGCCATCTCGTTCAATCGCGCAACTATCGCATCCCGGCCGCAGCCAATCCCGCGCTTGGGATCAGTCCACGAAGAAAGCGTCAGCCGCGTTCCGCAACTTACGAGGTTGTGAATCAGAGCGCGCATCGACTTTTCATCAATGCTCTGCCGTGCGATCGCGCCGGCTGGCCGCGGCAATATTTTCGGTTCTGGTTTTGCTTGCGGCGGCTCGACGGGATCGCGCGGCGCAGTCTGTTGCGCGAACGCAGGCACCGATGCAATTAGCATCGCCATGGTTGCCGCTTTAGCCGCTTTTCTTGCCAGCGCGTAAATCCTGCCGGTCCTACTCCCCATGTGCTCCACTCCTCGGGCGGATGGGCGTCAAGAAGAAAGAGGCATTCTAGCGCGAACCTGCCCCCAAAGGACATGCGGGTTAGCGATGCTGCACCTTGTTCAGGTAAGGCTTGTGAATCCCTGCAAATAATTTAGAATCTCCGGCTGGCCCAAGCAGCCGAGATGTAAGAGCTAAGTGGTAAGTTTTGAGCGAGAAAGAAGAAAAACATCTTGGCGGCGCAGTCCCAGAGGCTGCGAGGTTTCCGGATGTGATGATTTACGGGTCGCTATTTCTGCGAAGCGGCGCTGGCCGGAAGAAGCAGAGGAGGAGAATATGAAGAGGAACTTCTATATCGGAGCCTTTTTTCTCGCGCTCCTCGCTGCCCTGGCGGCCGCTTCCGTCATGCTCGAAAAAAAAGCTGCCACGGAGGCTGCGGGCGTTCAGGCGCCGCGCTTCGAAGTGGATCCCCTGTGGCCCAAGCCGCTTCCTAACCATTGGATCCAGGGCGCGTCCGTCGGAGTGTCGGTGGATGCTCAGGACCACATCTGGATTGTGCACCGCACGAATTCTTACGAGCCGATGGAAATCTACGCTACGGCGAAGCCGCCCGCCGCGGAGTGCTGCGTGCCCGCTCCGCCGGTTCTCGAGTTCGATGAAGAGGGCAACCTCATCGGCCACTGGGGCGGCCCCGGCGAAGGCTACGACTGGCCAGATTCGAATCATGGGATCCTCGTAGATTACAAAGGCAACGTGTGGATCGGCGGCAACAGCAAAGGCAAAGACCCTGGGCGCTTTCGCGACAATCAAGTTCTGAAATTCACGCAGGACGGCAAGTTCCTAATGCAAATCGGCCATCCCAACAAGAGCCAGGGCAGCAATGACATGGAAAATCTAAAAGGACCGGCGAAAGTGTTCTTGGACAAGGCCACCGATGAACTCTACGTGGCCGACGGCTACGGCAACCATCGCGTGATCGTCTACGACGCGGAAACCGGAAAGTACAAGCGGCATTGGGGCGCGTATGGGAACAAGCCTGAGGACGCAGATCTCGGCCCTTACAATCCAGACGCGCCGCCCGCGCAGCAGTTCCGCAATCCCGTGCACTGCGCGGAGCTTTCCAACGACGGCTTCCTCTATGTCTGCGACCGCGCGAACGACCGCATCCAGGTGTTCAAGAAAGACGGAACGTTCGTGAAGGAATCCTTTATCGCCAAGCGAACTCTCGGAGACGGGTCGGCTTGGGACATCGCGTTCTCCAAAGATCCCCAGCAGAAATATATTTTTCTGGCCGATGGTTCGAATGAAAAAATTTACATCCTGCTGCGCGACACGCTCGAAGTGCTGACCAGCTTCGGCGACGGTGGCCGCCAGCCCGGGCAGTTTTATGCCGTGCACAGCATCGCCACCGATTCAAAGGGGAACATCTTCACAACGGAGACTTATCGCGGGCAGCGCGTCCAGAAGTTTGTTTACAAAGGCATGGCGCCGGTCACCAAGAAAGATCAGGGCGTGGTCTGGCCCAGCAAGTAATCTAATTCAGCGCACTAAGTTTCGTTCGTGGAGGCAGCGGCCGTGCAGAATATCATTCTAAATCTTCTCGCAATTGTTTTTGCGCTTTCGATCTCTGGAAAATCCCACGCGCAAACGCAGAACGCGCAAAGCGTCGGGCCGCACCTGCCTCGCGGAGCAGCCACCGATGTCAGCAATACTGAGATTCAGTCTTTAGTGCAAAAGACCGCTTCGGAGCGCATCAGCGATCAGGCCATCCGCGTTGTCAGCATCAATGGCGAATACAACGTTGGTGTCGGCGTTGTCCATCGCGCGAAAACTTCCGGGGCGCAAGCCGGCGGCGGCATCGAGCACAGCCAAATCACCGAGATTTATCACGTCATCGAAGGCAGCGCGACGCTAGTTACCGGCGGCTCGATGGGCAACCTCTCGGAGTTCCCCGGGGATCATCCTGTTGTCACCGTGCTGAATGGCCCGAGCACGCGCGGCGGTCCTATTCAGGATGGCGTGAGCCGCAAAATCGGTCCCGGCGACGTGGTCATCATTCCTCCCAATACACCGCATTGGTTCAGCGGGATCACTTCCGACCAGATCGTTTACTTGGTCGTGCGCGTCGATCCCCACAAGGTTTTGCCCGCCGGCTACATGCCGAAGTAGAGAGAAACGGGTGTTCCACGTGAAACAGTTCCTGTTCGCCTCGGCTATCTTCCTTTTGCCGATTTGCGCGCGCGCCCACGACATTCCTAATGACGTCACGGTCCAGATGTTCATCAAGCCCGAAGGCCAGCATCTCCATGCAGTCGTTCGCGTGCCGCTCAGGGCCATGCGGGACGTCAGCTTTCCTCAGCGCGGCCCCGGGTATCTCGATATCGAGCGAGCCAGCGCTTTGCTCCCCGGCGCCGCCAGGCTGTGGATTGCCGGCTTCTTCGAGGTCTACGAAGGCGACACCCTTCTGCCGAATCCTCAAGTGCTGGCCACGCGCATTTCGCTTCCCTCGGATTTTTCCTTCGGTTCGTATGAAAACGCTTTGGCCCACATCACCGGCCCGCCGTTGCCCGATTCCACCGACGTGGTTTGGGACCAGACCATGCTGGATGTGTTGTTCGATAGTCCGATTCAATCGGTGCAATCCCGTTTCTCCATTCAGCCGCGATTCGCTCGCTTGGGCTTGCGCGTCATCACCGTACTTCGCTTCCTTCCTCCCGGCGGCGAGGTCCGCGCGTTCGAATTCGATGGCGATCCGGGACTGGTCCGTCTCGATCCCCGCTGGCATCAAGCCGCTCTGCGATTCGTGCACTCGGGTTTTCTCCACATCCTTGACGGCACCGACCATCTTCTCTTTCTCTTCTGCCTGGTGATTCCTTTTCGCCGGCTTCGCGCACTCATTCCTGTGGTTACCGCGTTCACGGTGGCGCACTCCATCACCTTGATTGCTTCCGCTTACAACTTCGCGCCGGATTTTCTCTGGTTTCCGCCGCTCATCGAAACGCTCATCGCGGCTTCTATTGTTTACATGGCGCTCGAAAACATCGCCGGCGCCGGCAGCGTGCAGCGCCGATGGATGATGGCCTTCGGTTTCGGCTTGGTTCACGGATTCGGCTTTTCCTTCGCGCTCCGGCAATCGCTGCAATTCGCAGGCACGCATCTCCTCACTTCTCTGCTCTCCTTCAACGTCGGAGTCGAGCTGGGACAACTACTCCTGTTGATTCTGCTTATCCCCGTGTTGCAGCTTTTCTTCCGTTACGCTGTGGCCGAACGCATGGGGACAATCATTCTCTCGGCCATCGTAGCGCACACGGCCTGGCACTGGATGCTCGACCGCGGCAGCGTCTTCCGGCAGTTCCGGTTCGAATGGCCTGCCTTCGAGGCTACGTTTTTGGCAATGCTCCTGCGCTGGTTGCTGCGTTTCGGGATTCTGGCAAGCATGCTTTGGCTGTTTCGAATGGCGGTCAGCTTCTGGACCGCGCGTGCGATGCGTCCGTTTTCCGAATCCGCAGACACGAACTCGCCCCGCGTTCACCCCGCAGCAAAGCCGGTAACTTCCTCAATGGAATCGGGAATCTCCCGGGACCGCCCGAACTGAGCCGTGCTTTCCTCTTCCCTGATTCGTTTGGACTTGACTCACAGGGTACTTATGAACAGCAATTCATCTTGTTCCGGTGGCGCAGAGGGGTTGCGCCGTCTATCCTGAGCTTATCCAGACGGAGGCACGAGTATGCGCTGCGCACGAATTTTCCAGCAAACACCGCGTCAATGGATCCGACCCGCGGCCAGAATCGCTGCCATCTGTCTAATCGCCACAACTTGCGATGCGCAGTCGAAGCCAGTAGCGTCCGCAACCCGGCAACCCCAAGCGTCTTTGACCCGAGAGCTGAACAAGTATCCCGGACTGCTCCACGAGTTCGCTCAATTGTTCAGCAAGCTCCAGAACAACGTCCAATATCCCGCGTCGCGTTCCGAAAGCCACCTCTTGCCCCTCCTGCCCGCGTCCACGATTGTGTACGGCGCGTTTCCAAACTATGGCGACGCCGCGCATCAGGTTCTGCAGATTTTCCGGCAGGAGCTGCAAGACAGTGCCGTGCTGCGCGATTGGTGGCACAGCGGCGAGCGGGCCGCCAGTGGCCCCAAGATTGAGGAATTTTTCGAGAAGTTTTATCAGGTCCACCAATACCTGGGTGACGAAGTCGTCGTGTCCGGGGTCATGGAAGGGCGCAATCCCGCCCTGCTGGTGGTTGCGGAAGTCCGCAAACCCGGCTTGCAGAAATTTCTTCAGCAAATGATCGATGCATTCGGCGGCGAATCGAAGGCCGGCGTGCGCGTGCTGGACCTGCAGGAGCTCGCTTCGGCAAAAGAAAAAAGCCCCAACGACGGATGGAAGCTGCTGGTTCGGCCGGATTTTGTGGTGGGAGCGGAAAAGCTGGAAATCCTGCGCGCCTTTAACGCCAGGCTGGATCAGGGTAGCCGTGAGTTTGCTTCCGCTCCTTTTGGACAGCGCGTTGCGCAGGAATACCAGAGCGGCGTGACGGTTTTGACCGGGGCTGATCTGCAGAAGATCCTGGAGCAAACTCCGAATCCCGCAAAACAGGACGCGTCGTTCCGCCGCAGCGGTTTTGCGGATGTGAAGTATCTGGTTTGGGAACGCAGGGGCGTGGGAGCTCAGGCACTCAGCCAGGCCGAGCTAAGTTTCACTGGCCCCCGGCGCGGAACAGCAGCGTGGCTTGCGAAGCCGGCGCGCCTGGGGAGTTTGGATTTTGTTTCTCCTGAGGCCATGGCGGCAGCCACACTGGTTCTGACCAGCATGGCGCAGGTTTTTGACGATATGAAAGAACTCGCTGGACCTTCCTCGGATCCGTTTGCGGCGATAGCCGGGGGAGAAAAAGCTTTAAACCTCAGTGTCAAGGACGACTTGCTCGGCTGCCTCGGGGGCGAGCTAGCGGTGGAACTGGACGCCATTGCTCCGCCAAGACCGGTGTGGAAGGCGATTGTTAGTGTCAAGGATGCCGTGCGTTTACAGCGAACGGTAAGCACTTTGCTGGCTCTGACGCAGCTTCCGTCCGCAGACGCCGAAGACGGCGGAATCACCTTCCATTCCGTTACGGTTCCCTCCTCGACCGTGCCCACCGAAGTTAACTACGCTTTTGTGGATGGCTATCTAATCGTCGCTTCGAGCCATGACGCCGTTGCGGATGCCATTCGCTTACACAAGTCCGGCGGTTCGCTCGCAAAGTCTCCAAGATTTCTGGCAACGCGACCGCCAGGTCATTCGTCGGACGCTTCGGGAATGTTCTACGAGGATCCTCTGATCATGGCGGCCTTGCAGTTGAGGAATGTCGCCCCCGAAATGGCGGAAAGCCTGGCGCAAGTTTCGCGAGATTCTACCCCGGCCGTTTTTTATCTCTATGGGGACGACACTACGATTCGCGAGGCCGGCGGTGGCGGCACTCTTGACGTCGCCACCATTCTGGTCGTGGCCGCGGTCGCGATTCCCAATGTGTTGCGTTCCAAAATCGCTGCGAATGAAGCCAGCGCGGTTGGCAGCGTGCGCACCGTGAATACCGCTCAGGTCACCTATGAGGCCACTTACCCCAAGAGAGGCTTTGCGCCCGATTTGGCGACGCTCGGATTGGATCCGCGTGACTCTAAAGCTTACTCCGCGGAGCACGCCGGCCTGCTCGATGCGACGCTGGCGAATGAGACCTGCGCCGGAGATGCTTGGTGCACCAAGTCCGGATTCCAATTTACAATTACCGCCATCTGCAAGCAGCATGTGTGCACCGATTTCGTTGTGGTGGCCACGCCTGTCAACACCAATACCGGAACGCGAAGCTTCTGTTCGACGTCTGATGGTGTAATTCGGTGGAAAATAGGTCCTCCTTTAACCTCGCCGATAACCCTCTCGGATTGCAAAGCTTGGCCGCGTATTCCATAGCCAGGATCACAACTCTCTAATCGCGGCTAGCAGCATGCCACCAGCTTTCCGCTAACCTGCCTGTCCAGACAGGCTTCCACAAGGGCTTCCACTGGTTCGTTTTGTCCGCTGGCGAGTCTGTGATAAGTTCCTTGGCCTATCGACAAGCGCATAGCTGTCATTTTCCGCGGTGCGCTGGCGTAGAAACCTTAAGGAAAGTCCTCCATGCTGGCTGGCATTCGCACGCTCGAACTGCGCAAGGTTTACGACTCGCCTTCTCCGATGGGTGCTGGCGCTGGCGGTTTCGCTTTCACCGCGCCCAGGGCCAAGGGCAAAACGAGGCAGCCAAAACCCCAGATCGTGGCCCTCGAGGGCATCTCTCTCGATATCGCGCCCGGGGAAATCTTCTGCTTGCTTGGGCCGAACGGCGCCGGCAAGTCCACGACCGTCGGCGTGCTCACCACACGCATTCGACCAACCTCCGGCCGGGCGTTCATTGGCGAGCACGACGTGTGGCTAAATCAGGTCGCCGTCAAGCGCCTCATCGGCGTCGTCGCGCAGCGCCCCAATCTTGACTTCTCGCTCACGGCCCGCGAAATCCTTGCGTTTCACGGCGCTTATTTCGGTCTTTCTTCACACGAACGCGCCAAGCGCGCCGAAGTTCTGCTCGAACGCTTCAAATTGACCGACCGCGCCGACCAATTGGTGCGCGGCTTTTCCGGCGGCATGATGCAGCGGCTTTCGATTGCGCGCGCCATGATGCACGATCCGCAGGTTCTCTTCCTCGACGAGCCAAGTGCCGGTCTCGATCCGCAGACGCGCTTGCTCTTGTGGGAGATCGTCCGCGAGTACAACCAGAGCGGCAAAACCGTTCTGCTCACCACGCACAACATGGAAGAAGCCGACGCGCTTTGCCAGCGCCTGGCCATTATTGATCATGGCCGGGTCATCGCCCTCGGCACGCCCCGGGAATTAAAGGCTTCCGTCCCCGGAGGTTTTCTCCTGCGTTTGCGCTTTGGCCTGCACTCTCCGGAATTCCTCAAGCGCCTGCAAAGTCTTTCCGGCGTGCGCGAAGTGCGCGCAACCGACAGCTCCGGCGCGGATGTTTACGCCGACCGCGGCGGTTCGCTCATTCCGGAGGTGGCAAGTCTGGCTTCCGCTGCAGGCGTCGAATTGCATGATGTGCATATCTCCGAGCCCAGCCTGGAAAATCTGTTTTTGCATCACACCGGAAGGAGCCTGCGGGAATGAACTGGAAAGCTTTTTTCGCGATGCTCGCGCGCGACGCCCACGTTGCTCGCCGCAACCTTGTGGCGCTTTTGTTCCAGACTTTTCTGCAGCCGCTGATGTTTGTTTTTATTTTCGGTCGCGTGATGGTGGGCAGCGGCTACATGCCGCCCTCGTACAAAAGCCTGTTACTGCCAGGAATCATGGCCATTTGCATGGTGGGCACCGGGATCTGGGCCGTGGCTATGCCTCTGATTGGGGAATTTCAATTCACCCGCGAAATCGAGGATCGCCTGCTGGCGCCGATGGATATTTCCTGGCTCGCCATGGAAAAGGTCGTTGCAGGCACGCTTCAGGCTCTGGCCGCCGGTCTGATGGTCATCCCTGCAGCGTGGCTGCTGCTTCGCCCCGGCGTCGGCTTGAACATACATCATCCTCTGCTGTTTGCGGCCGTGGCCGTGCTTGTGGCCCTGTTCTCCGCCACGGGCGGCCTGGCACTGGGCTGCAGCGTGCAGCAAACGCACATCGGGCTAATGTTCAGCCTGGTTGTTGCGCCCATGATCTTTTTCGGCTGTACTTACTATCCTTGGAGCGCGCTGACGAACTTTCCAATTCTTCAAAAAGTTGTGCTCGTCAATCCGCTGGTGTACGCCAGCGAAGGCCTGCGCGGCACCATGGTTCCGCAGTTTCCGCATCTTTCGCTCCTGGCCGTCCTGGCCGCGCTCGTTTTCTTCAATGCGCTCTTGCTTGTCACGGGCCTCCGCAAGTTCTACGGCAAAGCGGTCAGCTGATACGGGCGCATTTTGCGGTCGGTGGGGCATGTGCTAACTTTCCTTGTTTATGACCAAGCGCATTGGCGTGCTCTTGAGCGGCCGCGGTTCGAACTTCGAGGCTTTGGCAGAATCCGTCGCCGCAGGCCGCATCCCCAACGCGGAAATCGCCATAGTCATCAGCAATCGTGAAGGCGCTCCGGGAATCGACCGCGCCAAGACGCGCGGCATCGCCACGCGGGTGATTCCTTCGAAAGGCCTGGAACGCGAAGTATACGACCGTCAAGTCGGCGCAGTTTTGGACGAGTACAAGGTCGATTTAATTTGTCTTGCTGGCTACATGCGCTTGCTCTCGCCGTATTTCGTCGCCCAATTTCCCAATCGCATTCTCAACATTCATCCTTCGCTGCTGCCGTCGTTTCCGGGTCTCGAGTCGCAGCGCCAGGCGCTCGAATACGGCGTGAAATTCGCCGGGTGTACCGTGCATTTCGTGGACGAAAATCTCGACGCCGGCCCCATCATCGTGCAAGCCGTCGTTCCGGTGAAAGATGACGACACGGAAGCGTCGCTCTCCGAGAGAATCCTGAAAGAAGAGCACCGCATTTATTCGGAAGCAGTCCGCATCGTTCTTGAGGGAAAATATAAGATTGCAGGCCGCCGCGTGCTGCGCGTGACTTGACGTTGTTAGCTAAAGCGATATCGGATTCCAAACCTTCTTGCCCCTCAATTCTTCGCCCGGCCGTCCGCACCGACTCTTTTCAAACGAATTATGTGATGACCGGCAGGAGGTGAACTGCCCGAAAGGATCTGCGGTTCAAAGCCCTCTTTATGCACCGTGATGTTGTACTTTACGCAGTTCTATCTTTAGTGGCGCGATTGCACTAGAACAGTGCACGTTTGCCGTGGCACCGATGAGCAAGTCTCCGAACGGAATAACCACACCCTTCCTCTGCTGCTCTCCGTCGAGTTTCCCGGCAAGCATCGCCGTCTCTCTCGTGTATGGGTACACAGTCAGGTCCGCCAACAGTTCATTCAGGAAGGATTCACGGCGAAGGCGCATGGCGGGAGTCTTCGCACGATATAGGCCGTGGATGAGTTCCGTCAGGCCCACAGCGGAGAGCGCCGCATCCTGATCGCCAGTCGCGTTTACGACTCGCTCGATGAACTGCTCGACCGTGTCTCCACGGCGCTCCGCAGCGATGACCACGCTGGAGTCGAGGATCAGTCCCATGCGGGCGGATTCAGCGGTTCACGATGGCTGTTGATGATCTCTTCGAGATCACGGGCGAAGTCTCCGTCGAGTGTGGCTGTTGAGCCGTGCTCTTTTGCGAGACGGAGAGATTCCGATAGCAGCCGGACATGAGGTTCGGCAGGACGCACCACGGCCACGGGCCGCGCGTCTTTTTCGATGATGACTTCCGCGCCTTCACGCACACGGGCCATCAGCGATGCGAAGTCGCTTGTGGCTTCTGCTTCCGACATGTGGATCACATCCTTGGCCATAACTGGATTATACACCGCGACTCCTCCTGTTTGGGTCTACCGTGGGGCACGAAGGACGTTGCGCGCGGCGCATCCGATAACGCGCTCGTTCTCCGACGCGGCCTCGAACTTCGCGAGCCTTCCCGCGCTCCGCTCGACAGAAGCTGCCTTCTGTCGCCTGCCGTGCCCCACGTCGATCTGTTTGGATTTGGTGCGAAAAGGCGGTTTGGGATTCATTCTTGAGAGACAACGGCCTGCTTCCTAGCAGCGTAGGAAAATCAACAAGTTAACGCACAGCGCCCTGGAGCGCTCCAGAGCGCCGCAGTTTTTCTAAGTTCCTGATTTCTCGATGGTTCACCACCAGCGCCAACCGGCGCTCTACGGCGCCCAACTTGGGGTGACGTGTCTACCCGCCCACCCGGTGCGAAGCACCGCTCTGCTCCGATGCCCACGGCGCGAGGCGTTAACCGCGCGCGGACAGGCTTCCAGGCGGTTCTGGCGACGTCAGTGGAAGGAATTAACAGCTAGTGTAGTGCGTCACACAGATGGTCGTTTATTGAGGGCCGCTCGTCCGCGTTTCACTTTTTCCAGGATATCCGAGGCCTTGGCTGTCCAGATAAACGGTTTGGGTTCCTTGTTGTGTTGCTCGACGGAAACCATGATCGTGGTGACGAGTTCTTTAACGCTGTGAAACACGCCTCGGCGGATGCACTTGTCGGTG